>JAKUTK010000006.1:140821-166498 GCA_022448005.1 Pseudomonas sp.
CCCCCACAACCGCCACCCCGCTCCCCGGCACCCCCCACCCCCCCCTCCCACCCGCGGCGCTCGCCGGGCTCCCCCCCCCCACCCACAATTTTTGCGCGCAGGCCAAATGGCGCGCAACCCGCGGCCGTACTTCAGGCCAGATACCTTCCGGCGTCTCCTCGTAACTGATTTTGCTCTGCATGCGGCTTGCAGATGATTGCTACTGCCCCGCCACCTTCATTCGCTCGATCAGTACCGATCCGGTGTGAATGCTACTGCGCCGCTCAACATCACAACCCACCGCAACGATCTGGCGGAACATGTCGCGTAGATTGCCCGCAATGGTGACTTCCTGCACCGGAAACTGGATTTCTCCGTTCTCAACCCAGAAACCGCCGGCACCTCGCGAATAATCCCCTGTCACCAGATTCAAGCCCTGCCCCATCAACTCGGTGACCAACAGCCCTCGGCCCATACGGCGGATAAGCTCAGCCTGGTCCTCGTAGCCCTGGGTAACGAACAGGTTGTGCACCCCGCCCGCATTGGCGGTGCTGGGCATGCCTAGCTTGCGGCCTGAATAGGTGCCCAGCACATAGGAGACCAGCTGGCCATTCTCGACAAACGGCTTGGCATAGGTCGACAAGCCGTCGCTGTCATACGCCGAGCTGGCCAGACCACGAGGCAGATGCGGTCGCTCGTCCAGATTGAGCCATTCAGGAAACAACACCTCCCCCAGGGCGCCTTCCAGATAGGATGATTGCCGATAGAGATTGCCCCCGGAAATCGCCGCAAGAAAGTGCCCGAACAGCCCCGTAGCGAGCTCCGCAGAAAACAGCACCGGCACATCGCAGGTTGGTACGGGACGCGCACCCAAGCGGCGAACGGCACGCTCGGCAGCACGCTGGCCAATCGACTCAGCAGAGGCCAGGTCAGCTGACACACGCGAAACATCGTAGTAATAATCCCGCTGCATCTGTCCGTCGGCCTCCGCGATCATCACGCAGCTGAGGCTGTGACGCGAACTGCAGTAAGCCCCGATGAAGCCATTACTGTTGCCATAACCGCGGCAGCCCTGGTGCGTGCTCAGGCTGGTGCCGTCGGCATTGAGAATGCGTTTGTCCGTGGCGAAGGCCGACGCCTCACAGCTGAGCGCAAGCTCGATAGCTTGGTCGGGGGCGATCTGCCAGGGATGATAAAGGTCCAGATCCGGCACATCTTGAGCCATCAGTGCCGGGTCGGCGAGCCCGGCGAACTCGTCGGCCGACGCATGTTTGGCAATCGCCAGCGCCGCTGCCACGGTTTCGCGGACCGCTTCGTCGCCGCTGCCGGTGGTGCTCGCCGACCCTTTGCGCTGGCCGACGTAAAGCGTGATACCGAAGCCCTGATCGCGATTGAATTCGACTGTTTCCACTTCGCGCTGACGAACCGTCGTCGACAGGCCCTGCTCCATCGAGACGGAGACTTCACAGGCACTGGCCCCTTGTCGGCTGGCCTCTTCTAGGATTTTCGCGACCTGTTCACGCAAGCCTGGCAACGCGTGCGGACCGATACCCTCGACTTCACTCATACATACTCCAACGCTGATTCGATCAAGTTGCAGCCAGCGGTGCTCGGCTGAGCCCCGTCGCCAGGCTGCTGTTATCATGGCGGCATTACCTACTGGACCAGCCCCATGTCTGATATTTCCGATCTCGACGGTTTCGAGGAAAAAAGCAAAACCCAGGTCAAGCGCGAACTGCATGCTCTCCAGGATCTCGGTGAACGCCTCACTACCCTCAAACCCGATGTGCTAGACCGTCTGCCGCTTACCGATGCACTGCGCAAGGCGCTTGCTGACGCGTCAAAACACACCGCGCACATTGCCCGCAAACGCCACTTGCAATACATCGGCAAGCTGATGCGTGATCAGGATGTCGACGCCATCCTCGCCCTGGTTGACCAACTTGATGCCTCGACCCGCCAGTACAACGAACGCTTCCACGCTCTGGAACGCTGGCGCGACCGCTTGATCGCGGGCAACGACGAGACCCTCGAAGCCTTCGTCACCGAATATCCCGAAACCGACCGTCAGCATCTGCGTGGCCTCATCCGTCATGCCCAGCACGAAGCGGCGCGAAACAAACCGCCGGCGGCCAGCCGCAAGATTTTCAAATACATCCGCGAGCTGGACGAAACCCAACGAGGTTTGCGCTAACCAATAGCGCAAACCTACTCACGCCCAGCACAGCGCTGTCAGGCCCCGGTTCCTCCGACTGTGATCCCATCGATTTTCACAGTCGGCTGGCCTACACCGACCGGTACCGACTGGCCATCTTTTCCGCAGGTACCGACGCCGCTGTCCAGCGCCAGATCGTTACCCACCATGGAAACCCTGTTCATTACCTCCGGTCCGTTGCCGATCAGGGTCGCGCCCTTCACCGGCGCGGTAATCTTGCCGTCCTCGATCAGGTACGCCTCGCTGGTCGAAAACACGAACTTGCCGCTGGTGATGTCCACCTGCCCACCGCCAAGACTCGCGCAGTAGATGCCCTTCTTGACCGAACGGATGATCTCCTCCGGGTCGCTTTCACCCGCCAGCATGTAGGTATTGGTCATCCGCGGCATGGGCAGGTGCGCATAGGACTCGCGACGCCCGTTTCCGGTAGGGGCAACCCCCATCAAGCGCGCGTTGAGCTTGTCCTGGATATACCCCTTGAGTATTCCGTTCTCGATCAGCGTGGTGCACTGGGTCGGCGTGCCTTCATCGTCGACGCTCAGCGAGCCACGACGATTGGCCAGCGTGCCGTCATCGACGATAGTGCACAGCTTGGACGCAACCTGCTGGCCCATGCGGCCGCTATAGGCCGAACTGCCCTTGCGATTGAAGTCGCCCTCCAGCCCATGCCCTACCGCCTCGTGCAACAAGACCCCGGACCAGCCCGGTGCCAACACCACTGGCAGCGTGCCGGCGGGCGCGGCAATGGCTTCCAGATTCACCAGTGCCTGACGCAGGGCCTCACGGGCATAGCCCATCGCCCGGTCCTCGCTGAGGAAATACTCATAGCCGGTACGCCCGCCACCGCCCTGGCCGCCGCGCTCGCGACGCCCGTTCTGCTCGACGATGACACTGACATTGAAGCGCACCAAGGGACGTATGTCGGCTGCCATGCCGCCGTCCAGACCAGCCACAAGGATATGCTCCCAGACGCCGGCCAGGCTTACCGTGACTTGCTTGATACGCGGGTCCAGCGCCCGAGTAGCAACATCGATCCGCTTGAGCAGATCGACCTTTTCCGCCCGGCCGAGCCCGTCCAGCGGACTATCCTGACCGTACAGCGGCGAAAAAGCGGCTTTGGAAAGGACCTTGACGCGCCCCTGCTCACCGCTTCTGGCGATTGACCGCGCCGCTTCGGCGGCTTGCCGTAGCGCTTCAGCGGTGATTGCATTGCTGTAGGCGAAACCGGTCTTCTCGCCGGAGAGCGCGCGAACACCCACGCCCTGCTCGAGATGGAAGCCCCCCTCCTTCACGATCCCATCTTCCAGCACCCAGGATTCGGTGACCTGATCCTGGAAATACAGATCGGCGGCGTCGATCCCTGGGCCCGCCAACTCGCCCAGCAACTCGGGCAGATCATCGAGACCCAGCCCGCCGGGGGTCAGCAAACGCTCGGTGACAGGTAACAACAGTTCACTCATATCTACTCCAAAGTCCCCGAAACGATACGGGGCGCGGTAAAACGACGATGATCCACCACCGGCATACGTTGACGCGTCGCCGCCTGCTCGGCCGTGTCTCGCCCGACAACCAACGCAGCCTCGCCGACAGCTTGCTCGCTTATCACACGCCCCCAGTAATCCACGATAGACGAATGGCCGTGGGTCAACCGTCCGCCCGGGTGTTCGCCACCCTGCGCTGCCGCCAGCATATAGCATTGCGTCTCGATAGCCCGCGCACGCAACAACATCTCCCAATGCGCCTGGCCAGTCACAGAAGTGAACGCCGATGGCACGCTGATCAGCTCCGCTCCGGCCAGACGCAGGGCCGTATACAGCTCGGCGAAACGCAGGTCGTAACAGACGCTCATGCCCAGCCGACCGACCGGCGTATCGACCACAACCAGGCGATCGCCCGCCGCGTAATCATCCGACTCCCTGTAGCGACCGCGTGAATCGCTGACCTGCGCGTCGAATAGATGCAGCTTGTCGTAGCGCGCCACCCGCTGCCCCTGATCATCAACGAGCAGAGAGCAGGCCCTGACCTTTGAACGCGGCTGCCCATCGGCCGGCAACGGCAAGGTGCCGGCCACTATCCATAAGCTGAGGTCTATCGCCGCCTGTTTCAACCACGGGAGTATCGGTCCCGCGCCCTCGGCTTCGGCGCGCCCGACCGCTGGCAGATCGGCGCGGCCCATGGCCGCGAAGTTTTCCGGTAGCACCGCAAGCTGCGCCCCCGTTTCAGCGGCGCTTTCCAAAAGCCGCCTGGCGTTGGCGAGATTCGCCAGGATGTCGGCCTGGCTGGCCATCTGGATAACCGCTAGGGTCATGTTAGGTGCTCACTTGGACGCGGCTCCCGACTGCCGGAACGAGGCTCAGTTGGGCTTTTCAAAAGGTTTGTCGAAGGTAATTTTTGGCGACTTCCACGGCCCCTCGACGTTGTATTGAACCGTCGCGAAACGCGCGACCTTATCGCCCAGCAATTTATCGACCACAAACAGCGCGCCGCCGATGGCTGGCGCGCCGACAATCAGCGCGGCCAACGGCAGGTTGTTGCTGACCGGGAGTGTCACCAGCAGCTTGGCGTCGATGCGATCCTCGACAAGGTCCAACCGACCGTCTAGCTCCAGATTGCTGGACGGCCCCGCGACCGTTAGCGGCTCAGCCGTCACGTAAACGCCCTCTGTCGCACGCAATTCGGCCTTGATTCGGTCATAGCTCAACCCCTTGCTGAACAGATCGGAAAAATCCAGCCGCAGCCGTCGACCAATCGAGTCGAAATTCAGCAGACCGAAGACCCGCAGCGCCTGCGCGCCGCCATCCACCTCCCTGAGCTGACCTTTACGCAACCGGGCGTCGAGCCGGCCAGAGAATCGATTCAAGGCGAAGAAGGCCGGTGAGCCGGACCAGCCCCCATCCACGTCCAGCCTGAAGTCCTCGCTTGTGGTCGAAGGAGCAAACCCCCAGGCCTGCAATACATCGGCCAGATTGCCACCCTCAAGCCGCCCCTTGTAAGTGGTCCTTGGACCGTTCCATCCGCCGCTTCCGCTGAGCTTGATCCCCTTGAGATCCAGGTCGACGTTCTGAAATGAGACCCCCTCGGCGCTGGGGCGCATTTTCAATGCACCCGCGCCCAACCGTTCATTGTCCAGAAACAACCCATCTACCGAGATATCCACTGCTGGCAGATCCTTTGGATCGACGCCGGCCAAGCGATCCTGCGGCGGCGCGTCACCTTCCTTTGGCTCGGCTGCGGGAAAGCGCAAGTGCAAAAGGTCCAGCACGATCGGCCTGTCCTCGGCATCTGGCAAGCGGACATCCCCAGCCACAGTCTCGCTCTGCAAGCGAAGCAGCCACCCCTCAGAACGACGCCGCAGGTCAACACGAAGATCATCAACCTCGGTGCCGAATCCGGAGAAAACGCCTATCTCGAGCTGAGCTCGTCTTAACATCGAGCTACCTGGGTTTGTCGCGGCGCCTGCATATTGATCACTCAACGCCTGCCACTCGCTCAAATCAAACCGCGGCACGCTGCCACGCACGTAAAATCCTTGGTCGGTGCGCAGGTTCGCTGCGGCGCCACCCAGCACCAGCTCACCGCCCCCCTCGCGCCAGTTTTCACCTGGCGCAACAAAGGTGAGGGCTGCAAGCGCGTCATATCGGAGCGTATAGCGTTGTCGCTCACCGCCAAAGGTCATTCGCAATGTGGTGTCGCGCCGATCCCCAGCTGATTTACCGAAGGGTTCCGGCAACGTCAGAGAGGTTCCCAATAGTGAAGAATCAACCTGCAGATGATTGTCAGCGCTGCTCAGAAAGAGACTCAACCGAACGGGTAGTTGCCCGGAAACGGGAACGGGCTGTTCGATCTTTCGCCATGCCAACAGGGGTGACACACCTACTGTTCCTGCCGCCTCGATTCGCGTGGATGGCGTGCCCGGCGCGCCGGTCGCCGTCGCCCTGCCCTTGATCGCACTGTCCAGGGTTTGGCCACTGAACGTCTTCGCGCTGAACCCGCGCTCGCTTTCATAGCGAAAGTCACCCCCTAACCCGTCAACCTGCAGATTGGCCTGTGCAACAAACAGTGAGGCATCGGCGGTGGAAAACTCGGCGTCAACCTGAGGCTGTCCGCCTTTTGCCAGCGGAATCCCCAGTCTGAGCGTACCGTTCAGGGGCCCATCGCCTCGCCAGTCGGCGAATATCCCGTTTGTGCCGATGGGCGCCACCTGCATCAGGGTCAACGCATCCCGAACATGGCCGTCCACCTGCCCATCGATATCAAGCCTAGGAACCTGGCCGTCATGATTGCGGAGAATTTCAGCCGTGGCGTCGTGCACGCGGCTGTCGAGCATCCGGGCTTCGGCGAGGCGCACGCGCACGCCGCTGTTCTCGATGAGCACCTCTCCGCGCCCTTCACGCAGCACTGGCCAACCGGGCTGAAACGCCAGCTCGGCGTCTTTGACCTTGAAATACAGGCTCAGGCTGCGCGCTGTGGCATCCGCTCCGCCGGCCAGCGCCCCCTGATACTCGAAGTAACCCTGCTCAACGGTGCCGCCGCGAATCGCCGTATTGAGCCATTCGGTCAAAGCCGGGCTTAGCGCCGGCGAACGTGTCGGCAGATATTTCTCGGTGAAGCGCGCATCTCCATCCGAGAGCCCGACACGCAGGTCCATGTAGTCTTCTGCCGCGGGATCTCGCATTAGACGTATCAGGAAATCACCGGCGATATCGCCTTCTTCGCCCTCCACCTGCAAGTAAGGAGCAGCAAGGGTGGCCGCCTCATCATCAAGGGTCCAACGAAAGGTGCCACGGGCACGCCGGTAGTCCCAGGGACGGGGAAACAGCTTGGCCAGATGAAGCTCGAAATCGCGGTTGTCAAAGCGCAGCTCTCCACCACCCAGATCGCCTTTTACCGCGCCGCTTACATTGCGTATCGCCGGAACCCATTGATGCGCAGCGATACGGATCGCATCTAGATTGGCAGTGAACGATAGACGCTGATCGCCGCCCAGCGCAGGCCGGTAGTCGAGCTGCAGATTACGCAGCGTTCCGCTGGGCGCAAGACCTCGCAGATAGTCATTGGCCAGCTCCGGCAACGGCATCATTGCGTGGACCAGCTCAGCCACCGGGGCGACAGCGATTCGGTCAGCCAGCAGATGCCAACTGCCATCGGCCATGCCTTGCCTGGCGACCAACGTCGTATCGCGCCAACGTTTTTCTTCGAATGTAAAAGCCAAGCCGTCAAGTTGGAGTCGATAGCCATCGCTCGCGCGATCAAGGTAGGCGTTGGCCACAAGATCATTCATCTGAACCGGATCACGGGACAGCCGACCCAGCCGCAAAGCCGGTGCATTTAGCCGAGCCACCGCCCGGGACAAGCCGCGGTCGCGCCACTCGTACCACATCTCGCCACCCGCCTGGAGTTGTTCGAGGTTCCAGCTGCCCGTCAGACTCGCTGGCAACCAGGCGGCCCAATCACTCTGCGGCAGGCTGAGGTACAGTTCTACTCTACTCCCCAGCCAGTCGCTCGGCTGAACCCGCGCCTCGGCATGCAAGCTCAGCGGCTGGCCGTCAGGTAGCAAAAGGCGGCCGTCCAGCCAAAGACGCTGTCCTTGGGTTCGCAACTGAAGGTTGGCATAGGTCAGGGTTAACGGTGCTTCACCGCGAGCCTCGACGGTAAATTGGCTGTCCAGCAGCCGCAGACGCCCGACGCTTTGCAACTGGGTGACCAGCTTCTGCAGATCCGGCGGCGGCTGATCGCCACGCTCAGGCAGCCCATCCACCCGCCACTCACCGTCAGCGGTTTGCACCAGACTGAGGTGAAGGCCGGCAAACTCCACGGTGTCCAGCTTCAGCTGTCGCGCCAC
Source organism: Pseudomonas sp. (assembly GCA_022448005.1). Lineage (GTDB taxonomy): Bacteria > Pseudomonadota > Gammaproteobacteria > Pseudomonadales > Pseudomonadaceae > Stutzerimonas. The sequence continues at coordinate 148,858 of JAKUTK010000006.1, forward strand.
AAGACTGCCAGAAACGTCAGGGACCAGTGCCAAGCGATCCAGCCGTACCGCCCCGTCGCCTACACCAAGCATCACGTTGTGCGCCACCAACTGCGGAGATAACCCCTGCCAACGGCCTTCCAGCTCTCCGAGCGTAACCGGCATTTTGAGCAGGTCACGAGCGGCGCTCTGTACCTCAAGGCGATATTCAGCCGCCAGCGGCACCAGCTGCCGGCCAAGGCTCACGTAGAGCGCAAGTAATATCAGGCCCATTGCACCCAGCCAGAGACTGCGGCGCAATGCGGCGAGTACGAAAGCCAAGAGCCGACTCATACGGAAACGCCCCGCACACCTAGGCCCGAACGGTCAGGCTTGCCTCTCTTCAGAGCAGCACCACGTCGTACTGTTCCTGGGAATACATGGTCTCGACCTGGAATTTGATCGAGCGGCCGATGAAGCTTTCAAGGTCGGCAACGTTGCCCGATTCCTCATCGAGCAGCCTGTCGATAACCTTCTGGTTCGCCAGCACCCGATAACCCTCGGGCTGGTAAGCGCGGGCCTCGCGGAGAATTTCACGGAAGATCTCGTAGCAGACGGTTTCAGGGGTTTTCAACTTGCCCCGCCCCTGGCAACACATGCACGGCTCGCACAGCACCTGCTCAAGGCTCTCGCGGGTGCGCTTGCGGGTCATCTGCACCAGCCCAAGTTCGGTGATGCCGATGATGTTGGTTTTGGCGTGATCGCGCTCCAGCTGCTTTTCCAGCGTTCGCAGCACCTGGCGTCGATGCTCCTCGTCCTCCATGTCGATGAAATCGATGATGATGATTCCGCCGATGTTACGCAGGCGCAGCTGACGTGCAATGGCTGTCGCGGACTCGAGGTTAGTCTTGAAAATGGTTTCTTCGAGGGTGCGATGACCGACGAAGGCGCCGGTGTTGACGTCGATCGTGGTCATCGCTTCGGCCGGGTCAATGATCAGATAACCGCCGGACTTGAGCATGACCTTACGCTCGAGCGCTTTCTGTATTTCGTCCTCCACGCTGTACAGGTCGAAGATCGGCCGCTCACCGGGGTAATGCTCAAGGTGCTCACCAAGCTCGGGCATGAGCTCGCCGACGAACTGGCTGACCTTCTGAAAGTTCTCCCGCGAGTCGATGCGAATCTTCTCGATGCGAGGATTGACCAGATCCCGCAGGGTGCGCATGGCCAGCGACAGGTCTTCATAGATGACCGAAGGCGCGCCGGCGGTTTTCATTTGCCCATCGATCTGTTCCCACAAGCGGCGCAGGTAGCGGATGTCCATCAGGATCTCATCACTGCCGGCCCCCTCCGCTGCGGTGCGCAGAATGAAGCCACCTGTTTCCTTGATGCCTTCTGCCGCAACGCACTCAGCCACAACTTGCTTGAGTCGCTCGCGCTCGCCTTCATCCTCGATACGCAGAGAAATCCCGACATGGCTGGTTTTGGGCATGTACACGAGGTAGCGCGAAGGGATCGACAACTGAGTCGTCAGCCGTGCGCCCTTGGTACCGATCGGGTCCTTGGTGACTTGCACGACCAGCGCCTGCCCGTCATGGACCAAGGCACTGATAGGTTCGACAGCGTTACCCTCACGACTGGAAATCTCCGAAGCATGGATGAAGGCTGCGCGCTCCAGTCCGATATCGACGAAAGCCGCCTGCATGCCGGGCAGCACCCGCACCACCTTGCCTTTGTAGATGTTGCCAACGATGCCCCGGCGCTGGGTGCGCTCGACATGCACCTCCTGCAGGACACCGTTTTCCACCACCGCCACCCGTGACTCCATGGGGGTGATGTTCATCAGGATTTCTTCGCTCATTATTATTCTCGGCCGATGGCGGTGGGGATAGCAGCCGAAGCTGACGAGTTGCCTCGATTCTAACGGCATAAGCCGCCAAGCCACAGGCTCTATACCGAGCTTTTACACCAGTACGGAACTCCGTATGCCTCGACCAGCTGGGCTGTTTCACACAACGGCAGCCCGACCACGGCCGAATAGCTGCCTTCCAGCGCACTGACGAAGACCGCGCCCCAGCCCTGAATCGCGTAACTGCCGGCCTTATCCTGCGGTTCGCCGCTGGCCCAGTACGCCTCAGCTTCGTCGACACTGATCGGACGGAAGCGCACCCGACTGGTAACCAGACGCACCTCGCAACCCGATTTATTAGCTATCGCAACGGCCGTCATGACCCGGTGCTCACGTCCGGATAATGCCTCCAACATTGCCAGCGCATCGGCCTTGTCGACTGGTTTGCCCAGGATTCGCTGATCCAGTACCACCGTAGTGTCTGCACCCAATACACAGGCCGAGCCGTCGCTGACGAGTGACAGGCCGGCCAAGGCCTTCTCCCGCGCCAAGCGCTGAACATAGTCGTCAGGCGTTTCCGCCGCGCTGGGCGTTTCGTCGATGGAAACAGAAAGAAGTGAGAATGGAACGCCGATCTGGGTCAGCAATTCACGGCGTCGTGGCGACGCGGATGCGAGAAACAAAGTGGGCATGCCGGCTCCTTGGTGGACGAGAGCAGCAGATTCACATATCCGGACAACGACCGAAAGCCGTCCAGCGTCGACGGAAGGCTCAGTAAACGTTGAAGCGCCGCCGCGCCCATTCCAGCGCGACGAAAACCCAAGGCCAGAAGAGTGCACTCACCGGCACGGGGACGAGGAACAACAGTGTCGGTGGACGATTTCCGGTCAGGGTGTTGAGCCACAGCTGCACCAATTGCCCGATGCCGAGGATCACCAGCAGCACCAAGCTTTGCTGCAGCAACGGGAACATGCGTAGGCGCTGCTGCAAACTCAGCACCAGAAAGATAATCAGCAGCAGCGGCAGACCGTTCTGCCCAAGCAGAGTCCCGGACAGCACGTCCAGCATCAGTCCAAAGAAAAAAGCCGCCGCCATGCCGCCACGATGAGGCAGGGCAATTGCCCAGTAGGCGATGAACATGCCGAGCCAGAGCGGACGTGCCAGGCCGAAACTCTGGGGCATGGGAGCCACGCTGAGCAGCAGCGCCAACAACAGCGACAGCCAGATAACCCAACCGTTGTTTGAACGACCGTGGATCATGGCCGTTCCTCCGGTTCCGGCGCTGGAGCTGGAGCTGGAGCTGGCATCGGCGCATCGGTCGATGTCGATGCGGCGGGCTCGACGGAAGCCGGCGACTCTGATGCAGGACTTTCAGCAGCTGCTCCCTCTTCTGCCTGGCGGTCGGCGGATTCCTGGGCCTGGGCAGCAGCAGTGGCCCGCTCTTCAGGTGTTCTCGAGTCACTGAACACCAGCAGCAGGTAGCGGCTGCGGTTGAGCATGGCGGTGGGAATGGCACGAACGATCAAGAAGGGTTGACCGGAGCCCCGCACCACCTCAGTAACCTGGGCAACCGGATAGCCACTGGGAAAGCGCTGCCCCAAACCGGAACTGACCAGAAGATCGCCTTCCTTGATGTCTGCCGTTTCGGCGACATGGCGCAACTCTAGATAGTCGGGGCTGCCCGTACCGACCGCGATGGCGCGCAATCCGTTGCGATTGACCTGCACCGGGATGCTATGGGTCACATCCGTCAGCAGCAGCACGCGTGCGGCATAGGGCATGACCTCGACGACCTGCCCCATCAGCCCGCTGGCATCAAGCACTGGCTGGCCAAGAAACACGCCGTCGCGCTCGCCCTTGTCGATCAGGATGCGATGCGTGAACGGGTTCGGGTCCAGGCCGATCAGCTCACTGACAATCACCTTGTCATCAACCAGCGCGGCAGAATTGAGCAGCTCACGCAGGCGCACGTTCTGCTCCGTCAGCATCGCGAGCTTTTGCAGACGCCGCTGCATGAGCAATGCTTCGGCCTTGAGCTTCTCGTTTTCGGCCACCAGGCTGGTGCTGCTGCTGATCTGCTCGGTGGCGCGCTGCCAGGTGCGCACCGGCAGGTCGGCCAGCCAGTAGAAAGGCGTGAGAACCAGTCCCATCTGGCTGCGCAGCGGCTTCAAGGTATCGAAACGCGCATCCACCACCATCAGCGCAACACAAAGCACAGCGAGCACCAGCAGGCGCACACCGAGCAGGGGTCCTTTTGCGAATAGTGGCTTGATGGAGGGATCCTCGCAGCTGCAGGCTTCAAACTAAACGCGACAAGCCGAGAGCAGAGCCCTGCTTTCGGCTTGTCGCTTGGAGCTTACCGCTTCTGGGTCACTCGGTGGAAAGCAGGTCCATGGCGTGACGGTCCATCATTTCCAGCGCACGGCCGCCGCCACGCGCTACGCAGGTCAGCGGCTCTTCAGCGACGATGACCGGCAAACCGGTTTCCTGCGCCAGCAGCTTGTCCAGATCACGCAGCAGCGCGCCGCCGCCCGTCAGGACCAGACCACGCTCGGCGATATCGGAAGCGAGCTCTGGTGGGGACTGTTCCAGCGCACTCTTGACCGCTTGGACGATGGTAGCCAAGGACTCCTGCAGCGCTTCGAGAACCTCATTGGAATTGAGGGTGAAGCTACGCGGCACGCCTTCGGCCAGGTTGCGACCACGGACGTCGACTTCACGGATGTCGCTGCTGGGAAAGGCGGTACCGATTTCCTGCTTGATGCGCTCGGCGGTGGACTCACCGATCAGGCTGCCGTAATTGCGGCGCACATAGGTCACGATGGATTCGTCGAAACGGTCACCACCGACGCGAACGGATTCGGCGTAAACCACGCCATTCAGCGAAATCAGCGCAATTTCAGTGGTGCCGCCACCGATATCCACAACCATGGAGCCACGTGCTTCGTCTACTGGCAGACCGGCACCGATGGCAGCGGCCATGGGCTCTTCAATCAGGAACACTTCACGCGCGCCCGCGCCCAAAGCGGATTCGCGAATCGCACGACGCTCAACCTGGGTGGATTTGCAGGGGACGCAGATCAACACGCGAGGGCTGGGCTGCAGGAAGCTGTTTTCGTGAACCTTGTTGATGAAGTACTGGAGCATCTTTTCGCAGACGCTGAAGTCGGCAATGACGCCATCTTTCATTGGGCGGATGGCGTTGATGTTACCCGGGGTACGACCAAGCATGCGTTTGGCGTCGGTACCCACAGCGACAACACTCTTCTGGTTGCCATGGGTACGGATGGCAACGACCGAAGGCTCGTTCAGGACGATGCCGCGATCGCGCACATAAATAAGGGTATTGGCAGTGCCCAGGTCGATCGACAAATCGCTGGAAAACATGCCACGCAGTTTCTTGAACATGGGAAAAGGGCCCTGGGGCAAACGCGTGGGGAAAAAAGTGCCGCAAACTCTAACAATGGTGCGAAGTTAGGGCAAGGCGAGAGTCCGCGGTTATCGGGGCATACGTGAGCCACTGCGCGAAATGCAGCCATCCTTGAAAAACCCCGCAAGCCGCAGCTGCGCTACCGAGAAGCCCCTCAGGCATGTAAGATTGACGGCTTTTCCGGGCTCGAATGCCCACCGCTGCGACTCGAACCCGCCGCCACTCGCCGCGCTTTGCCGACGAAAGGCACCCGACTCGCTTCCCGCTGGAGAATTCCGATGGCGCTTGAACGCTCCGAGGTGGAAAAGATCGCTCATCTGGCCCGCCTGGGTCTGAATGAAGACGACCTGCCCCGCACCACCGAGACCTTGAACAACATCCTCGGCCTGATCGATCGCATGCAGGCCGTTGACACCACTGGCATCGAGCCTCTGGCCCACCCGCTGGAGACCAGCCAACGCCTGCGCGCCGACACGGTCACCGAAACCAACCAGCGCGATGCCTACCAGGCCATTGCCCCAGCCGTAGAAGATGGCCTGTACCTGGTTCCGAGGGTGATCGAGTAATGAAGGACGCCGACATGCATCAATTTACCCTTGCAGAGATTGCTCGCGCACTGGCTGATAAACAGTTCTCGGCCGAAGAGCTGACCCGCGCCCTGCTGACCCGCATCCAGCAGCTCGATCCACAACTCAACAGCTTTATCACCGTCACTGAAGCGCAGGCCATCGCCCAGGCCAAAGCCGCTGACGCGCGCCGTGCCAATGGTGAAAGTGGTGCGCTGCTAGGGGCGCCCATCGGCCACAAGGATTTGTTCTGCACGCAGGGCATACGCACCAGCTGCGGCTCGAAGATTCTCGACAACTTTCAAGCACCCTACGACGCCACCGTCGTCGAGCGCCTCTCCGCTGCGGGCGCAGTCTCGCTGGGCAAGCTGAACATGGACGAATTCGCCATGGGCTCGGCCAACGAGTCGAGCTACTACGGCGCAGTGAAAAACCCCTGGGACATGAGCCGCGTACCGGGCGGCTCGTCCGGCGGTTCCGCAGCAGCCGTCGCGGCGCGCCTGTTGCCTGCCGCCACCGGCAGCGACACTGGCGGTTCGATCCGCCAACCTGCAGCGCTGACCAACCTGACTGGCCTCAAGCCCACCTACGGCCGCGTTTCGCGCTGGGGCATGATTGCCTACGCCTCCAGCCTCGACCAGGGCGGCCCGATTGCCCGCACGGCAGAAGACTGTGCCTTGATGTTGGGCGCCATGGCCGGCTTCGACCCGAAGGATTCGACCAGCGTCGATCAGCCACTCGATGACTATTTAGCCTCGCTGGACAAGCCACTCTCTGGGCTGCGTATCGGCCTGCCGAAGGAGTATTTCGGAAACGGTTTGGACGCCAAGATCGCGGATGCAGTGATGGCGGCCGTCGAGGAGTTGAAGAAGCTCGGTGCCACCGTGAAGGAAATAAGCCTGCCAAACATGCAGCACGCGATCCCTTCTTATTATGTGATCGCGCCAGCCGAGGCCTCTTCGAACCTGTCACGCTTCGACGGCGTGCGCTTCGGCTACCGCTGCGAGAACCCCGTAGACCTGACCGACCTCTACAAGCGTTCCCGTGCCGAAGGCTTCGGCGACGAAGTTCGCCGTCGGATCATGGTCGGCACCTATGCCTTGTCCGCCGGCTACTACGACGCCTACTACCTGAAAGCGCAGAAAATTCGCCGACTGATCAAGAACGACTTCGTCAGTGCCTTCGACGAAGTCGATGTGATCCTCGGCCCAACCACGCCGAACCTGGCCTGGAAGCTTGGCGAGAAGAACAACGACCCGGTGTCGGCGTACCTCGAAGACATCTACACCATCACCGCCAACCTCGCGGGCATCCCGGGCCTGTCCATGCCGGCTGGCTTCATCGATGGCCTGCCGGTGGGCGTGCAGTTGCTGGCCCCATATTTCCAGGAAAGCCGCCTGCTCAACGTTGCCCACCAGTACCAGCAGGTCACCGAGTGGCATAAACAAGCACCGAGCGGATTCTGAGGACGAACACATGCAATGGGAAACCGTGATCGGGCTGGAAATCCACGCACAGCTCGCGACTCAATCGAAAATATTTTCGGGCAGCGCAACGACTTTCGGTGCCGAGCCCAACACCCAGGCCAGCCTGGTCGACCTCGGCATGCCCGGCACCCTGCCCGTGCTCAACGCCGAGGCCGTGCGCATGGCCTGCAAGTTCGGCTTGGCGATTGACGCCGAGATCGCTGACAAAAACGTCTTTGCCCGCAAGAACTATTTCTACCCAGACCTCCCCAAGGGTTACCAGACCAGCCAGATGGACCACCCCATCGTCGGCAAGGGTTATCTGGACATCACCTTGGAAGACGGCACAACCCGCCGCATCGGCATCACTCGCGCGCACCTGGAAGAGGACGCCGGCAAGAGCCTGCACGAAGACTTCCAGGGCATGAGCGGCATCGACCTGAACCGCGCAGGCACACCGCTGTTGGAGATCGTGTCCGAGCCAGACATTCGCAGCGCTAAGGAGGCGGTGGCTTATGTCAAAGCCATCCACGCACTCGTGCGCTACCTCGGCATCTGTGACGGCAACATGGCCGAAGGCTCGCTGCGCTGCGACTGCAACGTATCGGTACGCCCCAAAGGCCAGACCGAGTTCGGTACCCGCGCCGAAATCAAGAACGTCAACTCGTTCCGCTTTATCGAGAAGGCGATCAACCACGAGGTCCAGCGCCAGATCGAGCTGATCGAAGACGGCGGCAAAGTGGCGCAGGAAACCCGCCTGTACGACCCGAACAAGGACGAGACCCGTTCCATGCGCAGCAAGGAAGAAGCCAACGACTACCGCTACTTCCCCTGCCCAGACTTGCTGCCAGTGGTTATCGAACAGAGCTTTCTCGACGAAGTGCGCGCCAGCCTGCCGGAATTGCCGGTCGAGAAGCGCGAGCGCTTCGAGCGCGAGTTCGGCTTGTCCGCCTATGACGCGGATGTGCTGGCCGCCAGCCGTGAGATGGCTGATTACTTCGAAGCAGTTCAGCGCGTCTGCGGCGACGCCAAGCTGGCCGCCAACTGGGTGATGGGCGAACTGTCGAGCCTGCTCAACAAGGACAACCTGGGTATTGAGCAGTCGCCGGTTTCAGCCGAGCAACTGGGTGGCATGATTCAGCGCATCAAGGACAACACCATCAGCGGCAAGATCGCCAAGATGGTCTTCGAAGCGATGGCGGCCGGCGAAGGCTCGGCCGATGAGATCATCGAAAAGAAGGGCCTCAAGCAGGTCACCGACACTGGTGCGATCGAAAAGATGCTGGATGAAGTCCTGGCTGCCAATGCTGAGCAGGTCGAGCAGTACCGCGCCAGCGACGAAGCCAAACGCGGCAAGATGTTTGGTTTCTTTGTCGGTCAGGCCATGAAGGCCTCGAAAGGCAAAGCCAACCCCGCTCAGGTCAACCAGTTGCTCAAGAGCAAGCTGGAAGGCTGACCGATACGGGCCCGACAGGGCCCGTTCCTTTACCAAAGCCAACCTCGCCCGCCGCAACTTCATGACCGAGTGAACGGCCGCGCCCGTTGACGATCCAACACTGACGAGATTGAACCCGTAACCGCAGCCTGATCCGTTCAGGAAGGATTGCTTATGCAAACCCGAATGCTGACCGCTCCGATCCTGCTCGCCCTCGCCGCTGGTTGTTCCGAGTCACCAGAGGCGGATGCCACCGAAAGCACCGTTGTCCAGAAAGGCAAGGCTTCTTACTACGCTCGCAGTTTTCAAGGCAAGGAAACCGCAAGCGGCGAGACCTTCAACCAGAACGAGCTGGTGGCCGCACACAAGACGCTTCCCTTCGACACGCGCGTGGAAGTCACCAACCTGGAGAACGGCAAGCAGGTCACCGTACGCATCAATGATCGCGGGCCTTTCAAGCCGGGCCGGATCATAGATCTCTCACGAGTGGCGGCGAATCGAATCGATCTGCTCGAAGACGGTATCGCGCCAGTAAGGATCGAAACACTGGACTGATTGCCGAATTGCTTTCTAAGGAACACTGATGAGTTTGATGACCCTGGCCTACCTGATCGGCGGCCTGGTGCTGCTGGTTGCTGGCGCCGAAGCGCTGGTACGAGGCGCCTCCAAATTGGCTGCACGCTTCGGCATTTCGCCACTGATCATTGGCTTGACCGTCGTCGCGTTCGGTACCAGCGCACCTGAGACGGCGGTGAGCATCCAGGCCTCGCTGAACGGCAGCGGCGATATCGCAGTCGGCAATGTGATCGGAAGCAACATTGCCAACATCCTCCTCATCCTCGGTCTTTCGGCGCTGGTCGCGCCGTTGGTGGTGTCTCGACAATTGGTGCGCCTCGACGTACCCGTGATGATCGGCGCAGGCCTGCTGACCTTCGCGCTGGCGTGGAATGGCCGCATCAGCCAGCTTGACGGATTGATCCTGCTCGCATTGCTGCTGCTCTATACGGGCTTTCTGGTGATCGCCAGCAAGCGGGAAGCACGCGTTCAGGCTGACGAATTTCGAGACGAATATGGCCCAGACCGTAACGCCGAGCCGCTCGGCTGGGTTCTTCAACTGACCCTGGTGCTGGTCGGTCTGGGTTTGCTGATTCTGGGTTCAAACCTGCTCATCGAGGGCGCGGTGGCTTTGGCTCGGACGCTGGGATTGTCAGAACTGGTCATCGGCCTGACCGTAATAGCTGTTGGGACATCCATGCCCGAACTCGCGACCTCGCTGCTGGCGGTCTATCGCGGCGAACGCGACATCGCCGTGGGCAATATCGTAGGCAGTTGCATCTTCAACCTGTTGCTGGTGCTAGGTGCCGGTGCTGCAATTTCGCCTGAAGGTCTGTCCATTTCGCCCAATGCGCTGGCGTTCGATCTGCCCGTGATGCTTGCCGTGTTCGCCGCCTGCCTGCCGATCTTTTTCTCCGGTTACCGGATCAACCGCTGGGAAGGCACGATGTTCTTTGGCTACTACGTCGCCTATACGCTCTACCTCATCATGTTTTCCACTGGCCTACCGGCGATCAACCTGCTGCGCCATGCAATGACTTGGTACGTATTGCCCTTGACCGCCATCACGCTTTTGGTGATCTTTCTGCGCGCCTGGAAACACCAGCGCTAAGCCCCCTCGTTTCCTGTCCCATTTGGAGTTACCCATCGTGTCCGCGATGACCTTTGTTTACTTGATAGCCGGTCTGGTACTGCTCGTGGCTGGGGCTGAGGTACTGGTCCGTGGCGCCGCAAAACTGGCCGCTCAGTTCGGTATCCCGCCGCTGATCATCGGCCTCACCGTGGTGGCTTTTGGCACCAGCGCACCGGAAACCGCAGTCAGCGTGCAGGCCGCCCTCAACGGCAGCGGTGACATCGCCATCGGCAACGTGCTCGGCAGCAACATCGCCAACGTTCTGCTGATTCTGGGCGTGACATCGCTGGTCGCGCCGCTGATCGTCTCCCGCCAGCTGATTCGACTCGACGTGCCGATCATGATCGGGGCCAGTCTGGTCACCTACGCCTTGGCCTGGGATGGCTCGCTTAGCCGCCTTGACGGCGCACTGCTGTTTTCTGCGGTGATCGCCTACACGGCGTTTCTGATCATCAGCAGCCGCCGCGCCAATGCAGAGGCAACAGCCGACGACGAGTTCGCCAAGGAGTTCGGCGTCGACGAAACACCCAAGCCTTACGCTTCTTTGATCAACACCGGGCTGGTCGCTGCCGGTCTGGTTCTGCTGGTGACCGGCTCGAATTTTCTGGTGGAAGGCGCCGTGTCCCTGGCTCGCGCACTGGGACTGTCGGAACTGGTCATCGGGCTGACGGTAATCGCCATCGGCACCTCGCTACCGGAACTGGCCACCTCGATCCTCGCGGCCATACGCGGCGAGCGTGATATCGCGGTTGGCAACATCGTCGGCAGCAATATCTTCAACCTGCTCTGCGTGCTGGGGCTGGCCTCGCTGGTATCACCCGATGCGATCGGCGTGGCTGCCAATGCATTGGCTTTCGACTTCCCGGTCATGATCGCCGTCGCCCTGGCCTGCCTGCCGATCTTCTTTACCGGTTACGCCATCAATCGTTGGGAAGGTCTGCTTTTCGTCGCGTACTACGTCGCCTATACCGTCTACCTGGTGCTGATCAGCACCGGCCGGCCTTTGGCTGAGGTTTTCGGAGACGCGATGATCGGCTACGTAGTACCTCTGACCATGGTGACCTTGCTGGTGATCTCCGGTCGGGCCTGGAAGACCCAGCGCACCTGACGCATAGGGCCGGCTGGTCAGATCCAGCCGGCCCAACCCAGCAGGAACAATCCGACATTGATGGTCAGCGCTGCGCCAAGCGTGGTGATGACGATGATGGTTGCGGCCAGCTGGTGATTGGAATTGACCGCACGTGCCATGACGAAGCTGGAAGATGCGGTCGGGCAGCCGAAGTAAAGGAACAGGATGCCCAGCTCGGCGCCTCGAAAGCCGCATAGCCAGGCACCCAGCGTAGCCAACGCAGGGAACCAGACCATTTTCATCAAGCTCGAGCTCATCGCAACGTTGCTGCTCTCGCGCAGCACGGAGATCGACAGCGTGCCGCCGATGCAGATCAGAGCCAGCGGCAGGGTCAGCTGAGCGAAATACTGCCCAGACGTCATCAGCCAGTCGGGCAGCGCGATTTGCCAGTAGGCGAAAGGTATCGCCGCCGTCACGCCGATGATCAAAGGGTTACGCAAGATGCTGCGAATGATCGCCCCCGCATCGGCCTCCCCGTCCGGGCTATAGATGGCCAGCACCACAGCGGACAGGCTGTTGTACAAGAGGATCACAAGACCAGCCAGCACACCGCCGAGGGACAGCCCATAGTCTCCATAGAGGCTGGTCGCCAATGCCAGCCCCACTACACCGTTATTGCCGCGAAACGCACCCTGAACGTAGACGCCGCGATCGGCAACCGGACAGCGCCAGATCGCCCAAACCCACGCCAGTAGAAACCCACCCACCGTAGCGGCGACGTAGTAGATGAGCAGCCCTGGCTGTAGCGCAGCGCTCAGGTCCGCTTTGATGACCGAGAGGAACAGCAGGGTTGGCATCGTGGCCTTGAACACCAGCGTCGATGCCATATGGATGAATGAGGCATCGATCAAGCGCAGGCGCATCAAGGCGACGCCGATGAACAGCATCACGAATACCGGAGCGGTGACGCTCAGGGTCTGCAGAACCACCGGCAACATGGCGAGGCTCGAAAAAAAGAGTCAGAGGACGATACGGTAACGAGATGCCGGATCGAGCCTTGGCAGGCTATCGATCCGGCATTGAAAGAGCACTGCGCCAACAGCCGAAGCCATTGGCGCTGGGTGCGGTCAGCGCCGCACGGGGCGCTTTTGCAGTTTGCGCTGCAGTGTCCGCCGGTGCATGCCCAGCGCACGCGCCGTGGCGGAAATATTGCCGTCATGCTCGGCGAGCACGCGCTGAATGTGCTCCCACTGCAAACGGTCAACTGACATCGGGTTTTCCGGCACCAGCGTATCCAGATCAGCATGCTTGGACAGCAACGCAGCCAGCACATCGTCAGCGTCGGCGGGCTTGCACAGATAGTTGCAGGCCCCACGCTTGATCGCTTCCACAGCCGTGGCGATGCTCGAATAGCCAGTCAGGATCAGCACCTTCATCTCCGGGTCCAGCTCGAGCAGCTTGGGCAGCAGCACCAGTCCGGAGTCGCCTTCCATCTTCAGATCCAGCACGGCGTAGTCAGGCAGGTCCTGCTTGGCCATTTCAAGGCCTTCTTCCGCCGACCCGGCGATACTGACGTGCAGACCGCGGCGGCTCATGGCGCGTGCCATGACGCGAGTAAAGGTCGGATCGTCGTCTACCAGCAGCAGATGAGGCTGTTCTTCGCCTTCGTGCTGCAACTCTTCGGTCATGTTTGCATTCCTCGCGTAATAATCGCGTCTGGTCAGGCCCGTACCGAGCCGTGCGGCAGACGCAGCTCGGTCAGGGTGCCACCCTCTTCGTGATTGTAAAGCTTCACGGTGCCACCCGCGCGCGTAACGCTTGCCTGACTCAGGAACAAGCCAAGACCAAATCCCTTGCCCTTGGTCGTGATAAACGGTCTGCCAATCTGCTCGGCAATGGCCAGCGGTACGCCAGCGCCGTGGTCGCGGATGGTCAATCTGACCCACTGTGCGTCCCAGTCCAGCCGAATGTCCAGATTATCCGGGCTGGCATCGGTGGCGTTGTTCAGCAGATTGAGCAGCGATTGGCCCAGATCCGCCGGCGGCATCAGCCGCGGGGGCGTGCCCTTGCCCAGGCACTGGAAACGATAGGTGGCTTCCGGATGCATCAGATGCCAGCGCTGCAACACCGACTCGACCCATTCGCGGACGGTCTGCTCGACGATGGCCTGACGACGATCGGCTTCGGCCGCACGGACCAACTGGCGCAGACTGTCCTTGCACAACTGAACCTGCGACTGCAGCAATGCCAAGTCCTCGCTGAGCTCTGCAGGCTCTTTGTAATCCTGACGCAACTCCTTGAGCAGCACACTCATGGTCGCCAGCGGCGTGCCCAGCTCATGAGCCGCACCAGCGGCCTGGGTCGCCACGGCCAACAGCTGTTGGTCGCGCATGCTTTCTTCACGACGCTGAGCCTGAAGCTGCTCCTGACGCCGCAGTTGCTCCGCCATGCGCGCTACGAAGAAAGTGATCAACGCCGCCGCCAGCGCGAAACTCAACCACATGCCATAGACAAGCAGCGTGGTGCGATCAACCGGCGGCACGATGACTGGGTCGTACCAGACCAGCATCAAGGTGTATCCAGCCAGCGCGAGTCCGGACAACGCCACCGAATACAGCCACGGCAGCGTTGCCGCTGCAATGGTTAGCGGCACCAGATAGTAGGAAACGAACGGATTGGTCGAGCCGCCCGAGTAATACAACAGGGCGCTGTGGATCAACAGGTCGGTCGCCAGGTGCCCGGCATATTCAAGCTCGGTGACCGGCCACGGCCCGCGAAGCCGCAACGCCGTACCCAGACAGATCAGCGCCGAAACACCAAGCGTGACCCCCAAATGAAACCACGGCAGACCGAACAGTTGTGTGGCGTAGGCGAGCCCTACCGCGCCTGCCTGGGCAGCCAGCACGAGGACGCGGATCAGGGTGAGCAGACGGAGGTTCTGGCGGCTGGCAGACAGCAGGTGAACGGATGCGTGCATGGGGTCTCCAAAGAAGCCGCGAGTATAACGAAACCGCCCGAAACACAGCCCGTCTGTGGCAACGCGCCGCACGGAAAAACTGCGCACTGGCGAGCAAAGGGCTAAAGTCTTTGCGCCGCACCGTTGGTGCCCTCGAATTCAGGAGTTTCCATGTTCGTTTCCGTTCCGCGCAGCATTGCGCTGTTGGCCTGCATAGCCTGCCTTCCCGCTGTAGCCGACGAGCAACATTACAATCAGATTTCCCTGCGCGCCGAGGCCAGCAGCGAGGTCGCCCAGGACCGCATGCATGTAACGCTTTTCACCGAGTCGCAGCACGAAGACCCCGCGCAGCTGGCAGCGCAGACCACCCGTGCAATCAACAAGGCACTGCAACGCGCCCGGAAGGTAAACGAGGTCGAGGTCAGCCAGGGCAGCCGTAGCAGTTACCCGGTCTATGAGGAAAAGGGTCAAAAGATCACCGCCTGGCGTGAACGCGCCGAACTGCGCCTGGAAAGCGGAGACTTTGCCGCGCTCTCGAAGCTCACCGGCGAGCTGATGCAAGATCTGCAGATGGGCGGTATGTATTTCAGCGTGTCCGACTCGATCCGCCAACAGAATGAAGACGCACTGCTCAAGGATGCTGTAACCGCCTTCCGAGCCCGCGCACAGCTGGCCACCGAGGCGCTGGGCGGCAACGACTACAAGATCGTCAGCCTGAACCTGAACAGCGGCGGCAATTACCGGCCCGAGATGATGCGCAGCGTATCGATGAAGAGCATGGACGCCATGCCTACGCCGGACGTGGAAGCCGGAACCCGTCAGATCAGCATCAACGCCGACGGCGTGATCGAAGTTCAGATGCCCTGAAGCCATGCCACGCGGCCCACAGCGGGCCGCGCTCATAGGTGGCTGAACGACTAGCAGAACGCGCGGAAGGTTATCCAGCCAACAATCGTTGCCAGCACGCGTGCCGGATAGCCACTCCTCGCCTTAACGCGAATGTATGTCTTCTGTAAATTCTTAGCATTCGCACCCTAACGGCCTTTAGAATCCCGACGCTCACTCGACAACGTTCAAGGATTTCCATGCGACTCTGGTTCGGCACGCTCCGCCAATGGCACTGGATCAGCTCTGCGCTGTGCCTGGTCGGCATGCTGCTGTTCGCGATCACCGGGATTACGCTCAATCATGCCGCACAGATCGAGGCGCGGTCTGTCACCACCGAGCGTCAAGCGACGCTTCCTCAGATGCTGCAGCAAGCACTACTAACACACCCCCCCGCGACTGGGGTGCCCGATACGCTGCGCCAGTGGCTGGAGGACGAACTGAACATCGACCTGACTGAACGGGACGCCGAATGGAGCGACGGCGAACTCTACATCGCCCTGCCCCGTCCCGGCGGCGATGCTTGGCTGAGCCTGACGCTGGACAGTGGCGAACTCTTGTACGAGTCGACTGATCGCGGCTGGATCTCCTACCTCAACGACCTGCATAAAGGCCGCAATACCGGCGCTGCCTGGAGCTGGTTCATCGACATTTTTGCCGCGGTCTGCGTGCTGTTCAGTCTCACCGGCCTGTTGCTGCTGCAGCGCCACGCAGCCGGTCGTCCCACCACCTGGCCGCTGATCGGACTGGGATTGGTCATTCCAGTGCTGCTGGCCCTGCTGGTCATTCATTAAGGATCTGCGATGCGTAAATCTGTGCTGTTGCCCCTCGCCCTGCTCAGTTCGCCGTTAATGGCCGCCGACCTGCAGCTGACCGTCGAAATACCGAGGCTGCAGGTCGCCGAATATCACCGCCCATACGTCGCCATCTGGCTTGAACAACCCGATCAGAGCCATGCGGCCGATCTGGCCGTCTGGTACGACCTGAACATGAAAGATCAGGAAGGCGAGAAATGGCTGAAGGATTTGCGCCAGTGGTGGCGGCGCAGCGGTCGCAGCCTGGAAATGCCCGTGGACGGGGTTAGCTCGGCCACACGTGCAGTTGGCAGCCACAGCGTGACCTTCAACTCGAGCGACGCACCACTCAAGGATCTGCCGCCCGGTGACTATCGCCTCGTAGTGGAGGCGGCACGCGAAGTCGGCGGCCGTGAACTGTTGCGCATGCCGTTCAGCTGGCCGCCGACGCAACAGCAAGCCCATCAGGCCCAAGGCGAAAGCGAACTGGGCGCCGTATTCCTCACGCTCAACCCCTGAGCTCACCCACTGCATCAAGGAAGCCACGCGATGAAACCGATGATTAAATGGACCGCTCTGGCGCTAGCCGTGTGCCTGCCGCTGTCAGCCCAGGCCCACCGGGCTTGGATGCTGCCGTCCGCGACCGTGCTGTCCGGCGAAGACCCCTGGGTGACGGTGGATGCAGCCGTGTCCAACGGCTTGTTCTATTTCGAGCATTTCCCGCTGCGCCTCAAGGGCATTGGTGATCTCGACAACGCTCCGGCTGGCGGCCCACCAGGTATGCGCCCGCGCCCAGTTCCCGAGCTTCAATTGATTGCACCAGACGGATCGCAGCTCAAAGCCGAGAACGGCAGCCTTGGCCGCTACCGCAGCACCTTCGACCTGCACCTCACTCAGAAAGGCACCTACAAGCTGGCCGTTGCCAATCACGGCCTGTTCGCCAGCTGGAAAGAGAACGGCAAGCCACAGCGCTGGATGGGTAACGCCGAGAGCTTCGCCAAAGATGTGCCGGCCAAGGCAGAAGACCTCAAGGTCAGCCAGACCAGCAATCGCATGGAAGTCTTCGTCACCTCCGGCAACCCCACCCGCGACGTCCTGAAACCCACAGGCAAAGGCCTCGAACTGTCGCCGGTCACGCACCCCAACGACCTGTTCGCGGGTGAAACCGCCGAGTTTGTTTTCCTGCTCGACGGCAAGCCAGCCGCGGACGTTGCGATCAGCGTAATCCCGGGCGGTAACCGTTATCGCGATGAACTGGGCGAAATCAAGGCAACGACCGATGCTCAGGGCAAAGTCAGTATCACCTGGCCGGACGCCGGCATGTATTGGCTGGAGGCCGAGCTGACAAGCGAAAAAGGGATCAGCAAGCCCGCCACCGAGCGACGCGCCAGTTACAGCGCCACACTCGAGGTCCTGCCTCAGTAACACGGCAGGTGCGCAGCGGTGAGACTACCGCTGCGGCATGGCCACTTCAGACGAAAGAAACGGCCATTAGGCGCAGCGCTCAGAGGCGCACCAAGTGCTGCGTCATGATCCTTCATCAGCC
>JAKUTK010000060.1:0-13068 GCA_022448005.1 Pseudomonas sp.
GATCGCAGTGATCTTGCCCGGTGCGGCAGCCGCCACGTGGGTGAACATGGCCAACGAGATATCGAAGTGGTTGTTCGAGTGCGAGCCCCAGGTCAGGCCCCACTCGTGGCACATCTGCGCGACGCGGACCGAGCCACTCATGGTCCAGAAGTGCGGGTCGGCCAGCGGAATATCCACTGATTGCAGGCTGATGGTGTGCCCCATCTGCCGCCAATCGGTGGCGATCATGTTGGTCGCGGTCGGCAATCCGGTGGCACGGCGGAACTCGGCCATCACTTCGCGCCCGGAGTAGCCGTTCTCGGCACCGCAGGGGTCTTCGGCATAAGCCAGCACGCCATGCAGGTCCTTGCACAGATCGATGGCTTCAGTCAGTGACCATGCCCCGTTGGGGTCCAGGGTGATGCGGGCATCGGGGAAGCGCTCGGCCAGTGCACGGATCGCCTTGACCTCTTCGCTGCCCGGCAGCACGCCACCCTTGAGCTTGAAGTCCTTGAAGCCGTAGCGCTCGTAGGCCGCTTCGGCCTGACGCACAACGGTCTCGGGGGTCAACGCTTCTTCGTTACGCACACGGAACCAGGCATCGCTGGCATGGGTTTCGTCGCGGTAGCCGAGGTCGGTTTTGTTGCGATCTGCAATGAAGAACAGGTAACCGAGCATCTCGACTTCGTCGCGCTGCTGCCCGTCACCGAGCAGCGCAGCAACCGGCACGTTGAGGTGCTGGCCGAGCAGATCGAGCAGCGCCGACTCGATGGCGGTGATGGCGTGGATGGCGATACGCAGGTCGAACGTCTGCAATCCCCGGCCCGCGACGTCGCGATCGGCGAAGGCTTTGCGCGCCTGGTTCAGCAGACTGTTGAAGTTGCCGACCGACTGGCCGATCAGAATCGCGCGTGCATCGTCCAGCGTCTTGCGGATGGCCTCGCCACCGGGGACTTCGCCGACACCCGTGTTGCCGGCGCTGTCTTTGAGAATGAGGATGTTGCGGGTGAAGTACGGACCATGGGCGCCACTCAGATTGAGCAGCATGCTGTCTTGTCCTGCGACCGGGACCACCTTGAGCTCAGTGATGACCGGAGCACCTTGATTCACAGAATCGTTCATATGTGTCTCTCTTTTGTTCTTATGGTCCGCATTGCGGTGTCGCAATCTGTTTGCCGCTGGCGCGGCCCGCCGAGTCATTGAGTGACTCGAGCGGGTTGCGCGCCTTTGGGCGGCTCGGCTGATCAGCCGATGTAGGTAGTCTTCACCGTGGTGTAGAACTCCTGGGCGTAACGGCCCTGCTCGCGCGGGCCATAAGACGAGCCTTTGCGACCGCCGAACGGCACGTGGTAGTCGACGCCTGCGGTTGGCAGGTTGACCATCACCATCCCGGCCTGGGAGTGACGCTTGAAGTGATTGGCGTACTTCAACGACGTGGTGCAGATGCCCGCGGACAGGCCGAACTCTGTGTCGTTGGCCATTGCCAGTGCTTCGTCGTAATCCTTCACTTTCACCACGTTGGCGACCGGCCCGAAGATCTCTTCACGGCTGATGCGCATGTCAGCGGTGCTGTCGACGAACAGGGTCGGCGCCAGGTAATAGCCCTCGGTGCCACAGCTCACGCGCTCGCCGCCACAGGCCAGGCGTGCGCCCTCTTGTTTGCCGATTTCGATGTATTTCAGATCCTGGTCCAGCTGGGCCTGCGAAACCACCGGGCCTACGTCAACGCCCTGCTCCAGTGCCGAACCAACTTTGATCTTCTTGATGCGCTCAATCATGGCCTCGACGAAACGGTCGTAGATGCCTTCGGTGACGATGATGCGACTGGACGCAGTGCAGCGCTGGCCGGTGGAATAGAACGCGCTCTGCGCGGCCAGTTCGACGGCAGTATTGAGGTCGGCATCGTCCAGAATGATTTGCGGGTTCTTGCCGCCCATTTCCAGCTGAACCTTGGCCTGACGACCCACGCAGGTCGCCGCAATACCGCGGCCAACACCTACCGAACCGGTAAAGCTGACGCCATCGACGCGCTTGTCGTTGACGATGGCTTCGCCTACTTCGCGGCCCTTGCCCATCACCAGGTTGAACACACCGGCCGGGAAGCCGGAGCGCGAGATGATGTCAGCGATGGCCCAGGCGCAGCCGGGAACCAGATCAGCCGGCTTGATGACAACACAGTTGCCGTAGGCCAGCGCAGGCGCGATCTTCCAGGCCGGGATGGCAATCGGGAAGTTCCAGGGCGTGATCAGACCGATCACCCCCAGCGGCTCGCGAGTGACTTCAACGCTGACGCCCGGACGAACCGATTGCAGCGTCTCGCCAGCCTGACGCAGGCATTCGCCAGCGAAGTACTTGAAGATGTTGCCGGCGCGGGTGACTTCACCGATGGCTTCGGGAAGGGTTTTGCCTTCTTCTCGGGCCAGCAGGTTGCCAAGCTCTTCACGGCGGGCAAGGATTTCCAGCCCGACCTTTTCCAAGGCGTCAGCACGCGCCTGGATACCGGACGTGGACCACGCCGGGAAAGCCTTGCGTGCGGCGGCGATGGCCGCTTCGACTTGCGAGGCGTCCGCCTGGGCGTATTCGCCGATAACGTCCGACAGATCGGACGGGTTGATGTTGGCCTGGTAATTCTTGCCAGCTACCCATTGGCCATCGATGTAATTGTCATAACGTTTTGCGTCTGCCACGTAACGCTCTCCTTTGTGAGATCCGCCGCAGTGCCTGTCTCAATAAAGGCACCGCAGTGGTTGGGGCGAGTGATTGGTCTGACGTGCTCTTACTGAGCGCCCTGCTTCTCGATCAGCGCTGCGAGTGCTTCGTACTCGTCCGGGCGCAGGTCGGTCAGTGGTGCGCGGACGGGACCGGCGTCATACCCGGCGATCTTCG
The DNA here is from genome assembly GCA_022448005.1 of Pseudomonas sp. Lineage (GTDB taxonomy): Bacteria > Pseudomonadota > Gammaproteobacteria > Pseudomonadales > Pseudomonadaceae > Stutzerimonas. Next base: position 2,866 of record JAKUTK010000060.1, read on the forward strand.
CGCCAGCTTTGACAATGCTGACTGCGTAACCCTTGCAACGGTTACGGATGTCGAGGTACGGCAGGAAGAAGTCGTCGATCAGCTTGCCGACGGTTTCGTCATCCTCACGCGCAATGGCGGCGTAGAAGTCCATGGCCAGCTTCGGTACGAAGTTGAAGACTGCCGATGAATAGACCGGCACGCCCAGGGCCTTGTAGGCAGCGGCGTAGACTTCTGCAGTCGGAAGGCCACCAAGGTAGGTCAGTCGATCGCCCAGGCGACGGCGGATGGAAACCATCAGCTCGATATCACCGAGGCCATCTTTGTAACCGATGAGGTTCGGGCAGCGCTCGGCCAGTTGCTCAAGCAGCGGTGCGGTCAGGCGGCATACGTTGCGGTTATAGACCACGACACCGATATTCACCGACTTGCACACTTCTTCCACGTGCCGTGCAACACCTTCCTGGCTGGCTTCGGTCAGGTAGTGCGGCAGCAGCAGCAGGCCCTTTGCACCAAGACGTTCAGCTTCCTGGGCGTACGCGATGGCCTGACGGGTTGGACCGCCTACGCCGGCAAGAATCGGTACCTGACCGGCGCAGGTATCGACGGCGGTCTTGATGATGTCCGGATACTCCTGCGGGGTCAGCGAGAAGAACTCGCCCGTGCCGCCCGCGGCGAACAGTGCCGTTGCGCCGTAAGGAGCCAGCCATTCCAGACGCTTGATGTAGCCGGCACGGCTGAAGTCGCCTTGCTGGTCAAAGTCGGTGACCGGAAAAGACAGCAAACCAGAAGAGAGGATGGCCTTCAGTTCTTGTGGGTTCATTGTTCGAGCATCCTGTGAAACAAAGAGTAGATGATATAGGGCCTCAGCCTTGGAGATACGTTATCGTACAACATGTGGCTGCGCTACCTCTTTGTTGAAGATTTTCGTCGGACTGCCCCTGCAGCTTCAGGTAGCGACGCTCACCCTGGAGAGGCGAACAAGTGAAGCATAGATGCAGTATTCAAAAGCAATCTATGCCTTTGAAACAAAAAAATGACCGTCGGGTCATACGAGGCCCCGTTAGTTTGTTTCACCGATTTGACAAGGGCGAACCGCACTGATAAAAATCTCACCAAGTCATACGACAACGTATGACATTTAGAACAACCAGAGCTTGAAAGCCATGTATCAGCCTCCGATCTCTCGTCTCGAGCGCGCCCTGCCCTGCCTTGCTCAGCCCAGTCTGCTAGCTGGAACCACTACCTCAGTGGGTTTCGTTGGTTGCGGCATCGGTTCGAACCCTCGTCGCTCCGCACCTCGGGATATTCGAACGGCCTCGTCTTTAGTTGATTTCCAAACATCTATACCAGCTCGACCAGGTCGAGGGCATGGACCGTTGGCGACTTCAACACGGCAGTAGGCATTGCCCACATTATTAAGCTCATAAAAATAATCAGGAGCAAGACAGCAGATGCAAGACACACGAACCGCGACGCCAGTGGTCAAGGAAATGCAGGTCATCCCGGTCGCGGGCTACGACAGCATGCTGTTGAACCTGTGCGGTGCGCACGCGCCCTACTTCACTCGTAATCTGGTGATCCTCAAGGACAGCGCCGGGCGCACTGGTATCGGTGAAGTGCCGGGTGGCGAAGGTATTCGGCAAGCCTTGGAGCGATCCAAAGACCTGGTGATTGGCCAGCCCATCGGCCGCTATAACGGAATCCTCAACGCATTGCGCCGCCGCATTGCAGGCGGCTCGGCCAAGGGTCCGCAAGCTACGCAGCATGAGGTCACGTCCGAAGCGGAAGCGGCGGTTCTGAAGCAGCCGCACGAGATCAATCTGCGTCTGGACAACGTCATCACCGCTGTCGAAGCTGCCCTTCTCGATTTGCTTGGCCAGCATCTCGACGTACCAGTTGCAGAACTCCTTGGCAGTGGCCAGCAGCGCGACAGCGTGCCGATGCTCGCTTACCTCTTCTATATAGGCGACCGCACCCGTACCGACCTGCCGTATCTGACCGGCACCGGTCCGGCTGATGACTGGTATCACATCCGTCATCAGGAGGCGGTGACCCCGGCCTCCATTGTCCGACTGGCCGAGGCCGCTACGGCGCGCTACGGTTTCAAGGATTTCAAGCTAAAGGGCGGTGTAATGCGTGGAAGCGAAGAGATGCAGGCGATTGCCGGCATCAAGTCGCGCTTCCCTGAAGCCCGCGTCACACTTGACCCCAACGGGGCTTGGTCACTGGCCGAGGCCATCGAGCTGTGCAGTGGCCAGGGCCATATCCTGTCCTACGCAGAAGACCCGTGCGGCCCGGAGAACGGTTTCTCCGGTCGCGAGATCATGGCCGAGTTCAAGCGCGCAACCGGTATTCCCACCGCCACCAACATGGTTGCAACGGACTGGCGGCAGATGGGCCATTCGTTGCGTCTCGAATCGGTCGACATCCCGCTGGCCGATCCGCACTTCTGGACCATGCAGGGTTCGGTGCGCCTCGCGCAGATGTGCGAGCAGTTCGGCCTGACCTGGGGTTCGCATTCGAACAACCACTTCGACGTGTCGCTGGCGATGTTCACCCACGCTGCCGCCGCGGCGCCGGGCAACATCACTGCGATCGACACGCACTGGATCTGGCAGGAAGGCCAGGAGCGCTTGACCCGCGAACCGCCGCAGATCGTCGGCGGTGCGGTTCAGGTTCCAGACAAACCGGGCCTGGGCGTCGAGCCGGACATGGATCGGATCATGGCTGCGCACGAGTTATACAACCAGGTCGCCACAGGCGCGCGGGATGACGCCATGGCGATGCAATACCTGATTCCTGGATGGAAATACGACCCCAAGCAGCCCAGCGTGGGTCGCTAACAAGAAGACCAAAGAAGCGCCGCAACCCCAACCACCGGAGAGACATACAATGAAAAAAGCTATCAGCGCCTCCCTCGTTTCCGCCCTCCTCGCCACTGCCGTCAGCAGTGCCTTCGCTGCTGAAACCGAATGGCCCACTCGCCCGGTACAGGTCGTCGTCATCGCCAACGCTGGCGGAGATACCGACTTCAATGCCCGTACCATGGCCAAGTACTTCACCAAGATCACCGGTGAAGCGATGGTCATCACCAACGTTGCCGGCGGTGGCGGCACCCTGGCGGCCGAGCAGGTAAAACAGGCCGACCCCGACGGCAACACCATTCTCTTCACCCATACCGGGCAAATGATCGTCAACGAAGTCGCTGGCCTGACCGAAGACAGCCTGGACGCCTTCGACATCTGCTGTATCGCCGGTGTGGACAAGGGCACCGTATTCGTTGCCTCAAAAAGCTCAGGCCTGAAGTCGCTGGAAGACCTGATCTCCAAATCCAAAGCCGAGCCGAGCAGCGTCACCTACGGCACCGAGATGGGCAGCTACTCCCACCTGCAGGGTTTGATGTTCGAAGGCCTGACCGATACCAAACTGAAAATGGTCGATGCCGGCACGGTTTCCGAGAAAGTCGTCGCTCTGCTGGGCGATCGTATCGACCTTGCGGCCATCAGCTACGGCTCGGTACAGGACTACGTAACCAGCGGCGAAATGGTTGCCCTGGGCCAGCCTAACGCGGAGCGCAACCCGCTGCTCGGCGACGTTCCCACCTTTAAGGAGCAAGGCGTCGACTTCGTCATGGAGAAGCCTTACATCGTGGCGTTCCCGGACGGCACTGATCCGGCCATCATCGAGAAGATGTCAGGCATCGTGAAGCAGATCACCGAGATGCCTGAGTACGAAGAAGAGCTGCGTAAGACTTTCAAGCAACCGGTCAGCTATTTCGATACCAACTCGTCGATCGACCGCCTGACCAACACCCGTGATGACTTCATGAAGTACAAGGGTGAACTGCGTCAGAGCAAGTAACCCCGCGGCATGATGCCGGGCGCAGTCGCTGCGCCCGGCAGCCTTTCCTCCGAATCGAGAGCTGTCCCATGGATACCTACAAGAGAAAGGAGTTACTGGTCGGGGCCCTGATGCTGGGTGCCGGCCTGTTCTACCTGTTCCTGACCATCAATCTTCCGCGCAAAGGTTTTATCGACGCCTCCACCGTCCCCTACGTGCTATCCGTTGGGCTGTGCCTGCTGGGCGCGCTGCAGTTGTTGACCGCGACCAAGGCCACTCAGCCCCCTGTTGATCCGGACGCGGATGCTGACCCGTCAGCTGCAACGCCGCCGGACTACCCAACGGTGTTCAAAACGCTGGGGCTGATCGCGGTTTATGTCGCCCTGCTGCAAAAGGTCGGCTTCCCGATCATGACCGTGCTCTATCTGTATGCGCAGTTCATCGTCATCACGCCGCGCGAGCAGAAGATCAACCACATCACCTACATCGTCATCGCGGTCATCACCTCCGCCTTGATCTTCTTCACCTTCCGGCAGGGCTTCGATCTGATGCTCCCGACCGGCTTTCTGAAAATCTAGGAGGCGGCCATGTTCGAATTACTGCAGGCCGGCTTTGGCGCGGTTTTCTCGCCCTACATATTCATACTGATCACCCTTGGCGTAGCGGTCGGCATCGTCTTTGGTGCAGTTCCCGGCCTTTCGGCCACGATGGCAATCGCCTTGTGCTTGCCATTGACCTACACCATGGGCCCAGCTGCAGGGCTGTCGCTATTGGTGGCCCTGTTTATCGGTGCGACATCTGGTGGCCTGATCTCAGCCATTCTGCTGAAGATTCCAGGCACGCCCGCCTCCATCGCCACCACCTTCGACGGTGGCCCGATGATGGAAAAAGGCGAAGGGTTGAAGGCGCTGGGCGTCGGTGTGGTGTTCTCCTTCCTCGGCACCATCTTCAGCATCGTCGCACTGATGTCCATTGCGCCCTCGCTGGCCAAGATCGCCTTGCGCTTCGGGCCCCATGAGTATTTCTCCATCGCGATCTTTTCGCTGACGCTGATCGCCACGCTGTCCACCGGATCGCTGCTCAAAGGCATCTATGCCGGCACGCTTGGCTTTGCGTTCTCGACCGTGGGTATCGCCCCGGTGGACGCCATCCGCCGCTTCACCTTCGATTCGCCGAACCTCAACGGCGGTTTCGCCATGCTGACGGTGATGATCGGCATGTTTGCCGTGGCGGAAGTGATTAAGATCGCCGAGACCGGCAGAGCGGCACACAAAAGCAAGATCGCCTCGGTCAGCATGAAAGGCGTGAAAGGCTTCGGTTTCTCGCTCAAGGAGTTCTTTGGGCAGATCCCCAACGCGTTTCGCTCTGCGCTGATCGGTATCGGAATTGGCATCCTTCCAGGCATCGGTGCCGGCACCTCGAACATCGTGTCCTACATCATCGCCAAGAAGCGCTCCAAGCATCCCGAACAGTTCGGCAAGGGGGCTGTGGAAGGCGTCGTCGCCAGTGAAACCGCCAACAACGCAGGCATCGGCAGCGCCATGATCCCCCTAATGACCCTCGGCATTCCTGGCGACACCGTGACCGCGATTCTCCTTGGCGGCTTCATGATCCACGGCATCCAGCCTGGCCCGCTGCTGTTCATCAGCCAGGGTGCGCTGGTGTACACCATTTTTGCGGCGCTGATCCTCGCCTCGGTGATGATGCTGGTCCTGGAGTTCTATGGCCTGCGCATCTTCATTAAGCTGCTGGCCGTGCCCAAGCACATCCTGCTGCCGATCATCCTGGTGCTGTGCGTCGTCGGTGCCTTCGGTCTGAGCAGTCGGGTGTTCGATGTCTGGACCATTCTGCTGTTCGGCCTGATTGGTTACGGCTTCGTCAAGGCTGGCATGCCGGCAGCGCCGTTCATCATTGGTTTCATCCTCGGTCCCATGGCTGAAACGAATCTACGGCGTGGCTTGATGTTGTCGGATGGCAACTTCATGGGCTTTCTCACCAATCCCATCTCTGCAGTATTCCTGTTCCTGGCGCTGGCTTCAGTGGCCTGGCTCCTGTTCAGTGCGCTGCGTAGCCGAAAAACTACTGCGGCCAGGCTGCAGGAAACCTGAGTCAGGCGTGCCCAGCCTGCGCTGACAGGCTGGGAGCTGTAACAGAGGATCGAGACCGCGCCTGAGGGCGCGGTCTTTCGTTCAGGCGCGCTTGCCGAACTCCACTTGGGCTTGCGTCCAGCCTGCAATCTGGTCGCTCAGGCTCAGCCCCAAGCCTGGGCGGTCCGGGACGATCATCTGCCCGTCGCGTATCTCGAGGCGTTCGTTGAAGGCTGGCTCCAGCCATTCGAAGTGCTCGATCCACGTCTGATGCTCGTAGGCTGCTGCCAGATGCAGGTGAATCTCCATGACGAAGTGTGGCGCCATGATCATGCCGCGCTGCTCGGCCGCATGTGCCACCTTGAGAAACGGCGTGATGCCTCCCAAGCGAGGGGCGTCGTGCATGATCACGTCCACAGCGCCGGTGTCGACATAACCCAGCGCTTCAGTGGCGCTGGTGAGCATTTCGCCCGTACCGATAGGCGTGTCCAGCTGTGCAGCCAATGCGGCGTGACCGGCGACGTCGTATGCGTCTAACGGCTCCTCAATCCATTCCAGATGGTACTGCTCGAGCTCGCGCCCCATACGCAGTGCAGTGATGCGGTCCCATTGCTGATTGACGTCGACCATCAGCGGTACGTCATCGCCCAGATGCTTGCGCAAGGCCTCCACGCGTTGCAGATCAAGTCGCCGGCTCGGTTGGCCGACCTTCATCTTTATGCCACCAATGCCGCGCTCTCGTGACTGGGTGGCTTTATCGAGCACTTCCTCGATGGAGGCCTGCAGGTAACCACCCGAGGTGTTGTAACAAGGAACGGCGCTGCGGTGCGCGCCAAGCAATTTGGATAGCGGCAGCGAGGCACGACGGGCTTTCAGATCCCAGAGCGCCGTGTCGATAGCCGCAATCGCCTGCGCCGCAACCCCACCGCGGCCGACCGACGCGCTGGCCCATATCAACTTGCTCCAGAGCCGTGAAATGTCGTTGGGGTCTTCCCCGATCAGCAGCGGCGCGATTTCCTGAGCGTGGGCATATTGTGCCGGGCCTCCCGTGCGCAGGCTGTAAGTGAAACCGAGCCCGCTGTGACCTTGACTGGTTTGAATTTCCGCAAACAGCAGACTGACCGATTCGAGCGGTTTCTGTCGTCCAGTCAATACCTTTGCGTCGCTGACGGCTGTACGCAGGGGGAGCGTCACCAGCCTAAGTTTTATCCAGCAGATGCAGTCCCCTGCCCGTTCACCATTGGCCTGAATTGTCATTGTTATCCTCGTCTAGGTTAGCCAAGTCACAGCGCGACTCGCAGCAATGTCATCATACAACTAGCAGCCATCAGCGCGTGTTTGTTCGCCAAGCTGTGCCCGGATCGGATACTCGACTTTAGTGGTATGTGATTGCATCAAATTGCTCGCTAATTTTGTGTTCTGAGTAAATCAGGGGCCACTCAAGGCCAGAAACTGCGCGGTATTGAGAGGCCTTTTCGATAGGTAGGAGGCAGCTCGGCAGGTGCTGTAATCGCATTAACAAGTTCGAGCAGGCAGGTTGACAACAGAGCGGGCTGGCGGAAATAATCGAGGCAAGTCATCCGACAACAGATGACACATAAAATAATAAGCGACGGGCAGACCTCAATGACAAACACGACGACCGCTCCCACACCCTTCAATCGCCTCCTGCTGACTGGCGCTGCAGGAGGACTGGGCAAGGTGCTACGTGAAACGCTTCGCCCCTACGCTAAGATTCTCCGTCTCTCCGATATCGCCCCCATGGACCCTGCGGCCGGCGAACATGAAGAAGTCGTGCAATGCAATCTTGCCGACAAAGCCGCTGTGCACACCCTTTGCGAAGGTGTCGATGCAATCGCGCATTTCGGTGGTGTCTCGGTAGAGCGGCCTTTCGAGGAAATCCTCGAAGGCAACATTCGCGGCGTATTCCATATCTACGAAGCGGCACGCAAGCACGGCATCAAACGTGTGATTTTTGCCAGCTCCAATCACGTCATCGGTTTTCACAAGCAGACCGAGACCATCGACGCCAGCGCCCCGCGACGCCCTGACAGCTACTACGGCCTGTCCAAATCCTACGGCGAGGACATGGCAAGCTTCTATTACGATCGCTACGGCATCGAGACCGTCAGCATCCGCATCGGCTCCTCGTTCCCCGAGCCGCTGAACCGCCGAATGATGGCGACCTACCTCAGCTATCGCGACCTGACCAATCTGATCGAGCGGTCACTGTTTACCCCGGACGTGAAGCACACCGTCGTCTATGGCGCTTCGGCGAACCGTGACGCGTGGTGGAACAACCACATGGCCGCGCACCTGGGCTTCGAGCCTCAGGACACGTCGGAAGTGTTTCGCGAAAAGATCGAACAGCAACCGCCCTACGCGCCTAATGATCCAGCTCTGATCTATCAGGGTGGCGCCTTCTGCGAAGCAGGCCCATTCGAAGACTGATTCCGCCACGCCGCGAAAACAACAAGAGAATCGCCATGGCAAACTCAGCAGAACTGATAGTCGACGCACAGAACGCAACGGGCGAAAGCCCGGTCTGGGTAGCTTCGGAACAGGCGCTGTATTGGGTCGACATACCCAACAAGCAGCTGCTGCGCTGGAATGCTTCGGATGCCTCCGTGACACGCTGGACGGGTGACCAGATGATCGCCTGTATCGCTCGCCGCGAAGGTGACGCGAACCGTTGGGTAGCCGGCATGGAAGACGGCATCTTCGATGTGGTTCCGCAGAACGACGGCACACTCCGCACTACCCGGCTTGCTGGCGTTCAGCATGGCGCAGGCAACATGAGATTCAACGACGGGCGCTGCGACCGCCAGGGCCGCTTCTGGGCCGGCACCATGGTCATGGATATGTCCGTCGGCACTCCGGCCGGCGCGCTGTACCGACTCGACGGTTCGGCCGACAGCGAGTCGCCCAAGGCTCATCTGAAGGATTTCATCGTACCCAACGGGCTGGGTTTCAGCCCCGACGGACGCACCATGTACCTGTCCGACTCCCACCCCAGCGTTCAACGCATCTGGGCCTTCGATTACGACATCGACAACGGAACGCCGAGCAACCGTCGCCTGTTCGTCGACATGAACCAGCATCCAGGCCGCCCTGATGGCGCTGCGGTGGATGTCGATGGCTGCTACTGGATCTGCGGCAACGATGCCGGCCTCGTTCATCGTTTCACCCCGGATGGACGCCTCGATCGCTCGCTCCAGGTGCCGGTGAAGAAGCCAGCGATGTGCGCCTTCGGTGGCTCCGGCCTGGACACCCTGTTCGTCACATCCATTCGCCCAGGCGGTGATCTTTCCGATCAGCCCTTGGCGGGTGGTGTATTCGCCCTGCATCCCGGCATTGCCGGACTGGAGGAACCCCGCTACCGCTAACGCTTCACCCTCAAGGACAGGCACGCAGTTGCCCTGCCTTGCGCTCGCAACGCTGCATACCAACAAAAACAAAACGGAGATTCACATGGACTTCAAACGCAAGTTGCTCATCGCTGCACTTCCCCTGGCCTTCTGCCTGTCGAGCACCGCTTATGCGGAGATGACGCTGAAGATTGCTGAGATCCACCCCGCCGGTTACCCGACTGTTGTGGCTCAGGAAAACATGGGCAAGAAGATTGAAGAAGCCACCGACGGTGAGCTCAAGTTCCGCATGTTCTCAGGTGGTGTACTGGGCTCTGAAAAAGAAGTTGTTGAGCAGGTCCAGCTCGGCGCGGTGCAGATGACCCGCGTCAGCCTGGGGACACTCGGCCCGGTCGTACCAGACGTCAACGCCTTCAACATGCCCTTCGTGTTCCGCGATCACGAACACATGCGCAAAGTGATCGACGGTGAGATCGGCCAGGAAATCCTCGACAAGATCACCAACTCCGATTTCAACATGGTCGGCCTGGCATGGATGGACGGTGGCGTTCGCAACCTCTACACCAAGGAGCCGGTGCGCAACCTTGAAGATCTCAAGGGCATGAAAATCCGTGTCATGGGTAACCCATTGTTCATCGATACGCTGAACGCCATGGGCGCTCAGGGTGTGGCGATGAACACCGGTGAAATCTTCAGTGCCCTGCAGACCGGTGTGGTCGATGGCGCCGAGAACAACCCGCCAACCATGCTTGAACACAACCACTTCCGCGCTGCGAAAAACTACTCGCTGACCGGTCACCTGATCCTTCCTGAGCCGATCGTGATCTCGAAGACCACCTGGAACAAGCTCACCCCGGAGCAGCAGGAAATCGTCAAGAAGTACGCCAAGGAAGCGCAGATGGAAGAGCGCAAGCTGTGGGATGAGA
>JAKUTK010000060.1:13078-26954 GCA_022448005.1 Pseudomonas sp.
AAGACCGCCAGCAGCGAAGCGAAGCTCAAGGAAGAAGGCGTCACCTTCATCGAAGTTGACAAGAAGCCCTTCTACGATGCCACCGCCCCGGTTCGCGAGAAGTACGGCGCACCTTACGCCGAGCTGATCAAGCGTATCGAAGCCGTTCAGTAATTCGTTCTCTCCGAAAAAACTCGCGGCGACGGGCCTCGTTCGCCGCCGCGCCTGTGGTGAAGTCTGATGAAAAACACGCTGCTGCGCGTCAACGACGCGATCTACATGACCTGTGTTTGGGTCGCGGGGCTGGCCATCGTGGTCATGTCCATGATCATCCCCTGGGGGATCTTCGCGCGCTACGTGCTGGGCTCTGGCGGCGGCTGGCCTGAACCCGTAGCCATCCTGCTGATGGTGATCTTTACCTTTCTCGGTGCAGCGGCGAGCTATCGAGCCGGTGCGCATATGGCGGTGACCATGTTCACCGACCGCCTGCCCCAGTTCCTGCACCGCCACGTCGAGCTGCTGGTGCAGATTCTGATGGGCATCATCTGCCTGTTCATGACGATCTGGGGCATCAAGCTGTGCGCTGCGACCTGGAATCAGTTCATGAGCACGCTGCCGACACTTCGTGTGGGTATCACCTATTCCCCGATCCCAATCGGCGGCGCTATCACGCTGCTGTTTGTCATCGAACGCATTATCTTCGGCGACCAGAGCCATCGGCGTGCGGTCAACTACGAGCTGGTCGAAGACAGCAAGGAGGCCGCGTAAATGGACGCGCTGATTCTACTCGGCAGCTTTGCCGTACTTTTTCTTCTGCGAATGCCAGTCGCATACGCCCTGGGCATGTCAGCGCTGATTGGCGCCTGGTGGATCGACATTCCGTTCGATGCGGTGATGATTCAGGTCGCCGGGGGCGTTAACAAGTTCTCGCTACTCGCTATCCCCTTCTTTGTGTTGGCCGGTGCAATCATGGCCGAGGGTGGCATGTCTCGCCGACTGGTGGCGTTTGCTGCGGTGCTGGTCGGCTTCGTGCGCGGCGGCCTGTCCCTGGTAAACATCATGGCGTCGACCTTTTTCGGCGCGATCTCCGGCTCGTCACTGGCAGACACCGCTTCGGTAGGTTCGGTGTTGATCCCGGAAATGGAGAAGAAGGGCTACCCTCGCGAGTTTTCCACGGCCGTTACGGTCAGTGGTTCAGTCCAGGCGCTGCTGACGCCACCCAGCCATAACTCGGTTTTGTATTCACTGGCTGCTGGTGGCACCGTCTCGATCTCGTCACTGTTCATCGCGGGTATCGGCCCCGGTCTGCTGCTCAGCGCGGTGATGATGACCATGTGCCTGATCTTTGCTCGGGTTCGCAACTACCCCAAGGGCGAGGTCGTCCCACTCAAGCAGGCATTGAAGATCTGCGTTGAAGCGCTGTGGGGCCTGATGACCATGGTCATCATTCTCGGCGGTATTCTGTCCGGTGTGTTTACCGCGACCGAATCGGCATCCATCGCCGTGGTGTGGGCCTTCTTCGTCACCATGTTCATCTACCGTGACTACAAATGGCGCGAGCTGCCAAAGCTGCTGCACCGCACCGTTCGTACCCTGTCGGTGGTCATGATTCTGATCGCCTTCGCCGCGAGCTTCGGCTACATCATGACGTTGATGCAGATCCCGTCGAAGATCACCACGATGTTCCTGACCCTGTCGGATAATCGCTACGTGATCCTCATGTGCATCAACATGATGCTGCTGGTGCTCGGCACACTGATGGACATGGCGCCGCTGATCCTGATCCTTACGCCGATTCTGATGCCGGTAATCATGGGCATTGGTGTCGATCCGGTGCACTTCGGCATGATCATGCTGGTGAACCTCGGCATCGGGCTGATCACGCCACCGGTAGGCGCGGTGCTCTTTGTCGGCGCGGCGATCGGCAAGGTCACCATCGAGAATACGGTCAAGGCGCTGCTGCCGTTCTACGTCGCGCTGTTCATGGTGTTGCTTGCAGTAACCTACATCCCCGCAATCTCACTCTGGTTGCCCAACCTGGTGCTCTGACAGCCGTGCATACACGGACGAGGACGCCGCCCACCGGGCGGCGTTTCTCTTTGTAAGCCAGTAAGCCGTTAACGCAACCAAACGACGAACCACTGTCATGCCTACCACAGGCCGCAACCGAACCCAGTGAAGCTGCTCAGGACAGGATTGAACCGATGCAAACTGCCACACCCTTTCCGCGCCACATTGCCGTAGTAATCCTCGCCACCCTGGCTTGCTCGTTCGCCGCCAATCATATCGCTGCTCGCATTGCCTTCGATCACGACACCGGCCTGTTGCTGGCCATGCTCTGCCGCGCGGGTGTGACGCTGCTGGCCCTCGCTGCGCTCGTGCTCTGGCGGCGCGAGTCCCTGCGTTTGAGCGCTGCAACGTGGCGCTGGCAGACCCTTCTGGGACTGTTGATCACGATCCAGAGCTTCTGCATCTATTCGGCGGTCGCGCGCATTCCTGTCGCACTGGCTCTGCTGGTGGTCAATCTCTCACCCATCATGCTCGCGCTCCTGAGCTGGGCGCTTGGCGGCCCGAGACCGACCCGTCAGGCGCTGGCGATCATGGGGCTGATTCTGATCGGCCTGGTACTGGTGCTCGATGTCCCGACAAGGCTGATAAGCAGTGACGCGCCTGATGGTCAATGGGTGGCGGGCATTCTGTTCAGTCTGACCGCCGCCGCGGTGTTTGCCCTGGCGTTGTGGGTCACCGAATATAAGCTGTCTAGCATGGCTGGCTCGGTACGGAGCATGCTGACGCTGATTCTGGTGTTCAGCGCCTCGGCCCTACTCGGTGCCAGCGGTCTGATTCCGGGAGGGCTAGGCCTGCCCAGCGCAACCGTCGGCTGGATCGCGCTGGGGTGCCTGGTGCTTCTCTATGGCGCGGCGTTTTCCACACTGTTCATCTGCATGCCGCGGCTGAACATCGCTCGCAACGCCCCGGTCATGAATATGGAACCGGTCGCCGGAATGCTGCTTGGGTGGCTGATACTTGGCCAGATGTTGGGTCCACTGCAAATACTGGGTGGCTTCATCGTGGTGGGAGGCATTGTCCTGCTGGCGTACCGCAAGCACTGATCAGGCGAACCGGTGATGGGTAGGCGCGAACAGCGCCTACGGATGGGAATTGGCTTCAAAGCAGTATTGCCAGCGGCCCGATAGAGACCGGATGGGCCACTGGCGTTGCGGGGGCTGAAGAGTCGATCAGCTGACCTTGTCCGTCTCCGCCTCTTCATGGGCCTGGCGCAGACGCTCACGGCTGTTGGTGAGATGCAGGCGCATCGCAGCTCGGGCTGATTCGGCATCCTGGCGGGCAATGGCGTCGTAGATCTGCTCGTGTTCACGACCGAGGCGCTGCTGGTAATGCGGCTGATCATCATGTGCCAGGCGTGCGGAATTCAGCCGACTGCGCGGGATGATCGCCGTGCCTAGGTGATTCATGATGTCCGTGAAGTAACGGTTGCCCGTTGCTTCGGCGATTTGCAGATGGAACTGGAAATCCGACACGGCGGCTTCACTGGAAAGCGCCGCACTTCGCTGAAGTGAATCCAGAAATTCCCGCATAGCTGTCAATTGTTCGGGAGTCCGGCGCTGTGCCGCGAGTCCAGCGGATTCGACTTCCAGGCTGATCCTCAGCTCTAGAATCGACAACACGTCGCGTAGCGTTCCGATAGTAGCCGGGTCGATGCGCAGACCTGTGGTGCTCGGGGTATCGAGCACGAAAGTGCCAATGCCATGGCGAGTCTCGACCAGTCCGGACGCTTGCAGCCTGGAGATCGCCTCGCGCACTACCGTGCGACTGACCCCCTGAGCCTGCATGATCGCTGACTCTGTCGGCAGCTTGTCGCCGCGTTTGATAACGCCGTCGCGGATCTGCTGCGACAGCTCGGTCACCAGCTCCTGTGCGAGGCTGCGGTGCTTACGGCGAACACGCGGCTGGGCGATCTGATTTTCCATGGACACATCAATCTCGTTGAAGCGAAGTAACCCGTATCATAGCTCAGTAGTTGTACGATAACTATCCGACCACCGTCTATTGCTCGAGCCTACCTTGCGTCCGAAAAACGGCGGGGTTCAGCGTGAATCCTATACTGCACTGACAATCATCAGTCAGGAGACCGACATCATGCGCCGAATCATGTTACTGCTCGCTGCCGCGGTTGTAAGTACGCCGCTTTGGGCTATGCACTGCCCGATGGACATGGCCAAGATCGACAAGCAGCTCGAGACCAATCCGCCAAGCGATCCGGCAACGCTGGAAAAAGTCAAAGAACTCCGAGCGGAAGGAGAGCAGTTGCACAAAGCGGGCGACCACACTCAATCGCTCCAGGTTCTCGAGCAGGCCCAGGCGTTACTCGATTCCGCTGATTGACCGTCCCAAACGGACGGCCCGCTCCTGCGGCCGTCCGAACTAGGGCGGGTTTGCCTCGCCTGTGCATCTGACTCGCAACTCCTTTCGTGCAAAATCCTCTTCGCTGCTGAGGGTGTCGTAACCCTCTGGACAGAGCTGCTCTGCACGAGTCTCACATCCAGGTTGCTCAACTTTCTCGCAGGCCAATACGTACTCGTCTGTTGGCTGAGCGGCTGGCACGCCCTCGAACGCACTGCAGCCAGCCAGCGTCAGCGACGCCCCTGCGGCAAGGCTGACGCGATAAACGCTTTTGATCATGGGCAAAGTATCTCGCTCGATATATACACCGATGCGTCGATCGCCTACTCGGCGTAAGCCTCGGCTGACCCACACTGGTGAAGTTGGATGATTTCGCGTCGTCTCTGTCTCGCCTACTCTAATCACCAGTAGCGCAGGACGCGCAGCGGGCCAGGGAGGCTCGACAAGGAGCGTTCGCAGGAGTGCGAGTTAAAGGACAACGGAACGACTGGCTAAACGCCTGCAGCCCCGCCCCGTGCGGGGCTTTTTAATTGCGCGACTGCTAACGGGGATTAGGTGCGTCATCCAGTTCTGCACTGTCGGGGTCGATATCAGGGACATTATTCATCTCCCCTCCTCGCTTGGCTTTGTCTCGGGGAGTCGGGCCGGCATTGTTCGGGAACTCATCCACGCCAGCTTCGCTACCGGGACTGACATCCGTTCGCTCGGATCCCAACGGAGGTGGTGAACCGGGAATGATCACATCCTCTTTGCCCGCGCGCTCGGCGTGCGAAGGATCGTTATTCTGGTTTGAGAGACCGTCAGGGTCATTGGCCATCGTTTAATCTCCTCTGCCATAGCAAATGCACTACAGGATAAGAGGAGCGTGGCGGGGCTGCGTTCACGACGATAGGGTGCCACTGGTCACATGCAATGAGCCATAGCGCAGAGGCGGGCTGCCCTATAAACAATAAAACCGGCTGCGGCGGCCGGTTTAGATACGGATGTATCAGTGTGTCCCGATGGTGCCCGGAGCGGGAATCGAACCCGCATACCCTTTCGGATGAGGGATTTTAAGTCCCTTGCGTCTACCAGTTTCGCCATCCGGGCGGGACGGTGATGCGCGACGTTGATCGCGGCGCAGGACTATAACGAGGCTCTGGCCGAGGCGCAACCCGAACGGCGATGCCGGCGCGTCTGTAGCGAGTTTGCTGCCATGGAACAGCCCGAAGTTAGGCTTACGACGTAAAGATTCAATGACGACGGCGCATGCCGACGCTCAGCCAGAACACCAGCCCGAGAATCGGAAAGATGGCGATACCCAGCGCCCATAGGGCTTTCGCACCGACGCTTCGATCGCTTTTGAACACGCTGATGATGGCCAACAGATCCAGCACGATCACGGCGCCAGCAAGCGCAATTGCAAGGTAGCTCATCGCATCTGACATAGAGGAGTCCATAATAGACTCTCTATGTTTCAGTCATCGACCGAGGCGCTACAGTTCCGGCTAGAGAGGATGCTCACCAGACCAGACCAGACCAAGCTGCAGTGTCACGAATCAAAAATTGAGCGCGCATAAAAAAACCGCAAGCTTTCGCTTGCGGTTTTTTTATTACTGGAGGCCGATGTCGGAATCGAACCGGCGTACACGGATTTGCAATCCGCTGCATAACCACTCTGCCAACCGGCCTCAAAACGATAACGCCGCATGCAGCGGCGTCATCGTCAACAAACTGGAGCGGGAAACGAGACTCGAACTCGCGACCCCGACCTTGGCAAGGTCGTGCTCTACCAACTGAGCTATTCCCGCATCGTCTTGGTGACGGGCGCCATTTTATAGTTTCAGCGCGCCCCGTCAAGCCCTTGATTAAAAAAGTTTTTTATTTCTTTTCAGTAGGGCTTAGATGAGGCCAGGCGGCCATCAGGTAATTGGCCATTGACCACAACGTCAGCCCGGCGGCGACGATCAGCAAGGCATAACCCAGCCCAACCCAGACCGTAGTCAGCGGGGGGTTAGCCAGCAAAATGATGAGCGCCACCATTTGTGCCGCTGTTTTCCACTTGCCCAGATTGGACACCGCCACCTGTGCCCGGGCGCCCAGCTCTGCCATCCATTCGCGCAAAGCTGACACCACAATTTCCCTGCCGATGATGATCGCTGCCGGCAAGGTCAACCAGAGGTTCGAATGCTCTTCAACCAGCAGCACCAAGGCCACTGCCACCATCAGCTTGTCCGCCACTGGATCAAGAAAGGCGCCGAAGGGCGTGCTCTGCTGAAGTTTGCGGGCCAGATAACCATCCAGCCAGTCGGTGAGGGCCGCGATGGCGAATACCGCGCTTGCCGCCAGGTAGCTCCATTGGAAAGGCAGATAGAACAACAGGATGATGATCGGTATCAGCAGTACGCGTAGCACGGTGAGAATGTTTGGGATGTTCATCGATACCACTGGTCCGCGGATTTAGAGGGTGATTCTACTCACTGTGCAGAGCGGCATAAATCGACTCGGCAAGCTTTTTACTGATGCCCGGCGCCTTGGCGATCTCGTCAAGACTCGCACGGCTAAGTTCTTGAAGACCACCGAAGTGTTTGAGCAGTTCTCGGCGGCGTTTCGGTCCGATGCCGGCAACCCCCTCTAATGTTGAGGTGGTGCGCGCCTTGCCCCGTCGCGCTCGGTGGCCGGTGATCGCGAACCGGTGGGCTTCGTCGCGCACCTGCTGGATCAGGTGGAGCGCTGGCGAGTCGCCTGGTAGCGTGAATTCATGCGCTGCATCGTTCAGATAGAGGGTCTCCAGGCCCGGCTTGCGGGTGACGCCTTTTGCAACGCCAAGCAGGATCAAGTCGGGCACGGCGAGCTCCTGCAGCACTTCACGAGCCATGTTGAGCTGGCCCTTGCCACCGTCCACCAGCAAGATGTCCGGTAGCTTGCCCTCCCCCTCGGCTGCTTTTCTGAAACGACGGGACAGCGCCTGGTGCATTGCGGCGTAATCGTCACCCGCGGTTACGCCTTCGATGTTGTAGCGCCGATAGTCAGACTTCAACGGCCCTTCCGGACCAAACACTACGCAGGACGCCACGGTAGCCTCGCCACTGGAGTGGCTGATATCGAAGCATTCCAGCCGACTTGGCTGTTCATCCATCTCCAATGCTTCGGCCAGCGCCTGGAACCGTGCAGCCAGATGCTGACGGCTTGCCAGTCTTGCACCGAGTGCTTGCTCGGCGTTGGTCAGTGCCAGCTGCTGCCAGCGCGCACGGGTACCGCGTACCCGATGGGTGATGATCAATTCGACGTCGCGTAACTCGACGACCGCGCTGATGAGTGTTCCGAAGTCTTCGTGCACGGCGTTGACGATCAACTCGGCCGGCAGATCGCGCTCCATGGAGCTGAGGTAATACTGCTCCAGAAATGCCTGCAGTACGTCGCTGACACTTTCCTCTATTGCCACCTGAGGGAAGAAATTCTTGCTGCCCAGCACTCGGCCACTGCGCACGCTGATTAGGTGGACGCAAGCGCCGCCCGGGCTCACCACGGCTGAGACGATATCGACGTTGCCGCTGCCGCCTTCCATGCTTTGCTGATCCTGGACACGTCGCAGAATGCCAATCTGATCGCGTATTTCCGCGGCACGCTCGAAATCAAGCGCCATCGCGGCCTTTTCCATATTCTTTGAAAGCTCCTCAGCCAGAGCATTGCTACGCCCTTCCAGAAACATCACCGAATGACGAACATCTTCGGCATATTCCTCTGGATTTACGAGGTTCACACACGGCGCCTTGCAGCGTTTGATCTGGTACTGCAGGCACGGGCGGGTGCGGTTTCGGTAGTAGCTGTCTTCACACTGGCGGACGAAGAATGCCTTCTGCAACAAGCTCAGGCTTTCGCGGATGGCGCCCGCGCTGGGATAGGGCCCGAAATAGCGTCCAATTTCCTTCTTGGCGCCTCGATGAATGCTGAGCCGAGGAAAGTCCCCACTGGAAAGAAAAACATAGGGGTACGACTTATCGTCGCGTAGCAGAATGTTGTACGGCGGCCGCCATTGCTTGATAAGCGTTTGCTCGAGCAGCAGCGCTTCGGTTTCGTTAGCCGTGATCGTCGTTTCGACCTGCGCGATTCTGGCCACGAGCGCGGCTGTTTTCGGCGCTTGCCCGACCTTGCGGAAGTAACTGGCCAGGCGCTTTTTAAGATTCTTCGCTTTTCCAACATAAAGCAGTTTGGCTTCAGCATCGAACATCCGATAGACGCCGGGACGTCCGCTGCAAGAAGCCAGGAATGCTGAGGAATCGAAGCCGCTCATCAATTGATGGTGTCGACCATGCCGTGTCGTACGGCGAGCAACGCTAGCTCGACATCACTGGTAATCGACAACTTTTCATAAATACGATAGCGATAGGTGTTCACAGTCTTGGGCGACAAACAGAGCTTGTCGGAAATAGCCTGGACCTTTTGACAGTTGGCGATCATCAGCGCGATCTGAATTTCCCGTTCGGACAACAAATCAAATGGAGAGCCGTTGACCTTGGGCTGAAAAGACTTCAACGCGAGCTGTTGGGCGATCTGAGGGCTGATGTAGCGCTGGCCGGCGAACACCATTCGAATCGCTTGGATCATCTCTTCCAGCGCAGCGCCTTTGGTCAGGTAGCCGGCCGCCCCGGCCTGAAGCAGCCGTGTTGGAAACGGATCTTCCTCGCAAATGGTGACCGCGATGACCTTGATGTCAGGGTGGCTGCGCAGCAACTTGCGTGTCGCCTCAAGGCCGCCAATGCCGGGCATCTTGACGTCCATCAAGACTACGTCCGGCTTGAGCTCACGGGACTTCTTGATCGCCGCCTCACCGGATTCCGCCTGACCGACCACTTGCAGGCCATCGATATCGGCAAGCATGCGGGAAATGCCTGTGCGTACTAGATCGTGGTCGTCGACCACAAGCACTCTAATCAAGCAGACACCTCTTTCTGGACAAATTCAAAGCTGGGCTGGCTGCTCGCTTCATAAGCGGCGAACTTTAACAAAAAAAATACGGCATTACCCAGACCATACATCGCAGCATGGCGTTATGGCATCACAGAATCGACTTACGCGGCTTACCGAGTGAACGCGAGAGCGCAGGCGGAAGTCATTGGTAATGATCAACATCGTTACCCATGCATGGAGTTACTCTTGTTTGCCAGCTTCGCCGCCGCCTTTGTTCTGGCTACCGTTCATGTTTTTGCAGGCCGTTTGCGCAGGCTCAATAGTCTGCCTCGTAGCCGGTGGCTTTCCATGGCTGGCGGCGTTTCGGTGGCCTACGTGTTCGTCCATCTGCTGCCGGAACTGGCGCGTGGTCAGGCAGTGCTGGATGGCAGTGATATCTGGGTGCTCAGCTACCTGGAGCATCACGTCTACTTGCTGGCGCTGCTTGGCCTCGCCTCATTCTATGGATTGGAACGGCTGATCAAGGAGCACCGTCGTCACTTGCCGGAACATGCCGAATCCCATGCGGGCGTGTTCTGGCTGCATATCGCTGCCTTCGCCATCTACAACGGCCTTATTGGCTATCTGTTGATTCAGGGCGAAAACAGTAGCCTGACCACTCTGGTGCTCTATTGCGTCGCGATGGGCCTTCATTTCCTGGTGAATGACTTCGCGCTCCAGAACGACCATAAGGGGTTATTCAGGCGTCGCGGTCGCTGGCTACTCGCCGCAATGCCGCTCGCCGGCTGGACCCTGGGCCTTGCAACCGAGATTTCAGAACTCGCGGTTTCAGCACTGACCGCGTTTGTAGGCGGCTCGATCATTCTGAACGTATTGAAAGAGGAGTTACCGGAAGAGCGCGATAGCCGCTTCAGTGCCTTCCTGCTCGGCTCGGTCGGTTATTCGATCCTCCTGCTGAGCGTACAGGGCGGCTAACTGCGGCCCGCTCTGGTTGGCTCTTCGGTAACGCGGTCTTACCGCAACCGAGCGTGACTACCGACAAGCGCACAAGCCAGTCGGCCCCGTGCTCGAGTGCAACGCACTGCTAGCCTCGCGGAAGCGCCCGTTCGTACCAGTCTCGACTTTTATTGACGGTGCGAACCAGCCAAAGCATCACCGGCACCTCGATGAGCACCCCTACGACCGTCGCCAGCGCTGCCCCCGAGCTGAAGCCGTACAGCACGATCGCGACGGCTACCGCGAGCTCGAAGAAATTCGACGCGCCGATCATGGCGGACGGCCCGGCGATGTCATGGCGCACTTTCAGCTGTCGGTTGAGCCAGTAACCCAACGCGGCAATCACGAGCGTTTGCAGCAGGATCGGCACCGCCAACATGGCGATGACCAAGGGCTGTTCGACGATCGCTTCACCCTGAAAGGAAAACAACAGCACCAGTGTCGCCAACAGCGCCAGGATAGCGAACGGCTGAATACGCGCCAGTGCTGCCTGAAACGTGTCTTCACCGCGGCTGCGAAGGCGGGAGCGAATGAGCTGAGCAACCGTCAGTGGAATGACGATGTACATCACGACGGAAAGAAACAGCGTGTCCCAGGGCACAGGGATCGACGAGACACCCAGCAGCAAGGCCACAATGGGTGCAAAGGCAAACACCATAATCAGGTCGTTCATCGCCACTTGAGTCAGGGTGAAGTTGGCGTTGCCGTTACACAGGTTGCTCCAGACGAACACCATGGCTGTGCAGGGCGCTGCGCCGAGCAGGATCAATCCGGCGACGTAGCTATCGATCTGGTCAGCCGGCAGCCAATCCGCGAAAACGTGTCGGAGAAACAGCCAGGCGAGAAACGCCATGGTGAAGGGCTTGATTGCCCAGTTCACGAGCAGGGTCACGCCCATACCAGCGCGGTGCTCAAAGACCTCATGAAGTGCGCTGAAGTCGATCTTCATCAGCATCGGGATGATCATCACCCAGATCAGCACCCCTACGGGGATGTTCACGTTTGCCAGCTCCATCGCACCGACCGTCTGTGCCGCGTTTGGCGCAAACAGGCCGATGAGCGTCCCGGCCACGATGCACAGAAAGACCCAGAGGGTCAGGTAACGCTCAAAGAAACCGATTGGCGCACCTGCGGCTTTTTTTCCTATGGTTTCGCATTGGGTAGACATGGAACTTCTCGTTATTTCATCTAGGTCGCGGTTTTGAAGTGCTAGCAGCCGGTGGCAGCTCCGTCAGCATCGAAATCATCTGATGGGCCATGGGCCGCGCACGGCAGCTCACCCCCATCGAATGTGCAGCCGAGCTTGCCAAGAAACCGTCTGAGCATATTCGCTTTACAGCATATGCGGCTATCAATATATTCTCAGCTTTCCGTGTGGAGCCTGCTCCATGTCAATCACATCATCCAGGCCATGAATTCCGTGATCGAACCTCTAACGCCTGACATGGTTTTTAAATGCCTCTCCGATGAAACCCGAGCGCGCATGACCTTGCTGATCACGCTCAAAGGAGAATTATGCGTTTGCGAGCTGACGACCGCGCTTGAGCAAAGCCAGCCCAAGATTTCGCGGCATCTCTCCCAGTTGAGAAGCTGCGCAATCCTTGAAGACAGACGCCAGGGTCAGTGGGTGTATTACCGCCTGCACCCGCACCTACCCGATTGGGTTCACGAGATGCTGCAGGTCGTGCTCAATGCCAATAGAAGATGGTTGAGTAGCGATGCTGAGCGCCTTGAACGCATGCATGCCCGGCCTGACCGCGCAGCAATATGCGGCTGAATCGGAGCGATCCGTGCGAGCGCAATGGCTGTGCACAGCTAACGCGGTTCCCACGCATCGGTCCGTGACCGTTCCACCACAGGCTCGAACGTCCAGGTACGCATGGCCGCTCTCTTCGCCCTCTGCCGCAACCAGCTCGATGCGAACGCCACCCACGATGAGTTGACGCCCTAATGCGAGAAAAGCAATGAACGAAACTCTTCCAAATATCGACCTCGAGCATCTCGACCTACCGAGTCTGGATAAGCTCAACCTGCCCAGCGATCCAGCACACAAACCGCGCATTCTGTTGCTCTATGGCTCGAACCGCGAACGCTCGTTCAGTCGCTTGATGAGCCAGGAGGCGGCGCGTCTGTTGGAGGCAATGGGTTGCGAAACGCGAATCTTCGACCCCGCCGGCCTGCCCTTGCCAGACGACGCGCCCGAATCTCATCCCAAGGTGAAGGAGCTGCGCGAGCTGGTGATCTGGTCGGAAGGCCAGGTGTGGTGCTCGCCGGAACGACACGGTGCGATGAGTGCGGTGTTCAAAGCACAGATCGACTGGGTACCGCTGAGCATGGGCGCTGTCCGCCCGACGCAGGGCAAGACGCTGGCGCTGATGCAGGTCTGTGGGGGCTCGCAGTCCTTCAATGCGGTGAATCAGATGCGCGTGCTGGGCCGCTGGATGCGGATGGTCACAATCCCCAACCAGTCTTCAGTACCTAAGGCGTTTCTGGAGTTCGACGACGCCGGGCGAATGAAACCTTCGGCCTATTACGACCGGGTCGTGGACGTGATGGAGGAACTGGTCAAGTTCACGCTGCTGGTACGTGAACGCGGTGGCTACCTTGTCGATCGCTACTCCGAACGCAAGGAATCGGCCGAGGCCCTGTCAGCACGCGTCAATCAGCGCTCGATTTGAACAAGGAAAGGCAACCATGTCGCACCCTTATGACGTTCTCGATATCCCAGGTCACGCGGGCCGCTTAATGTTCACGCCATGCCCCGGCACCAAGGGCACCGGCGTAAGTGAAGCGCTGACGACGATCGAATCAGCTGGCGCGCAGGTACTTATCACGCTGATGCCGGACGCCGAGCTGGCAGCCAACCAGGCGGATCACCTTCCGGCTCGCTGCGCCGAGCTTGGCATGGAGTGGTTGCAGCTACCGGTGTCCGATGAACAGGTCCCGCTGGCTGACTTCGATACTGCTTGGCATCCCCATCGGGAAATCATCCTTGCGCGACTGGCCGAAGGCGCCACGCTGGCGATCCACTGCAAGGGTGGTTCCGGACGCACCGGGCTGATTGCCGCGCGCATCCTGATCGAGCTGGGCATGCCTCGGGAGACCGCCGTGAAAAAGGTCCAGGCGCTTCGGCCCAAAGCCATTCAACACCCGGCCCATGTCGGCTGGCTCGCACAGTTTGGCGACTGACCTCTGATGCTGAAGACCTTTGGCTTGTTCTTCATCACCGCACTGGCCGAAATCGTCGGGTGCTATCTGCCGTACCTATGGCTTCGTCAAGGCAAAAGCGCCTGGCTCCTGATACCTGCCGCGGCATCATTGATGCTGTTTGCTTGGCTGTTATCGCTGCACCCGACAGCAGCCGGGCGCGTGTATGCCGCCTATGGCGGCGTTTACATCGGCGCTGCAATTGTCTGGCTGTGGCTCGTCGACGGCATCAGGCCTACCGGCTGGGATCTACTGGGATCGGCCGTCGCATTGGTCGGCATGGCCATCATCATGTTTGCGCCTCGCGGCGCCTGACTTACGGAAATCAACCATGACGCTCAAAATTGGTATCAACGGTTTCGGCCGGATCGGCCGTCTG
>JAKUTK010000061.1 GCA_022448005.1 Pseudomonas sp.
TTTGATTCCGCTGGAAAGCGCTTATGTGCTGGAAGAAAAGGCGCAGAAGCTGGTGCAGGACGTGCTCGAGACCGTGCGGCAGACCCGCGAGGCGGCGGGGTTCTCGGCCGAGCGGTTCAAGCTCGGGGCGCTCTATTCACTGACGGTTAAAACAGTCCCGCAGCTGATAATGGGCCTGAAGCTGCGCCGCATAGAACTCAACATCGACCTGATCCTCGGGTCCAACATGGATCTGGACGCGATCATTGTGTCGATCAACGACAGCGTCAGCCACGACCCGGACTGTGCACAGCTGCCGCTGTTCGCCGATGACATCTTTCTCGCTGCACCGGCCGATTCGCCCTTCGCCCAGCAGGCGGAAGTCGACCTGAGCGACCTGCGCGACGCCACGTTCATCACGCTGACGCAAGGTTTCGCGACGCACCAGGACGGCAATCGGGTGTTTCAGCAGGCCGGCTTCGAGCCCAAGGTGGCGATGCAGGTGAATGACATCTTCACCTTGCTGAGCATGGTCAATTCAGGCGTGGGCTATGCGTTGCTGCCGGGGCGGGTGGGGATGGTCTACGAGTCGCGGGTCAAACTGGTGCCGCTGCAGGCGCGTTACCACCTGCAGCAGCATATCGGGGTGGTGTTTCTGAAGGCCAAGGAGCGCGATCCCAACCTGCTCGCGCTCCTGGCCGAATGCCGCATGTACAGCCTCAAGAATCCAAGCTGACGCGCGGAGGGTGGAAAACGGCAACGCCTTTTCCACCTCCGTGCCGGTCAGCCAAGCAGCCCGCGCATGATGAAGAACAGCAGTGACGGGCCAAGCAGGCAGCCCAACGCGGTATAGAAGGCAGCCGTCAGGCAGCCGTACGGCACCAGCTTGGCATCAGTCGCCGCCAGCCCGCCGGCTACACCGCTGGAAGTACCGATCAGCCCGCCGAAGATCACCGCCGCACGCGGATTGTTCAGACCGATCATCGGAGCAAAGAACGGCGTCGCGATCATCACCAGAATCGCCTTGACCAGACCGGCCGCGATGGACAGCGCCATCACCTCGGAACTCGCCCCAATCGCAGCGCCGGTCACCGGACCGACGATGTAGGTCACCGCGCCGGTGCCAATGGTGGTCAGGCTGACCGCATCGGTGTAGCCGAAGGCCATGGCGACCGAAACGCCCGCAATAAACGATGAGAACACGCCGACGAACAGGGCGAGCACACCCACCATTCCGGCACGCTTGAGCTCTTCGACGCTGACGCCAAAGCCGGTGGCGACGATGGCGAAGTCGCGCAGCATGGAGCCACCGAGCAAACCGATGCCGGAGAACAGGGCGATGTCGACCAGGCCCTTCTGCCCGCCCGTCACCACACCACCGATATAAGACAGCAACAGGCCGATGAGGATGGCCACCGCCGAACCGTGCAGACGGCCCTTGGTGAGCTTGTCCGACAGCCAGTAGGAGAACCACATGGTGGCGCCGATGATGGCGAAGCCGCTGATCAGCCCGTAGCCGGAAACGACCTTGAGTAGAGATTCGTACATGGCTCAGCCCTCGTTGGTCAGTGGTTTGGCTTCATCGGCTTCAAGCTTTTTTCGGCCGATCCGGTCGAGTACCGGTACCAGGGCAAAGGCGATGGCGACCGCGGCGATGCCGGCGAGAATCGCCATCGGGCCGCCGCTCAGCGCGCCATAGACGTTCTGCTGCGCCGCCATGGCGACCACGATGGGGATATACACAGCACTCCAGAATTTGATGCCCTGCTCCGAATCCATCGTGAACAGGCCGCGCGTCTTGAGATAACTGCCAAGCAGGATCAGCAGCACCATGGCGATGCCGACGCCGCCGACGTTGGCTGGGACGCCGATGAGCTTGCCGAGCAATTCACCGACGAAGATGCCTGTCAGGGTGCACAAGGCCAGGAAGGCCACACCGAAAATAATCATTGTTATTGTCCTTTTGGGTTGCGCTCAGGCCCGGCGGTGCCGGCTCCAATGCGCGTGTGTTGTCGAGGTCGTTGTTTTTATCCATCGAACAGTGGCGAGTACGGCTCGCTCGCTCTGATTTGCACGCGATCTATCGGCTCTGGCTGCCCTCCTGACGCAGCAAGGCGTCCAGTGTGTCCAACCGGGCGCCGTCAAAGGCGATCAGCGTACCTTGTTCAAAAACCCGCCGCGCCAGGCCGGTCAGCACCGAGCCGGGGGGCAGTTCGATATGCAAGCGCACGCCGCGTTCGTAGGCGGTGCGCAGGGTGCCGTGCCAGTCGACGACGCGGCACATGTTGAAGGCCAGGTCGTCGCGCAGACGCTCAGGATCGGCGATGGGTCGGGCAGTGGTGCTGCTCAGATAACGGATACGGGGCGCGCGAAGCGGGACATCGGCGAAGGCTTCGGCAAGCTGAGCGGCGGGTTCTTCCAGCAAGGCGCTGTGGGACGGCACGCTCAACGCGAGACGCTTGGCGCAAGACGCGCCCAACGCCTTCGCACGCTGGGCGACAGCCGCCATGGCAGCGTCCGCGCCAGCGACAACGATCTGGTTGTCGGCGTTGATATTGGCCAGATGCACCGGTGTGCTTTCGTCATGCACCTCCGCCAGCAACCGTTCGACCGAGCCCAGGTCCAATCCGATCACGGCGGTCATGCCGAAGCCTTCAGGGTAGGCGTTCTGCATCAGCTCGCCGCGCAGCGCGACCAGCCTCACGGCGTCCCGATAGTCCAGCGAGCCGGCGACCACGGCCGCGGCGTAGGCGCCGATCGACAGACCTGCAACGTAGTCGGGCGCCTGGCCGCCCCGCATCAATAATCGAGCACCGGCAACTCCGGCGATCAGCAGGCACAGCTGCACGGAACGGGTCGAAGCCAGAGCCGCTTCGCTGTCCAGCGTCAACGCATCTTCGCCAAGCACATCGCTGGCCTGCTGCAGACAGTCCAATACCTCGGGCTCCTGCGGCAGGCGATGCAACATGCCAGGCTTCTGCGCACCCTGGCCAGGAAAGGCGAACAGGCTGCTCATGCGGCCAGCTCCTCAGGGGCCCACGGATCGCGGACAAGCCGCGCGCCGGTAGCGCACTTGACCAACACTCGGGGCGAGTGGCCGGCCCACTCGCGCAAGGCAATCGCACCGGCGGGAGTTTCCAGCTGCATATCGACGCGGCAAGGCGCCTCGTCTAACAAGCGCTGGAGTTCCCGCGCTCTGGGGCGTGAGAGCGCCAGGGGCGTGCGCAGCAAGAGATCGAGGTCGCTGTCGGCATGGGCCGTCGGCAGCCCGGTCGCCAGCTGAAAGCCGACCGAGCCGGTCACGCCCCAGCAGAGGCCGAGCGCATCCATATTCGGCTTCAGCTGCTTGAGCGCAAGGAGCGCGGGCAAGTCGCTCACCGGTAGCCGCTCGACCAGTTGCTCCGGACGCACCTTGCGCAGCACCGCGCAGGCCGGCATCACCGAGGCGTAGCGCTGATCACGGCTGGAGCCGCGCAGGCCCACCGCAAGCTGACCGCTCGCCACCATGGCCCGGCGAACCACCACCGGTTGGCCGGCAATGAGCACCCCATGCGCCCAGTCGGGCGCGTCGGCGGGCAGCTGTGCTGGAGTCATGCCCCAGAGCAGGTCATGGGGGCGTGTGGAGTCGTGCATCTACAGCCTCCTCGTGATTGTTGTTGTCGAGTCGCTGATCGGTTTGGCGGCTACGGCCGTGTCAGATGTTCGCTACCACTGCTCACGCAGCAGGTCGCGCACACGCGACGAGGCTTCACGGTTCGGCGCACCGAGACGGCCGCGCAGATCCGTGCTGCTGCCGATGTCTTCGACGGCCTTAACCAGGCAATCGCGAACTCGCTGCAGGTCGTCCTGCGCGGGCTCTTCGATGCTGTCCACCGAGAGGGTTTCCCAGAGCAAACCGAGGGTCGCGTAGTTGTCGATGTCATAGGCCATTGGCGGCACCGATTCGGCCAGGGCTTCCAGCTCCTCGACGCTGCGCAGGGTGATGCGCGCCGCGGCGGCCTTGCCCATGGCGTGCACCATCACGCCCGGATCGCGCAGGGCGATGATCCGCTGGGCCTGGTAGCCGTGGGCGAGGAAGGCGCCGGACATGGCCTTGCCGACCAGCAGCGAGACCACCGGATGCCCGGCCAGGCGCGCACGGGCATAGCCGTCCACCGCACCGGCCAGTGCCTGATGAATACCCAGCGCTTCTTCGCGGCGGCCATAGGCCTGGCTCGGCACGTCGACGATCGCGACCACCACGCGCTTGTCCGCCTTGTCGCGGTCCGCCTCGATCACCTCATCCAGCGCCTGACCCAGCGCCCAGCCTTCCAACAGGCCGACTTCGCCGTTGCGGGCACGTGGGAACGGATTTTCGGCATCCGGCACCACGGCGATAAAGCGGGCGGAACGAGCACCGAGGGTGCCATCGACCACCTTTACCGAGGCCGGGTAGCCCGACAGCGCCTGACCGCCGGCCAAGGCTTGCAACCAGTTCAGTCCACGGCTCATTGGGCAACTCCTTCGTAGAGGGCACGCACGGCGGCAGCATCGAGCTGCGTGCGGGTATCAACGTCGGCCAGGCGCTGCAGGAACCAGGCGTGGCGGCGACTGCGTGGCTGCACTGGCTTGCCGAGGGCGAACAGTTCGTGCAGCTGCTCGCGGATGGCGTCGGTGTCGTCAGCGACGTAGGCATCCACCAAGCCGCTGGCATAGCGCTGCTCGCCGCCGGTCAGGCTCCAGATGAAGGGGCGGTCGCGCGAGTCGTACTCGTCAAGACCGGCTTCCTGCTCGATCACCTGCGGACCGTTGAGGCCGACGCGGGCCTCACGGGTGACGACCAGATAACTGCACAGCCCGGCGGCGATGGACATGCCGCCGAAACAGCCGACGGAGCCGGCGACCACACCAATCACCGGCTGGTATTGGCGCAGCTCGACGATCGCCGCCTGGATCTCGGCGATGGCGGCCAGGCCCAGATTGGCTTCCTGCAGGCGCACGCCGCCGGTTTCCAGCAAGAGCACGGCGCGGGTCGGGATACCTTTGCGGTTGTCTTCGGCAGCCAGTTCCAGCGCGCCGGCGATCTTCGCGCCGCCGACTTCGCCCATGCTGCCGCCCTGGAAGGCGCCTTCGATGGCAGCGATCACCGCCGGCTGGCCGTCGATGGTGCCCTTGGCGACCACCACGCCATCATCGGCCTGGGTGACGATGCCCTGCTTCGGTAGCCACGGCGAGGTGACGCGGGCAAACGGATCGAGCAGTTCGCGGAAGCTACCTTCGTCCAGCAGCGCGCGGGCACGATGGCGGGCGCCAAGTTCGACGAAGCTGCGCGACTTGAGTAAACGGGCCACATTGTCAGCAGACGAATCAGTCATGGCCGACCTCCTCCAACCCCTGCTCCAGACGCAGACGGACTACGCCGGGTGTGGCCCCAAAATCGTGAATATCAATGTTCAGTGCTGGCAGGTTCTGCTCTCGGAACATCCGCTCGAACAGTTGCTGCCAGCGCTGCTCGGCGCCATTGACCGAGGTGACCACCTGAATGGCCAGCTTGCCGGCCTGGCCCGGCTCGAGCAGCACTTCAAGATCGCCCGAGCCGACCACGCCGACCAGGGCTTTGCCGCGGGCGGGTTGCCCGGCGGCGAATTCGAAAGACAGGGTTTCCATGTTCAGTTGCTCCCAGTCGGCGCCAACGAAGGCGTCAAACGGTCGAGGAATAAGGTGGCAGCGAGCAGATCGGCGGCGCCGCCCGGCGAGGCACGCAGCGACAACATCTCGCCTTCCAGTGCGCGCAGCTGACGGCGACCGGCAAGGCTGGCGGCACCTCCGGCATCGAGCACGGCGCGGGCGCCCTGCTGCATGCGGTTCAACCCATCGAGGCCGGCGCGATGCAGCACGCAGGTGTCGCTCAGCTCGGTCATGATCGCCAGTAGCGCATCGAGTCGGGCGTTCTGCTCGCCTGCCCCACCGCGGCGGCTCACCAGCAGTTGCGGCAGGCCCTGTTCGATGACGGCGGGAAAGCCGTGCTGCGCCTGTTCGCGCGCGCCGAGCACGCCATAGGTACGGCAGACCCGCGCGCCGTGGCTGTCCGGGTTATGCGGCGCAGCCGGATCGCTCAAGCGGGCCAGAGCCGCGGCCGTTGCCGCAACGCCTCGGGCGTCAGGCGCGTCGGCTTCCAGCGCCGCCGCCGCACTGAGCAGCCCCAGCGCCCAGATCGCCCCTCGATGGGTATTTACGCCGCCCGTCACGCGGAGCATGTCGGCTTCGCCGTCGCGGCCCAGTTGGCCGAGGGTTTCGCGCAAGGGCTGGCCAACTTCGCCAATCTGCTGCGCCGCCTCGGCCATCGCCTTGAACGCCGGCCACAGCGCATGGGCCGAGGCGTGCATCAGACCCAGATACAGATCTTCGTGCGCGCCGTTGCCGCGCCGATCCACCAACCCCGGTTTGGGCGAGAGGTCGGCCTCGTCGATCAGCGCCTGCACTGCCAGGTCCGCCAGGCGCTCGGCCAGTGTCGGCTGCGCCTGTCTTGCAATGAGTGCGCTCATCACCAGCTCCTGAACTTGGCAGGCGGGTTGTAGAGGCCGCCGGACCAGTCGACCAGCTCGGCGATGCTCTTGGCCGCCAGCAGCTCGCGGCTGGCGTCGTTGCGGCGGATGCCGAGGTCTTCCGGCAGCGCGATCAGGCCTTCGCGGCGCATGCGCTCGGTGTCTTTCGGGTTGTGCCGCAGGCCGATGCTGGTGACACCGGCGACTGCGGCGATCATCGCCTGACGCTCTTCCAGCGAGCGGGCCTTGTACAGGTAGGCGATGCCTTCCTCGGTGAGCAGGTGGGTGACGTCGTCGCCGTAGATCATGATCGGCGCCAGCGGCATGCCGCTCTTTTTCGCCACGTCCACCGCATCGAGCTGCTCGACAAAAGTGGGTTTGCCGCCTTCCTGGAAGGTCTCGACCATCTGCACCACGAGCTTCTTGCCGCGCTCGAGCATGGTCACCGGGGCTTCGCCGCCGGGCATGGCCATGTCCAGCCAGGCCGGGGTCGGATGGCGGCGACCGCGCGGGTCATGACCCATGTTCGGGGCACCACCGAAACCGGCCAGGCGGCCGCGGGTGACGGTGGAGGAATGGCCGTCGCCATCGACCTGCAGGGTTGCACCGATGAACAGGTCCACGGCGTACTGCCCGGCCAGCTGGCACATCATGCGGTTGGAGCGCATCGAGCCGTCGCGGCCAGTGAAGAACACGTCCGGGCGCTGGGCGATGTAGTTCTCCATGCCCAGCTCGGTGCCGAAGCAATGCACGCTCTCGACCCAGCCGGTCTCGATCGCCGGGATCAGGGTCGGGTGCGGGTTGAGCGTCCAGTTGCGGCAGATCTTGCCTTTCAGGCCGAGGGATTCCCCGTAGGTCGGCAGGATCAGCTCGATGGCGGCGGTGTTGAAGCCGATGCCGTGGTTGAGCGACTGCACGTTGTGTTTTTCGTAGATGCCGCGGATCGCCATCATCGCCATCAGCACGTGCACCGGCTTGATGTGGCGCGGGTCGCGGGTGAACAGCGGCTCGATATAGAAAGGCTTGTCGGCGACCACGACGAAATCCACCCAGCTGGCCGGGATGTCCACGCGCGGCAGCTCATCGACGATCTCGTTGACCTGGAAAATGACGATGCCATCGCTGAACGCGGTCGGCTCGACCAGTGCCGGGGTGTCTTCGGTGCTCGGCCCGGTGTAGATGTTGCCGTGACGGTCAGCCTGGAAGCCGGCCACCAGCGCGACATTGGGGATCAGGTCCACCAACAACCGTGAATAGAGTTCGATGTAGGTGTGGATGGCGCCGACTTCCAGCAGGCCGTCTTCAAGCAGCTGGCTGATGCGCAGGCTCTGCGGGCCGGCAAAGGAGAAGTCGAGCTTGCGGGCTATCTGGCGTTCGAACAGGTCAAGGTGCTCGGCGCGGCTGACGCTCGGCATGATCATGTGCAGGTCGTGCAGCTTGCCGGGGTCGGCCTGGGCCAGAGAGCGGGAGAGGAAGTCCGCCTGCTTCTGGTTGTTGCCCTCGAGCACCACCCGGTCGCCGGGGGCGATCAGCAGTTCCAGGGCCTCGACGATCCGCTCGCTGGGCAGCACTACGCCATCGGCGAGGTTGCGCACCTGATCTAGACGCCGGGCTTTTTCAGCGCGACGACGCGACCACTGCGGCGGTGGGGAGGTTGTTGTTGTCATGGCGACTCCACAGTTTTTCCGCTTGTGGAGCGCACAGTAGGGAGGTGACCGAAGGGTCATCAATCAAGCGCAGAGGCGTTTCGTTACGCTGAGGTTAACGATTCGGCATGGCGGCGCTCAGAACCACCCCAGTGTCACGCTGGCGAGCAGCAAGTAGCGGCCGCCCTTGGCCAGCGTTACCAGCAAAAGGAAGCTCCACAGCGGCTCCCGCAGCGTACCGGCGACGACTGTCAGCGGGTCGCCGATGATTGGTACCCAGCTCAGCAACAGCGACCAGCGACCGAAGCGGTGATAGCGGCGCTGGGCCCGTTCCAGCTGCTGCGCGCTGACGGGGAACCAGCGTTTGTTGCGCAGGCGTTCGATCGATCGGCCCAACAGCCAGTTGACCAATGAGCCCAGCACATTGCCCAGCGTCGCCACCAGCAGCAGCCCCGTCGCAGAATAACCGCCATGCAGCAGCAGCCCGACCAATACCGCCTCGGACTGAGCAGGTACCAGCGTGGCCGCGGCGAAGGCAGCGCCAAACAGGCCAAGGTAGGCAGTCAGGTCAAACATATGGGTTACGGGATCTAGGGTTTAGGTATCGCGGGCGGCGAGATAACGAGAAGGCTCGGCGAAAATCTGGCAGGCTGCAGCGTCGGCTTCACAGATGCAAGGTTACCGAGGATTTTGATGGAAGGCAGGTTGATCTACCTCATTGGCCCCTCCGGCTCGGGCAAGGACAGCGTGCTCGATGCGGCACGCGAAGCCCTGGCCGAGCGCGGCGTACGTATCGCACGGCGAGTCATTACGCGCTCGGCCGAAGCCGTGGGCGAATCTGCCGAAGCGGTCAGTCATGACGAGTTCGATCGTTTGGAGCGCGACGGTGCCTTTGCCATGAGCTGGCGTGCCAACGAACTCGCATATGGGATACCGATCCAGATCGACCAGTGGCTGGCCGCCGGTGAGGATGTACTGGTCAACGGATCGCGTGGCTATCTTGAACAGGCGCGCCAGCGCTATCCCGACCTGCTGGCGGTGTTGCTCAGTGTGCGCCCCGAGGTGCTGCGCCAACGGTTGCTCAAACGCAACCGCGAGACGCCGGAGCAGATCGAAGCCCGCCTGGCCCGCAATGCGCGTTTCGAGGACTCGCTGGACGAACTCTTTCTACTGGACAACTCAGGCGATCTTCACGAGTCAGTGAGCAAGCTGCTGCGACTCATCGATCGTTAACGCATCAGCGCCCTGGCTGTGGGTGGAAGCCCGGCACCGCGTTGGGCCGGTCGATGCGGCCGGCCGGCATGGTGCACTTGAGGTCGCGAAAAGGTTGGCCGTTGAGGAGCTCCCAGCCATGCCCTGGCGAGGTTTGTCGACAGATCACCGTGCCATCTGCCTTGCTCTGCCACTGGTAATACGGTGCCGGGCCGGCGTACGCCAACAGCGGCAAGAACAGGCTGAACGCAATGAGAACGGCGCGCATGGGTCGGACTTCGATGGAGGGCTGGCGCCACTTTAGCCGGATCGATCCATAGCGCAAGCACAGCTGGTCGCAGCGGCGGCTAGGACCAGACCTTTTGCGCCTCGCGCATGAAAATCTCCACCGTTTTCGGCCCGATCCCGTCGAACTCGCCCAGCCTTTTTTCCAGCTCCTTGCGGTCTTTGCTCCTTTCGCGAATGTTGCCGAGCTTGCCGCCGTATTCGTTATTGAGTTTGTCGCAGAGCTTGAGCAGGCGTTCGGCGGTCGATTCGTCATAGCGCACGTAGTGACCCTCCCCCAGCATGTCCACCAGCTCTTGCCAGCTGCAATTGCTTAGCTTTCTCGGCGTGTCGCGTTTGTGCTTTTCGACGATGACACGATAGGCGTCGGCGGCGATGTCCTGCTGGATGCGCTTGCCGAACAGGAAGCTGGCGATGAACCATTTGAACAGCTCGCCTTCTCCCTGACTGATATCGATCCCGAGTTCTTTCGCACTGATTTCACTGGCCATTGCTGTGTCTCGCTCACGGTGGACTCCTCTGTTGCGACGCCAAAGGCAGGTCAGGGTTCGCATGGGCTTTTGTGCGGCGATAGGCAGAATTTCGCCTATCGCCGCTTCACCTATGAGCGAAATTTTGCCAATGGCGTCAATGAGGCAGCTCTGACCCACTGAAACAGAGCCTTCGGCGTTATGGCACAGGTCGTGCTAAGTCTTAACTGCCCGATGCGACGACCAACGACAAGAAAAGCCGCACAGCGCTCCTGCTTCACTCTGTGAAAGCACGTCCGACGCCGTCTCTCCTTTTCTTGTCGTTGCATGCAGCCTGGCTGCTGTAGCTGATCGTCTATCGTCAGTTCTGCAAAAACCAATAACAACGAAACGGAGATACCCCATGAGATTGACCAAACGCTTCAGCCTGCTCGCTGCCGCAGCGGCCTTCACCGCCAGCACCGCCGCAGTAGCTGCCCCGACCTTCATCAATATCCTCACGGGCGGCACCAGCGGCGTGTACTACCCAATCGGGGTAGGCATCTCCCAGCTGTACAGCAAAGGCATCGACGGCGCGAAAACCTCCGTGCAAGCAACCAAGGCTTCGGTCGAAAACCTCAATCTGCTGCAATCCGGTCGTGGTGAGCTGGGCTTTGCCCTCGGCGATTCCGTGGCTGACGGCTGGAATGGCGTCGAGGACGCTGGCTTCAAGGCACCGCTGAAGAAACTGCGCGCCATCGGTGGCAGCTACCCGAACTACATCCAGATCGTTGCCAGCAAGGAATCCGGCATCAAGACGCTGGCCGACCTCAAGGGCAAGTCGCTCTCCGTCGGCGCGCCGAAGTCCGGCACCGAACTGAACGCCCGCGCCATCCTCAAGGCTGCTGGCCTGAGCTACGAAGACATGGGCAAGGTGGAATACCTTCCGTTTGCCGAATCCGTCGAGCTGATCAAGAACCGCCAGCTGGATGCCACCCTGCAGTCGGCCGGCCTGGGCATGGCTGCGATCCGCGACCTGGCTTCCACCATGCCGCTGAACTACGTGGAAATCCCGCAGGAAGTGGTCACCAAGATCGGCAACGATGCGTATCAGGCTGCCAAAATCCCTGCCGGCACCTATGACGGCCAGGAAGCCGACGTACCGACCGTGGCCATCACCAACATCCTTGTGACCCATTCCGACGTGCCGGACGATATTGCCTATCAGATGACCAAGCTGCTGTTCGAGAACCTCGATCAGCTGGGCAATGCGCACTCCGCTGCCAAGGACATCAAGCTGGAAAACGCGACCAAGGCGCTGCCGATCCCGCTGCATCCGGGTGCCGAGCGTTACTACAAGGAAGCCGGCGTACTCTGATTACGCCCCTGGGCAGCCCCGGTGCTGCCCAGCCTGAACCGCGGGCGTCTGTCCTGACGTCTGCGGCTCGCCCAACCCGAATCTGAAGAGGCGCTAGTAAAACCAGCGTGAAATCACGGCAGGTTTTGTTAGCGGCTCTACGCGACCACGCTTTATCGGCTCGAGGCAATTCATGAGCGAACTACAACAAGAGGAAGGCCTGGCAGGTAGCGCAGCCGATTGGCCAAAAGCTTTGTTTTATGTGGCCCTGCTGTTTTCCATTTACCAGATTGTCATGGCGGCGTTTCACCCGGTATCGAGCCAGGTACTGCGAGCGGGGCATGTCGGCTTTCTGCTGATGGTCGTTTTTCTGTATTTTCCCGCCGGGGGCAATGGTCGCCCCTGGCAGCCGCTGGCCTGGGTGCTGGCCCTGGCCGGCATGGGCACGGCGTTCTATCAGTGGTATTTCGAAGCCGACCTGATCCAGCGCTCCGGTGACCTCACCACCCTCGACTTCGCCGTCGGCGTCCTGCTGATCGCTCTGGTGTTCGAAGCCGCTCGCCGGGTCATGGGCATTGCCTTGCCGATCATCTGCGCCATATTCCTCGCCTATGGGCTACTCGGTCAGTATCTGCCCGGGGATCTCGCGCACCGTGGCTACGGCATCGACCAGATGGTCAACCAGCTCGCCTTTGGCACCGAAGGCCTGTACGGCACGCCGACCTACGTCTCGGCAACCTACATCTTTCTGTTCATCCTCTTCGGCGCCTTTCTTGAGCAGGCCGGGATGATCAAGCTGTTCACCGACTTCGCCATGGGCCTGTTCGGCCACAAGCTGGGCGGCCCGGCCAAGGTCTCCGTGGTGTCTTCGGCATTGATGGGCACCATCACCGGTTCCGGCGTCGCCAACGTGGTGACCACCGGCCAGTTCACCATCCCCCTGATGAAACGCTTCGGCTACAAGGCCGCTTTTGCGGGCGGTGTCGAAGCGACCTCCTCGATGGGCAGCCAGATGATGCCGCCGGTGATGGGCGCCGTGGCGTTCATCATGGCTGAAACCATCAACGTGCCCTTCATCGAAGTCGCCAAGGCCGCGCTGATTCCGGCCCTGCTGTACTTCGGCTCGGTGTTCTGGATGGTTCATCTCGAAGCCAAGCGCGCCAACCTTAAAGGCCTGCCGAAAGAGGAGTGCCCCAGCGCAATGGCCGCGGTCAAGCAGCGCTGGTACCTGCTGATTCCGCTGGGTGTACTGGTCTATCTGCTGTTTTCCGGACGCACGCCGCTGTTCTCCGGAATGGTCGGCCTGGCGCTGACAGCGATCGTCATCCTTGGCTCGGCAATCATCCTCAAAGTCTCGTCATTCGGCCTGCGCATTGCCTTCTGGATCGCACTGGGCGTGCTCTGTGCCGGATTCTTCCAACTCGGTATCGGGGTCATCTTCGCGGTCATCGCGGTGCTGGTGGCGATCTGCTGGTTCATCAAAGGCGGACGCGACACCCTGGTGGTCTGCCTACACGCGCTGGTCGAAGGCGCACGCCATGCGGTACCAGTGGGCATTGCCTGCGCCCTGGTCGGCGTGATCATCGGTGTGGTGTCGTTGACCGGTGTGGCCTCAACCTTTGCGGGCTACATCCTCGCGGTCGGTGAGAACAATCTGTTCCTCTCGCTGATCCTGACAATGCTGACCTGCCTGGTGCTGGGCATGGGCATTCCGACCATCCCCAACTACATCATCACCAGCTCGATCGCCGCACCGGCGCTGTTGGACCTCGGTGTCCCGCTGCTCGTCTCGCACATGTTCGTGTTCTATTTCGGCATCCTCGCCGACCTCACGCCGCCTGTCGCGCTGGCCTGCTTCGCGGCGGCGCCGATCGCCAAGGAAACCGGGCTGAAGATCAGCATGTGGGCGGTGCGCATCGCCATTGCCGGCTTCGTGGTGCCGTTCATGGCGGTCTACAACCCGTCGCTGATGATGCAGGGCGACAGCCTGTGGATGACTGCGTACATGGTGCTGAAGGCAAGCTTTGCCATTGGTCTCTGGGGCATCGCCACGATCGGCTACCTGCAGCGGCCGCTGGCCTGGTGGGAGAGGGTGCTGGGCTTCGCCGCCGGTGCGACGCTGATCATGGCCATGCCGATCACCGATGAAATCGGCTTTGGTATCGGCTTCCTGCTACTGGCTCAGCACATCGTGCGTGCCCGCCGGGCCGGGCCGGTACTGGCGTGATCGGACTCTGTCTGGGCTTGGCCGGGGTGGTGTGGGCGCAGGTGCCCACTGCCGACTTCACCCTGGCCTGGACCCATACGATCGAGAAGATCCGTTGGGAAGAGGATTACCGCGTGACGCCGGACGGGCTGCTGCTCGGCGAAGCGCGGGTCAAGGGTTCAGGTGCCGGGATGGAAATTCCGGATGACGCCGAACTGCGTGACGGGGCCTGGCACTACCACCGCCAGATGCCGCCGTTGCAACCGCTGCGAGTGGGGCGAACCCCCGAAGCAGGGGATTACCAACTGTGTTTCGACCAGCGTTGCCACGCCTTGAGCGAATGGCTCGGCCCGCCAAAAGCGGACCAGCCCGCGCTGGAACTCTGGAGCTGCGCCGCGCCTGCGGACAGTTCTGCCTGAGCCGCAGCCGGCGCTTCGAGTGAGTGTCGGCAGCCTCGGCTCAATCGTGTTTCGTGTCGCCGACCGTTCATCTACCCGCCTGGGTGAGCCGAGCAAACCGTCATCGCCACGTCATGCCGTTCTCGACTAGTCTTTCCAGCATTCCCATCGCCGGAGGCTGTCATGACCCCAATAACCCGATTCACCTTGGCAGCGCTGTTCGCCGCCGCCCTGCCCGCTCAGGCTGAGCAGCTGTTGCCGGGGCTGTGGGAGTTCACCAGCGAAAAGCTGGTCGTGGACGGTACGGAGATGCCAGGCATGGCCGACATGCTGGCGCAGATGAAAGAATTGCCGCCCGAGCAGCGCAAAATGATGGAGAGCATGCTCGCCGAACAGGGCGTCGAGCTGGGTTCCGGAGGCGTCCGCATCTGTCTGAGCGAAGCACAGGTCAAGTCACGCAAGCTGCCCTTTCAGGACGAGCCAGGTTGCAAGCAAGAGGTTCTTGAACAAACGGAAAGCCTGTGGCGATTCCGTTTCGAGTGCCCAGATGCAAAGGGCCAGGGCGAGACCAGGATCATTAGTGAGCGGGAAGTGGGCAGCATGATCGAGACGGAATACGCCGTTGGCGAAGAACAGGGCACCAGCCAAATGAAGTCGCGCGGCCAGTGGCTTGGCAAGGACTGCGGCACGCTGAAGCCGCAGAGCTAGCCAACGCTACGTTTCACGTGGAACGCAACGCCAAGAGCTACGAGCCTATTCGGTGACCCATTCGCCCGCACTGTTCTGCTCGCAGGCGGGCTGCAGAAACCGCGAATCGCTGGCGACGCCGTAGTAATGAATGTCCTGGCGATAGGGCATGTTGGAGACCTGAGCGTTGCGGCAGATTCCAAAGGACCCTGTCGGGCATTGCTCGACGAAGGTCACTTCAACCTTCTTGTCTTTCAGAGCGGGCTGGCAGAATCCGGTGCGAAACAGCTCATTAGGGATGTTTCGATTCTGCTGGCAGATCTTCACTTCGACCCGATCATCTTGGCTGCGAACAATGCAGCCGTCTGCAAACGCCTCGGCGCAAAGCCCCACCATCATTAGCAGCACGTACAGCGAACGCATTACCGGTTCCTCCCGATCGGACGCCGCGACTCTAGCATGCAGGTCTGAAAACCGCTTTCCTCTGTTCAGCAGAATGCGCACCATAGCGCCATGCTCTCCCATATCCCGACACATCTCATCTGCGGCTCACTCGGCGCCGGCAAGACCAGCCTGATACGAGCCCTGCTGGCGCAACGCCCTGCCAACGAGCGCTGGGCGGTGCTGATCAACGAGTTCGGCCAGATCGGGCTTGATGCCGCACTGCTGAGCACCGATGACGCAGGCGTCAGCCTGGCTGAAATTGCCGGTGGTTGCCTGTGTTGCGTGAACGGCGTGCCCTTCCAGGTGGGTTTGGGTCGACTCCTTCGCAAAGCGAAGCCGGATCGATTGTTCATCGAACCCTCTGGCCTAGGCCATCCTGCCGAGCTGCTCGATCAGCTCGCAGGCCCACCCTGGGAAGACGTACTCGCCGTGCAGCCGTGCGTGGCGGTTATCGACGGACCAGCGCTGTTCCGCGGCGAACCGCTTCCGAAGAGCCAGCGGCAATCACTGAGCCGTTGTGGTTTGTTGGTGATAAACAAGAGCGAAAGCCTGGATCAAACCGAACGGCATGCACTTCAAGCGCTGTTGCCGCCAATACCGGTCTGCTGGGCGCAGCAGGGTCACCTGCCGATCAGCGAGCTGCCAGGCATCGAACAGCATGCTGGTAGCGCTGAGACGGCTCCAGCGCTGCCCTCTTCCATGGCCGCCCTTGGCAGTGTCTGGCTCGATCCGCGGCAACCGATCTGCCAGAGCCAGGGAAATGCTGAAGGCTGGAGCATCGGCTGGCGTTGGCACCCCAG
Source organism: Pseudomonas sp. (assembly GCA_022448005.1). GTDB lineage: Bacteria > Pseudomonadota > Gammaproteobacteria > Pseudomonadales > Pseudomonadaceae > Stutzerimonas. The sequence goes on from JAKUTK010000061.1 coordinate 15,988, forward strand.
CCAGCGCTTCGATCTGCAGCGGGTAAAGGAATGGCTGGAATCGCTGGACTGGCGCCGCGCCAAACTGGTCATGCAGGGCTCGGAAGGCTGGCAATCACTTAACGCACTGGAAGGCCAGAGCCTGGCTTACAGGCCCAGCGAATGGCGCAAAGATTCTCGCCTCGAATTGATCTTCGCCGAGCCTCAGGATGAAAAGCATCTGAACGACGCGATGGTCACCTGCCAACTATGACCCAGCAGCTCAATCGTCGCGGCGGCGCCAATCGTCCATCTGGATCACCTGGCCAGAATCCTGACGAGCAGGAAACGGATGGGCTTCCATTTCGATCGGGCCCGAACGAGCGCCAAACATCACGATGCTGCCTTGGTGTCGCTGCTCGCCCGTCACAGTGAACTCGAAACCGTAGACCCGCGCGAAGCGCCGATGACCGCGCGTATCTCGAATCAGACCGAGGCGGCGAAAGGCGACGTTCCCGTCGAGCAGTTCCACGTCCATCTTTTTACAGTGCTGCCGCACCGCGACCAGCGCCCTTTCGCGTATGCCATGGGAATGCCACAGCCAGGCGCCAGCGGAGAGCAGCACAAGAAAGACGAACAGGTTACCGAGAGTCACCATGCGTGCGCCCGCCTGCTGCGAACGCACGCCAATCGCGTGATGGTCGAGACGTCCATTAACTCTCCAGCCAAACGTCACGCACCCAATGCCAGACCGACTCCCAGCTTTCATCCGTCATTTCATGTTCGCTGCCGTCGAACAGCATGACCTCACCTTCAAGATCGACTACATAGAAGTCCGGGCCGTCCTGGCAGATGGGCAGCAGGTCTCGCTCCACGCCGGCGTCCCAGGCATTCGCGGCCACTTCTGGCAGATAGGTGTGCGACTGTGGATCGACGGCCGTTACTGGCTCCAGACGTCCATAGATTACGTCGCTGACCGTCAGCAAAAACTCGCGCAGTCCGAACGGCAGGTTGATCAGCAACTCTTCCTCAACCTCGACCAATCGGTCATCGTCCGGCAGCTCCAGTGGTACCGGCACCGGTTCGTTAAGCTCTCGCAACTGCTCGATTACTTCTTCCATGACAGTCCCCCTTCGACGGTCTTGAGAATGCGCGTTTATACAAGCCCGCGCATTGGCTAGCCAGTACCAGTCGCGCTAAAGTATTTGCCGTTTGGAAAAAAATGGCGCACCGCAAGGTATCGCAGGTAATGAACGGTCCGCCTTGCAGTCTCAGACCATTAGGTAGCAACCGCAATTGGTGCCTGCTCGTCGCCATCAGCCCATAAGGGGCGGACAGGAGAAATTGTGGCATCCATTGAAGATCTAGACACGCTCGCCAAGGCGATCGCCCAGTGCGGTGATGAGCCGATCCATATCCCCGGCAGCATTCAGCCCCATGGCTTTCTGCTGGTGCTTAGCAAGCCCCAGCTGACCATTACCCAGGCCAGCGAGAATGTTCGTGAATGGCTCGGCGTTGATGTACAGACGCTGCTGGGTCAGCCTCTGACCGAACTCATCGGTGAATGCGGTTTTGCTGAAGGGCTCGCCAGCCTCGCTGAGGATGACCACAACCCTTTTCACCTGCGAGACATCAATTTCAACCTGCCTGGTCGCAGCAATCACCCCCCATTGGCTCTGATGGCGCACCGTTACAAGGGCAAGCTGATCGTCGAGTTCGAATCGGCCGGCAGCCCAGGCGCGGCATACGACAAGCTATACCCGCTGATGCGCACGTTCGTCGTGCAGCTGCAGGAGGCGCAAGACCTTCAGTACATCTGCCAACTGGCTGTTCATGAGGTTAAGCGCATCACCGGTTTCGGTCGGGTCAAAGCCTATCGATTCGATGCCCAGGGCAACGGCCATGTATTGGCGGAGCAGGCTGACGAAGGCTATCCACGTTATTTGGGCCTTTGTTTTCCCGCCTCGGATATCCCGCCGCAAGCGCGTCAGCTCTACTGCAACAACCTGATCCGCGTGATCCAGGACGCCAATTACCAACCCTCTCCGGTCGTGCCCACGCTCACCCCTGACGGGGAGCCGCTGGACCTGAGTTTCGCCTCGCTGCGCAGCGTGTCGCCTGTGCATCTGCAATACATGCGCAACATGGGCACCCTGGCCTCGATGTCGATATCCATCGTCATCCAGGGCCGGCTCTGGGGCCTGATTTCCTGCCACGACGCAGAGCCTCGTCAGGTTAACTACCAGACCCGTACCGCCTGTGAATTGCTCGGACGCATCTTGTCGCTGCAAATCGAAGCCAAGGAAGCGGCATCCCTGGCGCAGCGTAAGCTCGAACTGCGTCGGCAGATCGTCGAGATGCTCTCAGCCATGGCCGACCGCGACAGCGTCGTCGAAGGCTTCAAGTGCATGCCGCGAGTCGTGCTGGACTTCGCCGGTGCGGTCGGTAGCGCCATCGTCTCGGGCGAACACTCCGAACCGGTGGGCGAAACGCCGCCGGCTGCCCTGCTGGTGCAGCTCACTCAGTGGCTATCCCAGCAACGTGACCAGCTGGTGTTCAGCACCGATTGTGTAAGCCGTGACGTACCGGCTGTCCCTGAACTGGCCGAGCATTGCGCCGGTTTGCTGGCCATTTCAATCTCCCGCTTGCATCCGCATTACCTGATCTGGTTTCGACGCGAACAGATCAAGACAGTCAACTGGGCCGGCCAGCCAGAAAAGCGCATCAACAGCCAAGGCAGCCTCTCGCCACGCCACAGCTTTGAAAGCTGGCAGGAGACGGTCCGCGGCTACGCGTCGCCCTGGCAGCAGGTCGAATTGGAAGGCGCGCTGGAACTGCGCACCGCCGTGCTCGGTATCGTTCTGCGCAAGGCGGAAGAGATGGCTCAGCTGGCGGGCGAGCTGCGCGAGAGCAACAAGGAGCTTGAATCCTTCTCCTACAGCGTTTCCCACGACCTGCGTGCACCGTTGCGACACATTGCCGGGTACGCCGAGCTGCTGGGTGAGCTCGAAGGCAGCAAGCTCAGCGAGCGAGGCCTGCGTTTTCTGGACAATATCGGCGACGCGGCCCGCTTTGCGGGGACCCTCGTCGACAATCTGTTGAGCTTTTCCCAGATGGGCCGCGCCGCGTTGCGCTTGTCCGATGTGAATCTTTCCGCGCTGGTTGAATCCATTCGTCAGGAAATGGCACCCGACTGTGAAGGTCGCGAAATAGAATGGCAGGTCCATCCCATGCCGATCGTGGTCGCCGATGCTGCGTTTATTCACATGGCGTTGCGCAACCTGATCTCGAACGCGATCAAGTACAGCCGCAAGCGCGAGCACGCGACCATCGAGATCGGTGCCGAAGAGCGTGCTGAGGAAATCATCGTCTATGTCCGCGACAACGGCGTGGGCTTCAACATGCAGTACGCCAACAAACTGTTCGGCGTCTTCCAGCGGCTGCATCGCATGGAAGAATTCGAAGGCACCGGGATCGGTCTGGCCAGCGTGCGCCGGATCATCGAGCGTCACGATGGCCAGGTCTGGGCCAACGGCGAGGTCAACCAAGGCGCAACTTTCTTCTTTTCACTCCCCAGACTTACCTATGCGTCACCCATTTAGTACGGGACTCTAAATGCTCAAACCGATTCTGCTGGTAGAGGACAATCCACACGATCTCGAGCTGACCTTGGTGGCGCTCGAGCGCAGCCAGTTGGCCAATGACGTCATTGTCATGCGCGATGGCGCCGAGGCACTGGATTACCTGCTCCGCCGCGGCGATCACGCCGAACGCGCCGACGGCAATCCAGCGGTGCTCCTGCTGGACCTGAAGCTGCCAAAGGTCGACGGCCTGGAAGTGCTGAAGACCGTTCGGGACACTCCAGAATTGCGCAGCATTCCCGTGGTGATGCTCACCTCGTCCCGTGAAGAGCCCGACCTGGTCCGAGCATACGAGCTCGGAGTGAACGCTTACGTGGTCAAGCCGGTCGAATTTCGAGATTTCGTCGCCGCCATCTCCGATCTGGGGATTTTCTGGGCCGTGCTGAACGAGCCGCCACCCGGATCGCTGCGGTTGCAGCGCCAACTTCGGGATCGCAAGAGCAGCGAGGAGCCGAGCTAACCGCTCATGCTTAAGGCCCCAGAGCAGAACTCCCTTCAAGTAGTGCGGTATCCGCGACAGGATGGTTATGCCGGCAACAACACCTATCAGCGTCCTGTTTGTTGAAGACAGTCCGCACGACGCTGAACTGGCGCTCGTCACGCTCGAGAGGAGCGGCTACAGCATCGATTGCGAAGTGGTTTTCGACCACGCCGGGGTGGTCGAAGCCCTGCAACGCCGACCCTTCGACCTGATTCTTTCCGATTTCATCCTCCCCGGTTACTCCGGCAGCCTGGTGCTGCAGGAAGCTAGACTGCTCGCGCCCGAAACGCCGTTCATCTTCCTCTCCGGAGTCTTCGGTGAGGAGCACGCTGTAAACATGATGCGCTCAGGTGCAGTCGACTATGTGCTCAAGCAGAACCTTGGATTTCTGCCGAAGGCTGTCGAGCGAGCGCTCAGCGAGGTGCAGGAACGGCGCGGGCGTCTGCGCGCCGAAGAGGCGTTGCGTGAGGTCGAAGTGCGCGCCCGATTGGCAATCGACGCTGCCGGGCTCGGCATGTGGGACTACGAACCGCAAAACGGCACGATGATCCTCGATCGGCGCTGCCGGAAGATGTTCGGCTTGCCGGATGAAGCACCCGTGGATATTCAGGCGTTCGAGTCGCTATGCCACCCCGACGACTTGCAGCGGATGCGCGAGCATATCTGGGGCGCCATCAGCACCGATGATGGCGACAAGGAATACACCACCGATTATCGGATCATGCTGGAGAGCGGGCAGGTTCGCTGGTTTGAAACGCGTGGCCAGGCGTTCTTTGAAGACGGGCTGTGCAAACGCTTCGTCGGTGTAGTGATGGACGTGACCGAGCAGCGGCTGGCGACCGAAGCGCTCAAGCGGATGAATGAAACCTTGGGTGAGCGTGTGGAAGAGCGCACCCGGGAACGTGACCGTACCTGGGAACTGTCCAGAGACCTGCTTGCCGTGATGCGGTTCGACACCATGGTGGTTGCGCTCAACCCAGCCTGGGAAGAAACGCTTGGCTGGCCGCGTGAGCAGCTGCTCAATAAACCATTGTGGTCGCTGGTTCATACCGATGACCTCACAGCGACGCACGCCGAAACAGAACGGATTCGCAACGGCAACGTGACAGACCGCTTCGTCAATCGTATGCAACATTACGATGGCAGCTACCGCTGGCTGTCCTGGACCGCGGTACCGGAGGCGGGAATGATGTATGCCGCCGCGCGCGACATCACCAGCGAAATCGCCGCGGTCGACAAGCTCGCGGCAGCCAACCGGGAATTAACCGAACAGATCAGAGAGCGTGAGCGCATCGAAGCCACGCTGCAGCAGATGCAACGGCTGGAGGCGGTTGGCCAGCTCACGGCGGGCGTGGCACACGACTTCAATAACCTGCTGACGGTGATCCTTACCAGCGCCAGCTTCCTCAAGAATGACCTGGAGCGCGGCGCGCCGCTGGCCAAATCGCTCAGCCGCCTGCAGTACATTCAGGAGTCGGGTGAGCGCGGCGCAACCCTGACCAGTCAGCTGCTTGCCTTCGCTCGAAGACAGCAACTCGCCCCCAAAGCTGTGGACCTGAACGACACGCTGGTCGGTCTTTTGAGCCTGTTGCATAGCACCTTGGGCGGTTCCGTGACCATCGAAACTGACACCCGTGCAGGGCTCTGGCACGCGCTGGTCGACCCTACTCAGATCGAGATGATCATCCTCAATCTCGCGATCAATGCGCGTGACGCCATGGGCTCCGGCGGCTGCCTCACGCTGCGTACCGACAACGCGGTGATTACCGCACCAGCGGAGCGGGCCGAAGAACCTGGGCCAGGCGAGTACGTTGTCCTGTCAGTCAAAGACACTGGTTCGGGCATGAGCGATGAGGTGCTGCAAAAAGCCTTCGAACCCTTCTTCACCACCAAGGAAGTGGGGAAAGGCTCAGGGCTCGGCTTGGCGCAGGTGTTCGGTTTTGCCAAGCAATCCGGTGGCGGCGCACGTATCGAGACCGAACTGGGCGTCGGCACTACAGTGATGGTCTACTTGCCTCGAGTGACCGCGCCGGAACGCAGCCTAAGCGTAGAGGAACATGAGCAGGGCACGCCCGTTGACGACGCCTCGCACAAGGTATTGCTGGTCGACGACGACCCCGCGGTGCGCGAAGTGACCGCACAAATGCTGAGCAACTTGGGCTACGCAGTGGTGCAGGCTGACGGCGGCCGGACGGCTTTGGAGATGCTCGAACAAGGCGCGGCGGTGGATCTGGTGCTCGCAGATTTCGCCATGCCAGGCATGAACGGGGGTGAACTCGCCCGTGCAGTCTCGTCTCGCTATCCCAAGCTGCCCGTGGTGTTCATCACCGGTTACGCCGAGCTCGGCGAACTGGGTATGGGCAGCTCGACCATCATCCAGAAGCCCTTTCGTGAAGAACAATTGGTACGAAAGCTGAGCATGGTCCTTAAGGAAAGCAACCCGGCCTAATGGACACTTTGCGAAATCAGCTGCGCGCAGCGACCGCGCCGCAGCATGAACGCGTCGACACGGCCTTTTCGGCCTATCGGCTGGATCAGCCCGAAAGCTACCGCGCTTTTCTACAGGCTCATGCGCAGGTGCTCATTCCGTTGGAAATCGAGCTGGAGCAGGCCGGTATCGAAACAATGCTCGATGACTGGCCCCTGCGCAGCAGACGTCAAGCACTGCTCGCAGACCTCCAGGCACTGGGCTGCGCGGAACCGCCGTTGACGCCGCCGGGCATGGCACCCTCGCCCGGTTGGTGCTGGGGCACCGCTTATGTGATCGAAGGGTCACGCCTGGGTGGACGCGTACTGGCGCGACGCGTGGCCGAAGCCAACCCCTCCGCCCCGCTGCGCTATCTGAGCCATGGCAGCGCAACGCCGCTCTGGCCGAGCTTTCTGCAGAAGCTGGAACAGCAGGCTGCGGTCTGCGACTGGTCCGAGGTGCTGGCCGGTGCGCATACAACGTTCGAGCGCTTCCTGAGCGCAGCCCAGTCGAACAGGCTGTAAAAACAGAAAAGCCCGTTCGGGCTTTTCTGCTTCTTAATTACTAGCTGGCAAGAATATAGTTTGACACAATAGCCCCTGTAAACACTGGGCTTGAGCGTTCTCTTCAACCCTAACTCCGACAATATAGTTTGACACACGCCATGGCCTGTATCGAATACGAGCAGATCATGCAAACAATATAGATTGACACAAGCTTGCCAGCGGCCGCGCGAGTAGTCGCTCAGCCACCAAGAACAATCAAGTTTTTGTCTTCCCGATCATCGGACTCCGCTCCAAAAGCATTTTGGGCAAAAGCGATTAATCTTCAAGAGTTGATCGATAAATGCAAGGGGACCGTATGAACGTCTTGGACTTGCTCAACCCTGCGGTTGACAGAGTTCGTCGTGCCGGCGAACTGTTGTCCGCTGAATGGCATCGCACCGGTGGCCCTAGAGGACACGGGGACAAGGCAGTTATCGATTCTCAGATTGAAGTTCAGCTACGTTTGGAGTTACTCAATCTTCTGGATTGTGACTTCTGGGGCGAGGAAACCGGTTCCCACATGGCGGGCCATGAGTTCTGCTGGGTAGTTGACCCGAATGATGGGACGCGAGATTTCTTGCAGAAAATCCCTGGTTCTGCGATTTCAGTTGGGCTCCTCCATAATGCAAAACCAATTCTCGGGGTCGTTTACGCACCGATAACGCTAGATCTCGGTGAGGACTGTATCTATTGGGCAGAGGGGCAAACGGGGCTGATGCGTAACGGGCAATCAGTTCACGCTCCACTCGGCCAATTAACGCTGGAGCCTGGTAGTGCAGTGCTGGTGAGCACTGCCGCCGCCGGCAAACCAGAGCTCAACGCAGAGCTCTGTGCCCCAGCAGAGTTCATACCGATGCCCAGCGTAGCCTATCGTCTTGCCCGCGCTGCTGCAGGTGATGCTCTGGTTGGTACATCTTTAGTCCCCGTGTCCGCCCACGATGTGGTCGGAGGACACGCGTTGCTAATCGGTGCGGGTGGCGTGCTACTTAATCAGGATGGTGAACCGGTCTCTTATGAATCCGAAGACCGGATGAGGGAGGTTTGCTCGCGTTGCTTTGGTGGAGCGCCACAGGCGTGTCGCGAGCTCGCCACCAGGGATTGGAGCCGCTTGTTCCAATAGTCATGGCGCTCCATCGTGACTACCGTCGGGCCTGCAGACGCTCAGCCTGTTGCCGCTCCCGAATCTCAGCCTGCTGTGCAATCACGGCCTGGATCTGGGCATAGAGCTGGGCATCTTCGTTGTCACGGTCAGCAACCGTCACAACCAGTGCATAAGGTTCTTTCTCCAAGACGTCTAGATGATTCCACTCGCGATCTTGCCTGATCACCACTACAAACCATTTTTCATCGGGATTGCGCCGCCGGAACGTCCAGCGTGAAGACTGAACGGTGCCGCGGCTTCGCTGCTGAGCCGTAATTTCACGATTGCCTGTTGCATCATCGTTGCGCGAATCCACATCCGCTTTTTCGGCTTGATTGAAGTGCTTCTGGACCTCTTCCAGAGATGCACCTTTGACTAGGCGATAACTGATCTGGGTCGCCAGATATTCGATCCTGGTCGTACGAACTGCAGGCGAATACGCCAGCGTGACAGTGAGCTCGCGGGTAGCAAGGCTTTTGCGTAGAAAGTCGGGAGGCAAAGGCAATTCGAAAAACTGGCAGGAGTCCTTTTCGATAGTCTGCTCCGAGACCAAGACGACGGCGTTATCTGATGAGCGAAAGAGGTCACCCTCATTCACCTCTCCGTAGCCGGCTACATCCCTCGCCACTTCACGATGCAGCGTATTTTTGTCCGCTTTGTAGGCGTTCGTAAAATCTTCAGAGAATGTCGAAGCAACCTCATCAGGCAGAGAGGCTTGATTTACCAGCATTGCCCGGAGCAAATTCGCAGAGGCCAAGGGGTACTCGTTCAGCAAGCGCCCGGCCAAATGGGTGATGTAGGGAGCAGCCAAACTAGTCCCGCTGACTTCCTTGAAGATCGTGTTGCCCACGAACTCATGGTTAAACGTCAGTACACCCAGCCCCCTTTCCACCTGCCTCCATTGGCCACCTCTAGGCCGCATCGGGCACGCCAGGTTGCCACCTGTTGCCACGAGCTCAGGCTTGAACGCCCCTTTTACGGAGGGCCCATGCCGAGTAAAAGGCGATGGCTGGTTTTCGGATGCTGGTGATAGCTCGTGGATTTCCGGATAACGCTGAGTCTGCGCCGTGGCGTTATGCCGAGCAATGCTGCCGACAGTTAGTACTGACATCGCGGGCGCTGGATCAATGATCGAGCTCTGCTCTGCTAGCAAGTATTCTGGGTATTCCTCCCGCCAGCTATTGATCGGAACAGCCGGGTCTTCCGATCCACAAAAATTCCCGGTCGATACCACGAACAAAATATTGTGTCTCCTGGATAGGACATCCAGGATGTAAGCGAGGCCACGGACGTGCATCCCATCGTAGGGCGCGTTGCTGTTGCCCAGCGACAAGTTGAAGATCCGGCAACCAAGCTCAACGAAGTACTCAACAGCGCGAGTCAGCGATGCCTCAAGGGTGTGCTCGTTGTAAACAGCGTTACCCGACTGAGGACACCGTTTCATCACCTTGCCGTTGTAGATCCAGAACTGGGGACGCCAGAAATTACCGGCGTCACATGCTTCAACGTCGCCATATAAAGCTACACCGGCCACTGCCGTACCATGCCCAGCCAGATCCGCTTCGCCCTCTTCATCGACGAAGGAGGCGCTTTCTGCCATCGCAGGTCGCAGTAGCGGATGGTTAGCGTTGATGCCGCTATCCAGGATGCACACCCGGGATGCTCCTGCTGGCGGTGGCGCTATATCACGCGGCAAGACGTTGATATCCCTGCTCAGTTGCTGGACGCTGATCCCTGTCGCCGGAATAAGGTCGACAAGGCGGACATCGCGGTGATTGAGTAGCAGCTGTGCTTGGTCTGGATTCACCTCAACCCGATACATGAGGAGGCTATCTAGATTCACCCTATCGAGTTGCCTGATGCCTACGCTTTGGAGCCATTGCTCGAAGGCGGTTGTTAAGCGGGTTCGGTTTGGGTGGTTCGCGACCTCAACAGGCCAGAGCTCAACATCCAGCTTGAAGGCCGCGGCCTGGGGCAGGCCGATGTGGGTTAACGCCCAACTCATTCGATCTTCTGCAGACCAGGCTTCGATACCCTCGATCGCCTCAAGAATCTGCTTATAAGTAACCGTCCGGCCAAACCATCTACCCAGCCCCGCAAGACCAGGACATGGTGTGCACTTAAATTAAGTGGACACCAGTTCTAGCCTTTTAAGCGGGTATTTCATGCAGCCAACACGCCGTTCCTATTCCAAGTCCTTCAAGGCTCAGGTCATTCAAGAATGCACCCAGCCCGGCGCTTCGATTGCCAGCATCGCGCGCAGCCATAGCCTCAATGCAAACCTCGTTCACAAATGGATTCGGATACAAGCGCAGAAAACCACGGCGCTGCAACCTGCATTCATCCCATTGCCCATGCAGCTGGCCGGAGCAAATTCGCCTGCTGCATCATCGAATATCTGCGTTGAAATCCAGCACTCGCGCGGCACCGTCAAAGTGACCTGGCCTACTGAAGGTGC
>JAKUTK010000062.1 GCA_022448005.1 Pseudomonas sp.
CAAGGCACCATCGTCGATGCCACGCTGATCAATGCGCCGAGTTCGACCAAGAACAAGGACGGCAAGCGCGACCCGGAGATGCACCAGACCAAGAAGGGCAACCAGTATTACTTTGGCATGAAGGCCCACATCGGCGTCGATGACGAATCAGGCCTGGTGCATAGCGTTGTAGGTACGGCGGCCAACGTGGCGGACGTCACCCAGGTCGACAAGTTGCTGCATGGCGAGGAAAACGTTGTCTGCGCCGATGCGGGTTATACCGGCGTCGAGAAGCGTGCCGAGCATGATGGCCGCGAAGTGATTTGGCAGGTGGCAGCACGGCGTAGCACTTACAAAAAGCTGGGCAAGAGCAGCGCGCTGTACAAAGCCAGACGCAAGATCGAGAAAGCCAAGGCTCAGGTACGGGCCAAGGTTGAGCACCCGTTTAGGGTGATCAAGCGGCAGTTCGGTTATGTGAAGACGCGCTTCCGTGGCTTGGCCAAGAATACTGCGCAACTGGTGACGCTGTTCGCGCTGTCGAACCTGTGGATGGCCCGCCGACATTTGCTGACCAATGCAGGAGAGGTGCGCCTGTAATGCGGGAAATGGCCGCCGCGAGGTGTTCTCGGCGGCTAGAAACACCGAAATGAGCTGGTTATCTGATCGTTTTTGATCGGTTTGCCGCTTTCAAAATCGGCGGAGGCTGAAGTCAGCCAGAAATGCATGGCTACTTCAGACCATCCCTAAGCTTTCAGCCGCCCGCTTCTGGCGGCAATTGGGCACAGAGCAAAAGAAAAGCGGCACAGCAGTAGGCGGGACAGCCTTTCGGCTGCCCGACTGTATTGCTCATTGGGCTGGGTAAATGCGCAGCTTTGCCTGGTTTTCGAGAGCCAGCATGCCAGTACGAGCGCGAGAGCGCGAGGGGGTTAGCCCAGCTACTGAATCACTAAGAGTAGCGCCACGATGTGGCGGCAAAGATCCGTAGCACCCGTTTCACCCCTTCTTATAAGTAACCCAGTTCCGCCAATGACACGCAGCCTTCATGGCCCACAACGATGTGGTCAAGCGTGCGCACGCCTACCAGGTTGAGTGCCTCCTTCAGCTTGTTGGTCAGGGTGCGATCCGCCTGGCTTGGCTCGGGGTCGCCTGAGGGGTGGTTGTGGACCAGAATCATCGCGGCGGCGTTGTGTTCCAAAGCGATCTTGACGACCTCCCTGGGATAGACGCTTGCGCCGTCCAAGGTGCCCCGGAACAGCTCGTGAAACGCAATGACCCGATGCTTACAGTCCAGCATCAGCAGGGCAAAGACTTCGTACTCATAGGCCTCAAGTAGCGTCTGCAGGTGGCTAAATACGTCCTGTGGCGCTGTAAGTTGCCGTCCCCGGCGCAGGCGCCGGCTGGCCAGCTGGTTGGCCATCAGCAGGATGTCGGCTTCAGTGACCGGTGACTCGATCAGGTAGGTGCCTGCGGTCTCACCGGCCTTGATTTTGTGCAATCGCATATTCAGCTCCATGGGCCGGGTGGCCAGTTTTAGGCATTCAGGGTTTGGTGCTGGGCTTTCAGCTTTTCAGCCAGGCTGGGTTTGCCCGACGGGTGCGATGTGGCTTTGGATAGCGACTGTTCGTGGGCGCTCTCGACGGGAAAGAACTCCTCGACGATGGCGCCGACGTCTTCCTCGTTGTCCTCGAAGGCACCGTTGCCGAAGCCGCGCCTTGCCGCTTCGTCCAGCGCGTTCTGATCGAAGCCCGCTGCTTGCCGCTGTTCATCGAGCTCATTTGCCGTACGCAGCGCCTCGGTCATGTCCATTCTGCTGCGGACGGTCAGGTCGGTATAGAAGATCGGTGTGCCGTGACTCTGCCGGGTGGACTTGCCACGCAGCCGTAATTCCAGCGGCAGGCAGGCCAGGCGATTGCCCGAGATGGCCTGGAAGTAATGCAGCCGAGCGGCCAGGGTGCGGATGCTGTTGAAGCCGGTAGTGCGGAAGACAAAGCTACCCAGCAGATCCTCATCGCCAATCGCCACGTTAAGCCGGCCATAGGGCTTGCAGGCACCGCCCTTGGCCAGCGAGCAAGCATCCGGTGAAGGGCAGGGAAGCGATTGCATACCGTCTTGGGTGACCCGTTTGCAGGTCTCGCCATTGCCCACACATACGGGTCGCCCGGTTTGCCGGTCGAACAGCGTGTAGTCAGCTCTGAAATTCAGTTCCGGCTCGTTGAATAGCAGCCGTACCGGAATGCTGCGGAGCTTGTCGTCCTTGCCTTGGCGCAGCTCATCATTGAGCGGGTGTACCAGCCAGCCGTCGCGGCTCTGTACCTGTGAAGTAATGGTGAATTGGTCATCTTTTTCCGGCAGGCGTTTGCCGTTCTTCTCGATGACCTTGCCAATGGAAATCCGCCCGAGCACCGGCGGGGTGATAGCCAGACCTTTGAGCATGGTGGTTCTCCTGATTAAAAAAGGCCAGCCACGCAGTTCGAACTGCATGGGCTGGCCAAGAGGGAGGGGAGGAATGAAGAGATTTGATTCAACCGACCAGAAAGCGCCGTGCTCCTGATTTGATCAGCGTGTATTTGGCTTTCAGGTGTGGTCTTTCCTGGAGTAATCGAGCCACGTCGAAGCCGGCGCTATCCTTGGCTTTACGCCAACTGATGTACCCGTTGGTGAACTCCGCCCGACTGGCATCGCCCATGGCTTGCTGCAGCATCTGCTTGAGCTGGGCTTCGCGCCTCTCCTTGTCGGTAATTGATTGGCGCAGAGCCTTGAGCTCGATGTAGGCCGTTGACAATCCAGCATGACCGCTGAAATCCACTGTTTCGCCCGAGTCGGTAGGGAACAAGCAGCGCAGGGCGGTCTCGGCGGAAGCTGTGCCGTCGGCGGGTGGTGGAGTATCCGTTTCCACGTACTGCCAGAAACGCCGCTCAAGCTCAATCAGGCGAGCAATCATTTGCTCGTCGCGCTCGATGCGATGGATCTCCAGATGCTGACCGCCGAGCACAACCGCGACATCTGCTGCCTGCTTGCCGGTAACGGCTAGCTGGTGCATCACCTGCAATTGCACATACTCGGGCACGCCTTCTTTCCAGAGGCGCGCCCCGTTAATACCGGCTGTCTTGCATTCAAGGATCTGCACGTCGTCGGCACCGATCACCTCCCGGTCGATATTGGCCAGCATCCAGGGCAACTCAGGATCCGGGTGCTGTAGCACCGCATTGATGCGACGAACCTTGTTCTTGGTGCGCTTGCTGTAGTGCCAGGCCACGATGGGCTCCAGAACATTGCCCCAGTACATCGGGCTGTCCTCGTCATCGGGGTCCGTTTTCGGTAGTCCGGTATCGCGCCCGGTCTTTTCCAGCCACAGCTCCAGCTGCGACTTGTAGGGGTTGAGGCCCACGGCAGCTGCAGCATCGGAACTACCGATACCTTGCTTGCGTACGGCCAGCCAGTCTTCGCGGGGCAACTCCTTGGTGCTGATCAGACGCAGAGCCGGACGGGGTTTGCTGGTGCTGCGGTTCAATGAAGTGGCTTTCATCATGCTTCTCCTGCAGACATAAAGATGCCCAGCCAGCACAAGGCTGACCGGGCGTTACGGTAATAAATCGGACAAATAGCCGGGGATATGCCATTGACATATCCCGCGTCGCTGGCAGACTGGTATATACGTAAGGCATATCCCAAGGAGGTTTCCATGGAACAAGGTGCAGTTTTTCAGAGCAATCGCAGTCAGGCGGTCCGTTTGCCCAAAGCGGTAGCACTGCCTGAGGACGTGAAGCGGGTGGATGTAGTGGTAATTGGTCGAGCTCGAATCATCACGCCGGCAGGCGAGGCCTGGGATAACTGGTTCGATGGCGAAGGTGTGACCGCTGACTTTATGGCCGATCGGGAACAGCCTGCAGATCAAGAGCGCGAGGCGCTCTGATGCTGAAGTTCATGCTCGATATCAATATCTGCATTTTCACGATCAAGAATCGCCCCGAGAAGGTGCGTGAAGCCTTCAAGCGCCATTCGGGGCAGTTAAGTATCAGTACCGTCACCCTGATGGAGCTTATTTACGGCGCAGAGAAGTCTGCTAATCCCGAGCGTAATCTGGCTGACGTTGAAGGTTTCGCTGCGCGCCTGGAAGTCCTGCCCTACGACACGCAGGCAGCGGCTCACTCTGGGCAATTGCGAGCTGAGCTGGCTCGTATAGGAAAGCCTATTGGCCCGTATGATCAGATGATTGCTGGACACGCACGCGCCCAGGGACTGATTCTGGTGACGAATAATCTTCGTGAATTCGATCGAGTCCCAGGGTTGCGTGTCGAGGATTGGGTGAGCGCCTGAGTAATGGCGATCATTTAATGCAGAGCCGTTGAACAACCCCTGATCTGCCTTATGGCGATCAGGGGTTGTGTTTATGCAGCAGCCTTTTAAGCGGCGAGCTGCAGCGCTGCATCCAGGGCGCGTTGCTTGATCTGTGCGCCTTGGCCGAACCAAGCAGAATCAAGCCGGTACTCGGTGCTGCGTGCACGCCGTTCGTGATCTACGTATTCGGTCACGGCATTCAGCAGGCCCCAGGCGGTGCCCTTTGCCGATTCCAGCTGACTGCCCCGGCCACGGCCTTCGTACAGCTCCTGTACCTTGCGCAGGGCGCGTTCATTGGGCAGTTGTTCGGGTAGCTGGCCGGTTGGGTTGACCTCGCACATAACGTTCAGGAAGAAGCCCATTGCCTCATGCCACTGCACCTTGCGTTCAGCCAGATGGCGCATGCGATACATGAAGTCGTCCCATTGCGAGACGGCGATGCCGAGCTGCTTCTTCACCACCGTCGGATCGAAGCGGGTGTTGTGCGGCACCTTGATGGCTCGACTTGTACCGTCCAAGGCGATGGTCAGGGTGTTATTACAGACCACGCGCACCGTGGTCGGCGTTGCGGTTGTGGCCAGGGTGCCGTCGCACGATGTAGCCAACAGCAGGTAACCGTTGACCTGGTCGTTGCCCTTGATTGCTGTGCCTTGTCCGGTGCGCGCCAATGCCCAGAACTTGCGACCACTCTTGAGCACGCCAGCGGTTTCCAGCTCATATCCCGAGACCTCGGTGAGATCCCGGTAAAACTCCAAAACCTCCCGAGGCTGCACGGTGTGATAACGTTTGGAGACAACAGACAGCGGTGCCTTGGTATCCGAGCGATAGAGCACCTTCTGTTCCGGGTAGGAATGAATTGCGCCCAGATGACCGATGCTGTCCGATTTGAAATGAACGGGGCTTTCAAAAATCTGCCAATCCATACCGGCTTCACGCTGCCAGACCTCGATAGGTTGTTTCTGCGGCAGGTTGTTGCCCAGGCCATGCCAGGGGGTAGCGCCAGCGTAGGCCATTGTTTCAACGAGATGAGCCATTGCAGTACTCCTTATACGATCTAAACGTAATAACGTTTCATTATTTGGCACAGCGAATCAGTGATCAGTTTGTTGTAAAAGCAGTACCGCAGTGATGACATTCATAGTTGTCGAGTACGTGAGAATCGAACTCTTCACCCATCTTGGCGCCGGCCAGCCCCCCGGCAGTTCCACCTGCCAGGCCGCCCAGAATCGCGCCAGCCAGGCTACCCAGCGTAATACCCACGGGGCCAGCGAAAGCCCCTATAAGTGCGCCGCTTTTTGCGCCAGCCATAGCGCCTGCTGCTCCGCTCGCCGTGCCACCAACGGCGCCAATAGCGCCACCGACTTTGCGACCATGATTGCGAGCAACAACGCGAAGAGAACCGCAGGAAGGACAGCAAATACTCATCATTCAGACTCCTGTTCAAAGAGAATACCCAGAGGTAGCAACGAGCCTTTCGTGCCCGTCTTCCCGTGGGTAATACAGGTCTGAAATATTTTTGAATCCAGTAGCGTTAACGCTGGAAGAGTACCTCTATCGATCTAGTTGGCCTTTGCGGCCAATAGCTCAGACACCGAGTGTTGCAGGCGGGTGATAGCAGTTCTCTTCGCATGACCCACTCTGCTGGTTTAGCAATGCGTCCAGGCTGCAGTGTCCCTCGACCCCAACGATTGTTGATTCCCTCCAGCGTACTCATCAGCTGTTCGGATTTCACGGGGGCGCTCAGGGGGAAACAGATCCGTCGTGTATTCATTTTTCGACAGAGACCCAGCAGCAATACTTAGGCTTAGCGTAGCTAAAGCCTTCCCGGTACAGCTGATTCAGTCTGTTTTGGCTGCCTGGAAGATCAGCCGGCTGTCATCAATCGGGTAGGGCAGTTGGCAAAGAGTGCCGTTGGCGTACGTGGCGTCAGTGGGGTTGAACACGCCGGTGCGTAGGCTAACGCGAGTGTGCCGGCACAATGCCAAGGAGACCCAGCAAGGCGCGTTCATCGGCGCAGGTCGGCGTATGTTATAAATGTTTAGATGCCAAAAGTGTAGTGGTCTACTAAACCCGGACACCGATTTAAGGCGAGAATGCTCGCCATAGAAAGAGGTGTCTAAATGAGCAAACAACGTCGTACGTTCACGCCCGAGTTCAAGCGAGAGGCAGCCAGCCTGGTGCTCGACCAAGGCTACAGCCATACCGATGCAGCCCGCTCGCTCGGTTTGGTTGAATCGGCCCTACGCCGATGGGTTAGTCAGCTCCAAGAAGAGCGAAACGGCATTACCCCGACCAGCAAAGCGCTGACGCCCGAGCAGCAAAAGATTCAGGAACTGGAAGCCCGGATCAATCGCCTGGAACGGGAGAAATCGATCCTAAAAAAGGCCACCGCGCTCTTGATGGCCGAGGAGCACGAGCGTTCGCGTTGATAGATCAGTTCCGGTCTGAAGAGGCGATTGATCTGTTGTGCTCGGTGTTTGAAGTCCCCCGTTCCTGCTATTACGCGCACTGCCGCAAGCGCCGATCTCCTGACGTTGAGCGGCTGCTTTTGCGAAGCCGCGTGAACGAGCTTTTTACCCAAAGCCGCAGTGCGGCGGGAAGCCGAAGCATCATGTTCATGATGCGCGAAGACGGGATCGAGATTGGACGGTTCAAGGTACGTAAACTGATGAGCGAGATGAAACTAATCAGCAAGCAGCCCGGTTCGCACGCTTATAAAAAGGCGACGGTCGAGCGGCCGGATATCCCGAACATACTTGATCGGGAGTTCACCGTATCCGCACCGAATGAAGTCTGGTGCGGTGACATCACGTATGTGTGGGCTCAAGGCCGTTGGCACTATGTGGCGGCTGTGCTCGATCTCTTTTCCCGCCGCGTAGTGGGCTGGGCGTTTTCACCGAAGCCCGATGCCGACCTGGTCATCAAGGCGTTGGATGTGGCCTACGAGCAGCGTGGCCGCCCACAAAACGTGCTGTTTCATAGCGATCAGGGCAGCCAATATGGAAGCCGCAGTTTCCGCCAGCGCCTGTGGCGTTACCGGTTCAAACAGAGCATGAGTCGGCGCGGAAACTGCCATGACAACGCGCCAATGGAGCGGTTGTTCCGGAGCTTGAAAACGGAGTGGGTGCCGAGCGTAGGCTACATGAGCCCTGCGCTGGCACAGCAAGATATCGGTCGGTATCTGATGCAACGCTACAACTGGCAACGGCCACATCAATTCAATGGCGGGCTACCGCCCGCCGTCGCTGAGGAAAAACTTAACGCAGTGTCCGGGATTAGTTGACCACTACAAAAGTTTACGTATCGTATTCGAGGCTAATGACGCCTATGGTTGGGTCATTGCAACCCGAGGAGATCCGCCATGATCATGCTGAGTTCGCTGACTGAACATATTGTGCTGATAGCGACCTTGATCCTGATGCTGGGTTTGGTTCGTGTTGCCTATGTTGGCCAGTCGGGCTGATATTCCGCCATGCCAATACGCTGGGCCCTCTCTAAAACGACGTAAACATGTGCCTGCCTTCGCTTGGTTTATGTCCAGGCTCTGGCTCTTAAGCCGGCATGCTTTTATGTAATCTACTCGGCTCGTTTAACTGCTGTGCTGCTTTTGAAAACTGTAGGGGGCGCCTATGAGTGTTGATATGTATCGTCGTCAAGTTTCCAGCGTTCGTGAGGTCTTAGCAAAACTAGCGAGCCTGAAGGCCAGGGAGTCGCAGAACGCGGCTGATGCGGGGAAAAAATCTCTTGCTGCTGAAACTGCTGCCTGACAATTCACTTTACCGCTTACACAGAGACGACCCACAAGGGCAGGCCGCATTCTTCTATAGAGCCAGCTACCTCTGCAAGGCGGCTACCAAGGTCTTTGGCGATGGCAGTTATGGGTTTGACTGCAGTCGAATCTGACTGCTGAAACTAATAAAGCAGCCTGCAGGTGGAAATAGCCAATAACATGGATTTTAGGCTGTTCGAGGGAGCAGTGACTCGCTCATGAGCAGCCTTTAGTGCAAGTTAAGCCAAGGCTCGCTGAGCTGCTAGTTTTAACGAGCGGCGAAGGCTTTCGCATTCACCCACCAGTTTTTCCAGTCCTGAAGATTCAAACATTTGCTCAGTTAGCGGTAACGCCTGATCGATTCGGTCGAATAATGCAGTTCCACCTATTTCCATCGCATCAAGCTTGAGTGCGTTGAGTTCCCCTTTGTGGCTTTCCAATTTTGCGATATCCGCCTCAAGTGCTTGCTTGTATTTGTCGAACACTGCATCGAGCTTGCTGCCGATCTTGCCTACAACATCGACCTTGCTGTTAATGGAGCGCAGGAACTCGGCAAATGTTTTGCCGCTAGCCGCGTATTCTTTCTTGCGTGTGGACGAGTAGGCGCACATGCCCGCGAAGTCGATACCGGCAAAACTTAGGTCATCGGCGACTTGCTGCATGATCAGATCAATGTCTTGCGTGGATTTCACGTCGGCTTTATTCAGTACGATGTACAGCGAATTACTGCGAAACGATGTGGCTTCAATGAATTGGATGTCGGTCTGGTCGATGGTGCCGGCCGGGTCGAGCCCAATCACCCAGACCAGTGCTGATGCTTGGTTGACCAATGATGCCGCGGTTCCACGATCTGCGGCCGCCGCTCCACCGAATGTACCTGGGTTGTAGCCTGGCGTATCGATGATGCACAGGTTGTCGAACAGATCGGGTTCCATCGGCACTTTGACGCTGATGAATGGCAGGATGCGTCTCAGGTCGAAGCCGAAGGCTTTGACGTATTCGTGAGACATGGAGGCATAAAGGTTTGGCTCCAGGTCGATTGAGCCGCCGTTGTATGAGTAACCTTTGATCCGGGTTTCGTCGGAGCAGACCACATAGCTGGGTACTACGGTTACCGGGTTGATGCCGGTTGCCAGTTGCACGCTTTGATCCTTGATGAAACTGTTGACGAACGCCGACTTACCGCTACTGAAGCCACCAGCGATGCTTAGGATCGTCTTGCCGGCGATGCTAGGAAAGTTAATGACCATCTGCATCTCGGCGAGGATCGCCTGCATCGCCAGCATGGCTTGAGCTTCACCGGCTAGCGACGATTCGCGATTGGCGAAGTCCATGTAGTCGTTGTTGATCAGCTCGGCAAACGCAGCCAGCGCGTCATTGCGCGGCGGCTGTTGGGCCAGCACTTTACTCACCAGAGCGAATTTTTCGGTCAGCGACAGATGCCGCTGGTTGATGTCATCGTAGTTGGTCTCCAGATGCTGGTGTGAGGTCCTGAGCTGGTCAGCCAGGTTCTCCAGTAAGGTGACGCTCTGCTCCTTGGACAGCAGCTGGTTTTTGTGTTCCTCAAGAAAGGCTTCCAGTTCCGTGATCTGCGCCAGGGCTTGTGCCTGACGCTCTTCTAACTCTTTGGAGTCGGCCTTGGCTTGGGTCAGCGCGGCCATGGCTTTCTGCAGTTTTATTTTTTCCTGGGCAAGCGCCCCGGATGTCGAAACCAAGCTGGCCATTTCAGCCTTCAACTGCTCAGCGAGCGACTCGCTGTTCGATTGTAGTGAGCGGATATCGTCATTTTGCGCGGCACACTGTGCAGCCAGCTCTTGGTTGACGTTGTTCAACCCATCGAGCTGGTCTTGAGCGTCGAGAAGGTGAGCCTGAAGCTCTGCGGCCAGTTTCTTGCGCTTGAATTGCCAGAACCGTGAGATCAATTCAAGTGTCGGCAACGCTTGCTCATTGATACGAGGAGGGTTGATCAAAGTGCAACCTCTTCGGTCTTGCGTGCCAAACGTTCCAGTCGGTCGATGGTTTGTGCCGCGTTGTTGACCTGATCCTTGAGCACGCTGATCTTACGCTGTATCTCATCGACGAACGCGTCCGAGATCGTGGTGGGGGCATTGCGCTCGACATTACCGATGAAGGCGCTGATTTTGCTTTTCACCTTGCTACCCAACGAGCCCACGAAGTCGTCTGCGGCATCTTTGAAGATTTCAGCCTCAGAGTCCTTGAGCGTTCCACGACTTTTCAGCTCCTCGGGCAGTTCGATACCCAGGTTAAAGTCATCGTATGGAATCGACTGAATAACCGAAAGAATTGCCTGTTTTATCATCTGCCCATTAGTGTCTTTTTCCAGAATTTCGCGAATTTTTGGCGTCAGGCTTCTGCTCAATTCTTCGTTTAACCATCGATGGGAGCCTTCGACCTTGGCACCTAACTCATCCTGAATGTCATTCATGAAGCCTTTGAGCGTCGATACGACCTGGCTGCTTACGATCTTGGGACGTGTCACGGTCCGCTCAGTGGTGCCACCTCCCCACATAGCTCTGGCAATCTTGCTGGCCCAACCCGCATTATTGGTGATCTCGGTCGTGGTATAGGAACCCTCCGCCTTGTCGATTGCAGCCTCGGACTCGCGTAGCAGGGTGCTTGCCACCTTGCGCATATCGTCACGCAGTTTCTGGCGGTAATCGAGCATGCTGCCTTTGAAGCTGAAGTCTAGGGCCAGAGAAAGCTCCAGTCGCTTGGATTCCAGCAGGCCAAGTTGCACGTCGAGTTGCTCAATGTTTGCGTTTTTGACTTGAGCGATCTGGTTGCGTGCCAGGTTGATGATCTGGGCCTTGAACGCTTCCAGATTCTTTTGTTTGGTGGCCGTCAGGTTGCCCAGTTTTTGTTGGGTGATTTCGGCTTTCTTTTCACGCACCTGAGCGAGCACGGCTTTGATTGCTTCTATGTTCGCCAGGCTGTCGAGGCTGCTCAGTGACAGGTCAGTGTTATCGCGGGTGAAGTAATCAGGGTAATCGCCGGTCAGGTTTTCCCAGGTTACCTGCTCGTTGGAGTCCCAGCTCTCAGGCGTATCGAAACGGCGGTTGAGGCTGTGGCACAGACCAGAGCTGTGGAGCAGGTTGCGGTGTACGGAGCTGATAAGACCGTCGAACACGGCACCGACTTCCGGGCTGCTTTGCTTGAGGTCAGCTAGAGTGCTTTGCGCTCGTGCCGAGAGTTGGCAGCGGATTGCGTCCAGTGCATCACTCAGTCGCGCGCGTTTTTCGCTGCCATAAAGTTGGGTGTCTACTTGGCTGGCGACCAGTACCAATTCCTGAATGCCTTCCTTCTGAGTAATGCGCCCCATAACTTCAAGGTCTTGCTCGTTTAGGAACTGTCCGGCCGGACTGACGATGAACACCACGTCGCAGGTTTTCAGTAATTCGACGGTCCGCTCTTCACGGGATTGCACCGGATCGTTCATCCCCGGCGTGTCGATGATACAGATGTCGCGCAGTGCTTCGAGCGGCATGAACACATGCACGGTCTTGGTGAATGGCATGAACTTGCCAGAAGCGCCGACGTAGTTGTGCAAGCGCTCTGCTAGTTCCTTGGGTGTGCTTGCCTGGATTTCACTCTGGGAGTGCAGGGTGGACAGTTCCAGGCCCGAGCGCTGCATGCGTTGATACTGGTCGTGAGCGGCAAACAGTCCTTCGTCGCGCTGCAGTTCGCTCAGCGCTTTTTTATCGGCCAGAACGGTAAGCTCTTCGATGTTGATGGGCGCACCGTTGGCTTGGGCCCGGCGGCGCTGCACCAGTTCGTCCAGGCACTGAACCTTGCGTACAGCGAGGCGTTGGTCGTACTGACTTGCCTTGTTCTTGATAATGGCAATATCCGCCTCGCTGTAGAACTCGACCTTGGCCTGGAACACTTCGCCCCAGGTTATGGTGGTCAGTGCCGCAGTCATGGGGGTTGCCGCTTTGGGCAAGATCGGCTCACCGTCGAATATTAATGCATTAAGCAAGGATGATTTACCCGCTTTGACGCGCCCGACTATGCCGATATTCATCAGCCTGTTCTGGTCTTGCAGCGTCTGGCAGGCTTGGTCGAGTTGTTGCGGCTGGTCGATTCCATTCGTTCGCTTGAACTGATCTAGTTCGGGGCCGAATAGGTCCTGATTGCTTTCTGCCAGTTGATGCAGGTTTTCGCTGAAAGCAACGAGTTCTCGGTAATTCATGAGTTCGTCAACCTTACTTGTACAGGTATTCGTTCGCAGTGTTTTTCACTGAAAGGGAGAGGCCTTCCAGGACGGCGGTTTTTTCGCTGATCTCTGCTTCACGAAGTAGGTTTTCCTGGGCAATGGTGTCGACCACATGCTTTTGTTTGTTTATCTGCTCTTCGAAGCCTTCGCTGATTTTTTTCAGCATGGCATTGAGTTGCTCGTCGATGATCGCCGGAATCTTCCCGCGCAGCTCCGCCTTGATGTTGGGGAACACTTCACCGGTCAGTTTCTGCCGGAATTTCTCGCGTTCGTTGCCACCGTTGAACATCTTGATGATCTCGGGCAGGAAGATGATCACCAGTTCCAGCAGTGGATTGACCACGGCGGTGGTGACAGCCAGTACGGTTGAGAGACCGCGATACAGCATCGCTCCACTGTCCTTGTCGGCCTCGGGGCGATTACTCAGGCGCGCTGACCAGTCGCTCAACATTTCAGTGGTTCGTTCCAGCGAGAACTTGACCTTGTTTGAGAGCTCTTCGCTCCAGTTGCTGCTGATGTCCAGTGTCGACATTTGGTTGCTCGTGGCACTCAAGTTGCTGGCAATGCGGTCAACCATGTTGCTGGAAATTTCCTGGACTTCGGACTTAATGTTGCTGGCCAGGCTGCTGCGAATGATGTCGGAAATGGTGGTGGACAGTGTTTGTTGGTTCCGGCCCATGCCCAGGCTGACCAGTTCCTCTAAGGAATCGTTGAGTGCGTTGTCCACGCCGCGCAGGCAACGATCGAGCATTTTGCCCGAGTAGCGCTCCTTGAGGTCGGACTCCACCTCCTTGCGTTGCTCCAGCAGGCTGGCCAGCGCCTGATCCAGCGAGCGAGCGGCTTGTTCGCTTTCGGCCTTGTCCTTTTTGAGCATGCTCAGCGCTAGGTTGATTTGCGCCAGCACGTCGAAGTTCTGATCTTTGAGGATGTCGATAAAAAGGCGCGAAAACAGCGCGTCAGGTTGCAACGCGGTCAGCGCCCGGGTCAGTTCCTCTCCACCGCGATTGCCAACGGCAACTGAGGTGCAGTGTTCGCCGAAATACACCGAGAGTTGATCATCGATGTAGGCTCGCACCTCATTAACCTGGTCCGCGGCGCGCAGGTTGCACTTGCTCAGCAGGAAGGTGAAATCGGTGTTGTAGGTTTTCAGTTCGTCGAGTTTGCGCAGCATCGACTGCGTAATGTTGCCGTCCTCGATACTTGTCAGAACTACAAAGTGCACACCGCGCGGCAGGTAGTAAGCGATCGCCTTATTATGGTTTTCTAGTGAGGAGCCAAACCCAGGCATATCTACCAGCACCAGAGGCGCAATGGCTTTCAACGCCTCGCTGTCGAGGTACAGACGCAAGTGTGAAAACTCGCTGGAGCGATGATTGATTGAACTCAACGCTTCGATAGGTAGACGTTCCTGCACGCCATCGGGCTTGATAGCCAGCAGATAGGATTCGGAGGAGTAACGCAGTTCGGTCGCCAGTTCAGTTTCCGGGGCGATCCCCACCGGCAATATTTCGTTACCCATCAGGGCATTCAGCAGAGAGCTCTTACCGGCGCTGAAGGCACCGATTACGGGAACTACAAGCTCGGTCTCCATCACTTTTTGAAGCAATGTCTGATCGAATGAAAACTCCTGGCCATTGAGCAGCCCCTGCATTTTCTTCAAGTACGTGGCGAACTCTTTCTGGCTTTCAAGCATGGTGATAATCCTTTAAGTGTTGATGGTTAGCGCGGGAGGGATCGGGAGAGGTATCGAGTTCCGAACGCACTTAGATGTTCAAGTATTTGCCAGCCTTTGCCAGCAGCGCAGCAAGGATTCTGGCCCGTGAACGGTGCAGATCCGGGTTGCCGCATTTAGGGCATTTTTGGTACCAGTCGCCGGGGCCCAGTGCGTCACTGGTCGGTGTCGTGGTCTTGCTCCAAGAACATTGATTGCACTTGAAGGTCATGGGAGGGGGAGGCAAAGGCATGCGCATGTCCTTGTTTGTTACGGTGCCGCATCGATGCGGGACCGGACTGACTAGCGCTCCCGGATGAGATCGCGTTGGGCTGGAGCCCTAAATTTAGCTCAATGCCTTGAGGCAATGATGGCACTATGATTTCGTGTCGTAAACTGTCAACAAAACGCGCATGCCTTGGATCTTTTTTGGGTTTTGAACGGCTATTACAGAGCGTATATGCGTGAAGTCTGCCTGGAAACTTGACCTGTATGCATGGACTCTGTTAACACGCTCCATCACTTGCATGCGCAAGCTTGCCGGAGTCTGCTATCCCTGATTCGCCCATGGGTTTCGCTGGATGTGCTGGTGAGTAGCATGGCCTGATGGTCATCTTAATTCCTTACTGATAAAGCCACTGTTTCAGCTCATCCAAATTCACAACCACAATCTGCTGCGCTGTCGCTTTGGCATGCACCTTGGTCAGGTCGATCTGATAGCGCTGCAGTACGTACTGCACCAGCGCGCCACGGGTGTCGATCACCAGACGGCCATCCTGCATGCCGTAATCGCTTTCGATGATGGCTTGCTGATCGGTTTTCAGGCGGGAGTCCGGTTCGATGATCACCTGCACCCGGGTAGTCCAGCCCGGATCTTGCTCTCGGGTGTTTTCGGTCTCATCATCCATCAGCTCCGGCACACCACGAAAGCGGCTGAGCACGAAGTCACGGTAATCCTTGTTCTTCTCGCAATACGCCCGCACGTGCCAACGCATGCCGGTGTAGGTCAGCGTGTGCGGGGCGATCAGCCGGGTTTCGCCGTTCGGGGTGCTGAACGACACATAGTTGCACTCCAGCCTGAGGCCTTCGCGGCAGGCGCGCAGAAGAGGGCGCAGCAGTTCCGGGCGCACCGTGCGGTCCGGCACCTGCAGCACTTCTGTGTGCGCATAGGCCAATGCCAGACCCTCGATATGCGGCGCGCGGTCGTGGTTCTGGTTCAGCATGTGCAAATACGCGCTGGCGCTGTCGTCAATAAACAGCGGGGCAAACTGCTTGCTCGGCACGTACCCCTTTAAATGCTTGTCATATTCCAGGTTCGTTGGCGCGTACTCGCTGATATAGGAGTTGATGTCCTTCGACGCCTGCTGACGACTAATGCCAAAGCTCTGTATCAGGTGATTCGTGGTCAGGCGGCCTTCCCACCAGGCCACGGTCTCGATCAGGCGGTAGCGCAGTGCCAGATCCCAGCGCACAGACTCGATTGATTGTTTGCGTTTCACTGCTCCTCCATCTGCTTGAAAACTTTACCTGTACAGGCAAACACTCTAGATACGTCGCCTAACACTACATATCCTGATTCTGACAAACAAGCTGGCTGACCCAGGCCAGCTCGGAAGGTACACATCAAGGAGTAGTGAAATGGCATTAATCACCTGTAACGAGTGCGACCGCATGGCAAGCGACCAGGCAGCTGCCTGCCCACACTGCGGCGCGCCGATCGCCAGGCTGGCGGCCACGGCTCAAGCGCAGCGGGTGTTGGTAGTCAATCGGAGCGTGGGCTTCTGGCTCGGCTTGGGTATTTTTCTTGTCCCGGTTGTCTTTGTCTGGTTCTTGCTGCGTCAAGGACACAGCACGACCAGCCGGGTGATCGGCTTTGGCTGGCTAGCACTGATGCTGGTTGCGATGGCATCTGGGGACGGCTCTTCGAGTAAGCCTGCTTCCTCTTCCAGCAGTCAGAGCCAGCCGGCCAAAGTGGCTGCACCGGTCGAGCCGTTGATTGAAGTGAGCGCTCAGCAATTAGCTCAGGCCTACGATCGCAACACCGTTGCGGCCGATCAGCAGTTCAAGGGCAAGCGCTTCAAGGTCACCGGCGTGGTGGACTCCATCAACACCGACCTGTTCGGCGACCCCTACGTCACCCTGCGTGGAGGGGTTAACCAGTTTATGCAGCCGCAATTCGAGCTGGAAAAGACGTACAGCGACTATGCCGCCCGTCTGTCCCAGGGCATGCGGATTACCCTGACCTGCAAGGGGCGAGGCGACGTCGCGAAGATACCCATGTCAGACGAGTGTGTACCGGTTAACTAATCACCGAGATCAGCTGCTTGTTTATAGGCAGGCAGCTCAGCCAGGGAGGTGACGGCGGCCAAGGCAGCAGTACCCAGCGGCGATCTTGACGCGGATAGTGAACATCAGCATCAACCTTATTAAAACCGACATAACCGGATAAGATCAGCAGCTCATATTTCCTGCGAATCTTTGTCATGACCGACCGTTGGCTCAGCGTTGATGAAATTGCCGAACATCTCGGCATCAGCAAGGACACCGTCTATGCATGGATTGCCAAACGCAGCATGCCAGCCCACAAGGTTGGTCGACTGTGGAAGTTCCAGAAGCTTGAGGTGGATACCTGGGTCAAAGCTGGCGGGGCCAGTGAGGATTCGCCGTCGGTGCAAAGCGATGGCTGAGCGTTATCGTCTTTCTTTCACCACGGGCGGCCTGTTTTTGCAGGAAGCACCGCTGGTTGTGGAGCGCTATCTAACGCTGCGTGACTGGGAGCAAACCCGCCAGCAGGTGCGTAGCGAGAACCTGCTGCAGGTACGCACGGCCTCGGCATCCACTCGCATCAGCAAAGAGTTGATTGCACGTCTAGAGCTGTTGGATAGCGAAGAGTTGGAGTTCCTCGCGGACGGCAATCTGCGCGAGCAGGGTTACCTATTGTGGGCTGCAACATGCCGACGTTATGCCTTCATCAGTGACTTTGCTCGTGAGGTGCTGCGAGAGCATTTCCTACTGATGCGCCGCCAGCTCACGACAAACGATTACGATGCCTTCTGCTATGCCAAAGCTTTGTGGCATGCCGAGTTGGATGAACTGGCCGCCTCCACGCATAGCAAGCTCCGGCAAAACCTGTTTCGCATGTTACGCGATGCAGATCTCGTCAGCGTCCAACACCAGATCCAGCCGGCCATGGTTACCCCAGCATTGGCGAGTTTGCTGGCCCGCAAAGGCAACGAGCAATTGCTGATATTCCCGGCAACTGACCATGAAATTAAAAGGTGGCTGCAATGAGCCAAAAAATCAGTCAGCAGCCGCTGGCAGCTCGCTTTGAGCACCTAGTGAGCGTCATGAGCGGTCAGCGCTTTCTGGAAATGAAGGGGCTGAATAATGATCTGCCGTTCTACATTTGCGAATTCAAGGCGGCTGAAGCCTTTGAGATACAACGCATGCAGCGGCAACTGGTTAACACGTTGGCTGGTTTGCGTATCGATTGCCTGCAGGGCCGTGGTGTAAAGGTGCTAGAGGTCAGCCTATATGACCTGACAATCGACTTGCTAAAGGCACGTGAAGGTAGTGACGAAGGCATCAACTTGTGGGAGCAGATCCGAGCGGTTGAGCCTGATGTGGAAAAAGAAGCTCTGCTGGAGCTTTTGCAGGGAGTACTCGACATCAAGGAGCACCTGATCCCGGCCATTGGCGAGCGTATTGCTCAAGCTGATTACGACGTGTTGTTTCTTTCCGGCATTGGTGAAGTGTTCCCCTATATTCGCTCGCACCACGTACTCAACAATCTGCAAAGCACGGCCAAGGACAAGCCCACAGTTATGTTCTTCCCCGGTGAGTATCGACATTCGCTGGAGCAAGGCGCATCTCTGGAGCTGTTTGGCTTGCTGCACGATGACAAGTACTACCGTGCATTCAATATTTTCGAGTCTCAGGTGTAAGGAAGCAGTCGATGAAACTCAACGGAATTTTCAAGAGCCCAGTCAGTCGCCCGATTGAGGGCGTCATCAAGGCCGACGACGAAGCGAGCTTGTTCAGCGAGCTCAGTGAATACGTCCTGACTGACGAAGTCGCCAAACGTCTGGAGCACTTCCTTGATGCCTATACCGACTACCACCATGCCAATGGCGTCTGGGTCTCCGGATTCTTCGGCTCGGGTAAGTCGCACCTGCTGAAAATGCTCGCCCTGCTGCTGGAAAATCGCCAGGTCGACGGCAGTACTGCACTGGATATTTTCCTGCCCAAGATCAAGGAAGATGATGAGCTGCTACGTGCCCAGCTCAAGAAAGCCGTAGCCATCCCCTCGAAAAGCATCCTGTTTAACATCGACCAGAAGGCCGACATCATCAGCAAGACCCAGATCGACGCCTTGCTCTCGGTGTTCGTCAAAGTCTTTAACGAGATGTGCGGTTACTACGGCAAACAGGGCTATATCGCCCAGTTTGAGCGCGATCTGGACAGCCGCGAACTGCTTCAGCCGTTCAAGAAAGCCTACCAGAGCATCGCCAACAAGCCCTGGGAGCGCGGTCGCGAACAGGCGTTGCTGGAGTCCGGCAACATCGCCAAGACCTACGCCCAGATCACGGGTGAAGACCTGGCACTGGCCAAAGGTATCCTCGACAAATACCGCGCCCAGCACAGCGTCTCCATTGAGGACTTCGGCAACCAGGTCAAGGAGTGGCTGGATAAGCAGCCGTCCAATTTTCGCTTGAACTTCTTTGTCGATGAGGTTGGTCAGTACATTGCCGACAACACCAAACTCATGACCAACCTGCAGACCGTGGCCGAAAGCTTGGCCACCAAATGCCAGGGCAGGGCCTGGATCATCGTCACCGCACAGGAGGATATGGATTCCGTGATGGGTGACATGAGCAAGCAGCAAAGCAACGACTTCACCAAGATCCAGGCGCGCTTTGCCAACCGCCTCAAACTCACCAGTGCCGACGTGGCCGAGGTGATCCAGAAGCGTCTGCTGACCAAAAACGATACCGGTGTCGAGCTGCTGAAAACCGTCTACGACCAGCAATTCAACAACTTCAAAACCCTGTTCGACTTTACCGAGGGTGGCCAGCACTACCAGAACTTCCGCGATCTGGAGCACTTCACCTATTGCTACCCCTTCGTGCCGTATCAGTTCCCGTTGTTCCAGTCAGCCATTCGTGGCATATCCATGCACAACGGCTTTGAGGGCAAGGCCAACTCGGTGGGCGAGCGCTCCATGCTCGGTGTATTTCGCGAGGTGGCCATGGCCATCGACAACGAGCTTGTCGGACAGCTGGCGACTTTCGACCGCATGTTTGAAGGCATCCGTGGCGCACTGAAAAGCGCTATTCAAAGCGCCATCAACAATGCCGAGCGCCACCTTGGCGACCCATACGCGGTGCGCGTGCTTAAGGCCCTGTTCTTGGTCAAGTACGTCAAGGAGTTTAAGGCCACTCTGCGCAACCTCAATGTGCTGATGCTGGAGCGTTTTGGCGAAGACATGCCCGCGCAGCGCAAAAAGCTGGAAGCGGCGCTCAATCTGCTGGAGCAGCAAACCTATATCCAGCGCAATGGCGAACTCTACGAGTACCTGACCGACGAAGAAAAGGACATCGAGGAGGAGATCAAGAATACCGAGATCGAATCGGCGGATGTCATCAAGGAGCTGGAAACCCTGCTGTTCGACGGCGTGATCAAGCAGCGCAAGATCCGCTATGAAAACGGGCAGGATTACGCCTACACCCGCAAGATGGATGACCGCTCACTGAGTCGTGAGTCTGAACTGGCCATCCACATCGTCACTCCATTAAGCGCCAACTTCGACAACCTCACCGTGCAGCGCATGCAGAGCATGGGCCGTGATGAATTGCGTGTAGTGCTACCGGCCGATGCCCGCTTTATGCAGGATCTCACCCTGCACAAGCGCACCGAGAAATACATCCGCCAGAACAGCGGTACCCAGCAGGAAGCAGTCAAACGCATCATCGATGCCAAGGGCTTCCAGAACACGGAGCGTCTGGCCGATCTGCAGGATCGTGCCAAGGAGCTGCTTGGCAAAGCACACTTGATTATTAACGCCGCCGACGTGGAGGCTGCCAGCTCAGACGGCCAGGCTCGCATTCTTAAGGGTTTCTATCTGCTGATCGAAACGACCTACCCAAACCTGCGCATGCTGCGCGATGTCCCGTACAGTGAAAACGATATCGGCAAGTACCTTCGCCAGGCCCAGGACGGCTTGCTGGGTAACGATGTCACCAGCTTGACCGAGCCGGAACAGGAGCTGCTTGCCTTTATCCAGAGCAACGCCCGCAGCGGTGTGCGCACAACTGTCAAAACGCTGCTGGAGCGCTTCGAGCGCAAGAACTACGGCTGGTACTACGCCGCCATCCTCTGCAACCTTGCCTTGCTTTGCGCCCGTGGCAAGGTAGAAGTGCGGCAAGACAGCAATCCGCTAGAGGGCGACAGCCTGGAGCGTAGCCTGCGTAACACCAATGCCCACCCCAGCCTGGTATTGGAGCCGCAAATCGAGTTCAGCGCCTCCCAGGTACGCCATCTCAAAGAGTTCTTTGCCGACTTTTTTGACCGGCCAGCAAGCAGCAACGAAGCCCGTGCTCTGGCACGTGAAACTATCGATGCAATCAAAGAGCTGGAGATCGAACTGGCTGACCTGCACGGACAAAAAGCCCTTTATGGGTTTCTTAGTGTGCTGGATGGCGTGATGGCCACCCTCAAGGAAATCGCGGGAAAAAACGCCAGCTGGTTCCTCACTGACTTGTCCCGCGCCTCCGATGCCCTGCTTGATGCCAAAGAGCAAATCATCGACCCACTGCGCCGCTTTATGGGCAGCCCGCAAAAAGCTATTTACGACCAGGCTCGCCAGTTGGTACAGGAGCAGGAAGACAATTTCGCCTATGTCGACATAGGTGAAGTTGAAGCCATCAAGACCTTACTCACTGAAAATAAGCCCTGGCAGGGCAACCGCCTACAACAGGCCAAGCCGCAGCTGGAGGGCCTGCAACAAGCTATCGCTAATCAGCTAGCTAGCGAAAAAGCCACTGCAGTCAGTCGGCTTGCCGAGCTGGAGCTGCGCCTGCAGGGTAGTGATGAGTACAGCGGCCTTAAGCCCGAGCAGCAGGTTCAGCTCGCAGCACCATTTGTTGAAGCTCAGCAATCAATACATGGGCAGAAACGCATTGCCATGATCCGTGATCAATTGCGTGCTTTTGAGGAGAATCAATACGCACAGCTGCTACTCAAGTTGGAACGAATGGCGCGTCCTCAACCAATGCCGGCTCCCGTGCCGCCAGTGCAGACACCCCCAGCAGCGGGTAAATCGAGTATCGACAGTCCACCCGCTCCAGTCGAGCATCCACCAAAAATTACCGAACCGCGTCTGGTGCCAGCACGCACCATCAAGGTGGGTTACAGCAAGCCTTGGCTGGCCACTGAGGCCGAGCTGGATGATTACCTGCAGCAGCAGCGCGAAGCCTGGCTGAAAGAAATTCAGGCCGGCAACCGCGTGCAGATCTAAAACGGACAAGCGCCTCGATCATTTGCCTGGTGTTACGCAAATGATCGAGCGGGCCCATAGAAAGAGAAAAATGATGGATACCAGCAAGCTCAAGAAATTTGCCCAATACGCCCGTCGCACTTTGCTGGAGCAGGTGAAAGGCAAATTAAATGTGGTACTAGCGCCGCACAGTGCCGCACGCCGCGAGCGGGCCCAGGTTGTGGCTGAGCTGGAGAAGCTGATCAATAGCTCCGGTCGTGAGTATGTGCAGGAGCGTGTTGCCTACATCTGGTTTAACCGTTTCTGCGCACTGCGCTTTATGGACGTCAACCGCTACACCCGCATCGGCGTGGTGTCACCGGCTGAGGGCCAGTTCCAGCCCGAGATCCTGGCCGAAGCGAAGATGGGGCACATCGACGAAGAGATGGTGTCACCCCAGGTTCGTCAGAAGGTCCTTGATCTACTCGCAGGTCGCGCACCGAGCAATGATCCGCAAGGCGAAGCCTACCGCCTGCTGCTGGTTGCCGTATGCAACGCCTGGCACCAGTCGATGCCTTTCCTGTTTGGTCGTATCGACGATTACACCGAGCTGCTGATGCCGGACGATTTGCTCTCGGGTAATTCCATCCTTGCCTACACGCGTGAGGCCATGACTCCAGACGCCTGCAAGGATGTCGAGGTGATTGGCTGGCTATACCAGTTCTACATCTCGGAGAAGAAAGACGCGGTATTTGAGGGGCTGAAGAAAAATCAGAAGATCACGCCAGAAAACATCCCCGCCGCCACTCAGCTATTCACCCCACATTGGATCGTGCGTTACCTGGTGGAAAACTCTCTGGGCCGCCTCTGGCTACTCAATCGGCCAGGTTCTCGACTGGCAGAACAGATGGAGTACTACATACCACCTGCAAGTCCAGAAACCGTTTTCCTCAAGATCAACGGCCCGGAGGAGATCAAAGTGTGTGACCCGGCGTGCGGCTCCGGCCACATGCTTACCTATGCCTTCGACCTGCTTTATGCGATGTACGAAGAGGAGGGCCATGACCCGGCGGAGATCCCGGAAAAGATCCTCACTCACAACCTCTTCGGCATCGAGCTGGATGAGCGTGCAGGAGAACTGGCTGCCTTTGCGCTCACCATGAAAGCCCGCTCTCGTCAGCGTCGCTTCTTCAATAAACGAGTTAGGCCCAACATCTGCGTTTTGGAAAAGGTGAGCTTCAGCGGCGAAGAACTGGACGAATACATGACCGCAGTGGGTCGTGACCTGTTTACCCACGGGCTTCGTGAAACGCTGCAGCAGTTTAGCGAGGTCGACAACTTCGGCTCACTGATCGTGCCCAAGGTCGCCAACGTGGCCGATGTTCTGGCCACGCTTGAGAGCAAGGACATGAGCAGCAACCTGTTCCTGGCCGAGACTCATAAAAAGGTGCTGAGTGTTCTACGCATGGCTGACGCCTTAAGTCCGCGTTACGCAGTGGTCGTGGCCAACCCGCCTTATATGGGCGGCAAAGGTATGAATTCGCGCTTGAGCACTTGGGCCAAAGAGCATTTCCCCAGCAGCAAATCCGACCTGTTTGCGATGTTCATCGAGCGCAATCTGGATCTAGCGGTGAAGGGCGGGGCTGTCGCCATGATCACCATGCAGAGTTGGATGTTCCTTTCCTCATTCGAGGCTTTACGCAGCCGTATTCTCAATCAACACACCATTCTCTCCATGGCGCATCTCGGGGCGAGAGCTTTCGATAGCATCGGTGGTGAGGTCGTTTCGACCACGGCCTTTGTGCTGGGAAATGCTCACAGGCCGGATTACCGGGGTGCTTACATGCGGCTGGTGGACGGGAACTCTGAGGCTGAGAAGATGGAGATGCTGGCCAAGGCTATCGCCCAAGGCAGGGCAGCATGATAAGCAGCCTCCAGCTCAAGAACTTTGTCGCCTTCACCGATCTGGCTATCGACTTCTCGCCGGGTATCAACATCATCATCGGTGAAAATGGCACGGGGAAAACTCAGCTGCTTAAGGCCATTCTCGCCTTGTGCGGGCCGGAGGCTCGCACGGAACAGTCCGGCGAGCAGCTAGCTCGCAAGCTCTGCCGTCTCTACCACCCACTCAGCAATCAAGTTGGGGAGCTACGTCGTGCCGGCGCACGCGGGGATGCCTTATTGAGTGCCAACTTTGCACTCGGGCAAGAGGTTACCGTCCGATTCAATGGCACCGCCACAGAAGCTAAAGTCGATACCAGCAAGGGTGGTGACGTTGCTGCAGCCATTTTCATTCCAACGAAGGAGGTTCTGTCGTTGGTACGCGGCCTTACCGCCGAGGATCCTGACCAGCCCACTATCGAGCGCATCTTTGACGATGGCTATCTGGATCTGGCCCGTCAGCTTATCAAGGAAGGAGCTGATGATCTGGATGCTAAGATTCAGCTCGACCCGCGCTTTGCCAGCATCGTGCCTCAGCTCGCCAACCTGATAGGTGGACGCTACGAGCTACACGAGGGGCGATTCTGCTTTCAGGCTGGCAAGTACGTGGAAAAGCTTGGCAAAAGCAGCTCGGCAGAGAAAGCCGCGCAGAGCTTTCAGGACTCCACGCTGCAGTTTGTGTCGGCTAAATCGCGGCTTGTCTCCAGTACCATGACTGCCGAGGGCTTCCGTAAGGTCGGCGTACTACAGCGCTTGCTCAGCAACGGTAGCCTCAACCCTGGCACAGCCGGTCCGTTGCTGTGGGACGAGCCCGAATCCAACCTCAACCCGAAGCTGATGAAGGATCTCGTGCTGGCACTGCTGGAACTCGCGCGCAACGGCCAGCAGGTCATCCTTGCCACTCACGACTACGTGTTGCTCAAGTGGTTCGATCTGCTAATCGACAAGGGCAAGGGCGACCAGGTGCGTTTCCACGTGCTGTCTCGCGAGGCGGAAACGGGACAAGTACTTCGAGACAGCATGGACGACTACCGTGCCATTGAGCCGAATGCGATAGCCGACACCTTCAATGAACTGACCAGGGAGCAAGCTGCCCGCAAGATGGGAGGCTTGGGCAAATGAAGTTGCGCGAGCGCGATTTAGAGATCGACTTCACCGATGCGATTGACGCCATCGTCTTTGATCAGATGAATAAGAAAAAACCGGGCTACCACGGCATCGGAGAAATGCACCGCGTCGATTTTGTGGTGGAACTGGAGGAGGCGATTCTCTTCGTTGAGGTTAAAGATCCAGGTAACCCTAGGGCGCAAGCTGAAGGGTTGGAAAAATTTTATGGTGAGCTTAACGACGGCACTTTAGGCGACACCTTTGCGGCGAAGTTCATTGATACCTTCCTGTACCGATGGGCTGAGGAGCTTCTGCAAAAGCCCGTGCATTACATCAGTCTGGTCACATTCGAAGACAGTGAGCTGTTACCCAACTTCTCTGACGAG
Source organism: Pseudomonas sp. (assembly GCA_022448005.1). Lineage (GTDB taxonomy): Bacteria > Pseudomonadota > Gammaproteobacteria > Pseudomonadales > Pseudomonadaceae > Stutzerimonas. The sequence goes on from JAKUTK010000062.1 coordinate 24,940, forward strand.
ATCGCAAGAAAGCTACCCCCAATGGGGAAGGCCATGCCTCGTTGGAAACGGCAGTTGGTGGAGAACTGCCAGGTTTTCAACATTGACCTGTGGAATGACAGCTTCCCGAAATGGCCCGCGACTCGTATCGCTCCATAGGTAAAGGTCTCGCGCAAAGGGAAAGGTGAGTAGCTATGACGACCAACACGCTTAAAACTCGGGATGACCATGTGCCGCTGCAGTTCAGAGCAGACGACGACACGTTCAAGCTTCAGGCAGGTTCAGAGGCCTCCTGGTTGAGCGGCGAAGCCTTCGGTCATAAGGAGCTGCGCAGCCGCATCGAGCCTTGGCTGACGTCATTGTTCCAATCGGAGCACCTTTCGCTGCTGGCCGGCTCGGGGCTAACCCATGCTGTGCATTATCTGGCCGCCGGAAAAGGCGCTGCTGGTATGGGCAACTTGACGCTGAGTAACCACCAGGCCGAAATCAATCATGCTGCAGAGAAAGCAGCGGGAGCGGCCGGACGCAAGAAGGGCAATCTGGAAGATCAGCTGCGCGTTGCCAACGAATTGCTGCGTGGCCTGGAGATTCTGCAGAAGGACAGCGAGGCCGAAGCCCTGCGTAACGAGCTTCAAGCCGGCATGCAGGACTTCGCGAAGTCGATTCTGGGCAGCGAAGCAGGCATTGCCACCGCCGAAGAGGGCAAGCGCGAGCAGGCCTTCAATACCCTGGTCACCTTCCTGATGAGCTTTGCCAGCCGCACCGGCGTGCGTGACCGGGTGAACATCTTCACCACCAACTACGACCGGCTGATCGAGGCAGGGGCGGAGCTGGCCGGGCTGCATCTGCTGGATCGGTTCTTGGGTAACCTCATGCCGATCTTCCGCTCCTCGCGGCTGGATCTGGACATGCACTACAACCCGCCTGGCATTCGCGGTGAGCCGCGCTACCTGGAGGGAGTGGCGCGCTACACCAAACTGCATGGCTCGGTGGATTGGGTGCAAACGGGCAAGGACATTCGCCGAATTGGCTTGCCGTTTGGAGCGGATAGCGTAGAGCCCTATCTGCAGGCGCCGGGCTTAGGTGGAGCCACCGCCCATCAGCTGATGATCTATCCCAACGCAGCCAAGGATAGGGAGACCGCCGACTATCCCTACGTGGAGCTTTTTCGTGATCTCGCGGCCGCTGTGTGTCGCCCGAACAGCACGCTGGTGACCTACGGCTACAGCTTTGGCGATGAGCACATTAATCGCGTGATCCGCGACATGCTCACTATCCCCTCGACGCATCTGGCTGTGATCTCGTATGACGATCCGCTCGGCCGCATCA
>JAKUTK010000063.1:0-2154 GCA_022448005.1 Pseudomonas sp.
GAATCTCTCCGGATGCGGGGCTTGGGCGGGCGGTTCGACGTAGTCCTCGCGATACCACTTCACCTCGACGGGCACGCCATCGTTCGGTGTGCGATGGGCGTTGCGGAAGTTGTTCGACGGCAGCGGTGGCTCGCCTTTCTCTGGCAGTACTTCCAGCTTGACCGCGGTTTCCTTGTAAGCCGGCGTGTTCACATCCGGGTCGTGGTGTTCACCGGTGAGCAGGTTCAAACCGGGTTTGCCCTGGTGGATGGGCATGAACAGCGTGTTGCCGGCGACGCGGTCAGTCACCGTGGCGCGCACTTCTACTGAACCCCGCCGCGAGGTCACGCGTACCCAGGTGCCGTCCTCGATGCCGCGCTCGGCGGCCAGCTCCGGGCTGACTTCGACGAACCAGTTCGGCGCCTGCGACCAGATGCGCGGCCCGCGCCCGGTCTGATTGGTGCTCTGGAATTGTTCAAGCATGCGGCCGTTGTCGAGCATGATGTCGTACTCGCTGTCGGCCGCTTCGGCGGGCACTTTCCATTCCAGCGGGAAGAGCACGGCCTTGCCGTCATCGGTGTGGAAACGCTCGGTATAGAGCAGCGGTGTGGTGCTGCCGTCGCTTTGCATCGGCCAGAACAACGATTGCCAGCCTTCCAGCCGCTCATAGCTGACGCCTTGGAACATGGTGGCGATGCTCGCCGCCTCATCCATGATCTGGCTCGGGTGGGTGTAGCCCCAGTCATAGCCCATGCGCTTGGCGAGGTCGGTGAGGATCTGCCAATCGGGACGGCTGTCGCCAAGCGGCGGCAGCACCTGGTAGAAGCGCTGAATGCGGCGTTCGGTATTGGTGAAGGTGCCGTCCTTTTCCACCGAGGGAGAAGCCGGCAGCACCACGTCGGCGAACTCCGCGGTGCGGCTCATGAAGATGTCCTGCACTACCATGAAGTCGAGGCTTTCAAAGCCGCTGTGCACGTTCTGGCTGTCAGCGTCGGAGAAGGCGGTTTCCTCGCCGATAATGAACATCGCCTTGACCGAGCCCTCGTCGGCGCCCTTGACCATGGTGAAGTTGTCGTTGCCTTTTTCCAGCGACAATTTCTCCTTCGGTACGCCCCATGCTTTGGCCCACTTGTCGCGGTTCTTTTCCTCGGTGACCTTTTCGTAGCCGGGATACATGTTCTTCAGGCAACCGAAGTCGCTGGCGCCCTGAACGTTGTTATGCCCGCGCATTGGGTAGCCGCCGGTGCCGGGCCGGCCGTAATTGCCGGTGACCAGCAAGAGGTTCGACAGCGCCGTGCTGGTGTCCGAACCGTGACTGTGCTGCGTGATGCCCATGGCCCAGAGCAGGCACACGCTTTTCGCCTGGCCGATCAGCTCGGCGGCTTCGATCAGTTTTTCTTTCTCGATACCCGTGATCTGCGCGGCGAAGTCCATGGTGAAGGGCTCAAGCGACTGCTTGTATTCCTCGATCTGATTGACCCGGTCATCGAGGAATTGCTGGTCGGCATAGCCATGCTCGAACATGTAGCGCGACAGCGCTGATGCCCAGACCATGTCGGTGCTGGCGTTGGGGCGCAGGTGAATATCGGCGCGCTCGGCCATCTCGTGTTTGCGTGGGTCGAACACCACCCACTTCTGGCTCCGGTGTTTTTTTTGTGCCTTCAGCTTGGAGGCAATCACCGGGTGGTTCTCGGACAGGTTGCTGCCGACCATGACGATCAGGTCGGCCTTCTCCATATCTTCAATGGTGCCGGCATCCCCGCCATAGCCAACGGTGCGGAACAGGCCTTTGGTGGCCGGGTTCTGACAGTAGCGCGAGGAGTTGTCGACGCTGTTAGTGCCGATGATCGCGCGGGCGATCTTCTGTGTGAGGTAGGCCTCTTCGTTACTGGCCTTGCTCGATCCGATGAAGCCAATGGCGTCCGGTCCGTGGCTATCGCGGATCTGCAGCAGACGATGGGCGACCAGATCGAGCGCCTCATCCCAGCTGGCCTCACGAAATTTGCCGTTGTCGCGGATCAGCGGGGTGGTCAGACGCTTCGGGTCGTTGACGAAATCCCAGGCGAACTTGCCCTTGATGCAGGTGGAGATGCCGTTGGCTGGCGCATCGACTACTGGTTGCACCTTGAGAATATCCCGGTCGCGCGTCCACATCTCGAACGAGCAGCCCACACC
>JAKUTK010000063.1:2164-25988 GCA_022448005.1 Pseudomonas sp.
GTTTGATCTCCTGCTGGCGCCAATGCATGTCCAGCTTCGAGATGGCGGTGATCGGCCGTGCGCCGATGGTTTCCTCGAGCTTCTTGACCATGTCGATCATCGGCCGCTTCACGTCCTGCGGCAGCGCCGTGAACGGGCCGGCGTCGGGCTGCATGGTCTTTTCCAGCAGCGCGTTGCATGGGCAGACGGTGACGCAGTGGCCGCAGCTTACGCAGCTGGATTCGTCGATCGGCTTTCCCCCATCCCACAGCACGCGCGGATGTTCCATGTTGAAGTCGATGGACAGCGTCTCGTTGACCTCGACGTTCTGGCAGGCCTCGACACAGCGGCCACAGAGAATGCACTGGTCGGGATCGTAGGTGTAGAAGGGGTTGGAATGATCCTTGTCGTAAGGCTTGCGCTTGAATTCGTAGCGCTGGATCGGCGGATTGATCTGCGCATAGGTGTTGTGCAGCGTGCAGTCGCCGGTGTTGTGCTCGCACAGCGTGCAGTACAGCTCGTGCTTGGCCACCAGCCGATCCATGCCTTCCTCGCGCGCGGCCTTGGCCTCGGGTATCTGGCTGGTGACTTCGAGCCCGTCGCGCGCTTTCAGCGTGCAGCCGCGCACCAGCTCGCCGTCGACCTGAACCCAGCAGACGTCGCAGGTTTGCGGCGAGCCCAGCGCGCGGTGATAACAGACGTGGGGAAGGTCGATGTCATGGCTGGCTAGAAAATCGATCAGCGGTGTGTCGGCATCGCCGTTGAGTGGCTTGCCGTCGAAGTGGATTGTGCAGTTGCTCATCAGGCCTCCGTTTTTGTTGTCGGATGGGTGCGGATGGCATCCTGGCCTGGTGCCGGCACGGCCCGGCGGCTCCTGCGAATCCCAGCGCTCTAGCGCAAGGCTAGAGCGCTGGTTCCGGAAATGATTGTTCATAGCTGACTGACCGGCCTGCGCAAATGTTCCCTTCTGATCTGTGGGGTCTCCATGGCCTTTGGCACCTGGATCGCCGCTTCGATTGAACTCATGCGCCGGTGGGCGGCCAGAAACATACAGTCACAAGCGGTACAGTCAGGACGCACCTTCCCGCATGGCCCAGCTTTTCCCCCGCACCGCCGACATGTGGTTACGTCTGGTATTGCTCCTTCTGTCATTGGGGCTTGTCGGGGTTTTCGTCGCGTTCGTCATCCTGTCGCGCTCGTCGTATGTCACCGACCAGGGTTTGACAGTCAACCAGCCGGTGCCTTTCAGCCATGAGCATCACGCCGGTGCGCTGCAGATCGACTGTCGCTACTGCCATGACAATGTCGAGACCAGCCCGGTGGCGGGCCTGCCGCCAACTCACACCTGCATGAGCTGTCATTCGCAGATCTGGACCGGCGCGGAAATGCTGGCACCGGTTCGCCAGAGTCTCGTTGAAGGCGAGCCGTTGCGCTGGAATCGGGTGACCGAACTGCCGGATTACGTGTTCTTCCATCACGGTGTGCACGTCAACGCCGGCGTGGGTTGCGCCGAATGCCACGGTCAGGTCGACCGCATGCCGCTGATGCGCAAGGCCGAGACCTTCAACATGGGCTGGTGTCTCGATTGCCATCAGGACCCGGCGCCGCGCTTGCGCCCGCGCGAGGCGGTCACCGACATGAGCTGGGAATACAAGGGCGACCGCCGCGAGCTCGGCGAGGCGCTGATGCGCAAGTACCACATCGGCGACGGCAACCTGACCCATTGCTACACATGCCATAGGTAGGCCATGAACGATCGACTTGACGCCAAACCACAGGACCGCGCGCCCCTCGATTGGGAGGCGATTCGCGAGCGCCTGGAGGGCGAGCGCGGGCCGCGTTACTGGCGCAGTCTCGAGCAGCTGGCCGACGAGCCCGCGTTTGCCGAATTCGTCGAGGCCGAGTTTCCTTCGATCGCTCCGCAAATGGATCGTCGGCGTTTCCTTCAGGTGATGGGCGCCTCCATGGCGATGGCCGGGTTGGCCGGCTGCGGCAAGCCGGAGCAGGGCGTGCCGTACGTCGTCCAGCCGGAAAAGATCATTCCCGGCGAAGCGCAGTGGTACGCCACCACGGTGACCTTTGCCGGTTATGCCCAGCCGGTACTGGGCCGCACGCATGTCGGCCGCCCGACCAAGCTCGAGGGCAATCCGGATCACCCGCTCAGCCGGGGTGCCAGCACCGCCATCATCCAGGCGGCGATTCTCCAGCTCTACGACCCCGACCGTTCGCAGGCGCCGCGTTACAAGGGCGTCGAAGCGACCTGGGACAGCTTCCAGCTCGAAGCCAGCCGCCTGGCCGAACGGCTCGATCGCCAGCGTGGTCGAGGCCTGCACCTGCTGCTCGGCGCGCGCAGCTCACCGACCTTGCAGCGCCAGTTGGAGGAACTGCTGCAGCGCTGGCCCGAGGCGCGGCTGTATCGGCACGAACCCTTCGAAGGCGATCACTACCAGGCCGCCGAGCGCAGCTTTGGCCGGCCGGTCGAAACCCGTTACCGCTTCGATGCAGCCGAATGGGTGCTGAGTTTCGAACACGATTGGCTCGGCGTCGGGCCTCAGGAACTGCCACATGCGGTCCGCTGGGGCGAGCGCAAGCGCAAGGCGGCGCAGGGTGAAGGCGAGGCGCGTCTGCTGATGGTCGAATCGGTGCCGACGCTCACTGGTGCCAAGGCCAGCGAGCGCAAACGCATCGAACCGGAGGCCCTGCAGGCGTACGTGCAGGCCTTGGCAGCCGCGTTGGGTGAGGGCGACGGGCCGGCCCAGCCGCTGCCGGCCGAGCGTCAGCGCTGGATCGAAGCGGTCGCCAATCAACTGAAGGCCCGCGCCGGGCGCTGCCTGATCACCGCCGGCGAGCGCACGCCGGTGGCGGTCCAGGCCGCCGTACACCGGCTCAATCAGCGGCTGGGCAATGTCGGCAACACGCTGAGCTACAGCGAGCCGGTGGTCTGGCTGGAAGCTGGCGGTCAGCGTCTGGCTGATCTGCCAGCGCTGGTCGAGGCGATTCGCGCCGATCAGGTCGACACGCTGTTGATGCTCGAATGCAACCCGCTCGACACGGCGCCGGCGGATCTCGCATTCGACGAGGTGCTCGACCGGGTGCCGCTGCGCATTCATGCCGGCCTCTACTACGACGAGACGGCTGCCTACAGCCACTGGCATTTGCCGCTGACCCACGATCTCGACGGCTGGCAGGACTCGCGCGCCGCCGATGGCAGCGTCTGCCTGGGCCAGCCGCTGGTGCGGACGTTCTACAGCAGCCGCACGCTGATCGAAGTGCTGGCCCTGTTGCAAGGCGACCTCAACCCGGATGGCCGCGCCGAACTGCGCAAGACCTGGCAGGCGCTCGACGACAGCGCCTGGCGGCAGGCGCTGGAGCGTGGCTTCATCGCCGATACAGCGTTTGCTCCGTTAACGGTCGAGGCGGCGCCGATCAGTTGGGAGGCGGCGCCGGAATCGGTGGAGGGTTTGACCCTGCGCTTTCTGCCCGACCCCAGCGTGTGGGACGGGCGCCTGGCCAACCTCGGCTGGTTGCAGGAGCTGCCCAAGCCGATCACCAAACTCACCTGGGACAACGTCATCGGCGTGGCGCCGAAGCTGGCCGAAGCCTATGGGCTGGCGAACGGTGACATGGTGCGCGTCACGCTAGAACGCCGCGTGGTGATTGGCCCGGTTTGGATCATGCCTGGCCACGCCGAGCACACCCTCAGCCTTTATGCCGGTTATGGCCGCACCCGCGCCGGGCGCGTGGCGGATCGTCTGGGCTATGACCTGGCGCCGTTGCGCACAGCTGTTGATCCCTGGCTGCGTCGCGGCGCCATGCTGGAGAAGACCGGTGAGTTCATGCCGTTGGCTACCACGCAGTCGCACCATATTCCGCAAGGAAAGGAAGCGATCAAGAGCGAACCGCGCGATGAGGCCTATCGCAAGGTGACGACAGAGCCGCTGTACCTCTTCGAGCAAGCGAAGACGCTCTACCCGCCCACGCCTCCGAAAGAGCCGGTGTGGGGTATGACCATCGACCTGGATCAGTGCATTGGTTGCAACGCCTGCGTTGTCGCCTGCCAGGCGGAAAACAATATTCCCGTAGTTGGCAAAGAGCAGGTCGCCGTGGGCCGCAACATGCACTGGCTGCGAGTCGACCACTATTACAAGGGCGATCCTGACGAGCCCGAGTCCTCGGCGTTCCAACCGGTGCCCTGCATGCAGTGCGAACAGGCGCCGTGCGAGGTCGGGTGCCCAGTCAACGCCACCGTACACGGGCCGGATGGGCTCAATGAACAGATCTACAACCGCTGCATCGGCACCCGCACGTGCGCGTCCTATTGCCCGTACAAGGTGCGCCGCTTCAACTGGTTCGACTGGACAGGCGACGATGAGCCCTCGATCCAGCATCAGCGCAACCCCAACGTCACGGTGCGTTCGCGTGGCGTGATGGAGAAATGCACCTATTGCGTCCAGCGCATCAGCGAGGCGCGCATTGCGGCGCGGATTGATGATCGTCCGGTGGCCGACGGCGAGGTGCAGACCGCTTGCCAGCAGAGCTGCCCGACCCAGGCCATCGTGTTCGGTGATCTGTCTGATCCCGGCGCGCGCGTCCGCGAGGGGCGCGATACCCAGCGTCACTACGCGCTGCTGGAAGAACTCGGCACGCGACCGAAGACGACTTATCTGGGTGTGGTCGATCTGCCGAAGATCGTCGAGGACGAGTCATGAGCGGCGCTGAAACCCGCCCTGGGTATACCGGCGCCGATACGCCGCATTTCCTGCCGAGAGAGATGCCGCTCGGTGAGGTGTCGGACCGGGTGCTGACTGTCCCGGTCGACTTTGCTCGCTATCGCCGCGCTTGGTGGGCACTGTTCATTTTCAGCTGCCTGCTGCTGGGCCTGTTCATCGCCTCGGCGGTCGTGGTGGTCTGGAAGGGTGTCGGCGTGTTCGGCAACAACGACCCGGTGTTTTGGGGGTTTCCCATCCTCAACTACATGTGGTGGCTGGGCATCGGTCATGCCGGAACCTTCATTTCGGCGATGTTGCTGCTGCTCAACCGGCCGTGGCGCAACTCGCTCAACCGCATGGCCGAGCTAATGACGCTCATGGCGGTGGTCTGCGCGGGCATCTACCCGATCCTGCATCTGGGACGGCCCTGGCTGTTCTACTGGAGTGCCCCATACCCGAACACCATGGAGCTGTGGCCGCAGTTCAAGAGCCCGACGTCGTGGGACTTCTTTGCCGTGCTTGGCTACCTGTTCGTGTCGCTGATGTTCATCTACATCGGCGCGATACCGGATTTCGCCTCGGCCCGCGATCACGCCCGCAAACGGCGCTACAAGATTTTCTACGGTCTGCTGGCACTCGGCTGGCGCGGTGCTTCTTCGCACTGGGCGCACTGGCGGCGGGCCTATCGTTTCATTGCGCTGCTGGCGATTCCGCTGGTGTTTGCGGTGTCTAGCGGCTACTCGTTCCTGCTCGATCTGTCACCGGAAACCGGCTGGCACTCGACGGTGTTTCCTCCGTATTTCGTCGCTGGCGCGATCTTCTCCGGCTTTGCGCTGGTGATCATCATTGCGCTGGGGCTGCGCCGTTTCTTCGGCTGGCAGTTGCTGATCACGGTCAAGCATCTGGACGTGCTCGGCGTATTGCTGCTCGCCAGCGGCTGGATGACTGCTTACGGCTATTTTGCCGACACCTTCATCGCCTTCTATTCGGGCAAGGAACACGAGATCACCATGGCCATGGCGCGTCTGACCGGGCCGATGGCCTGGAGCTGGTGGACGGCGATCTTCTTCAATCTGGTTTGCCTGCAAGCGCTCTGGTGGCCGCAAGTGCGGCGCAATGGCAAGGCGTTGCTGGCGATAGCGGTCGGCGTGCTGATCGGCATGTGGTGCGAGCGCTGGATGCTGATCATCGTGCCGGCCACCCGTGATTACCTCACGGCCACTTGGCAGGGCTACAGCCCGACGTTCTGGGACTGGTCCTTGTTCATCGGTACCTTCGGGCTGTTCCTTGTGCCGTTCAGTTTGTTCATGCGGCTGCTGCCGATGGTCTCCACCTTTGAAGTCAAAGAGGCGTTGCACCGCTATCGGGGAGAGGCCGATGACTGAGCGCTGCTACGGATTTCTGGCTGACTTCACCCAGCCCGAGCCGCTGATCGAGGCAGCCCGTGCCGCGCGCGAGGCGGGCTATACGCGGATGGAGGCGTACAGCCCGTTCATGCTGCCGGAGCTGGAGCCGGTGCTCGGCCAGCGCAACAATCGCGCCTACTGGGCCGGAATCCTCGGTGCGCTGATCGGCGGCGGGCTGGGATTGGGCATGCAGATATACGCCAATCTCAGTTACCCACTGGATATCGGCGGCCGGCCGCTGATCGCCTTGCAGGGCTTCGCCGTCATCACCTTTCTGCTGACCATCACCGGCGGCGCGCTGGGTGCGCTGTTCGGACTGCTGTTTCTTTGCCGGCTGCCGTTGCTGCACCACCCGCTGTTCGAAATGGAGGCCTTCAAACGCGCCACGGACGATCGCTTCCTGCTCTGTATTCGCGCGGACGATCCGCTGTTCAGCGAGACCGAGACAGCGCTATGGCTGGCGGAACGGGCGGTGTCGGTCAGCAAGGTGCCTGCCTGATGCCTTGGCTTTTCGTTTTCATCCTGTTGCTCAGCGGCTGCGATCAGATGGCGCAGCAGCCACGTGCCGACGCGCAGGAGGCCAGCCTGTTTTTCCCGGACGGCAAGGTGAACCAGGCGCCGCCGGTAGGCACGGTGGCGCGCGGCGAGTTGGCATGGGAGGCGGTCCTGGCCGAGCGTCCGCCGCTGACTGAAGCGCTGCTGGCGCGTGGTGGGGAGCGCTATCGCATCAATTGCGTGCCTTGTCATGGCTTGGCCGGTGATGGCCTGGGAACGGTGGTCGAGCGTGGCTTTCCGCAACCGCCAGACTTCACCGAGCCGCGTCTGATGCAGGCCGCGGATCGCCACTTTCTCCGGGTAATCGCCGAAGGTTATGGGGTGATGTACAGCTACGCCGCGCGCGTGAAACCGGCTGATCGTTGGGCCATCGTTGCGCATATACGCGCCTTGCAGTTGGCGCGGGCGGCCAAGGTCGGGACGCTGCCGGAGCTGGATCGCCGCGCGCTGGAGGCATTGCCATGAGCGCGGTGAGTCTCAAGAGCGCCAAGAGCGCACGCAGCATTGCCTGGGTGGCGTTGACCATCGGCGTGGTTGGGCTCGGCATCGGCCTGCTGCTGGCGCCGCGCGACACCCTGGCCGCCTGTGTGGCCAGCCTGCTGGGGCTTGCCGGGATTCCGCTGGGCGCATTGGCCTTGGGGCTTGCACTGGCGCCGGTCAGCGGCAGCGTTCGTGATCAGCTATGGCCCTGGACGCTGGTTGCCAGCCGGGCCATGCCGGGGTTGGCAATACTGGTGCTGCCCGGGCTGCTGGGAGCCGGGTTTATCTACGAGTGGATGCACCAGTACAACGATGGCTTCCGCGGGTTGTGGCTCTGGTGGCCCAGTTTCGTCGTGCGCGGTTTGCTCTATGTCGGCCTGTGGTGGGCGCTGGCGCGCTGGCTGCTACCGACCACGCTGCACAACCCGGCGGGCGCCGGTTTGGGCCTGATCGCGGTGGTGCTGAGCGTGTCGCTGGCGGCCTTCGACTGGGCTCAATCGATGGCGCCGCACTTCGCGTCCAGCATCTTCGGGCTGTTGTGGCTGGGCCGGCTGATGTTGTCCGGGATCGCTGCCTGCATTCTGTTCAGCCTGTTCGCCGGCACCTCCCACACGGGTGTTTTGCGCGGCTTGCTGTCGGCTGCGGCGTTAGCCTGGATCTATCTGCACTTCATGCAGTATCTGATTGTCTGGTACGGCAACCTGCCCGAAGAGGTTCGCTGGTACGAGATTCGCGCTCGAGAATGGCCATTGTTGACCTGGTTGGTGGCGCTGCAGAGCCTGGTATTCATCGCAACCTGGTGGCCGTTTTCAGCGCGCCGGGTGCCACTGGCGGTGCTCGCCGGTGGCACGCTGCTGCTGGGGCTGGCCGAAGGCGCCTGGCTGAGTCTGGCGAGCCTGTCTGGTTTGAATGCGCTGGCAAGTGGGCTGGCGATGTTGGCCGCTGCCGCCGCTGGTGGCGGACTGATCGCGCTGCTGGTTCTACCGAGGAGGTCCGCATGAGTGTTCCGGTCGACCCGCGCTCGAAAGATGATGGCTTCGAACATCACGACGCCAATGTCAAAGGCCTGTTGGCGGTTGGCTTCGGCTTGCTGGCTACGCTGGCAGTGTCACTTACTGCCGTTGCTGTGCTGATTACCTACTACGAGTCGACGCCCGAGCCCCCGGTGACGGCGCTCGAACGCGACAGAATTATCCCGCCTGCGCCGCTTCTGGAAACCAGTAGCCGTGGCAACGGCCAGCAGGTGATCCGCGAGGCCGAGCAGCGCCTGAACCGCTATGCCTGGATCGACCGCGAGTCTGGCGTTGCGCGTATCCCAATCCAGCGAGCACGCATCCTGTTGCTAGAGCGCGGCTGGCCGGCGCCGGTGGAGGCCAGCGGCGGGCGGGACGTACGCCTGCAACAGACCAAACAGAGGGCGCAACCCTGATGAGCCGTCTGTTGCTGATTCTCGCCGCTGCCTTGTCCTTGGTGCTGACATTCTCTGCGCGAGCCGCCGAGCCATTTGATCCCTTCGCTGCCGCCGGCATCGACCCGCAGCCCGGTGCACAGGTGCCACTGGATACGCGTTTCACCGATGACAGCGGCAAGTCGGTCACGCTTGCCGAATTGCTCGATGGTCGGCCCGCGGTGCTGGTGCCGGTGTATTTCCGCTGCCCCAACGTGTGCGGGTCGCAGCTAGCCAGCCTGTTCAACCTGCTCGGCGCGGTGCCCTTCGAACTGGGCAAGGATTACGTGGTGATCGCCTATAGCTTCAACCCGCACGAGACACCAGCCGATGCCCGTGCCGAACGCGACAAGCTCGAACGGCGTTGGCCAGAGTTGGCGGGTTCGCAGTCGGTTCATCTGCTCACCGGACAGGAGTCGGCCAGCCGCCGTGTCAGCGACGCGCTGGGCTTTCATTACCGCTGGGATGCGGAAATTCAGGAATACGCGCACGCCTCCGCGGTCGCCACGCTGAGCCCGTCCGGCAAGCTGGTGCAGTGGCTGTATGGGCTCGGCTATCAGCCCAACGATTTGCGGCTGGCCCTGACTGATGCTGGCGAAGGGCGGGTCGGCGATTTCAGTGATCAGTTACTGCTGCTCTGTTACCACTACAACCCGCGCACCGGTGGGTACGACAACTGGGTCATTGGTGCGCTGCAGGTGGGCGGCACCGGCACGGCGCTGGCGCTGATCGGTTTTATCGGGCTGTCGCTGTGGCGCGAGCGACGCAAGCGGGAGGCCGGCGATGGACAATGATTTTCTGCGCCTGTGGCCGCAAACCGCATCCGAGCATGCGAGCAGCATCGACTGGCTGATCTGGTCTTTCACCGGAATGATGACGATCTTCGTCGTGCCGGTGTTCGTGCTCACGATTCTTTTCGCAATACGCTACCGCAAGGGCACCAAGGTCCGACGCGACCATCGCCCGCGCGGCAGCATGAAGGTCGAAATGACCTGGATCGTGCTGCCCTTCATCGGCTCGATGATCATCTATCTGGTCTCGGCGAAGCTCTACTACGAAGTGCGCACGCCGCCGGTGGATGCCATGGAGATTCAGGTGGTGGCCAAGCAATGGATGTGGAAATTCCAGCATCCCGGCGGCCAGCGCGAGATCAATACCTTGCACGTGCCGGTAGGCCGCCCGGTGCGGCTGAACATGATCTCCCAGGACGTGATTCACAGCCTTTACTTTCCGACCCTGCGCATCAAGCAGGACCTGTTGCCGGGGCGTTATACCGAGCTCTGGTTCAACGCCACCGAAACCGGTCGCTACGAGGTGTTCTGTGCCGAGTACTGCGGCACCGATCATTCGAAGATGCTTGCCACGCTGATTGTGCAACCGCCACAGGAGTACGCGCGCTGGCTGTCACAGGCCGGTGCCAGCGAATCCCTGGCCGAGCAGGGTGAGGTGCTGTTTCGCCAGTTCGGTTGCAGCGGTTGTCATGGCCCGGCCGCCGTGGCCAAGGCACCGAAACTCGAGGGACTTTATGGCCGTAGGGTGGCGTTGGAGGACGGCAGCTTTGTCGTGGCCGACCAGGCCTACATTCGCGACAGCATTCTGCTGCCGCACAAGCAGATTGTGGCTGGCTACGAATCGATCATGCCGAGCTTCGCCAACGTGATCGATGAGGAGGGCGTGCTGCGCCTGACGGCCTATATCCAGTCGCTTGGCAAGGTCGGCCACGCCCCCGGCACGATTGATGAGCGCGGGAAGGGCGCGCCGCATGCCGACAGCCCCCGCAGCCCGACGCCAGAGGAGACACTACCTTGACTCAGAAGAACCCGGCCGCCGACCGCTCGCCCAGTTACCTCGCCGACGAGCACGGGCTACGCACCTGGCTGCTGACCACGGACCACAAGCGCATCGCAATCCTTTACCTGATCGGTGTAACGGCCTTCTTTTTTCTCGGCAGCCTGGCTGCCGGCCTGGTGCGCATCGAGCTGGTCACCCCCGAGGGCGACCTGCTGAGCCCGGACGGCTACAACCGTACCTTCACCCTGCACGGTGTGGTCATGGTCTGGTTCTTTCTGATTCCCTCGATCCCGGCGGTGTTTGGTAACTTCCTTATCCCGATCATGATCGGTGCCAGGGAGATGGCCTTTCCCAAGCTGAACCTGTTCAGTTGGTATCTGTTGGTGGGTGGCGGCCTCTTCACGCTGTACTCGCTCCTGGCCGGAGGCGTGGATACCGGCTGGACCTTCTACACGCCGCTGTCGACCATGTTCAGCAATGGCCATGTGGTGGCGGTAATTCTTGGGGTGTTCATCGTCGGTTTCTCGTCGATCCTGACCGGGCTCAACATCATCGTCACGATTCACACGCTGCGCGCGCCGGGCATGACCTGGTTCCGGATGCCGCTGTTCTGCTGGTCGCTCTATGCCACCTCGGTGATCTTGGTGCTGGCCACGCCGGTGCTGGCAATCACCTTGCTGTTGGTGGCGGCGGAGTACCTGTTCGGCATTGGCGTGTTCGACCCCAACCTGGGCGGCGACCCGCTGCTGTTTCAGCACCTGTTCTGGTTTTACAGCCACCCGGCGGTGTACATCATGATTCTGCCGGCGATGGGCGTAATGAGCGAGCTGATCACGGCCGCGGCGCATAAGCGCATTTTCGGCTATTCGTTCGTCGCTTATTCCAGCCTGGCAATCGCGGTGATCGGCTTCATTGTCTGGGGTCACCACATGTTCGTGGCGGGGCAGTCGATGTACGCCAGCATGGTCTTCTCGTTGCTGAGCTTTCTGGTGGCAATCCCTTCGGCGATCAAGGTCTACAACTGGACCGCGACACTCTACAAAAGCAATTTGACCATCGACGCGCACTTTCTCTATGCGCTGACCTTTATCGGCCTGTTCGTCATTGGCGGGGTAACCGGGCTGTTCCTCGCGCTGCTGGCCGCAGATGTGCATGTGCACGACACCTATTTCGTGGTCGCGCATTTCCACTACATCATGGTCGGCGCGGCGGTGGCCGGGTTCTTTGGCGCGCTGCACTTCTGGTGGCCGAAGATGACCGGGCGGATGTACTCGCAGCTGTGGGGCAAGATCGCGGCGGTGATGATCTTCTGCGGTTTCAACCTGACATTTTTCCCACAGTTCCTGCTCGGCTATCTGGGCATGCCACGGCGCTACCACAGTTATCCGGAGGACTTTCAGTTCCTCCACGTGCTTTCGTCCGCTGGCGCAGGGGTACTGGCGGTGGGTTACATCATGCCGTTCTGCTATCTGCTCTGGTCTTTGCGTTACGGCCCGTTGGCTGATGACGACCCATGGGATGCGGCGGGGTTGGAATGGCGCACCTCGTCGCCACCGCCGCAGTACAACTTTGTCGAGACACCGATAGTCGACTTCGAGGCCTACGATTACCCACCCGAGGCGACCCATGGCCGACCGTGACGGGTACCTGACCGAGCCCTACCAGACTGCGGCCCAGCAGCGCGAAGCGAGCTTTCTGGGCATGTGGTTGTTTCTCGCCACTGAAATCATGATGTTTGGCGTGCTGTTGCTGGTCATCTACTACTACCGCCTGCAGCACCCCGAGGCAGTGGGCGAAGCGGTGAAGCACCTGCATTCGATTCTGGCGGGATTCAACAGCGCGCTGTTGCTCACCGGCAGCCTGTGCATGAGCCTGATGGTGCAGGCTTCGCGCTTGGGTAACTATCGACGGGTGCAGCAGTTGCTCTTGCTCAGCGCCTTCTTCGGCCTGGCGTTCCTGGGGGTGAAATTCTTTGAGTACGGCTGGGAATACCACGAAGGGCTGCTGCCCGGCATAGGCCCCGAGTCGCCGCTGGGGGATCCCGCCGCGCGGCTGTTCATGAACATCTATTTCTTCGCCACCGCGCTGCATGCGGTGCACCTGACCATTGCAGTGGTGATCGTGCTGGGCATGGTGGGGCGCATTCACTTCGCCCATATGAAACTGCCGGAGCGGGCGATCACACTGGAAATGGTCGGCTTGTACTGGCATCTGGTCGATGTGATCTGGATCTTCTTGTATCCCTCGCTTTATCTGGTCGGGAGGGCAGCATGAAGGCAGGCAAGCTGGTGCTGATCTATGTCGGGCTGCTGGCGCTACTGGCGATCAGCGCCACGATAGCCATTCAGTTTCCACAGTGGGCGATGCTCGCGCTGGTGTGTGCAGCCGGGCAGGCGGTGCTGGTGCTGTTCGGGCTGGCCCAGCTCGGTACCCATTCGCCGCTGGTGCGCTTTTTCGCGCTGGGCGCGGGCTTCTGGCTGGTGTTCCTGTTCGCCCTTTCAATAGCTGATCTGCTGACGCGTGGAGTGAATTGATTGCTGTGTGGCTGATGGATCATTGAAAGTCCCGGCTGCGCACATCGAGGCCGGTGAGCATTGGGGTGAGATCACTGAGACGCCCGGCGATGACGTGGCGTACACCGTTTGCCGATTCCAGATGCCCATCGATTCGAAGCATTTGCGACTGTATCAGCACGCGCCGTTGCCGCTCGGCCAGGTCGTGCCAGACCACAACGTTGATCATGCCGAACTCGTCTTCCAGAGTGACGAAGATGACCCCGCTGGCGGTCTGTGGGCGCTGGCGTCCGATGACCAGCCCGGCGACGCTGACCAGGCGACCGTGTTCCACTTCAGCCAACTCTCGCGAACTGCGGCAGCGCCGGCTGCGGAGTTGCTCACGCAACAAGGCCAGCGGGTGAGGGCCAAGCGTGGTGCCAAGGGTGGCGTAATCGGTCATCAGTTCTTCCCCGACTGAGGGCACAGGCAGTGGCACTGGCGCTTCCTGTTTTGAGACCTGTTCAGCGAACAGCGGCAGTTGGGGCTCGAAGCCGGCCACGGCCCAGCGAGCTTGATGTCGATGCCCGACAAGTCCTTTAAGCGCTCCGGCGTCGGCCAGCTGTTCCCGCGCACGGGCATCCAATCGGGCTCGCAAGCAAAGGTCATCGATACCGGCGAAGCCTTGCTGCTCACGAGCCGTTTCGATGCGCTTCGCATCCTCCTGACGAAAGCCGCGTACCAGGCGTAGCCCCAGACGGATTGCTGGTTGCTCGGTCTCGGTCGACTCGAGACTGCAATCCCAGCCGCTTTGGCGAACATCCAACGCCCGAATTTCGAGGCCGTGACGGCGAGCGTCCTGAAGAATCTGATCGGGGTTGTAAAAGCCCATCGGCCAGCTGTTGATCAAGGCACAGGCGAAGGCGGCTGGCTCATGACATTTGAGCCAGCAGCTGGCATAGGTGAGCAGGGCGAAGCTGGCCGCATGGGACTCTGGAAAGCCGTAACTGCTGAAGCCTTTGATCTGCTCGAAGATTCGCGCAACGAATTCTTGGGTGTAGCCGCGGGCAAGCATGCGTTCGCTCAATCTCACGCGGTGCGGCTCGAGACTGCCGTGCCGCTTCCAGGCGGCCATGGCGCGGCGCAGCCTGTCGGCTTCATCGGCGGTGTATTGGGCGGCGACGATTGCCAGTTCCATCACCTGCTCCTGAAACAGTGGCACGCCAAGGGTGCGCTCGAACACCGGCTTCAATTCTTCGGAGGGATACTCAACCGGCTCTTCGTTATTGCGCCGGCGTAGGTAGGGGTGAACCATGTCGCCCTGAATCGGCCCAGGCCGCACGATGGCCACCTGAATCACCAGGTCATAGAAAGTCCTGGGTCGCAGCCGGGGAAGCATGGCCATTTGCGCGCGCGATTCGATCTGGAAAACGCCCACGGTGTCGGCGCGGCTGATCATCTCATAGGTCGGCCGGTCTTCCTTGGGCAGTGTGGCAAGGGTCCACTGCGTGCCGCGATAGCGAGCTATCAGATCGAAACAACGACGCAGCGCACTGAGCATGCCGAGCGCGAGCACATCGACTTTGAGCAGGCCGACCACGTCGAGATCGTCCTTGTCCCACTGGATCACGGTACGGTCGGCCATGCTGGCATTTTCGACCGGCACCAGGGTATCCAATGGATATTCGGAAATGACGAAGCCGCCCGGATGCTGTGAAAGGTGACGAGGAAAGCCGATCAATTCACTGGTCAGCACCAGAACCCGACGCAACACTGGACTGCTGGGGTCGAAGCCGGCTTCCTGTAGTCGGGCGTCATCGGGTATGTGCTCACTCCAGCGCCCGCAGCACTCGGCCAGGGCATTGATCTGATCAGGCGGCAAACCAAGCGCCTTGGCCACGTCACGCACTGCGCCAGTGGCACGGTAGGAACTGGCCACCGCAGTCAGTGCGGCGCGATTGCGGCCGTAGCGGCGAAATACATACTGGATCACTTCCTCACGGCGCTCGTGCTCGAAGTCGACGTCGATGTCCGGTGGCTCATTGCGTTCGCGCGAGAGGAAACGCTCGAACAGAAGCCGGCTATGCGTGGGGTCGAGTTCGGTGATGCCCAGTACGAAACACACCGTCGAGTTGGCTGCCGAACCGCGACCCTGGCAAAGAATGTGACGTTCGCGGGCGAAGCGGACAATGTCGTGGACGGTGAGAAAGTAACTCTCGTAGTGCAGTTCAGTGATCAGTTGCAATTCGTGCTCAACCAGCGCACGTGATTTGTCCGTCACGCCTGCTGGCCAGCGCCATCTCATGCCGTCTTCGACCAGTTTGCGCAGCCAGGAGCTGGCATCGTGACCGCTGGGTACCAGCTCGTGTGGGTATTGATACTTCAGCTCGTTGAGGCTGAACCTGCAGCGTTCGGCGATACGCAGCGTCTCGGCAAGCAACTCGACCGGATACAGCTGCGCCAATTCCTCGCGCCGCCGCAGGTGGCGTTCGCCGTTGGGAAACAGATAGCGCCCGGCCTCGGCTACTGGCAGATGATGGCGGATTGCGGTCATGCAATCCTGCAGGGCACGACGGCCACGGGCATGCATATGCACATCGCCACAGGCCACCACGGGTATGCCCACGCGCCTGGCCATTGCCTGCAACTGACGTCGGTGCGTTTCATCATCCGGCCCGCGATGCAGTTCGATGCCCAGCCATAGGCGATCCGGAAAGCGTTCGCGCAGCCAGAGACCTTGCGCGTCAGCATCGGGGTGGGAAGTGATCCAGATGGCCAAAAGTCCATCCAAGGGCTCGTTCAGGTCATCGCCCAGCAGCTGGTATTGGCCTTTCTCGGCGCGACGTCTGGCGCAGGTAATGAGCCGGCACAAGCGTTGATACCCAATCAGGTTTTCGACCAGCATGAGCAGCTTCGGGCCGTTCTCGATTTGCATCTCACTGCCGACAATCAGCGGCAGGCCTGTTTCCTTTGACGCCTGCCAGGCACGGACGATGCCCGCTAGCGTGCATTCGTCAGTAATCGCCAGGGCTCGATAGCCCTGGAGCGCGGCGCGTTCGAACAGCTCTTTGGCGCTGGAGGCGCCCCGTTGAAAGCTGAAGTTCGATAGGCAGTGCAGCTCTGCGTAATCGGGTGTCATGCGAACCAGCCGTGCAGCATCAGCGGCCCTCCCTTGACTAAGCGAAAGGCCCATCCGCGCTGGCCCGCTCGGGTTTCCACCAAGTAATAGTCGCGGCGCACATCGCCACCGTCCCACCAGCCCGATTCGATACGCTCGGGGCCAGAGAGGATGCGCAGCGAGGCTTCATGCAGCGGTTTAGTTTCGCTCAGCAGCCAGCCGGGGCGGGGTGCTGTGGCCGATGGCGGCTCAAGGCGGGCTGCATGCTCTGGTCGCCAGGCGCATTCGGGGCGATGGTCGGCGCGAGCAGCAAGCCCCTGCACGGCATCGTCACCCAAGCGGGCTCGTAACCGCTCGCGCAATTGCTCCCAGGGCAATGATTGTTGCGGTCGCTCATCGAAAAGCTCGCGATGCTCGGGGACGAATGTCGGCAACTGGTCTGCAATCAACCGTATTGCCAGCACTGGGGCTGGGAGTTGCAGATGCTCCAGGCGACCGCGGGTCAGCTCGAACAGCATGGCCGGGTCGCGCTCGGCGCGGAGCAGACCGACCGGTAACAGGCTTTCGGGCAGGTTGCGGTGCTCCAGGTGCAATGTGAAGCGTTGCACCCCGCTGTCGCGACCTGCCAAATAGGCGGCGAGATCAGCGGTCAGGCGGCGCAGCGGGAACAGCAGCGCCTGATGCGACTCGACCTCGAAGTTCAGTTCGATCCGCGCATCGAATCGATCAGGCGGACGATAGAAACTCAGACCCAGCGGGCGGTGCTCCAGGAGGGTGTCGAGGTGTCTCAGCGCCTCTGCCGGAAAACGCTTCGCCAGTCCGTTTCGAGGCAGTGCCAGCAGTTGCTTGAAGGTGCGCAGGCCCATTCGCGCCAGAGCATTCGAGACATCACGTGGCAAGCCGAGGCGATCTACAGGCAGGTCAGCCAGTACCTGATGCAGATTAGGTGTATCAGTCACCGCTAAGCCGTCGTGCACGTTGGCCAATACCCGCGCGGCTGCCGGGTTGGGTGCCAGAGTGATGCGATGCCCAAAGCCCAGCGCGCTCAGCTCCGTGCGCAAGCGTGCTTCCAGACGCGGCCAGGGGCCGAACAGGCCAAGACTGGACTGCACTTCCATGAGCAGGCAGCGCGGGTAGTGCAGGCTGACCTGTGAACTGAAGCCGTAGGCCCAGGCGGCGAGGAATTGCTGCCAACGTTCGATCGAAGCCAGGTCATATTCGGCCGTCTCGAATTCCCGGGTGAGCGCTTGGGCGGCTATCAATGATTGCCCGGTTTTTAGCCCCAGTGATCGTGCCGCTGGGTTGACTGCTTGTAGCACGCGGCGCTGTGGCGTACCGCTCAGTAGTGCCAGTGGCGCGTCGGCATCGGTACGGCTACGCAGCACACCGTCCATGGCCAGTTGCGGCAGCAGAATGCAGGCCCAGAGCATCATCACTGCCATCCCACGGCAGAAATCGGCTGGACGGGCGCCAGTCCGCCGCGGCACTTGAGTACACGCACTTGAGCCGGCTGAGCTTCGACTGCCAAGCGCAGTGCCGCTGGAGAAGGATTCACGGCTTCGTGCAAAGAGCGGTAGGCGAAGGCCAGCGTCTGTCCGGTTTCGGCGGCCACCTGCAGGCGACGCAAGGCGCGATCATCCGCTTTCTGCGGCCAGCACAACACAGCACCACAACTCCCTGAACGCAGACACTGTTCAGCTGCCCACAATGCATCACGTCCTTGCGCTTGAACGAGGCTGAGTTGGCGCAGATCGACGCCGGCAGCGAGCCAGGCATGAGGGAAGGGCAGATGAGGCGGGGCGATCAGTACCACCCGTTCGCCAGCAGCGGTCAGGCGTGCCAGGGTGGGCCAGAGCAGCCGTAACTCGCCAATCCCGGTGGTAGCGATCAGCAGCTCGCTCAGTGCTGCATCCGGCCAGCCACCGCCGGGCAGAGCGGCGTCGAGTGTGGGATGTCCGGTTGGCTGGTTACTGGTCGAGACGACGCTGCGCTGGCCGCGCCATAGGCGGCGTGCATCGAGCAACCGATCAAGGGAGACAACGGAGGACATGATGAACCGCAAACTCAGAATACTGTATACGGATACAGTATTCTGCTTTGCCTGAGTGCGGGTCAAGTCGATGTGATGAACGTCATCGACTCGGGGTCTATACGGCCCAGCTCACATCAGAGCGTTCAGCGCCCCTATCAAACCCAGTGCAGCGCCCATGGGCACTGCCATGCGCTCACGCCAGGCGAGCATCAGGCCTACCAGCACCCCGGCGCACATCAGTTGCCCCAGGCAGACCACCAGGCCGATGGCCCATTCCAGCGCTGCCACATCAAGCATGACGATGGCGATCAGCAGTCCGCCTGCCAGCAGGCGCAGCCCTCGCTGCAGCAGAGGGCTCGGTGCGCGATTGAACAGTTGCCGATGATGACGGGGCATGGCCAGGCACAGCGCAAGCATGCCCACGTAAGCCAACGCAAAAGCGAGTAGCGTCATGGCGAAACCTCCTGCATGCGCCTCTCACGTGCCGGGCGCGTCTCTGGCCGGGCGAGGGCCCGCCAGCCACACACCAGCCCGACGGCCAGCAATACCAGTTCGATGCCGAAGAGCGTCATATCGCCCCGCGTCAGGCTCGCAACAAGGTTGCCTTGTGGCGCCACGATGCCGTTCAGCGCGGGCAGGCCAAGGGCGAGAATAGCCAGTACCGCAAACAATTGACGGGTGGTCCGTGCGGGTTGGCCAGGCCTGATGCATGCGAAAACTGCCACCGCCAGCCAGCTCAAAGCGAAGCACCAGCCTTCGATTGCCGCCCGGTCAGGCAGGGTGTCCGGCAACAGACGGTTGGCCCAGAGGAGGGTGAGCGAAGCGATCGGAAATCCGAAAAACACCGCTCCGTTGAGTGCGCGAACCACCTTTAGCCCTGTGATCTGCCGAGCTTCACGCTTGCGCAACCAGACTGCTGAACCGGCAATCAGCATTGCGCAGCCGGTCAGTCCCATCAGTCCGTAGAACAGTCGAACGATCTGCCCGCCGAATTGCGCCATGTGCAAACCGACCATCCACATATAGGCCTCGTAGCTGGTGGGTGCCTGCTGCTGGTGGAGCATTTCGCCAGTGGTTGCGTCGTAATTCAGCGTGTCCTGTGGCGAGCCGATGCGTGAAGGGTCAAGCCGACGAATGCTGACCACTGCCGAGGCGTCGAACGGGTGCTCGACTATCAACCAGCCCGGCTCGCCGCCGTTCCAGCGCTGACGAGCATCGTTGATCAAACCGTCCAGGGAGGTGAGTTCACCTACAGGCTTGTCCATTTCATTGCGGTGATAGCCGCCCTGGACCTCCTCGAAGAAGGTCAGTGGATCACTGTCATAGGCCACCATCGCTCCGGCTGGCATGTAGGTCGCGACGAAAATGGCGACGCCCGTATAGGCCAGTACCAGATGGAAGGGCAGGCCGATCACTCCGAACAGGTTGTGCGCATCGAGCCAGGCACGCTGGCCGTTGGCTTGCGGTCTGAGGGTGAAGAAGTCCTTGAATATCCGCCTGTGAACGATGACCCCGGACACCAACGCGACCAGCATGAACATGCCGGCCAGGCCGACGATATACATACCGATCGTGCCCGCCTGGAGGTTGTAGTGCAGGGTGAAGAAAAACTCACCACCGAGAGTCTCCGGCATGGGTTTGCCAGTGGCGGGGTCGAAGACGGCACGCCCACGTTCGCCCGTGCCATCTTTTTCCCAGCCCAGCTTCCAATAAGGTTCGCGTTCTGTAGGACCGTGCAGCCAGTAGGCATGCAGAGGTCCTTCCACATTGGCATTCAACCACTGCCGGACGTTGTCAGCATCGATGGTGCTGGTGGCAGGTACGTGCAACGCGGGCCGCATCCAGCGTTCGATTTCCTTGTCGAAGCAGGCCAGCGTGCCGGCGAACAGAATGACGAACAGCAACCAGCTGGGCAGAAGCCCGCCCCAGGTATGCAGCCCGGCCATCGATTGACGTAAGGTCACGGTCGGCTTCTCCATTCAACAGGCAGATAAGCAGCCAGGCAGAGCAGGACTGTCAGCGCTCCCAGCCAAAGCCAGGCCCGCAAGGCGCTGCGGGCCGCAAAGGTGTAAATGACGGCGGCTACCCAGACGGCAAAACACAGCAGACTGGCCGTAACCACTCGATCCGCTCGAGCAAACGGCAGGTACACGGATAGAAAGGCAGTAAAGCCGAACGCCAGCGCGTAGCCGCCGAACAAAGCGGCGGTGATGCGTCCGGCCAGATCTAGCCGTCGCCTCGATAAAGTCATGTTCATTGAATTCCCTTCATCAGAAGCTGTAGCTGACGGTGCCAACGACGGTACGACGGTTGCCGACAAAGCAGTCGCCGCGTGCCAGACAGGTGGTGTAGTAGGTTTCGTCTTCCAGGTTGGTGGCGTTGAGCCTGAACGCCCAGTCCTGGTAGCGGTAGCCGAGCATGGCGTCGAACAGGGTCGTCGAAGGGGTTTTCAACGTGTCCCGTCCGTCCCAACTGGCGCCGACATAGCGAGCACCGGCCCCCGCTTCGAAGCCGGAAACGCCAAACAACGAGAAGCGATGTTGTGACCACAGCGATGCCATGTGCTCTGGGATCGAGGCGATGCGGGCCCCTTCTTCGGCTGACGATCCTTTGATGACCTCGGTGTCAAGGTGGGTATAGGTCGCGATCAGATCCCACGTCGGGGTAACGGCAGTCAGGGCTTCAAGCTCGAGGCCTCGTATGCGAACTTCGCCGGTCTGCACAGTGTTGTTGGGGCGGATTGGGTCCGGCATCTGCCGATTCAACTCGCGTAGATCGAACACGGCGGCGGTATAAAGGCTTTGGCTAGCCACCGGCTGATATTTAACCCCCAGCTCCCATTGTTCGCCTTCCCTAGGCTTGAAGGATTCTCCGTCTGCATCCAGGCCGATGGTCGGCAGGAAGGACTCGCTGTAACTCAAGTAGGGCGCCACGCCGTTGTCGAACAGGTAGGTGAGACCAACGCGTCCGGTGACCGCGTCATCCTTTTGCCGTGTGCCACCTTCCGTACGGTTGTCGGCCCAGTCTTTTCGCATGCCGAGCGTCAGCAACCAGCGCTCGTACTTGAGCTGGTCTTGAACGTAGAGCCCTTGCTGGGCGATGGTCTGATCCGGCTGATCGGTATAGGTAACGATCGAGGGGTCGAAGGTGCCATAGACCGGGTCGTACAGGTCGAGCGGACTCGCTGTACCACCGGCGCGCTTCTGGCGAGAGTCCGCATGCTGATAATCGCTGCCGATCAGCAGGGTATGTTGGATCGGACCCGTATCGAATAATGCTTGGGCATTGTGATCGGCAACCCAGGCATCGACCTCGGTTTTGGCGCCGTAATAGATTCGATTGAGCGTTCGGTTATCGGCGTTGAGCGCCAAAGGACGAAAATTGCCATAGATCTGCTGATAACTGACTTCGCTTTCCTGGTAGCGCAGGTTCTGCCGCAGCGTCCATACATCATCCAGGCGCCAGCTGAATTGAGAAGTCAGGGCGAGCTGTTCGGTGTCGTACTCGTCATAGTTGGGCTCGCCGACGAACAGGTCAGTGTCGAACTGGCCGTACGGTGCATCGAGAACCGTACCGCGGTGCGGAAGAAACATGGAGCTGGGCACGCTATCGTCGCGTTGCACATTCGCCAGCAGCGTCCACTCGATGTCATCGGTGGGTCGCCAGGTGATTGAAGGCATCAGAACCAGTCGCTCACTGTCAACATAATTGACCTGGCTGCCACTTTCACCCGCAATGGTAACGACGCGGTAGAGCAGGCTACTGTCTTCGGTCAGCGGGCCGGTGGTGTCCACGGCGATTTGCTTGTGGTCGTTGTTGCCGTACTGCAGTTGCAGATGGGTTTTCTGCTCTTCGCGAGGCCGCTTGCTGACTTGATTGACCAGCCCCCCGACCGGGCTTTGTCCATACAGCATGGAAGACGGACCCTTGAGTACTTCGATTCGCTCCAACGTGAAGGGATCCGTGCGGGTGTTGGTGTAACTGCCAAAGCTCTGTTGCAATCCGTCGAGGAACAGCACCGGTGATGTGCCGCGTATGAGTGCGAAGTCTCCGCGGCTGTCCAGCCCGTACGCCTCGCCACGCACGCCAGCGGTATAACGCAGAGCATCCTGCAACGTCAGCGCGCCCTGATCGCGCATGCGGTCGGCGGTGATCACGCTAATCGACTGCGGGATCTGCAGAATCGGAGTATCGGTCTTGGTACCTGTTTGCGTGCGCGCCGCAACGTAGCCATCAACCGGGCCGTCGCCTCGCTCGGCCTCACTCGCCACCACATCCTGAGCGGGTAGTTCGAAAGCCGAAGCATCCACCCTTGGTCTCTCCTCAAGCGCCTGCGCTAGCGCAACCGTGCTGAGAGACGCAGCCGGGATGGCGACACTGGCGGCACGTAACGCTGTGAGCAGTGGCCGCAGGGAAGGGTGGTGTGTCATGACGTTTATCATTCCGTTTGAAAGAAGTGCGCATGTTAATGCGAATCCATATTATTTGTAATCATCGATGGATTTCGCTGACATACGCTGCGGCCCATGGGTCTTGCGTGGACCGCCATCGACAGCAACCATCCGCCTCCGCTTGTGCTAGCAAAATCAGTCGATTAGGATTCGCGCCGGGTAAACGGTGCAAGGAGAGTACTCGGTTCGCCGTCCCAATTTATTGAAGCGAAGAAGCCCGGCCTGAAAGCGACCGGGCTTCTTTGTTTTTCGACCTTGATCCAGCGCCAGATCGCTCGTCCAGGTCGCTGCTAATCAAAAGAGGTATGCCATGCGCGAACGTTTGTTGGCCGCGGAAAAGGTAAAGGCCATCGAATGGGAGGGCGGACAGCTGCGTTTGCTCGACCAGCGCACGCTGCCCTTGGAAGAGCTCTGGCATACCTGTGATTCTGCTGCAGCGGTGGCCACTGCGATCCGTGAAATGGTCGTGCGCGGCGCGCCCGCCATCGGTATCAGCGCCGCCTACGGGCTGGTCATGGGGCTCAGGGCCCGACTCATCGAAGGTGCGGACTGGCGTGCGGCACTTGAATCTGATTTTGATGTACTGGCTGGCGCCCGTCCGACTGCAGTCAATCTGTCGTGGGCGCTGAACCAGATGCGCGAACGCCTCGACCGCCTGAAGCCCGGTGAGGATCCGCTTACCGCTGCCGAGGCTCAGGCGGCGTCCATCCATGCCAGTGATCGCGAAGCCAATCTGACCATGGCGCAATTCGGCGTCGACCTTATTCGCAAGCATCAGGGCAACTCGCAAAACATTCTGACTCACTGCAACACCGGGGCATTGGCTACCGGAGGGTTCGGCACTGCGCTCGGCGTGATCCGCGCGGCACACCTGGAAGGGCTGCTCGAGTGTGTCTATGTCGACGAAACCCGTCCGTGGCTGCAGGGCTCAAGGCTGACCGCCTGGGAGTTGGCCGGGGAGGGTGTGCCGGTCATGCTGAATGCCGACTCGGCGGCGGCGCATCTGATGAAGACCCGCGGCATCACCTGGGTCGTTGTTGGCGCCGACCGGATCACGGCCAATGGTGACATCGCCAACAAGATCGGTACCTATCAGCTTGCTGTGCTGGCCATGCACCATGGCGTACGGTTCATGGTGGTAGCAGCCAGCTCGAGTATCGATATGGAGATGGAGTCAGGAGAGGACATTCCCATCGAGGAGCGTGGCGGTCACGAACTGTTGGAGGTCAACGGTCAGCGGTTCGCGGCAGATGTCGAGGCCTTTAATCCTGTCTTCGATGTCACCCCTGCTGACCTGATCGATGCCATCGTCACTGAAAGAGGCATCGTCGAACGACCGAATGCGGCCAAGCTCGCCGCGCTGA
>JAKUTK010000064.1 GCA_022448005.1 Pseudomonas sp.
CGATTGAATTACGACGTCAAGCCGACCCCGACCGAGCCGACCGCCCGCGAAGAACTGGATACCCTGCTGAAAACCCTGCATCAAGGCGGCATCCTGCGCTTCGCCAATGATCTGGCTGGCTCGCAGCAACAGCTGCTCAAGGTGCTGGTGGACGGCATGAGCAAGGAAGGCTCGCTCAACGCCATGCAGAACCTGTCGATCCTCGGCATGGCGCTGTCCCGCATCGAGCCCGCGCAGTTCTACAAGACGGTGTTCGCTTTCCAGTCCGCCTTTACAGCCGTTGGCCGGTACCAGCCGGACGACAAGCACGACGAAGCGCCGGGTGTGACCGGCGCCTACAAGATGCTGCACGACGACGAACTATGGGCTGCGCTGATGCCCATCATCGAGGGGCTGAAGACCTTTGCCAGCGGTCTGGACAAGGAAGCGGAAAAGCCGATTACCGCCTTTAGCGGTAAGAAGACGGAACAATAAAACCGAGTGCTATCTCCCGTTAAGCCTGACGCCCGGCCAGCAGCTTCGCGGCGAAATCCTGCAGATCATCACCGATCAGATCCGGCTGGCTTCCGGCCGGATTGAGCACTTTGCCCGGACGCGCGATGAATGCGGTCCGACAACCTGCTGCCGCCGCGCCGGTGATGTCCCAGGCATGCGCCGCGACCATCATCATTTCTCCCAGCGCTATACCGTGGCGCTCGGCAGTCATTCGATACGGCTCCGCTGCCGGCTTGTAGCGCTGCTTTTCCTCGACCGACAGGATGGCGTCGAAGCTCTTGCTCAGCCCCGCCGACTCCAGCTGCTGCCGTAGCGCCTGCAGGCTGCCGTTGCTCAGGGCGGTCAAGTGAAATCCCGCGTCGCGCAGCTGTTCCAGCGAGGGGCGCACATCCGGGTGGGCCGGCAGCCGCTTGATGCCCTCTACCAGATCCTGACAATGCGCTTCGCTCACCTCGACCCCGTGTCGGCGCCCGACCACGACCAATGCGGCCTGAGCCAGATCAGCGAAAGGCTGAAAGCGGCCAATGATGGTCGCGGTCATCCAGCCCTCCTGCAGGGTCAGGAACCATTCGACACGGCTATTGGCATCACCGAAAAGGCGCTTAAAGAGTGGATCAAGCGCGGCAACGTCCAGCAACGTCTCGTTTACATCGAACACAAGGTGGCGAAGCATGCTCTTCTCCTGCACGGATCGGTCGAGGGTCAGGCGACCCTCATGGGATGGCTAAAGCGCGGATCGCTGCTTATCGCGCAGGGATCACGGCGTGGTGCAGCGATACCAGCCGCGGTAGCCAACCCGTAGCCCCTGCTCCAGCTCGAATACCATATCGGCTTCCGTGAGTTTGGCTGGCATAGGGTCGCCCGCTATCTCAGCGGGTTTGATACTGACCGACATGCCATCAGTGCTCAGCGCGAAACCACCAGCCTCGGCACGCTGCGCCGCGAGCTTCACCAACAGGCCATGAACCTTCATCACGCCTTGGCCTGCTTTATCACCCTTTAACTCAAGAGCAACAACAGGCGAGCTTTCGGCGGTGTACGCGAAAATGCAGCGCGGCCCTGCGCCCAGCACCTTGTCGATTTCGGCTGCGTCGAGCGTCTGCGGATCAATCGTCGGAATGTCAGGCGTGCCCACCGCTTCGCGCGCACTGACAACCTCTGGTGTCGGTCCGCTCATCAACGGCTTTTTAACACCTTCCCCAGGCGCAGGGTCGCCACAGGCGGTCAGCAACAGTGCGGCAAGCGGCGTGAGCAATTTCCAGGCGAGCGAACGAGAGCCGCTCCGGTGCATATGAAGTTGCATCAGTCGACCCTCTCGAGTTCGTTGATCAGGTATTTCATTTCGGATATTTCGCGACGCTGCGCCGCGATGATTTCATCAGCCAGTTTGCGCACGCGCGGATCGGTAATCTGTGCGCGCTCGCTGGTCATGATTGCAATCGAATGGTGGGGAATCATCGCCTTCATATAGTCCGTATCGCCTACTGTGGACTGGCTTCTAATTACCCAGAGCGTCAAGGCGAATACAACAATGCTGCCAATATATATGGCGATATTGATGCCTTTCTTCTGATACATATTGAGCATAAAGCTCAGCATGATCACGGCCATGACCGCGCCCATCAACAGCGCCATCCAAGCCCGGGTTTCGCTCCATAAAACATGCTCGAAGGCATAAGTGTTCAGGTACATCAGGCCGAACATCACGACAGTGGAAGTGGCGATCATGGCGGCAAACCGCCAATAGGACATTTGCATTATCTCGTTTCCTTTTTAGTGCTTATGAGTGCCGGTTGGCTGACCCAATGCGGCGTACTCGCTGCTGGTCATGCCGGGGAGGCGCTTCACGAAAGCGGCGATATCCCAGAGTTCGGCATCCTCATGGGTTTCGCCGAAGGCCGGCATCGCCGACATGCGCACACCATGCTTGACCAGCCAGAACACTTCGTTTGGCTGCCAATGTGCCGCCTCGTCGACCAGGTGCGGCGGTTGCGGCAGCAGCCCTGAGGCCCATTCGGCCCGCTCCACGCCTGGGCCTGCGTGGCAGTGCTCGCACATCGCCTTGTAATGCTCTGCACCTGCGGCTATTTGCGCCTCGGAAAATTCTGCTGGCACCTCCAGATCCCCCGCACGGGCCGACACTGAGTTTTGCATCGTGGTCGAGAACACCCAGCGAACGAAGGGTGAATGATCCTGAGAAGCAGCGATGTTGTATGCGCCGGTATACGCAATGAACAACACCAGCAACAAACCTAATAAAGCGGCCAATACAACCCCGGCCACTAAGCCTTTGAGCAAGCTGCTCTGAGCTTTTTGCATAGTGATTAGCCTCATATTAATTAGCGCCGTCAGAGGCATAGACAAAACAACCCGGCGCAGAGTTGCCTGTTATTAATGACCTTACAAAAACGTAATCTCGGCAAATCCAGCGAAACGCCATTGATAGGTTCAATCATCTATCAAACGGGTCGGATATTAATTGCCAAACATTATTAAGTGCTGACTTGATCATGATCCAAGGCCGGCTGAAACAAGCGTGAAAAGCACGAAGCCGCCAACGAATGCCAAGACCGAACTGCGGTGGTCCTCGGCACTTTCGTGAGCCTCCGACAGCATGTCCTCGACTGCCGCTACAGTGAGCAACCCTGCGGTCAAGGCGAGCATGCCCATCTTCCATATGTCGGCCTGATCACGCAGCAGGTAGTAAGCCAGCGCAGCGGCGATCAGAACCGGCAGCGCGAACGAAGCGGACAACAACATCCGGCGACGCCGTGGGATGCCCTTGTTCTTCATGTTGGCGATCGTGGCATAGCCTTCCGGCACGTCCGCCATCACCTGCCCCAAGGCCAGGGTCAATGCCAGGGCGGTCGAGACACTGGAGCCGGTCCCGATCATCAGGCCGTCGCTGAACAAGTCCATGGAGACGGCCACGAAGATCATCCACATGCCCAGCGAGGCGCCACCCTGGCGCTGATCGTCGCCTTGCAGCCTGTCGACGAGGCTCTCGATCGCGACATAAGCCAGACCACCCAAGCCGAAGGCCAAGGCTACCGCCCAGCCAGCAATGGCCGCCAACGCCTCCGGCATCAGTTCGACGGCAACCACCGCCAGCACTACTCCCGCGGCTGCATGCAGCGCCAGATTCAGCTGTCGCTGCGATACGGGAAAGCGTTCAGCGAGCAGACCGCCGGCGAAGTTACCCAGCGCCGGCAACAACGCAAGCCCCAGCACCGCCCAAATGTTGTCCACAGAATGCCCTTTGGTTGGCATAGATAAATCTTGACCGCCGACCGCAGTCATCGATTCAACACAGGATGAACCAGCCCCGGCGGCGGCCGGCCCTATAGAAACGACTCAAGCTTGAACACCCACGCCAACCAGGCGTTGAAACGCCTCCAGAGGTTGGCTGGCTCTTTCTTGCAACTGAACGGCCGACCCTGAGCATCTTCGTAGTGCCAGGCAAGACCGGCATCCGGCGCGTTGCCATCAAGCTGGACCTCGTAACTCACACGCCTGGAGAATCCCTCGACCAGCAACTGGTTTACCGCATCGGCCAGCGCGGGGCTGTCGATCAGGACGCCAACTTCACAATTCCACAGTACCGAACGCGGATCGAAATTCAGCGGGCCGATGAACACCTGCCGGCCATCGAACACCGCGGCCTTGCTGTGCAAACTCATTGGCGTATCGGGGAGGCTGTAGCTCGAGCGAGCCGCTGGGCGCTTGCGCATTTCGAACAGCCGAACGCCCGTCTTCAGCAGCGCCGTACGATAGGGCTGATAGCCGCCGTGTACCAGCGGGACGTCCGTCGCGTCGAGCGAGTTGGTCATCACCCGCACCGATACGCCCCTGGCGACACAGGCTTTGAAATACGCGAGGCCTGCCTCCGTGGGGACGAAGTAAGCCGATACCATCGTCAATTCTCGACGTACGCCAAGGGCCACAGGCAGCAGCGACCGGGTCATCAGATGGTTCTGGTCGGGCAAGCCGGGTGTCGCCAGTTTATCGGGCGGATCCCAAAGCACAGTCGCGCTCGCCCAGACCAGATGATCCAGCCACGTGCCGAGCTGTGGCGCCTGGCGGTAGGCAGCAAGCTGCGCGCATCGCTCCGGCGCGTCGGACCAGGCGTTTTCGATTTCCTGTGACATGGGTCTGGGTTGCCGAGGTTGACCAAGCCGCCTGCCGGGCTTACGCAGGCATTGCTCGATCGGCACGGCCAGTGAATGCCGCCAGTACGCTTCGAAACTGGCAGACAGCTCCTGCGCCACGGAGCCGATACCCAGCAGATCAATGTCAACGAAGTTGCGGCTGGTGTCGGCATCGAAATACTCATCGCCAAGGTTTCGCCCGCCCATGACCACCAGCTCGCGGTCGGCCAGCAGCAGCTTGTTGTGCATCCGTCGGTGTTGCTGAGAAAGCTCGATCAGGCGACCCGCTTTTCGCGTAGCGGTGTGCTTACGGCCACGCCGAGGCGGGTTGAACACCTTCATTTCGATATTGGGGTGGGCGACGCTGAGCAGGATGCGATGGTCGCGCGCATCACTGGCGAAGTCATCGAGCAGCAGCCGGATTCGCACACCGCGGTTGGCCGCCTGCAATAACTCACCAAGCAGCAGTCGCGTACTGACACCGTCGTGGGTGATGTAGTACTGCAGGTCAATCGTCTCGACGGCCTGGGCGATGGCTTCGGCTCTTGCGCTGAAGGCCTCCTGACCGGACAGCAGCAGACGAAAACCCGACTGGCCCGGCGTAGCGGCCTGAACCAGCGACTCGATACGCCGTTTCACGGCTGAAACGGGTGCCTCGCCGCCTTCCGGCGCTCCGTGCGCCGAGGCGGACCGGTGGTCGATAGCGCGTCTAAAACCCTCAGGCTGGCTCATACGGCTGGCGCGGCCATTAGTGAAAGGCAAAACAGCACCCCAGTGGAGATCGGTTAGCGCGGTATTGGCGCGTCGGCATGCAGTAACCCCCGATCCTTGGCCGCCGCCCAGAAGGCAGCCGGTACAGGCGCATCAACTATCGATGCAACATTCTCGCGGACCTGTTCGGGGCTGCTCGCGCCAGGGATTACCGCCGCAACCACAGCCGGTGCATTGCAGAACTGCAGCGCCGCCGTGCGCAGGTCGACGCCATGCTCGCGAGCCAGCGCCCGATAGCGCTCACGCTTATCGGCAATGTCGGCCGGCGCGCCACGGTCATAGTTGTAATACTCGCCACCCGCCAGATAGCCGGAATTGAGCGGCGCACCGAGCACTAACGAGACGTTGCGTTTTTCACAAGCTGGGAAGGCCCGCGTAAGCGCATCTTCATGTTTGAGCAGCGAGTACTGAGTGGCCAACAGGCTGATGTCCGGATCGGAAGCGTCCAGGGTGTCGAGCAACGGCTCGATGGTATTGACGCCCAGCCCCCAGCCTTTGATCAGCCCCTCCTCGCGCATCTTCACCAGTTCCGGCATGGCGCCTTTGCGCGCGACCTCGAAATGTTCCCGCCATTGCGCGCCCATATGGTCAGGCGACAGGTCGTGTATGAAGACCATGTCCAGGCGCGGCACACCCAGGCGCTGCAAGCTGTCTTCGATGGAACGGCGGGTCGCGGAAGCGGAGAAGTCCCATTTGGGACGGAAGTTGTCGACCCCCTCCCAACCGGGATGGTCGTATCCGGGATCGGGTTCGAGCAGCCGGCCTGTCTTCGACGACAAGACGTAGCTGTCGCGATCACGCGGGTAGAGCAGCTGGCCGACCCGGCGCTCACTCAGGCCCAGCCCGTACCAGGGGGATGTGTCGTAATAACGGATGCCTTGCTCCCAGGCAGCCTTGAGAATGGCGCGCGCCTGTTCCTCGCTGATCTGCCGGCGCATATCACCCAGCGCTATGGCACCACCGAGTCCGAAACGCTGTGGCGGTCGATAACGTGGATGATCACCGTTGTTGCGCGGCAGCGTTTCGGGAGAGCGGCTTGCGGACGGTGTGTTGGTCGTTTGCGCCAGCAGTTGCGGCGCGGTCAGCGCCAGCGCACTGCCAGCAGCCAGGGTCGAGAGGAAAATACGACGCTGCATGCAGCCTCCTGAAGATGTGCGGCCTCGAAGATTCAACGCGTTGCGCTCTGCGGAGCGTCATAGTGGGCCGATACAAAAAGGACTCTCGGCCGATCGAGGCATTCCCTCTGTAGGACGGGCGGTCACCAGGTTGCGTATTACTTGCACCCAGGTTGCGACACAGCCTCCAATAGCCGCTGCGGCACCTGCTCAGCGGAGCCACTGTCGGCGCAGATCATCGGCGTGCCTTACCCGACGCGGACCGAACGGCAGCCGTTACGGGCTGCCCTTTTTGGCTTGAATCATGTCACCAACTACCAGACAGTTCGGCTGCAAGGTTACGGACGTGGCACATCCTCCCGGCTGGCGGGTTCCTGCGCGACTTTTTCACGCATGCGGGCGCGATCAGCAGCATCGGCTTCCAGGCTCTGCTGTTCGCTCGCGTGGCGACGGTCGTATTGCAACTCGATGAACATGGGAAAGTGATCCGAACCAATGTCCGCGAGGCGCTCGATGCGTGCGACGCGAAAGTGAGCACTGTGAAAGAAATGATCCAGCGGCCAGCGCAGAAAGCGGTACTGCGCATGAAAGGTATTGAACATGCCGCGGCCGATGCGCGGATCGAGCAGGCCGCTGATCTTGCGAAACAATCGCGTGGTTGGCGACCAGGCAACATCGTTCAAGTCACCACTGACGATTATCGGCTCGTCGGTCTGCTTGACGCTGCGCCCGACGATCAGCAGCTCGACGTCGCGTTCGGTGGACTCGTCATTCTCCGTCGGGCTTGGCGGTGCCGGATGCAGGAAGTGCATGCGCACGCCCAGCTCGTCATTGACCCGTAGCCGGGCGTGCATCGAAGGAATACTGTCCTGCACCAGATAGCTCAGCCGCTGATGCTCCAACGGCAGACGGGAGAACACGTGCATGCCGTACAGGTTGTCCAAGGGACAGCGGATGCACCACGGATAGTCCTCGCTGAGAACCTGCAGCTGCTCGTCCCACCACTGGTCGGTCTCAAGCGTCACCAGTACATCCGGTCGGTATTGCCTGACCAGCGCAATCAGGCGGTCGGCGTAGCGGTTGGGGGTGAGCACATTGGACGAGAGGATAGTAATCCGCGGGCTGTCGTCGTTCGGGTCGGCCCAGTCCACCTCGCAGGGCACCAGCGGTGTGTAGGGGCGTATCCACCACCACTGGTAGGCCAGGCAAGCCAGCGTCGCGGGTGGCAGCAGCAGGTTCCAGCGGTTGGAAAAATCCAGCAATAGCAACTGTATCAGCAGCAGCCCCAGCAACAGCGCACCCAACTGCAGCTTGGGGAAATCCCAACCGCGCACCCACCAGCTTGGCTGGCTCCAGTATTGAATGAGCGTGATCACCATGAACACCACGGTCACCCCAACCAGGATGCCTTCAGTCATGGCTGGCCCTCCCCACCTTGCATCGTGTTCATAGCATGTTCGGATCGACCCTTGGGCTGATCGTTCCGCTGCCGGGCCAACGCCTGGCTGCGCGCCCGACCTCGTCAAGCAACGCCCCGCTTCGGCCTTCGGGTCTTTTTCCGGCGCGCCGAGCAACGCGCGGACACACGCAGAGGATCGGTGAGGCGGCCATCGGGCAGGCCCCACCATTAATGCACTGCGACAGCTTTATCGGTGCCTTGCAGGGCATTGGCCGAGCCAGCAGCAATCAGCGTATGTAATCGGTTGCTCGCGGCGCAGCCCAGCCTGGCCCGGTGCAATAAAGCGGCTGCGCCGAGCCAGCACGAGGCGGTCAGCAGGCGCGATCAAAAAAAGTGTCGAGCCCGCAACGCTGCGCCTGAGTGACGGTGTAGGCACGTACGTCCTCGGGCCACTGGACGGCCTTCACCACGCTCAGGCTGCGCAACATCGGAAACAGCGTGACGTCATCCCAGCGCGGCTGCCCGTGGGTCGGCGTCAGGTCGGTGATCGGCGGCAGCCGCCGCAATTGCGCAGTGACCTCACGCGCTTTGGCTTCGGTATTTGCCAGCGCCGTTTCGAAGTTGCCGATGGATTCGGTCTTCTTCTCGTGGAAATGCGCGTAGGCCGAGGGGCTGGCGAACTCCTCCAGGCCGATCTGTGTCCAGCGCGGGTAACCGAGGTATTGCAGGTTCGGCACAAACGACTCCAGCCAATCGTGCAGCGCGGGCGTGTCCGGCTCATGGATCATCGGTTGGCCATCGAGTCCGTCGAGGTATTTCACAATCTCCACACTGTCAGCCATGGGCGTCCCATCGTCACGTACCAGCACCGGGATCTGATGCTTGCCGATCAGTTGGCTAATGGTCTGCTCGTCATCAGCTGGCAGTACTACACGCTCGGCATCGATCCCTTTCAGGTTCAACACCATGCGCACGCGGGCACTGAATGGACAGTGGTCGTAGTAATAGAGCTTCATCGGTCACCTCCGCGACAGGGTTAAAAAATGGTGACCGGCAGAGCGGGCATCCGTTTGCTCCGGCACTCGCCAACCGACGAGAGGTGGACCGACCCGGCATCGCTTGACGCGTCCTGCCCGATGGTCAGGAACCAGCCCGAACCGGGTCGCTCTACTGCCTAGTGCCCGACGTTTCGTGCCCCCGTCCATGCCGTCGATACTCCGGTGGGATGGACGTCTACAGACCATGCGACTCAGCCGATGAGGACCCTGCCCATGCCCGCGCTATCCGCCATACCCGACTGCTGCTGGACTGCCAGCGCACCCCGTAGCGACTTTCCGCCTGCGACCGGCCACAGCGAATGCGACGTTGTCGTGGTCGGCGCCGGCATCGTCGGGCTGAGCGCCGCCATGACGCTCTGCGAAGCCGGCAAGAAGGTCGTGGTGCTCGAAGCGCGTGAGATCGGCCGACAGGTCACCGGGCGCTCGACCGCCAAGGTCACCACTCAGCATGCCCTCATCTACCGCCACCTGATCGAC
Organism: Pseudomonas sp.; assembly: GCA_022448005.1. Classification (GTDB taxonomy): domain Bacteria; phylum Pseudomonadota; class Gammaproteobacteria; order Pseudomonadales; family Pseudomonadaceae; genus Stutzerimonas. The sequence goes on from JAKUTK010000064.1 coordinate 9,464, forward strand.
ACCTTCGGCCAGGACCTGGCGCAGTGCTACGCCGACGTCAATCGCGAAGCGGTGAACCGCATCCGCCACTGGGTCGAGAACCTGGCGATCGACTGCGACTACCAGCACCAATCCGCCTTCGCTTATGCCTGTTCTGCGCAAGGCCGCGACGCCATCGAGCGGGAAGCCGAGGCGGCGCGCTGCCTGGGGTTTGCCGCACGGGTGCTCGACCGCGCGCCGCTGCCGTTCGAGACCACGGGTGCGCTCGAGTTTCCCGATCAGGCGCAATTCAACCCGGCCAGTTATCTGGTCGGCCTGGCGGCGGCGGTACAGGCGCGCGGGGGGAAAATCCATCAGCAGACCCGCGCACAGAAGTTCGAGCGAGAGGACCGCTGGCAGGTGAGCTTCGATGGCGGCACGGTGAAGGCCGACCAGGTGATCCTTGCCACGCACATGCCGGTAGAGACGCCCATCGACCTGGTCAGCCCGACTCAGCCACGCTGCCATGTGGCAATCGCCTTCCGTCCCCAGGACGAAGCCCACCTCGAGGGCATGTTCATTGCCGCCGAAGAGCCGACCCATTCGATTCGCATGGGCCGCGACGACCAAGGCCCGCTGCTGCTCGTGCTCGGCCCGCGCTTCAACACCGGGCAGGACGGTGACGTGGCGCAGCGCTTCGTCGATCTCGAACAGTGGGCGCGCAGCAACCTCCCGGTTGGCGAGGCGGTGTGGCAATGGTGCAACGAGGACTACGACACCGCCGACCGCATGGCCTATGTCGGCGAGGCGGATCCCGAGCAGGCGCCCGGATTGTTCGTCGCCACCGGTTTCAATGCGTGGGGCATCAGCAACGGCACCGCTGCGGGCCTCGGTATTGCCCGTCAGATCATCACGGGGCGGCGTCCATGGAAAACGCTCTACGACCCGCAGCGGCCCTCACCGGACGACTTCAACCAGAGTGGCGAGAGCCAGTCTGAGGTCGATGAACTGGATGCGATCGGCCCCGGCGAAGGCGGCGTGATTACCCGCGGCGACGAGCAGGTCGCGGTCTGGCGGGACGATTCCGGCGTGCTGCACGGCGTCTCCGCGGCCTGCACGCACATGGGTTGCAGCGTGACCTGGAACAACGCCGACCGCACCTGGGACTGCCCTTGCCACGGCTCGATTTTCCAGGCTGATGGTGAAGTGATCCACGGTCCGGCTATCCAGCCGTTGGCGGCAAAGCCGCTCTGAACGTCAGCGACTCGCCCGTAGAAAAGCGACCCGCCATGAGCGGGTCGCTTTGTTTCATGTGCGGGTCATGGGTAAGGGCACCAGGGCTGAGCCAGGATCAGGGAATCCTTCCCCCTCGCCAGCCCCGGCCGAGGGCTGAACCTTACCGGGAATATCGCCCCACCAGTTCGTCACTCACCAATACATGGCCACGCATGGCCTCGAGCAGCTCGGCGCGACTGGCGGCGTGTGGCAGATCAAGCTGGCGATCGAGCGCGAACACCTGGAAATGATAGTGATGGGCAGGCTCACCTTTGGGCGGACGCGGCCCGTAGTAGCCGAGGCTGCCCCGGTCGTTTCGCCCTTGCAGCGCGCCTTCGGGCATCTCCAAGGCGGCCGCACCAGGCACGCCAGGCGACAACTCGGTGGTGTCTGCCGGTAGGTTGTAGAGCAGCCAATGAACGAAGGGTGGTTCACTCGACACGTCTGGGTCTTCCATGATCACCGCGTAACTTTGAGTGCCGTCGGGCCCCGCTTTCCAACGCAGCGCAGGCGAAACATTGTCCTGCTCGGCTGCCTGTTCGCTGGGGAGCGAGGTGCCATCCTTAAAGGTGTCCGACTCGAGTTGCAGCGAAGAGCCCTGAGCATCGAGGATCGCCCGGCTGAGCTTGGCCGGCTTGTCCGGCTGTGCGTCAAGCTTCGACTGCGGACCTTCCAACATGCCCACGCGCGTGCCCTCGGCATAGGTCGGTTGGCGATCCGAGGTGCCACCATTCGCGGCCCCTTGTCCGGTATAGCTGATGCGGTAGATCACGCCGTTGTCGTCGTCTGAAACCAGCATTGCACCATCCTTTGCTTGCGCGATACCGGCCAGGCGCGCCGATTGTGCCCAGCCCTCGCCGTCCTCTACCAGAAAGCCGCTGACCAGCGGCTCGAAACCGACCGGTTTGCCGTCTTCGAAACGGATTCGCAGGACCTCGTAACCCGACGGTGGCCGACGGTTCCAGGAACCACGCATGGCAACGAACGCATCGCCACGGTAGGCCTCAGGAAACTGCTCACCGGTGTAGAACGCCATCTGCATAGGCGCCGAATGCGGCACGTAGAGCCCGACGGGCGCCACACTGCGCGCCGCCCATTGCTTGTGTGTGAGCTTGCCGGGGGGCTGATCGGCGGGATTGATCCCATCCTCCTCGTAGATGTAGGGCCAGCCATAGTTCTTGCCCTGCTGGATCAGATTCAACTCCTCGTGCTGAACGTTATCCCCGAGCCAGTCCATGCCGTGATCCATGCCATAGAGCGCCCCGCTCGAGGGCTCGAAACCAAAGCCGATGGTGTTGCGCAGACCGCTCGCATATATCTTCCGGCTCGAACCATCAGGTTTGACTTGCAACAGGGTGGCGTTCTCGGGGTTGTCATCGGCGCAGGCATTGCAGGTCGAACCAACCGACAGATAAAGCTGCTTGTCCGGACCGACGACCAGCGTGCGGTTGGGATGCTGCCCGGCATCGGGCAGGTCAGCGAGCAGCCGTTGCAAGGGCGCCAGGCTGCCATCGGGCTGGATGCGGGTCTTGTAGAGCTCCTTGATAGTGACCAGGTACAGGGTGTCCTCGTCGATGGCGATGCCATGGGCATTTGGGCGGTTGGCCACGACCCTGCGTTCGTCCGCGCGGCCATCACCGTCGGTGTCGCGCAGCATGAGCACGTCGCCCAGCTTGCGCCGGGAGACATAAACCGTGCCGTTGTCATGCACCGCCAACATCCGTGGATTAATCAGGCCTTCGGCGAATACCTGCACTTCAAAGCCCGGCGGGACGTCGAGCTGAGAGGCGGGAATGGTCTTGGGTTTGGGCCGAACGATATGGCCGGTGATTTTTACCTCCGGCGTCTTTGCGTCATTCAGTTGAGCTGGCAAGGGTTCCGCCGAAGCAGACGCAGGCAGCAGGAACAGTGCAAGAGCAAATGGAACCGGGCGCATGGCGGAACCTCTTTTCAGATGTCGAACGGTTGAGGAGCTTCTTTTGCGAGTCCGCCACAAATGACGGAGTTCCACCGCTGGTCGGGAGCTGCCATTCACAGCGGCGTTGCTGCCCTGAATAGCCAAACGGCGGGCTCAACAATGGCAAGGGTTGTATCGCCGCGCATGAACCCGTCGGAAACTGATGCTGCCGGCCATACCCATGGCCAACACACGGGCCGGTGTCAACCGGCCTGAACCCACGCATCAACCCCCGTGTCGTAGGCAAATATGTGCGCCGCGGAGATGGGCGGGAATCGCCGGGATCAGGGTTTTAAGTCACCCCGCCGAAACTGCGGATCGCCTTGAGGACGTTGGCTGGATAGCCATGTGGTCGGTAGGTGCCCTGCTCCTGGCGGGAGTGTTGGGGTCGCACTGCTGGTCGATTCGCTCCAGCGCGTCGGAAGCTTTGCAGGCGGTGGGTAAGCCAGCCAACGGTGCATATCCCCTGATACATATCCGAGGAGCACAACTGTTTATTTTCCGGGCATCCTCTGGATACTGCTTTGGAAAGGCGCCGCTCGTTTTACAGGCTTCAGACCTGGAGCCTCGCAAAAACTGTGCGAGTGGCCTAGGCGCGGAGCAGACTGTAACGCTGCGCCGAAGAGCTACGCCAATCGGCATTTCTACAACAAAGGGCAGCCAACACCATGCATGCCACGCTCCCCCTTCTGAACGCCCTGGCGTTTCCGCCAATCAGTCGCGGATCGCTGGAGGCCTTACAGGTCAACCTGACCTACCGCTGTAATCAGCGCTGTTTGCATTGCCATGTAAACGCCGGGCCGACGCGCACGGAGGCGATGACCGATGAAAGCCTGAGCCTGCTGCATCAGGTAATCGACGCGCACCCCGTGCATACGCTCGACCTCACCGGCGGCGCGCCGGAGATGCACCCTCGTTTTCGCGAGATCGTCATCCATGCGCGACGAGAGGGGTTGCGGGTGATCGACCGCTGCAACCTGACCATCCTGAGCGAACCGGGATACGAGGATCTGGCTGAGTTCCTTGCCGACCAGGGTGTAGAGATCACCGCCTCCCTGCCCTGCTACTCGCGTGAAAACGTCGACAAGCAACGCGGCGACGGCGTGTTCGAGGCCAGCATCGCCGGGCTACGAAAACTCAACCGCCTCGGCTACGGAGCCGAGGGCAGTGATCGCATCCTCAACCTGGTCTACAACCCCCAAGGCCCCAGCCTGCCACCCCCGCAGAACCAACTCGAGGCCGACTACAAGAGCCACCTGGGGCAGGACTTCGGCATTCGTTTCAATCACCTGCTGACCATTACCAACCAGCCCATCGCCCGCTTCGGCAGTACCCTGATCAGCAAGGGCCAATTCGGTGATTACATGCAGCTGCTGCGCGACAGCTACCGGCCGGCGAATCTCGGCGCGTTGATGTGCCGCAGCCTGATCAGCGTGGACTGGCAGGGCTATCTGTATGACTGCGATTTCAACCAGATGCTCGACCTGCCAATGGCCATGCCCGAGCTGATTGGTCGCGACCGACCACACTTGCGCAACCTGCTGCAGACGACGAGCCTCAACGGCAACGCCATCATCACGCGTGACCATTGCTACGCCTGCACCGCCGGGCAAGGCTCAAGTTGCGGTGGCAGCCTGAGCGATTAGAGGTAAGGCAAACTACCAAGCGGCTGGACCAACCGACCAGGCCTCAATAAACGGAGACGCAAGGATGAACAGCCGCAAAGTGTCCTTGATAGCCTTGGTTCTGGTCCTGCTGGCAGGCTTCTTCGTATTCGATATCGGTCAGTACCTCAATCTGGCTGCCCTCAAGGCGCAGCAAGCGGTGCTCGACGGGCAGGTGCAGGCTCATCCCTGGGTCGCTGGCGGCGTGTTCTTCATTGTCTATGTACTGGTTACCGCGCTATCCCTGCCTGGCGCGGCGCTGATGACGCTGGTGGGTGGCGCGCTGTTCGGCCTGCTGGGCGGCACCTTGCTGGCCTCCTTAGCGTCGACAGTGGGGGCGACCCTGGCGATGCTGCTCAGCCGCTACCTCCTCCGCGACTGGGTACAAACACGCTTCCAACAGCGACTCGCGAAAATCGACCAGGGCGTGGAGCGCGAAGGCGCCAGCTACCTGTTTGCCTTGCGTCTGGTGCCGGTATTCCCCTTCTTCCTGATCAATCTGGCGATGGGCCTTACGCGACTGCCCGTCCAAACATTCTGGTGGGTCAGTCAGCTGGGGATGCTCCCCGGCACCCTGATTTACGTAAATGCCGGACGCGAGCTCGGTCAGCTGGAATCACTTGGCGGAATTCTCTCGCCGGGACTGATCGGCGCCTTCGTCCTGTTGGGGCTGTTGCCCGTCCTGTCGCGCAAGGCGCTGGACTGGTTCAAAGCGCGCAAGGTGTACGCCGGTTGGGATAAGCCTCGCCATTTCGACCGCAATCTGGTGGTCATCGGCGCAGGGTCCGGTGGCCTGGTCAGCGCCTATATCGCCGCAGCCGTCAAAGCCAAGGTCACCCTGATCGAAAAACACAAGATGGGTGGCGATTGCCTGAATACCGGCTGCGTGCCGTCGAAAGCGCTCATCCGTTCGGCGAGACTGGCCCGCGATATGAAGAAAGCCGAACAGCTGGGCTTCAAGCCAATCGACGCCGAAGTGGACTTTGCCGCTGTCATGGCGCGTATTCAGCGCGTGATTTCAACGGTCGAGCCGCACGATTCAGTCGAGCGGTACACCGGGCTCGGCGTCGAAGTGATCGAGGGCGAGGCGCGAATCACTTCGCCGTGGACGGTTGAGGTCAACGGCCAGCGAATCACCACCCGTGCCATCGTCATCGCCACCGGCGCGGGGCCAACGGTGCCGAGCATCCCCGGTATCGAGCAGGTTGCGCCGCTCACCTCGGATACGGTGTGGGCGCTGCGCGAGCAGCCGAAACGGCTGCTGGTGCTCGGCGGCGGGCCCATCGGTTGCGAGTTGGCCCAGGCTTTTCAGCGTCTCGGCTGCCAGGTCACGCTGGTGCAGCGCAACGAGCGCCTGCTACCCCGTGAGGACGCCGATGCCAGCGCCGCAGTACTGGCAGGCTTGCGTGCTGACGGCGTGGATGTGCGTCTGGGGCACAACGCTGAACGCTTCATGGAGGGACAGCGGCAGCTCGTCTGTCGCAGTCTTGATAACGACGGCGAAGTGGTTATCGAGTTTGACCAAGTGCTTTTGGCGCTGGGCCGCACCGCCAATATCAAAGGCTTTGGTGTCGAGGAGTTGCGGTTGGATGTGCGGAAAAACGGCACCCTCGCCAGCGATGATTACCTGGCTACTCGCTTCCCCAACATCTACGCCGTCGGCGACGTGACCGGGCCTTTCCAGTTCACCCATGTTTCCTCTCACCAAGCCTGGTACGGCGCGGTGAACGGGCTCTTCGGCGGGTTCAAACGCTTCAAAGTGGATTACCGGGTGATTCCATGGGCGACCTTCACTGACCCGGAAGTGGCACATGTCGGGCTCAACGAACAGGAAGCGCAAGCCCAGGGTGTTGCCTATGAGGTCACTCGTTTCGGCATGGAGGAGCTTGATCGCGCCATTGCCGACGAGGCCACGCATGGCTATATCAAGGTGCTGACGGTGCCAGGCAAGGATCAGATTCTCGGCGCCACCATCGTCGGCGAGCATGCGGGTGACCTGATCACCGAATACGTCTCGGCGATGAAACACGGTCTGGGGCTGAACAAGATTCTCGGCACCATCCACATTTACCCGACCCTGGCCGAAGCCAACAAATCTGTTGCAGGCGAATGGAAACGTGCCCACGCCCCAGCCAGAGTGCTGCGCTGGGTGGCGCGGTTTCATCGCTGGCGACTTGGCGGCAGCGCGGATTCGCAATAACCATGGCACAGCCCTCTGCAGGTCGGCGCAAACGGAAACGGCACCGTCACGTTGATCAACGTGCAGGTGAAGCAACGGGTGAAACTCAACTGTTAGCAGCTGGACCTTGCATCGAATGCCCGACAGGACAGATCCAAAGACACCCTCAACGCCTCGCTGCAACAATAAGCAGAGCGGCTTATCCGACGGAACATAACCGCAGCGCCGAAATGTGCCACCCGCCATCCCCAACGAGCCAGTTTGATGACTACAAAGCAAACCCTTCCAACCGACGCAGCACTGGTCCTCATCTGCAAGCGACCTGCGCTTGGCCACGGCAAACAGCGCCTGGCCGTGCACATCGGTGTCGAGCGAGCCTTGAATATCGCCGAGCATCTGCTTGATTGCGCACTGGAAGACCTGCGCAGCTGGCACGGGCCGGTCGTCATTGCTCCCGATCAGAGGGATGCGTGTGACTGGGCCGCACAGCTGATGCCGCAGGCTCTATGTCTGGCGCAAACTGCCGGCAACCTGGGCGAACGAATCAACAACCTGGACCACAGCTTGCGCGGCCTCGGCCACCGGCAGCTCTTGTACATCGGAAGCGACGCTCCGGCGCTCACACCGGATGACTATCGACGGGTACACACTGCGTTGGAGAAACACGATACGGTGCTCGTGGCTGCGCGAGACGGAGGGGTGGTGCTGATGGCGTCGAAACTTCCCTGGCCGGATCTAGCTGCCTTGCCGTGGAGCACCCCTGAACTGGGTCACGCACTGGCGGATGCATGCCGTCGGGTGGGTCATTCGGTTGCGCTCTGCGGGGAATCGTTCGATATCGACGAACAAGCGGACCTGCCTCTTGCAGCCCAAGCGCTCGCCGACGACCCCAGAGCAGCAAGGCGAAGACTGCTACAAACGCTGAACAATCTTGAGGGACTGCGACGGTGAGCTCATCAGGGATCAGCGTGATCATCCCGTGCCTGCACGACGAAGAGTGCCTTGATCGGCTGCTTCTGCAATTGCGTCTGGCTGAGTCAGAAACCGGGACACCGCTGCAAATCGTCGTAGTGGATGCGGCTGTCAGTGAGCGATGCCAAGCGCTGTGCCGGAACCGAGATGCGCTGTGGTCATCGGCAACGCCATCGAGGGGCGAGCAGTTACGCCAGGGAGCCGCGCTCTCGGCGCATGAGACTCTCTGGTTTCTGCATGCCGACGCCGATCTGGACCGGCAGGCATTGATGGCCGTGAGCGAGGCCATAGAGAAAGGCGCTACGGGAGGCTACTTCGCGTTTCGCTTCAGCGACACCAAGAGCTGGCAGGGACGCGTGATCGAACGCCTGGTGGGGTGGCGAAACCGGGTCGGCGTGCCCTATGGCGATCAAGGCATCTTCGCTCGCCGGACAGCCTATTTCGCCGTAGGCCAACACGCGCCCTGGCCGCTTTTCGAGGAAGTGCCCCTGGTCAAAGGATTGCGCCGGCAGGGAATTTTTCAGCGCCTCGAGCATGGCCTCGGTGTCAGTTCACGGCGCTGGCAACGTGACGGCTGGTGGCGCCGCGCCTGCCGAAACCGCCTGTTAGCCATTGGGTTCATGCTCAAGCTGTCGCCCTTCACGCTGGCGCGGCTGTATGCCAGAAAACACCCACGTACGGATAACTGCCACTAACACGCGAAGGGCATTAGGCGGTCGCCTGCTCCAACCAGCCAAGTAACTGAATGGCCTCCTGTTCAGAGTCTCCACAGACCTCAGGATCGGCCTGAAACTGACTACAAACAGCAGGCCTGGACGATAGGCCGAATAGCCCACAGAGGTTACGCTCGGAAAGATGCAGGCAGCGCTCACCCGCCGGTTTGCCAGCAGGCATACCGGGAATCGGTGAACTGATTGAAGGGGCAATACAACAGGCACCGCAACCGGGACGGCAATTCATTTCAACGTCCGAAATGAAATAACGGGGCGGCGATCATAATCGCCGCCCCGGCAAAAGGCACTAGCGCTGCGCAGCGTTAGTCAGATACTTGCGAGACCCTATCCAGGGCCAATAGGATTCGCCACCGCCCCTATGCCTATCTGGATTCAGACCGCTGCACTGCTTTGCATTTCCAACCTGTTCATGACCTTTGCCTGGTACGGTCATCTGAAGACGCTGAACGGTAAACCCTGGCTGATAGCCGCGTTGATCAGCTGGGGCATCGCCCTGTTTGAATACCTGATCATGGTGCCGGCCAATCGCATCGGCTACACCGAGCTGTCGATCGGCCAGCTGAAGATCATGCAGGAAGTCATCACCCTCGCCATCTTCGTGCCGTTCAGTGTGCTGTACATGCAGCAACCGCTGAAGCTCGATTACCTCTGGGCCGGGTTGTGCTTGTTGGGCGCTGTGTATTTCATCTTTCGCTCATAACAGTCGTTTCGACGGCTTTTAGGCAGCGTACTTTGCCGCAATGCGACCTGATGACGGCATCCAACGGCTTCGGCATACTGGCCGCCCTTTATCCACCCCTTAGAGATTTTCAGAATGTTCAAGGTCAACGAATACTTCGACGGCACCGTCAAATCCATCGCCTTCGACATGGCAGCAGGCCCCGCCACCATCGGCGTCATGGCCCCTGGCGAATATGAGTTCGGCACGAATCAGCTGGAAGTGATGCACGTGGTTGCCGGCAGCCTGGACGTGAAACTGCCAGGAAGCGAAACCTATGAAGCATTCGGAGCAGGTACCCAATTCACCGTACCGGCCAACAGCAAGTTTCAGCTGAAGGTGGCTGAGGCGACTGCCTACTTGTGTGAGTACCGCTAACGGTTTTGATACTTGCCGCGCGAAACCACCGTCTTGGTGGTTTGGATAAGCACCAGTCGCCCTACGTCACCCGTAGGGTTGGCTTCAGCCCACCACCCCCACCAATTCGGTTGGACGAAGCTCCGCCAGAGTGAAACCGCGAAGCAATTCTCACCGATGCGCGCTTAGCGGTTCCGATCGCTGATGTCGCAATAATGCCGCCTCAACCCAACGGTTTGTAGGCTTGATTGACGTGCTTCGACTGATTCAAACGAGTCAGCTCACCGGCTAGCCGCTCCCGTTCGTTACGACCGGATCGCTGAAGCTCGTCATACAAACGCGACAGCTCCTCGAGCTGCTCGCGCAGGCTGGCATCAAAAGCATCCTCGTCGCGCAATGCGGCGACCAGGGCACGACACTCGTCGTCCAGCGCCGTTATAGCAACCCAGTCACCTGTTGCCAGAGCACCGCGAAGCTTTTCGGTCAGCGTGACGAACGCCTGTTTGCGTGACGACATGAGCGCCTCGGTGAAAGCAAATGGATGGAGCGGGTGAAAACATGCTCAAGTCCGTAGGCCGAATTCATTCGGAGGTGGATTGAGCTAACCGAATCAAGCCAGCATTGAAGACTTAAGCCTTCGGCGCAATCTGATCCCAGGCCAGCTTGATCTCGCCCAGCAGTTTGCCTACTTCGTTCAGCTTGTCGATATCGTTATGCCGGCTCGCCTCGAACAGGCGCATCGTCATGTATTCATAGAGGCGATCAAGATTGTCCGCCAATTCGCCACCAATATTCTTGTCCAGACCGTCGCGCAGGCCGCCGATGATGTTGATGGCCTTGCCGACCAGCACACCCTTTTCAGCAAACGCGTCACGCTCCATGGCGCCTTTCGCCTGAGCGATTCGATCCAGCCCGCCCTGCATCAGCATTTGAATCAAACGGTGTGGATCGGCCTCGGTCACCTGAGCCTTAACGCCGACTTGCTGGTACTGCTTCATTGCTGCCATAGCATTCATTTGGATGAGCCCCTTGCCACATCAATTTGCATGTACAGCTTATCGGTCGGGGTCGCTCAAGCTTGATAGCAGTCTGGGAAATTTGATTGAAAAAAGAAAACCGCCTCGGGGGCGGATTCTAATTAATAGCAAATTTCACCAATTTGACGGGCTTAACGGACCGTTCTCCGCACGCTACCTCGGAGCGAGGCTTCGCACCTCAACGTGCCTTAGCCTGCATTCGCCGCGGGTCGCGCCTCCCACAAAAAGCAGGTGTGGCCTTGTCCCCGCTTTGTGGGAGGCCCGCCCTCGGGGCGAAGCTTTTAGCCGTTCGAGATGAGGTGTGCCGCGCTCCATTGATGGGCTGAAGCCCACCCTACGGGTGTGGTGAAGGGATCGGGCTGTAGGGTGGGCCGAGCCGTGCTCCGCTTAGCCCACAAAAAACTTGCCGGTCAGCGCAACTTAGTTCTTCGAATTACCCGCCGCCCATGGCAGATTTTCCAGCGATGCGATAAGGCTGTTGGACGTATTCGACAACTGCCCCACCAACACGTCCATGGCATTGAACTGCTTATAGAGTCGTTCCTGCAGTGATGTAATGCGCCGGTCCAAATCTTCCTTCTGCTTATCGATGCTCGATATGGTGCCGGTCATCGCCTCATGGCGCTGCTGCAATATGCCGCCGCTCTCCGTATACGGCTTTAGCTTGTCGTTCAAACGGGTCGCTAGGCCAGATTCCCCGGTAAATAATCCGGCGATGTCTTCAAAGCTATCAGCAATCGCCTTGTCCAGCTTCGTAGAGTCAACTTCTAACGTCCCGTCCCGCTGAGTAGTGATTCCAATATCCGACAAAGCCCGGAATTTCCCGTCGGACATGCGTGCTAGTTCTTCTTGAATGCTTCGCTGCACAGTTCTCGCCGTGGCATCACCGACAAGCCCGCCAACAACCGGAGCTTTTCCGTCCGCAACCTGAGTGATATTCGTCTCGCTGCTGATGACTCCCATCAGCTTGTTATAAGCATCGACAAACTTTTGGACATTGGACGTCACGCCCGACTTATCCAGGCTCACCCCAACCGTCAACGGCTTGTCCGTCTCGGTCTTGGCTTTCAATTCCAGCGTGACGCCTTCTATGACCCCCTCGACCTTGTTAGTTGCACTCACGACTGCTAGCCCGTCGATAGTGAGCTCCGCACTTGCAGCTCGGGTAATTGCCCTGGCTGACGCTGCATAATCAGGATGATCTTCCGATAGCGGTTCCGCTTTCGGATCGAAAGCCAGAAGCGACAGGCTCTGATTCGACTCACCTGATGCCGGCTTCGCTACGACAGAAATATCCTCGTCTTTCCCCGTTTTACTACTGCTTAGAATCAGCCGCTGCCCTTGTGTATCGGTCACGATAGTCGCAGTGAGACCTTGGCTCGCGCCGGCTTTATTGATGGAATCTCGAATGTCCGCCAAGGAGTTGTTCGGCTCGGCCACGGTTATCTTAATCGGCTCGGATGCCCCGATTGCAATTTCAAGGCTACCAGCGCCCAAACGAGCCTCCTGACCCGCGATGGCGCCCAAAACAATCTTGCTGGACGACGCCAGAGATTTGACTTCTACCTGATAACTACCCGCACCCGCCGTAGTTGCTGCGGTTGCAGTCAGCGCATCCTTATTGGATGACGTGGCGCTGCGAGCCTTGAAAAGATCCGGCTTATTCAACGCTTCGAGTGAGGTCTGAAAAGCACTCATCGCGCTGCGAAGCGAGCCAAGCGAAGTGATCTTGGTGGTGGTCTGCTTTTCCAGCCTGGCCAGCTGGGCTTCTTTCGGGGCTCGCTCAGCCGCCACCATGCCGCTGACGAGGCTATCGATGTCGATTCCTGAACCAATACCCGTAATTCCAGCCATATCACCCACCTCGCCAAAATAGCGTCGCGCCTATCATCGTCTCGTAAACGCTACAAAATACGTGCCGTTATGCCTTAATGCCTTCCATCAGGCTGCGCATCTCTTCGAATCGCTCGGCTAGTTCGAGCAGTTCCTTGGAAGGAATCTGGCGCACAAGCTTCCCTGATTCGCTGTCGATCACTTTGACGACCACCTGTCCGGTCGAGTCGTCGATATTGAAGTTGAGATCTCGTTGCACCATCTGCAACCGGGACAGTACATCCGAGACCTGAGATTCCAGTTGTTCACGCGAAACACTCGAAGCTCCGCCAGCGTTCCGTTGCGGTTCTCGAAGCCCCTCTAACGACAAGCCCCCAGCTTCCTTGACGGAACCGGGGGGCGTGTTCGTTGCTGCTGTGCCTGGCCTAATTAGGCCGCTTGCGATTCTTCCGACGTCCATGATTATTCCTCTCATGAATCGAGGGAGGAGCCAATGGGCCCCTCCCTGTCTTTACGCCCGCTTGCCTGCCGTTACTGCAGGAGGCTGAGGACTGCCTGTGGCAACTGCTTGGCCTGGGCCAGAATCGCAGTACCAGCCTGCTGCAGAATCTGGTTCTTGCTCAGGTTGGCGGTTTCAGCTGCGAAGTCAGTGTCCATAATCCGGCCACGAGATGCAGAGGTATTTTCCGCTACGTTTTGCAAGTTGCTAATGGTCGACTCGAAGCGGTTCTGAACAGCACCCATATTGGCTCGGGTAGTATCTACCTCGGCCAGCGCAGCATCCAGCGTCGCGATAGCTGCCTGCGCGCCATCAACGGAGCTGATGTCGATTTGCTCTACGGATGAATCAACCGCTCCAGCGTCGGACCCGGCATCAGTATCGCCCGTAGTAAACCCAAGGTTTGCCAGTCCACCGTTAGTCGCGACCTCGGTCAAAGTCACGCTTTTATCCGCGCCTTTTTCAGAGCGAACAAATTGCAGCTGACCGTTATCGACCGTCGCTCTTACCTTCCCTTTCAGATCAGAGTCACCGGCGATACCCTGGTTAATATTGTCAGCAAGCGCTTCCAGGCTATCGTACGATCCTTTGGCAATCGTGATCTCTTTAGCAATTCCACCGTCTACAGCAATACTGAATTTGTTGTTTGGATTGGTAGCTGCAACGGTAGCTGTCCCAGTGCTCGATGCAGGGGTAGCGCCAAACACAGCTGCAGCGTCAGCACCGGTGACCGTGATCGCTTGACCAGAGAATGGCCCAGCAGCCTTTTCGCGGATACCAATGGCACCCGAATCGGCGCCGTTGGTGCCATCACCGGCAAAAGCCTCGAACGCTGTAGCAGTCAGATCAGAGTTTATCTTTGTGATAGCCGCAGCAGTGGTGGTTTGGCCGGCAGTCGTAAGCGTGACCGCCGTACCGTTGACTGAAAACGCACGATCACCGGCGGCATATGTAGTGACAGTCCCACCCAGAGTGCTAGTAGTACCAGTCACGCCGCCAGTTGCTGCGTCATTGATATTCAGCGAAACATCTGTTGTTGACGCCGCACTGACCTTGGCAGCAGTCGCCTCACGCACAGCCGTCGTACCCATATCAACAGTGCGGAAGCTAGCAATTGACACGTTGATGGTTTCGTTAGCATTAGCGCCAACCTGAATGTTTTCTTTCAGGTTGCCATCGAATAGTTGCTTACTACCAAAACGGGTGGTGGTCGCGATGCGATCTAGTTCGTTCTTCAGCTGCACAACTTCGCCATTCAGCGCTTTACGCTCGGTGTCACCGTTCGAACCGTTCGCCGATTGCAGCGCAAGGTCACGCATCCGCTGAAGGATGCTGGTAGTCTGCTGCAACGCGCCTTCTGCAGTCTGCGCCATGGAAATACCATCGTTGGCGTTACGCACCGCCACGTTCAAGCCATTGATTTGGCTGGTCATCTTGTTGGAAATCTGCAGGCCGGCTGCATCGTCCTTAGCACTGTTGATGCGGCTACCGGTGGACAGGCGCTGCATTGATGTACTAAGCGCGTTGGAAGAGCTGTTCAGGTTGCGCTGAGTGTTGAGCGACGCAATGTTTGTATTGACTGTAAGAGCCATGATGTGCCTCCAAGGGCGCTAGTTACTTTGGTTGCCTGAGCTTGCGACTCCGGGCCGGCTTTTGCCCAGGCACCCATTGAGTTCGCATTCGATTAGCTTATCGGCGTCGTTTCGGTGAGCTTTAGGAGGCGGTGAAAATATTTTTAGTCAAGCCCCGAAAATAACCTGTACGACACCGGCAGATTCGCAACGGAGCGAGCCTGCCTGTGAAGTTTTTCGGCCAGGTGACTAGACTCTTTAACAGAGCATCAGGCCAGCGCTTGAAACGCCCAGATGCCCGAAACGCTGCAGAGTCTATTGGACATTGCGCAGGCCAGAAGGCTGGTTCGCCGCGGGGCGCGCCTCCTACAGGTTCGTTGTAGACTGGTGGCAATTCATCGAGATCAAGATCGCGGGTTTCATCCGCCCTACGTTACGGCAGGTTTGTATGACGATCAGGCAAGTCGAGGCGGTTCTAGGGCAGCATCCTGACATCAGGTTGGCCTACGTTTTTGGTTCGGTTGCCGCTGGCACTGCGCACCGAGAAAGCGACGTGGACTTGGCTGTTCTGTGCGACGCAGCCATGACTGCTGACCAGCAGATACAGCTCATCTCGGATATTGCCGAAGCGACAGGACGTGCCGTGGACCTCATCGATCTGGCAACGGTTGGCGAGCCATTACTAGGGCAGATACTCCGATACGGCAACCAGATCATCGGCGGGCCTGGAATACATGCCCAGCTTGTGTCAAAACACATCCTCAACAACGAGGACTTTATGCCTTATGTTGAACGAATGCTCGCTGAACGGAGACAGCGATGGACAAGTTGATCGTCGAACGAAAACTTGACTCGCTCATGCGATGCCTTGAGCGCATACGGAGCAAGACACCAGAAGACGTTAATGAATTACTGCATGATCTGGATTTACAGGACGTGCTCGTTCTTAACTTGAGCCGAGCCGTACAGGTCTGTGTGGACATCGCAGTCCATATTCTCAGCGAACTGAAGCAGCCTCCTCCAGAAACGATGGGCAAGGCTTTTGATATGTTGGCTGAAGAGGGCTTTCTGAACGTCGAGCTGGCCCAGCGCCTGAAGAAATCCGTCGGTTTCCGCAATCTTGCAGTCCACAATTACGATGCCATCAACTGGGTG
>JAKUTK010000065.1:0-12778 GCA_022448005.1 Pseudomonas sp.
GATCCGGACGCACTGCGAAGGCGTCGAAACCACAACGGCGCATGTAGAACAACTGGTCACGAAGCACATCCCCAATGGCACGTACTTCCCCTTTGTACCCGTAGCGATCACGAAGCAGGCGTGCGCTGGAGTAATGGCGGCCGTCTGTGAACGCGGGGAAGTTCAGGGCGATGACCTGAAAATGTTCCAGGTCATCGGCAATCTCTTCCACGGCCTCGTCGGAATCCAGCCAGATGCCAAGACCGCCATCACGAGCTTTCAGGGCGTGAGCGTGATCGAGCCATAGCTGGAAAGGCACTATCAGGTCGTCGCAGTTGGACAGGCCGTCAAGGGTCACGTCTTTAGGCAGCAGGTGCCAGGTCTCATCAATGACCTGACCGTCCTTAATGATTCGCTGCATAGACACGCTCCTTGAAGGGGTCGATACCGATTCGGCGGAAAGTATCGAGAAACTGTTCATCTTCTGTACGGTGCTCCACGTAGACGCCGATGACCTTCTCGATCACATCGGGCATGACATCCTGGGCAAACGAAGGGCCGAGTATCTGGCCGAGGCTCGCATTACGACCGGAACTGCCGCCGAGTGAAACCTGATAGAACTCGGCGCCTTTCTTGTCCACGCCAAGGATGCCGATGTGGCCTACATGGTGGTGACCACAGGCATTCATGCAGCCTGAAATATTCAGATCGACATCACCGATATCGAACAGGTAATCCATGTCATCGAAACGGCGCTGGATGGCTTCGGCAATCGGGATCGATTTGGCATTGGCCAGGGAGCAGAAATCGCCGCCGGGGCAGCAGATGATGTCGGTCAGCAAGCCGATGTTCGGCGTGGCGACACCCAATTCCCGCAGTTCATGCCACAGTTCGAACAGGCGTGACTGCTCGACATCGGCCAGGATCATGTTCTGCTCGTGAGAGTTGCGTACTTCGCCAAAGCTGTATCGGTCCGCCAGATCGGCAATGGTGTCGAGTTGCTTGTCTGTCACATCACCTGGGGCCACGCCGGTGCTTTTCAGGGACAGCGTCACGGCTGCATAGCCGGGCTTTTTGTGAGCGACGACATTCCGTTCCCGCCAGCGAGCGAAGCCTGGATGCTCCGCGTCAAGCTGCGCGAGTGCAGCGCTCTGATCGTCCAGAGGCTTGTAAGCGGGATCGACGAAGAAGTTGCTGACCCGATCGACTTCGGCCTCGGTCAGTGTATTTGCGCCATCCTTCAAATAGGACCATTCAGCCTCGACACGCTCGGCGAACACTTCCGGGGTAAGCGCTTTGACCAAGATCTTGATCCGTGCCTTGAACTTGTTGTCACGGCGGCCATAGCGGTTGTATACGCGCAGGATCGCATCGAGATAGGTCAGCAGGTGCTGCCATGGCAGGAATTCATTGATGAAGCTGCCTACGATCGGCGTACGGCCAAGTCCGCCGCCGACCGACACGCGGAAGCCCAGCTCGCCGGCATCGTTGTTTACCGCTTCGAGACCAATGTCATGCACTTCGATTGCGGCACGGTCGCTCACGGCGCCGTTGACGGCAATCTTGAACTTGCGCGGCAGGAATGCGAATTCCGGGTGGAAGGTCGACCACTGACGAATGATTTCGCACCAGGGCCGTGGGTCGATGAGCTCGTCCTTGGCAACGCCAGCGAACTGGTCGGTGGTGGTGTTACGAATGCAGTTGCCGCTGGTCTGGATGGCATGCATCTGAACAGTTGCGAGTTCGCCAAGGATATCGGGTACGTCTTCCAGTTCCGGCCAGTTGAGCTGAACGTTGGTCCGGGTGCTGATATGGGCATAACCCTTGTCGTACTTGCGAGTGATGTCGGCCAGCTTGCGGATCTGAGTAGACGACAACAGCCCATAGGGCACAGCAATACGCAGCATCGGCGCATAGCGCTGGATGTACAGACCGTTTTGCAGGCGAAGAGGCAACAGTTCTGCGTCAGTCAGTTCACCGGCGAGATAGCGGCGAATCTGGTCACGGAACTGACGCACGCGATCCTCGATGATGTGTTGGTCATACTGGTCGTATACGTACATAAATGTCCTGTTTTTTCAGGCTGTCTACAGCTTCTGCGCGCACGGCCGCGCACCCGTTGATGGGAGGCCGGCACGATACCAGCTAGCGTTTATGCGCAAAAGTGATGTTTGGGAATATGTTTAGAACGAAACGCTGCTTTTCAGGCATTTCAATCGGTGGCCTTGAGCGCTCCGTATGCATGGTCTTAACTGCAATCAATGCGATCCTCCACAATAAGGTATACCGCTGTGTCAGAGCATTTTAAACGCCATGATAGTGACAGCCGCGCAGATGCCGCCGCGATCTTCTTTCTGATCCTGCTCGCGGTAGCAACAGCAGTGTTCTGGGTAAGTCACCAGTAGACGAGGCGGCTCCAGCTAATCGGGTCATACGCCGACCAGATAGAGCACCAGTTTTACGACGCCGAGTATCACCAGAACGAAGGCTACGGTGAAGCCGATGCCCAGAAGAATGAAATGGCTGGGTTTACCGTGGCTGAAGTCTCGTTCTCTATTTTTCCCACTCTGCACGCCCAAAGCGCCGGCCAGCATGCTTTGAAGCATCTGCCGCAGCGTGAGCGATTTGGGTTGCCGGTCTTCACTCATAACTGTCTCCGCAAGGCTCGCTGCCTAAAGTCTAGTCAGCAATCCAGCTTCTGCAGACATCGATCCTATTAACAACTGAGTCGTTGCGTCGTCAGGCTTGTGTTTGCTTGATCTTGCCCGGACCGGCGCGTAAGGTGCGCGGCTTGGCCGCCCAGCGGTTGAACACATGAAGTGCGTGGTGCCCGGATCATGGTCCGGGTTAAATGGGAAATCAGTGCAAGCTGATGCTGCCCCCGCAACGGTAGAGTCGATTCGACTGAGCCCGATACCAGCCCGTACTTCCCAGGAACTGTCGCGGTGGGCGACGTCCTCAGAGCATGCCGTCTGCCTGTCTGGTCAGCGGCAGTTCTGTTGCCCACTGCACCCGGATGGAGTGGGCATGTCTTTCGCGTTTCGCTGCGTGTTTCTAGCGCTTCTGCTGCTGGCTCAAACGGTACCGGCCAGTGCCAATCAGGTCAATGCGATCGTTTCGCAGTACAGCGCTGCCGAGTTCGCTTCGGCGGCGGCCATCTTCAAGCAACAATACCCCGACCGTGCCGTCAGCGCGCGCACCCCCGAACAGCTGGCTGAGCTGGACGATGCCGAGGTCGGCCAATGGCTTGCCAGCGGAACGCGTTTGCTCGTGGTCGGCGTATTCGGGCCAGAAGCGGAGCGTCTGCGCCCGCTGATCGACCAACACAGCACTGGCGAACGCTTCATCATGCACAGTGACCAGGCGTTGGTGGCGCTAAGCCGTAGCGCTGGAAACACGCTCTTTGCCAACCGGGACCAGGCGGTACGCCTCGGTGCTGAGAAACCCGGCGGCGACCTGGGTGACTGGGTGCAGGCGTTAGCGGCGGCCAATCCGATCCAGGCGCAATGGATAGAAGCGCGCAGCTATTGGCTGGCCGGTGGCAGCGAAAACATTGCGCGTTTGCTGGCCTGGTTGACGGCTCGTGACACTTCGCGCGGCAGCGCCGAGCCTGCACAGGCGAGGCCGGCGTTGCGCTTCTATCAGGACGGAGTGGTAAAGGAGCCGTCGGAACTGGCGTGGCGCGGTGAGCGAATGGTCGCGGTGATCGACCATGGGCGCGCTGACCGACGCGGAGATTCCGACCTCAACGATGCGCTGTGTCAGACCCTGCAACAACGCGACATCGCGTGCGTCAGCCTGTTTGGCAGCTGGGGCGACGGCACGCTACAGGCGCTGCGCTGGCTCAACAGCGCAGAACATCCACCGCTGGCGGCGGTCGTCGTGCTGCAGGATTTTGTCCTTGGTGGCGGCGAGGGTCGTGAAGACGCAACGGAGCTGCTGAGTCAACTCAATGTGCCCGTGCTCAAGGCCCTGCGTCTGGATGACCGAGACGAGAACGCGTGGCAGCTGTCCAGTGATGGGCTCGCTCGCGACAAGGTGCATTACCAGCTTGCGATGCCCGAGTTGCAGGGCACCAGTCAGCCGATGGTGCTGGCGGCGTGGGAATCGTCACAGATCGACCCAAACTCAGGGATTCGCTTTGGCTTCAGCCAGCCGATGCCATCCCGTGTCGAGGCGATGGCGGCGCGCCTGGCCCGCTGGCATCAATTGCAAACCAAGCCCAATGCGGACAAGCGGCTGGCGCTCATCTACTACAACCACCCACCGGGGCGGCACAACATCGGCGCAGACAACCTGGATGTACCGCAATCGCTGTTTGCCATGCTTAAACGCTTGAAAGCCGAAGGCTACAACACCGGTACCTTGCCGGACTCGCCGGAGCACTTGCTGGAACAGCTGCAGGAGCAGGGCGTCAATCTACCTGAACAGGGCGACGCGCTGGCTGCGATGGCGAAAAAGGCCGTTACCGTCAACACCCATAGCTACCGCCGCTGGTTCCGTACGCTGCCATCGGCAGTGCAGGCCGAAATGGTGCAGGGCCCGTTGGGTTACTGGAACGCACAAATGCGCCGTGCGCTGCACGCTTCCCATCTAGACAGCGCCCGGCTGACGCTGAAGACAGGTTCCAGCGAGTTGCACCATGTGCTCGACGGTGTTGTGCATCCGGCACGCGAGCGCGCGCTGGATCTACTGGCTCAACTCGAAGCGTTCTATGAGCAGGCACTGAGTCAGCCGGGCCTGGCTGATTGGGAGCAGGCCGAAAGCCTGATCCAGGCGCTGGCTGATACCGGTATCGAGGGGCTGCGTGGTTGGGGTGAGGCGCCGGGTCAGGTCATGGTGCATGACAGCCAGATGGTCCTGCCGGGGGTACGGTTTGGCAATATTTTCATCGGGCCGCAGCCACCCCGGGGCTGGGAGGTCGATGAGGAACTGCTGCACGCCAACCTGGTATTTCCTCCACCCCATCAGTACCTGGCCCTGTATCACTGGCTACATGACGAGTTCAGAGCCGATGCGCTGATCCACCTCGGTCGCCATTCCACCTATGAATTCTTGCCACGACGTCGAGCAGGGCTCAGCGCTGAGGACTATCCGACGCAGATCGTAGGCGACCTGCCGAGCATCTATCCCTACATAGTCGACGGGGTTGGCGAAGGGATTCAGGCCAAACGCCGCGGCCTTGCCGTCATGATCGATCACCTGACACCACCGCTGGTCGCCACCCCGCTGTATGACGATCTGCTCAAGCTGCGCCAGTTGATCGAGAGCTTTGAGACGGGTACCGGCAGCAGCGAAGGCCCGGCGCGGCGAGCCACCATTGCTGAGATCAAGCGATTGGTGACTCGTTCTGGGCTGGAACCCGAGCTACGTGAGTCCATGGCCGAGCCGCTGGCAGCGCGCGGGATCGATTTCGAACAGGTGGACGATGACCTGCTGGTGCATGAAGTCGGGCATTACCTGACGAATATCCAGGAGCGCTTCATGCCGCTCGGCCTGCATGTGTTCGGCAAGCCCTGGGCGCCGGAAGCCGTGGACACCTTGCTTGCGTCCATGAACACTGATCAGGCGCGCTACCGACAGGCACTGGTTGATTCGCCAGCTGCAGAGATGCAGGCGCTGATTGACGCGCTCAATGGCGGGTTCGTCGCGCCAGGAAAGGGTAATGACCCGATCCGTACGCCGGAAGCGATGCCGACTGGGCGAAATTTTCACGCGCTCGACAGTAGCATGATCCCCAGTCGCATTGGTTGGAACATCGGCCACGAGCTGGCCGAGCGCGCGCGCGAGCGCCCAATGGAAAAGGGCGGACGCGAGGCCGTCATTCTCTGGGCATCCGATACCGTACGTGATGAAGGCGCCATCATCGCCTTCGGACTGGACCTGCTTGGCGTAGAGCCTGTGTGGAACAGCCGGGGCATCGTCGAAGGCATCAAACGAATACCTGCTTCAGCCGGGCGCGAGCGACGCGACCTGATGTTTACCACCTCCGGTTTGTTTCGCGATCTCTATGCCGATCAGCTTGCATTGCTCGAGCGCGGCGTGTTGCTAGCGCTGGACGGCGCCAGCGAAACCATTCGCCGTGATTACCCTGCGCTGCGTACGTCGTTGGATGCGGCACTGCAGCCGCTCGGCGTGTTCGCCAGTGGCGGCAATGAAAGTCTGGAGCTGAATCTGGTGGCGGCTAGTTGGGTGCGTGACGCCGCGAAGCGACTGGACGCCGGTGTTGACGCCGAGCAGGCAGGTAACCTTGCTGCGCTGCGGCTTTTCGGTGTTGCGCCAGGCGCTTATGGCGCGGGTGTCAATACGCTTGTCGAGCGTTCCGGAAGCTGGCAGGACCGCAGTGAGCTTGCACGTAGCTACGTCAATCGCATGGGGCATGCGTATGGCATGAATTACCAGGGCGAGCCTGTGCAGGCAGCGTTCGAAGACAGCCTGAGACACGTCACCCGCACCTATCTTGGCCGTTCGAGCAATTTGTATGGGTTGATGGACAACAACGATGCCTTTGACTACCTCGGCGGGTTGAGCATGGCCGTGGAGCACCTGAGCGGAAAAGCACCTGAGAATTTCGTCAGCTGGCACAACGATCCGCGCAAGGTCCGCCTCGAGCCATTGCAGGAAGCACTGCTGGCCGAACTGCGCGGACGATTCCTGAATCCGGTCTGGATCAAGGCGTTGATGCAGCATGACTACGCCGGCGCACGGACCATGGGCAGTGAG
Organism: Pseudomonas sp.; assembly: GCA_022448005.1. Lineage (GTDB taxonomy): Bacteria > Pseudomonadota > Gammaproteobacteria > Pseudomonadales > Pseudomonadaceae > Stutzerimonas. The sequence goes on from JAKUTK010000065.1 coordinate 6,703, forward strand.
TTTCTGGAATATCTGTGGGGCTGGCAGGTCACCAATCCCGACATCATCACGGACAGTGCCTGGGAGGAGGTCAAGGCGGTTTATCTCGATGACAAGCACGCGCTGGGTATCGATGAATTTCTCGAGCAGGGCGCCAACGTTCATGTCAAAAGCAACATGCTCGCGATCATGCTGGTAGCGATCCAGAAAGGGTTTTGGAACGCCGACGAGGCGACCCAGCGGGCGCTGGCCGAGCAGTTCGCTGTCTTGGTCGCTGAGCATGGTTTGCCTGGAAGCGGGCATACCCGGCCGGACCATCCGATGTTCGAATGGCTGATGCCCAAGCTCCCGGAAACACTGCGTGAACCTTTGCAGGCGCGACTTGATTCGGCGCTTCGCAAAGCGCCGCAACGAAATTCGCCGAGCAGCATCCGCGAGATACAGCCGGAGGCCGAGACGCCGCAGGCGGAGCCAGGGCAGGCTGAAACACAAGGTGATCGAAGCGCCAGCCAATATCTCTGGCTGGCTGTCTTGATGGCTCTGCTGTTGTTGGGGCTGGGGATCTGGCGTGGACGTGGGCCACGGTCGAGAGGAACTACATAACGTGTTCGAAAACCAATTGTTCAGCTGGCTGCACCTGCTGGTGGGCTGGCTTTTGCAACCGGTTACCTGGGGCCTGTTCGGGCTGTTGGCGCTGGCTATCTGCGATGCCGGAGTCGCCATGGGCGAACGATTTGGCGGGCTGCGCCGCTGGGGGCGGCTGCCGGCAGCAGAGATCGAGCGGCGGGCACGCCGAAGGCTCGATCGAGCCGATCTGGTGGCGCGGGTAGGTCCCATGCTGGGACTGATGGGAACACTGATCCCGCTAGGCCCTGGCTTGGCAGCTCTGGGCGATGGCAATGTCCAAATTCTCAGCGTGGCCATGCGCGTAGCCTTCGATACGACGGTGCTGGGTTTGCTGATCGGCGTGCTGGGCTTCGCATTGGGACGCTTACGCAGGCGCTGGTACGACGAGCTGCTGGACGAACTGGAAGCCCAAACAGTCAAGGAGCGCGACGATGAGTCGGCGCTGGCGCTCTAGTCGGTTCGCGGCTGGCGACGACGATCCGCTGGGTCCGCTAGCCAACATGGTCGATGTCGTGCTGGTGTTTGCCTGCGGACTGATTGCGGCGCTGGTTGCCCAGACGGATTTGCTCCAACAACTGAATGCAGCGAAGCAGCCGGTTGCCGTCGAGCGCGGACGGGAGCTGCCCAAACTGCCGGACAGCCTTGAGGGTGACGGCGGAAAAGGGCTGCAAAGCGTCGGCCAGGTTTTTCGTGATCCGGCTACCGGCAAGCTGATCCTGATCGGCGATTGAGGCGTGCTGTAGCCGCATCATTCTGGGGCCACGTGCCGCCTTCAGCCCTTGAACCAGTCCCACAATCCCAGCGAGTAATTTGGCAGCAGGTTGATCCCGAGCGCCGACTTCACCAGATACAGAGCGACCAGGCCTACCAGCGCTGAAAAGAACAGAAACGCAGTGATCGCGCCGGCCTTGGCCGCCAGTGACAGACTCCGCTGAGCACGGCTCAGGCTGCGCTTGTTTCGCCCGCCAACCAGTACGAAATAATACTGGTTGCTCCACAGATTGAAGGTTCCGCGCCAATCGAACTTGTGCCTGGCCCACGAGCGGGTCGCAAAAGCATTGCGTAACGCGTCCAGTTGCTGTGGGGTAAAGCTTTCTCGCAGTTCGGCAGGGAGCCGTTCTTTGAGTCCTACCACGAAGGGCTCATGATCCAGCGTGACGTTATCGTAGGCGCTGGCGTAGCGCTCAGAGGCGTTATCGGATTTTGATTCTGGAGCGAGCATAGCGTCAGGTTGCCGTCGAAAAGCGAGAGGAGCGATGACTCATGCAACTACCCGGCCGAAACGCTCCGTTGCGACGTCATATGCTCCAATTGCTCGACTAATTGCTTGAAATTGGGGCGTTGGCTGGGGTCTTGTTGCATGCATTGACGCTGCAGGACGGCAAGGTGAGAAAGCCGCTCTGGCACGCCGCTGTCATTGCAGCGCTCCAGCAATTCCTCGAGCAAACAGCCGAACGCACGGGTTTCGAGGCGCTGCAGCGCCTGGCCCTCAGGGGTGTCTGGATCGAAGAACGAGGCCGCACCGAAATCGCTGAGCAGCGTTTGGCCACGCGAATCGACCAGCAAATTGTGCGCGTAGAGGTCGCCGTGCAGGATGCCTAGCGCGTGCAGGTGACCGGCCGCCGAGGCGGCACCTGTCGCGATCCGCAGCAGTTGGTCTGCAGAAAACCGTCGCGCCGGTGCGTAGCAGTCCCGGGTGCAGCTTGCCAATGACGGTGGACCGGCGAGCACCTGATATGACGGGTCGATGAGTGCCATCAACAAACCCGGTAGCGCATCGGCGCGCTCGGCCAGTGGCCCGGCAATGCCTATCAGATTGGGATGTTCGCCGGCGGCGATGCAGGCTGCCATCTCGCTATGAGGTAGCCCGTCGCTGGTCAGGCTGCCTTTGAACAGCTTGGCCGCCATGGCTTGCGCAGGTTGGCCAGGCGCCTGCCAATCAGCACGATGAACGACGCCGGACGCGCCCTGGCCAAGCACTTCTCTGAGAGTGACCTGTTCGCGGTCGACCGGTGGCAGCGGGTGCTGCGCCAAGGTCTGCGCCTCCAGCGCATCGCTGAACGGGTTTCCGGCGAACGCCAGCCAGCTCAGGCGCGGCATGGACAACAGCCACTGCGGCAATGCTGGCAGGCGATTGGCTGCGATGCGCAATAATTCCAACTGGCGGCAGTTGGCAAGCGTTTCGGGCAAGGCAGCCAGCCGATTGCCCGCGAGCATCAGCTTTTGCAGACGGCTGCAGTGGCCGATCTCGTCAGGCACCTTTTCGAGCTGGTTGTCGGTGAGAATCAACCAGCGCAGCTTGGGCGGCAGCGCTTCGGCGGGCACGTGGCGGATGTGACAAGCCTTGAACCCGACCATCTCCAGATCTGGACAGCGGCCGATCGAGGCGGGCAGCTCGGTGAACGGGTTGTCCGAGCAGAACAGGACGCGCAGCTTGTGCAAGCGCGACAGGTCATCAGGCAGGCTGCTGAGCTGGTTCCCGGAAAGGTTGAGCACTTCCAGACTGTCGGCCAGGTCAAAAATCGCTCGGGGGAACGTCTCAAGCTGTTCGGACAGGTCCAGACGGGATGTCCCGGCGAGTTCGCCACGTTCAAGTTGTGCCAGCGTATGCATGGGTACTCTCGCATCCGGTCGGAGCCGGAGATAGGGTCAATGCGCTAGGACAATGCCCGGTGTTGCCGGTTCATTCGCGTCTGGCGCGGGCGTTTCGGCCGGGCGGGTGCGTGTGCGCACAAGGCGTTCTGCACGCGCGCGCAGTTGGCCGCAGCCGCCATCGATATCCTGTCCTGCCGAGTTGCGCACCTTTGTCAGTACGCCGTTCTCGTGCAGGTAGCGCATGATTTGGTGAATGCGATCCGCCTCAGGTCGCTGAAATTCGTCGTCATCGAGGCTGTTGTAGGGAATGACGTTCATGATCGCGAACTTGCCGCGAAGCAGCCGAATGATCCCGTCCATCTCCTGCTGGCTGTCGTTGATACCTTTGAGCAGCGTCCACTGATACTGGATTGGGTAGTCGACCAGCCGGGCGTAGGCTTCGCCGAGCTCGACGAGCTCTGCGGGGTCGAAATAGGGCGCTCTCGGTAGCAGCTCTCGGCGCAGGGTTGCATCGGTACTGTGCAGCGATAAGGCCAGCGCCGGCTTGACCTTCTGCTGAGGCAGCCGCTCGAACACCCGCGGATCGCCGACGGTGGAAAAAACGAGGTTCTTGTGGCCGATGCCACCCTCGGTGCCGAGCAGCTCGATGGCTTCGAGCACGTTGTCCAGATTGTGTGCAGGCTCGCCCATGCCCATGAACACGACTTTTTTGACCGGACGGAGGCGCCGAGCTAGGGCCACCTGCGCAACAATCTCGGCGCTGCCCAGTTGGCGGAGCAGGCCGCTCTTGCCTGTCATGCAGAACACGCAGCCCACCGCACAACCGACTTGGCTCGAGACGCACAGGCCGTCGCGGGGCAATAGCACGCTTTCAACCATTTGACCGTCCGCCAGCGCTACCAACAGCCGCGCGGAACCGTCGGTAGCTGGATGCTCGGAGCGCAAGCGGGCGAGGCCATCGATTGTTTCGTTCACGCACGGCAAGCCGTTGCGAACGGACAGGGGAAGGAAGTCTTCGGTTTTCTGATGACGCGTGCCGGTATCCAGCGGCCTGCCATTCAGCCAGGCGCGTGTGACCCGACCGATGTGGATGGGCTTGGCGCCAATGGAGGCGAGCTGTTGGTGAATATCTTGGATGCGCATAGGGCGCGCATTCTAGCCAAACGGCATCAACCGGTCTGTAGCCCGTTGCGCCACATTGAGGATGGGCTATGGCGCTCCGCCAAGCGGTCAGTCCCGGAACCGAGGGCTCCCCAGCGCCATGACAATCAACAGCGCCGCAAGCAGGGCGAACGCCAGTGTCGGCGATGCATAGTGAGCAATCACGCCGATCAGCGCGGGGCCTGCGAGAACCCCTGCAAAACCTATGGTGGTCGCTGCTGTGATGGCTTGATGGACGGGCATGGTGTGCTGACGGCTCAGCGATGAGATCAAAACAGGAGAGACGTTGGCGCAGCCAAGCCCGCAGAGCCCGTAACCGAGCAGGGCCCACCCCCAGTGGTCGGTGAGAACGGTCAGGGCAATGCCGAAGGCAGCCAGCAGCCCACCCAAACCAATCACCCTGGCGGTGCCCAGGCTGTTCACCACCGGCGCCCCGGCGAAGCGTCCTATTGTCACCATCAGCGCGAAACTGGCGTAGCCCAATCCGCCTTTGGCGGTTTCCAGCGCCTTTTGCTCGGTCAGATAGAGAGCACTCCAGTCCAGCACTGCGCCTTCTGCCAGATACACGACGAAGGTCATGGCGCCCACCAGCAGCACCGCACCTGTCGGTCGGATGAAGGCGACACCGCCGGCTGGTGCCTTGTCCCGCAAATAGCCGGGCATCACTGTGATGTTGGCCAGCGCGATGACCGCGATCATCAGCAGGGTGCCGGTAGCTGGGGCGAGGCCCAGTGTCAGTGCGCCGGTAAGGGACAGCGCGCCGCTGATCGAGCCCAGACTGAACATGCCGTGGAAGTTCGACATATGACGCCTGCCAGTGTCGCGCTCGATCACCACCCCCTGAATGTTCAACACGACATCGATCACGCCAAGGCTTCCGCCAAAACAGAAAAGCGCCAGAGCCAGTACTGCTATCGATTGGGTGAAGGCAATGCCAAGCAGGGCAAACAGCAGCAAGACGACGCTGCTGAGCACAACGGGACGGATTCCGCGTCGTGTCACTAGCAGGCCAGACAGAGGCATCCAAGTCAGCGAGCCGATACCGATGCACAGCAGCAGGGTGCCGAACAGCGCGTCGCTCATTTCGATGCGCTCGCGCACGTACGGCACCAGCGGTGCCCAGATGGACAGACCGAACCCGGCCATGAAAAAGCCGACACGTGTCGCACGGCGCGCGATGGGGGAGGCGGCATCGAGGGGCTTGGAAGCCGCAGGCATGCTCAGGGTTCCTTGCTCTAAACGGGGGCGACGCTCACTCGTGCATTGCCTGGAGGTCGCGGCGCGCATTCTGTCAAAGAAATGCAGCGATTGTAGAGATAGGTGCCAGCGAAGCCGGATCTCGTCGGATGCAGTCGGCTCAAACCATCCAGCCAGCAAGACACTCATGGTAATCTTCGCGTTTGCCAACATGCGGCCCCGGAGCGGTACATGAAGTTCATTCACCAGCGCGAACACCTCAACGAAGACGACTTCGTGATCATCGAATGCTCGCAACCTTGCAACATCCGCCTGATGAACGACAAGAATTTCCGCAGCTTCAAGAATGGCGGCCGTCATGCATATCACGGCGGCGCTTTCGACAAGTTCGGAGTTTTTCAAAAGCAGCTGCAGGCGCCGTTCCAGGATGGAACGATGTACGCGGTCATTTTCTCGTCGGCTTCTCCGACGGGAGGTGACCGATACTACCGGGGACCGGGCATGGCCGCGGCCGATG
>JAKUTK010000065.1:12788-25205 GCA_022448005.1 Pseudomonas sp.
GTTTCCAGCGAAGATCAAGGTGCCCAACACCGGCTTCTGGAACATCACCATCGACACGGTGACGCGCAAGGCCATCAGTGTCACCCGCAAGCCGACGCTCACCCACTCGATAAAGATCGTCCGCAATTCGCCGTCCGAGCTGAAGTAACCCTTTCTATCCGGTGCGCAGCTTCGGTTGCCGCCAGGTTTCCGGTAGATCAAACGTCACTCGTCGATTAGCGCGCCCCCGGCGAGGTAATACCTTGCCTTAGGTACTTCGTTTTATTAGCTTCACGTAAAGATTCTTTTCGTGGAGACAATTATGCGCAAACCCAAAGGCGGTGATCACGTCGATGGCGTGCTCGCTCAATGGCAAAGCGTGCGCCCTGAAGGCGACGCATCGCCAATGGCGATCTTTACGCGTGTGTATCGACTGTCCAAATACCTCAACCGACGCATCGCTGACGTTTTTCGTAAGCACGGTCTGCATGACGGCGAATTCGATCTGCTCGCGACGCTCTATCGCAGCGGCCAACCGCAAGGGCTTACGCCGAACGCCTTGCGGCACGCCGCCGTGCTCAGCTCAGGTGCCATGACCAATCGGCTCGACCGCCTCGAGGGCGCCGGGCTGATCCAGCGCGTCGCCAATCCGGACGATAGGCGCAGCCTGCTGATACGCCTCACCGATAAAGGGCAGTCCGTATTGCTCGGCTGCCTCGATGAGTATCTGGCGACGCTGGATGGTCTACAGGCGCCGCTGGATCAGGAGCAGAGACATGCCTTGGCGAGCGGCCTTCGCATCCTATTGCGGTCCTTGGAGGAGCAGGGCGATGACTGAGGGAAAACGTGGCACTACAGGTGCGCACCTCGGCATGCTGCTTTGGGCGTTGTTCGTTGGGCTGTCTTTCCCCGCGGTGGGGCTGATGAGCGAAGGCCTGCCGCCGTTGCTACTGACCGCTATCCGTTTCAGCATTGCCGCCTTGGCATTGCTACCCCTGTTGTTGCGCCAGAATGAACGCTGGCCAAGCCTGCCGGGGCTGCTTTTGTATGCATTGATGGGCCTGAGTCTGGCCGGTTTCTTCGGCACCATGTTCTGGGCCGCTCACCGTATCAGCGCTCTGTCGATGGCTACGCTGTTCGTAAGTGTGCCGCTGCTGGCTTATTGCATCGGTCGCGGCTTGGGTGTCGAACAACCTGCGGGGCGGCTGTTGGCGCTTCTGGCACTGGGTGCGTTGGGTGCGCTGGGGCTGGCTGTGGCCGAAAGCGAGGGAGACATTGCGCAGTTGAAGTTCGGCTTTGGAGAGGTAGCGTTCTTCTTCGGCTGTATTGCCTCGGCGATGTACCCGGTGCTGAGCAAGTGGGGGCTGCAGCGCGGCGTACTGGCACCTCAGGCCGGCTTGCGCACCTTCTGGAGTTTGCTGATGGGGGCCATGGTGATTGGCGCGCTCGGGCTCGTCTGGGAGCAGCCGACGGCTCTGGCGCGGATGGACTGGCGTGATGTCGCGCTGGTGGTTTACTTGGGTGTTTTCTCCAGCGGTATGACCTTCTTCCTGCAGCAGCGAGCCACGGCGGTGCTGACCCCGGGGGCGGTGACCGCGTATAGCTACCTGGTTCCGTTCGTATCGATGCTGCTGCTGTTCATCGCCCAACCACAACGAATCGGCTGGCACTGGCTGCCGGGCAGTTTGTTGGTGATCATCGCTATCGGATTACTGCTCCGGCGCGGTAAGGCTGCTGCGGCGTAGCGGCGGCGCGTCAAAAGACACCTGTCAAACTGAACGGCTCGCGGCGGCCTCCGCGAGCGTTGAGGTCAAGTGCCCTTCAGTCGTCGTCAGCGCTTGCACTCACCGCACCCAGGCAGCGAAGGCGGGTTTGCGGTGCGCTGCCGAGCCTCCAGCACTTCTCATCCGCGCTGTACAGCGCTTCCATTACGCTGTTGTAGCTGAGCGACCACTGCCGCCGCTCTCGGCCGTCGATCGACTCGATGCGCACAACGACTTCTTCGCTGGCGAAAGGCTCGCCTGCGACCGCGGCGGCTTCGGCGCGGTCGAGCAGGTCATCGTTAAGGGTGAACTGCCAGGCGTACAGCCCGTCGACTTCCAGCATGTCGGCGGATTCCAGTTCATCGAGCAGGTATCGGGGTTGGGTAGACATTGCACGCTTCGCGAATGGGTTGATTGAGGTAGTTTGCGTGGCCGCCCAGAGATATGGGACGGCCAGAGTAGGCTCAGTTGTCGTAACCCAGGTTCGGCATCAGCCAGCGCTCCGTGACAGTGATGTCTTGGCCCTTGCGAGAGCTGTAGCGGTCGGCCTGGTCCTTGTCGATCTTGCCTACTGCGAAGTACTGCGCCTGAGGATGGGCGAAATACCAACCACTGACTGCAGCTGTCGGGAACATGGCGTAATGCTCGGTCAGGGTGACCTGGCTGACGCCGTCGGCATCGAGTAGCTGGAACAACGTGCCTTTCTCCGTGTGGTCGGGGCAGGCGGGGTAGCCTGGCGCTGGGCGGATGCCTTTGTATTGCTCCTTGATCAGCTCTTCGTTGCTCAGCTGTTCTTCTGGGTCGTAGCCCCACCATTGCTTACGAACCTGCTGGTGCAGCCACTCGGCACAGGCCTCGGCGAGGCGATCGGCAAGCGCTTTGACCATTATCGAGTTGTAGTCATCGCCGGCGTCCTGATAGGCCTTGGCCACTTCTTCAGCGCCAATACCGGCCGTGGTAATGAAGCCACCCACGTAGTCGGTCACACCGCTGCTTTTCGGTGCGACGAAGTCGGCCAGCGAAAAGTTCGGCTTGCCGTCTGTCTTCACTGTTTGCTGGCGCAGGTGGTGAAGTGTAGCGAGGGCTTCGCCGTCGTCGCCATAGACTTGGATATCGTCTTCGTCGACCTGATTAGCCGGCCAGAAACCGAACACGGCGCGCGCCTTGATCAGCTTTTCATCGACCAGCTTGGTGAGCATCGCTTGGGCATCGTTGAACAGAGACGTAGCGGCTTCGCCAACGATTTCGTCTTGAAGAATGCGTGGATATTTACCGGCGAGATCCCATGAAATGAAGAACGGTGTCCAGTCGATGTAATCGACCAGCGTGCGCAGATCGATGTCTTCCAGCACCTTGCGGCCGGTGAAGGTTGGTTTGACTGGCGAGTAATCGGCCCAATCGAACTTGGGCTTAACTGCAATCGCTTCGGGGTAAGTCAGGCGCTCGGTGCGCGCGCTGCGATTAGCGGTGCGCTCGCGGATCATCGCGTATTCTTCGCGAGTCTTCTGGACGAAGACCGGCTTCAGCTCCTTCGAGAGCAAGGTGGTCGCCACCCCTACGGCGCGCGAGGCGTCGGTGACATAGACCACTGCATCGTTCTTGTAATGCGGGTCGATCTTCACCGCCGTGTGAGCCTTGGAGGTGGTCGCGCCGCCGATCATCAGCGGCAGGTAGAAGTCCTGGCGCTGCATCTCACGAGCGACGTGGACCATCTCGTCGAGCGACGGTGTGATCAGGCCTGACAGGCCGATGATGTCGCATTTCTCGGCTATTGCTGTCTGCAGGATCTTTTCAGCCGGGACCATGACGCCCATGTCCACCACGTCATAGCCATTACACCCAAGTACCACGCCGACGATGTTTTTGCCGATGTCGTGAACGTCACCTTTGACGGTTGCCATGAGGATCTTGCCCTTGGCTTCGGGCTTGTCGCCTTTCTCCGCTTCGATGAAGGGAATCAGGTGCGCCACCGCTTGCTTCATAACGCGCGCGGACTTGACCACCTGTGGCAAAAACATCTTGCCCGAGCCGAACAGGTCGCCGACCACGTTCATGCCCGACATCAACGGCCCTTCGATGACCTCGATAGGACGCGCGCAATGCTGGCGGAATTCTTCGGTGTCCTGAACGATGTGGGTGGTTATGCCCTTGACCAACGCATGTTCGAGCCGCTTCTGGACCGTATAACTACGCCATTCCTCGGTTTCCGCTTCTTTGACGCTGCCGTCGCCCTTGAACTCGTCGGCAATGGCCAGCAGCGCTTCGGTGCCGTTGGGCGTGCGGTTGAGCACCACGTCCTCGACCGCGTCGCGCAGCTTTTTCGGGATTTCGTCGTAGATTTCCAGCTGTCCGGCGTTGACGCTGCCCATCGTCAGGCCGTTCTGGATGGCGTAGTAGAGGAACACCGAGTGGATCGCTTCGCGCACCGGGTTATTGCCCCGGAATGAGAACGAAACGTTCGATACGCCGCCGGAGGTCAGGGCGTAGGGAAGATTGTCGCGGATGTAGGTGCAGGCTTCGATGAAGTCCACGGCATAGTTGTTGTGCTCTTCGATGCCGGTAGCGACAGCAAAGATGTTCGGGTCGAAGATGATGTCTTCCGGCGGGAAGCCCACTTCATCCACCAGAATGTCGTAGGAACGCTGGCAGATCTCGCGCTTGCGCGCAGCGGTATCGGCCTGGCCGGCTTCGTCGAAGGCCATCACCACCACCGCGGCGCCGTAGCGCTTGCACAGGCGGGCATGATGCTTGAAAGCCTCGACGCCTTCCTTCATGGATATCGAGTTGACGATGCCCTTGCCCTGGATGCACTTGAGGCCGGCTTCGATCACTTCCCACTTGGAGGAGTCGATCATGATCGGCACGCGTGAGATGTCTGGCTCACCGGCGATCAGATTGAGGAAGGTCACCATCGCCTTCTCCGAATCCAACATGCCCTCATCCATGTTGATGTCGATCACCTGTGCGCCGGCCTCGACCTGCTGCAGGGCAACTTCCAGCGCCTCGGTGTAATTCTCTTCGCGGATCAGGCGGGCAAATTTGGCCGAGCCAGTGATGTTGGTGCGTTCACCGACATTGACGAACAGCGAGCTGCGATCGATGGTGAAGGGCTCGAGACCGGACAGGCGGCAGGCCTTTGGAACGTCGGGAATGACGCGCGGCGAGTACTTCGCAACGGCGTTAGCAATCGCCTCGATATGCGCAGGCGTCGTACCGCAGCAGCCACCGACGATGTTGAGAAAGCCGCTGGAAGCGAATTCCTCGACCACCCGGGCCATTTCTGCCGGGCTTTCATCGTATTCACCAAAGGCGTTCGGCAGCCCTGCGTTGGGGTGCGCCGAGACATGGGTTTCGGCCTTGTTCGACAGCTCTTCCAGATAGGGGCGCAGCTCTTTTGCACCCAGGGCGCAGTTGAGGCCTACCGAGATAGGCTTGGCGTGGCGAACCGAGTTCCAGAACGCTTCGGTGGTCTGGCCGGACAGGGTGCGGCCCGAAGCGTCGGTAATGGTCCCGGAGATCATGATCGGCAGCTCCAAGCCGGCGTCCTCGAATACCTGTTGCACGGCGAAGATCGCCGCTTTGGCATTGAGCGTGTCGAAAATAGTCTCGATCAGGATCAGGTCGGACCCGCCTTCGATCAGGCCGCGCGTGGCTTCGGTGTAGTTCTCGACCAGCTCGTCGAAGGTCACGTTGCGGTAGCCGGGATTGTTCACATCCGGTGACAGCGAGCAGGTACGGCTGGTTGGGCCGAGCACGCCGGCAACGAAGCGCGGGCGATCGGGCGTTTCGGCCGTCTTGGCATCGGCGGCTTGTCGGGCGAGGCGCGCACCTTCGACGTTCAGCTCGTAGACCAGCTCTTCCATGCCGTAATCCGCCTGGGATACGCGCGTGGCATTGAAGGTGTTGGTCTCGACGATGTCGGCGCCCGCGTCGAAGTAAGCCTTTTCAATCGCGCTGATGGCGTCCGGCCGGGTGAGGATCAACAGGTCGTTGTTGCCTTTCAGATCCTGCGGCCAGTCGGCGAAGCGCTCGCCTCGGTAGTCGGACTCTTCCAGTTTGTAGCTCTGGATCATCGTGCCCATGCCGCCGTCGAGAATCAGGATGCGCTCCTTGAGGGCCTGCTGGAGTGCCTGGAGACGGGCATTGCGGTCGAGCATGAGAACTACCTGAAGCTGGTTGCGAGGACCGCGAATAATAGCAAAGCTGCACGCTTTTTGATCATCCGCTGATTTACATGAGCAGCGCTCATGTTGATAAGGTGCTCGTAAGCGGCAGACCCCTGCGTAGGCAGGTAAGTCCTACTAAAACACTAGGACTTTATCCGGGGCGGTGGTTGGCGTACACTGCCTGGCATGTATGAGAGGAGTTCCCATGAGCGCCATTACCATTACCGAAGCTGCACACGATTACCTGGCCGATCTGCTTGAAAAGCAGAACACTACCGGGATTGGCATCCGGGTTTTCATCACTCAGCCAGGCACGCCTTACGCTGAAACCTGCATCGCCTATTGCAAACCGGGCGAGGAAAAGCCGGACGACATCGCGGTGTCCCTGAAGAGCTTTACCGCCTGGATCGACGGCACCAGCGAACCCTTCCTGGAAGACGCACTGGTTGACTATTCCACTGACCGCATGGGCGGACAGCTGACTATCAAGGCACCCAACGCCAAGCTGCCGATGGTCAATGAAGACAGCCCGCTCAATGATCGCATCAATTATTACCTGCAGACCGAAATCAATCCCGGACTTGCCAGCCATGGCGGGCAGGTAACTTTGATCGATGTCGTGGATGAAGGTGTGGCAGTGCTGCAGTTCGGAGGCGGGTGCCAGGGTTGTGGTCAGGCTGATGTAACCCTCAAGGAAGGTATTGAAAAAACTTTGTTGGAAAGAATCCCGGAACTGAAGGGCGTGCGTGATGTGACCGACCACACCAACCGCGACAATGCCTATTATTGAGTGGTAACGGCCTAAACGGTGGCTGTTTCGGTCAGCTTACTGGCTGACTGCCACTATCTTTTCGCATTGCCCCCACAGCGCCCGCTAGCTGAGATAAGCTGTCCAGGATCCAGAGGCCTGGCCAAGTGAGCGAGCGTTGCATGTCTGCCGTTTCCCTTTTGATTTGCGATGATTCCAGCCTGGCGCGCAAGCAATTGCTGCGCGCACTGCCGGCTGAGTGGCCGCTGGATATTTCTCAGGCTGCCAGCGGTCGCGAGGCGCTTGAAAGAATTCGTGAAGGGGACATTGACGTCTTGCTGCTCGATCTGACCATGCCAGACATGGACGGCTATGGGCTTTTGGCTGCCCTTCGCCACGAGCAGCTGCAATGCAAAGTCATCGTGATCTCGGCGGACGTCCAGGAAGAGGCCGTGCGCCGGGTGCTCGAATTGGGAGCGCTGGCGTTCATTCGCAAGCCTGCCGATCCCGTACATCTACAGCAGACCCTGGCGGGGCTTGGAGTTGTCGGCAGCGACTTGCCGGCGCTCGGAGAGCGAAACGCTGGTCCGGTTGCGTTCCGCGATGCCTTCCGTGAGGTGGTTAACGTAGCGATGGGGCGAGCGGCGGCATTGCTCGCCAAGGTGCTAGGGGTGTTCGTGCAGCTGCCCATCCCCAATGTGAACATCCTCGAAGTCGGCGAATTGCACATGGCGCTGGCTGATGCCGCTCAAGGCGACAAGCTGTCGGCGGTGTGCCAGGGTTATATCGGCGGCGGCATCGCTGGCGAGGCTCTGCTGATCTTCCACGATTCCGAGATTGCTGACATGGCGCGTCTGATGCGCGCCGATGATTACCTCGAACTGGAGATGCTGCTCGATCTTTCCAGTCTACTGATCAGCGCATGTCTGAGCGGTATAGCAGACCAGATCGATGTGGTTTTTTCTCAGGGGCACCCGCAGGTGCTGGGCCAGCATGCTTCAATCGACGAACTGATACGTCTCAACCGCAAGCGTTGGAAAAATACCTTGGCGGTGGAAATCAGCTACAGCCTGGAAGGTCATGACATCCATTTCGACCTGCTCTTGCTGTTCACTGAAGACTCGGTTGAGCTGCTGTCACGCAAACTCGTCCCGTTGATGAGCTGAACATGTCCAAGCCGAACGATCTAAGCGAACTTCACTGGTTACTGGCCATCGTCCAGAGTATTGATGTGGGTGTCGTGGTGCTTGACCGCGAGTACCGCATCGACGTGTGGAATACGTTTATGGAAAACCGCTCCGGACGGTTGCCTGAAGAAGCGCGCAAGAAAACTTTCTTTGAGCTGTTTCCTGAAGTCGACGAGCACTGGTTCCGTCGCAAGGTGGAAAACGTCGCTACGCTCGGCACGCCGTCGTTCACCATTTGGGAGCAGCGGCCTTACCTGTTGCGATTCAAGAACTACCAGCCGATTACCGGACTGGAAGATTTCATGTACCAGAATACGACGTTGATGCCTTTGAAGGCCCTCAACGGCAGAATCGAGCAGATCTGCCTGATCATCTATGACGTTACTGATGTGGCTACCAACCGTCGCCAGTTGCAAGCGGCGAATCAGGAACTGCAGCGCTTATCCAGCACCGACCGCCTGACAGGCCTGTTCAATCGAGGCCATTGGGAGGAGATGCTGCGTCAGGACTATGCGCGACATCTTCGCTATGAGCGCAACGCAGCGTTGGTCATGTTCGATATCGACCACTTCAAGAAGATCAACGACAGCCACGGCCATCAGGCCGGCGATGCCGTGATCCAGCAAACTGCCGAGCTTGTTCGGCAATGCATGCGCGACGCGGATATTGCCGGCCGCTACGGCGGCGAGGAGTTCGTGGTCCTACTGCCGGACACCGACAGCGAGGGCGCTGTGACCTTTGCTGAACGATTACGGCAGACCATTGAGGCGCATGAGATCATTTACGACGGGCACAGCATTCGCTTCACCGTCAGTTTGGGAATTGCGGACCTTAGCCAGCCTACCAGTGGCTACGCGCAACTGATCGAGCGCGCAGACAATGCCCTGTATTCATCAAAAGCCGCAGGGCGCAATCAAGTGACGCTGTACCGCTAGGCCTTCGTGCGGGCGCTCAGAAATTTCAGCAAAGTGACTTCTTCACTGCTCATCCACTTGCGCTTTCTCGCCTTGCTCAGTTGCGCCAGTTCGCCAGCGACGAAGGCGTCAAGCACGTCAGGGTGGATGTAGCACTGGCGACACACGGCTGGCGTGTTACCGAGTTGGCGAGAAACTTGGGTGACCACATCGACCAGATTGCGGCGCGCCACGGTGTCCGGTTGCCACTCTTGCTTGCGCAGATATTCCAGCGCCAAGGCGCTCCCTGCCCAGGTTCGATAGTCCTTGGCTGTGAAGTCGCCCCCGGTCATTTCCTGTATGAATGCGTTAACGTCACAGGAGCTCACTGGCCGACGCACACCTTGTTCGTCCAGGTATTGAAACAAATGCTGGCCTGGCAACTCCATGCAGCGACGTATGATGCGCGCCAGACGTTGATTTTTTTAGTGTCACGCGATGCTCTACACCGCTTTTGCCTCGGAACTGAAAACGGATCGCAGCGCCCCGCACATCGACATGACGGGTACGCAATGTGGTCAGCCCATACGAGCGGTTTTCTTTTGCGTAGCGCGAATTGCCAACACGGATCAGGGTCGATTCGAGCAACTGCACCAGCAGCGCCATTACCTTTTCCCGCGGCATGCCATGCAGGGACAACTGCTGCTGCAAGCGCTCGCGCATTCGCGGCAGAGCCGAACCGAATGACAGGACACGTTCGTACTTGCTGCAATCGCGGATCTCTCGCCAGCGGGGGTGATAGCGATATTGCTTGCGGCCGCGAGCATCGCGTCCAGTCGCCTGCATATGGCCTTGAGGATCTGGGCAAATCCAGACGTCGGAATAAGCGGGCGGGATGGCCAGCTTGTTGATGCGGGCGACTTCCTGCGCATCACGAATGCGCTCGCCCGACGGCAGGAAATAAGCGAATTTGCCTCTGAGCTTTCGGCGGCTGATACCTGGCCCGTGATCGTCCACATAGTGCAGATCGGCGGGTAGCTCAGGGCAGAGGGCCGTGCCTGTATCCGGCTTTTCATCCGCCGGTTGCGGGCGAACGCCCTCCGCCAATTGCGGGGCCGTCTCGCTGCCCTGATCGATCAGCATGAATGCTCCTGAAAGCTACTGCCCGGCGTTCTAAGCCTGGCTGCGTCAATAAATTATGAGTTGAGTGCAGCCAGGCTGTTCCTGGTGGATGTTGGCGAGTTGATGGGAGGCCGGGGTCAGTCTTCGCTTTCCTGGCTGTTACGCATCAACAGCCGTATCGCGGCTACCAGTTCGTCAATTGCCTCGCGATAGATTGCCGGATCTGCTTTTGTTTCGGCGCTGTCTGCCAGCCGTCGTGCACTTTCCAGATGGTCATTTATCGAGGAATAGTCTCCGATCATATAAGCGCTCCTGGGTTCTAACGAGAAGGGTGCTGACACAAGCATGGTGTGTCTCAATAACAGACCGACACCTACGACAGGGGTTCGGGCCGCGAATAGAAGCAGCATGAATGGGCTCAATGTTTTTTCCAGTGGTATTGCCAATGCCGTGCCGCCTGCCAGTAGTGGCGCCTCCTCCGAGATCTTGCGGTAGGTTACCGGTGAGGATAGGTTCCATCCGGCTCCGTACTCGCTACCAGGGTTCCGACGAGCAACCTCAATCAGTAATCCCAGGCTGGGCAGGCATGGACCATGCGCTCAGTTGCACGCCATCCTTGCTCAATTCGAGTCGGGCGGCCTCCAGCAAACCGGCGAGGTGGTCCGGGCCCGCATATTGAGATCGAGCGATATGTAAAATCGATAGAGCCTCGTGACCCGCCGCAGTGGTCACCCTTAGCGAGAAGCTGCTGTCCGCGTGGTCGACTTGAGTGGTTGCATGGCAGGGCAGGAACGCCATTTCACAGATGCGCCTTGCTTCATCAAGTCCAAGGGTCGGCACTGTCATTATCGAGCTCCGTGGATATTGATCATTTTGCGGGTGCAACGTCGAAGATGAGATTGATTCCATCGCCGCTGCCGTCTCCGACCACCGAGCCCTGTACCGGTTTGTGCGTCACCTGACGGCCCCTGTAGAACTCATTCAGGCGCTGCTGCGCGACTTCGCAGACATGCGTGATCAACCCGGTGGTCTGGGTGTCGCGGGGAATGATGAACTTGAGGGTGATGCAGTGGCCTTGTTCACCCTCCGGCAGATTGGCCAGTCCGCTGCTATGCCATTGATCGTTGACGTAGGCTTCTGCACCTTTCATGGGCTGCTCCTTGTTTATTGACTTATTGCTGGGACCGTCGAACAGCCGAATGGGTCCGTTTGCCCAGCGGAGCACCCTCATGGGGTCAGGTGATTTGAAAGCAAAAAGGCCCGGCGCTTGCGCAGCCGGGCCTTATCTGAAAATCCGCGTGCTTTATTTGGGCATGTGCCAAGGGGCCAATTGAACCCCTTGGCGACTCAGATCGGCACGTGCCTGCTCCAATGACTGGCCGAGCTTGATCGGGTCGGAATAGACATGGCTAGCCAGTTTGCAATGACCTACGGTGCGCGATTCGCTGCCATCCAGCACTGTGATACTGAGTTCGCCGTTGCCTTCGAGTTGCGTCCAGGCCACACATTGGAACGGTTTGAACGCACGGTCAGTAATCAGGAGGGCGTCGTTAAAGCGAAGCGGGCTGTTCATCAGGCATGTCTCTCTGTGTGATAACCAAAAATCGGATATGAGCCTGCCGCCAGGCTGCCGGCGTTGGCCTTACATATCCATTGATGTACACAGAGGACTGATAAGTCACAGGGTTGTTTCGTGTTTTGCAGTTTTTTTTGCAATTAGCCAAAGGTCTACAATTAGCTGTAGCTTGCGTCCCCGGCTTAATTGCATGCTAAGTAGCTGTTTCAATTGAGATGTTTTCAGGCTGCCTATAAAGATGCTGGCTCAGGTCAGCGGTTTAACATTGTTTCGGGCGTGGCGAAAAGCCGCAGCTGTGCCCCAAAACAAAACGGCCAGATCCAAGCTCAGGATCTGGCCGTTGTATACAAAGCGCTGCGTCTGATTCTACGTAGTTAGACCTTGAACTGCCTGAGCAGGAAATTCAACTGCTCGGCTAGCTCACCGAGCCGCTCTCCCGCCGCGCTCGACTGTTCGGCGGCCTGTGTGCTTTGTTGCGCCAACCCTGCCGCCTGAGTGACATTCTGATTGATGTCTTCGACTACGTGCGTTTGTTGCAACGTAGCGCTGGCTATCGACGCGTTTAATGCCGACAGGTTGCGCAGCGCCTGAGCAATCTGAACAAGGCTTGCCCCGGCCTGACTTGCTTGCTCCACCGTGGCCTGGGAAGCTCGGCTGCTTTCCATGATCACCGTGACGGCTGCCCCTGAGTTTTTCTGCAACCGCTCGATCATCGTGTGAATCTCGGCCGTTGAAGTCTGGGTGCGTTGCGCAAGCAGGCGAACCTCATCGGCCACCACTGCGAACCCTCGGCCTTGTTCACCTGCACGGGCCGCCTCGATCGCGGCATTCAGTGCGAGCAGGTTGGTCTGATCGGCAATCGAGCCGATGACCTCGAGAACCGATCCGATCTTGGTTGTCTCGTCCGCTAGCGACTGGATAACCCCAACCGCTTCGTTGATGGTGGTTGAGAGCTGGTCGATCTGCTGCAAGCTGGCTTCGAT
>JAKUTK010000066.1 GCA_022448005.1 Pseudomonas sp.
AAACGAGATCACCTACGGTGTCTCTAGGGTGGGACGGCCTCCCGGTAACGCTCTGGATTATCGTCACTTGACGATGCGATCAACATACAAGGGTGGGCTTTAGCCCACCGATCCAATCAACCAACCGATTACCACAAGGACCCAAACATGACCGCCCTTACCCAAGCCCACTGCGAAGCCTGCCGCGCCGACGCCCCCAAGGTGTCCGATGACGAACTGGCCGAGCTGATCAAGCAGATCCCGGACTGGAACATCGAAACCCGCGACGGCCACATGGAGCTGGAGAAGGTCTTCCTGTTCAAGAACTTCAAGCACGCACTGGCCTTCACCAACGCCGTCGGCGAGATTGCCGAAGCCGAGGGTCATCACCCGGGCCTGCTCACTGAATGGGGCAAGGTCACCGTGACCTGGTGGAGCCATTCGATCAAAGGGCTGCACCGCAACGACTTCATCATGGCCGCGCGTACCGATGAGGTGGCGAACACAGCCGAGGGCCGCAAGTGAAGCATTTCGGCGACGTGGCGCGGGTCCCCGGCGACCCGATTCTCGGTCTGCTCGATGCCTATCGCGCCGATCCCAATCCGGCCAAGCTCGACCTGGGCGTGGGCGTATATAAAGACGCCTTGGGCCTGACGCCGATCCCCAAGGCCGTGAAGCTGGCCGAGCAGCGGCTGATCGACAGCGAGCAGACCAAGAGCTACATCGGCGGCCATGGCGATCCGTTGTTCGGTGAGCAGCTGCTGAAACTGGTGCTCGGCGAGGGCTCGCCAGCCCTGGTCGAAAACCGTGCTGGCTGCACTCAGACCCCCGGCGGCACCGGTGCGCTGCGTCTGGTGGGAGACTTCATCGCCAAGTGCCTGCCGGGTCGGAGCCTCTGGCTCAGCGATCCGACCTGGCCGATCCATGAAACCCTGTTCGCCGCGGCCCGCCTGAAGGTCGAGCATTACCCCTATGTCGATGCGCAGAACCGCCTCGACGTGCCGGGCATGCTCGCCGCGCTGGAGCAGATTCCGTCGGGCGACGTGGTGCTGCTGCACGCCTGCTGCCACAACCCCACCGGCTACGACCTCAGTCTGGACGACTGGCGCCAGGTGCTGGAGATCGTGCGTCAGCGCGAGCTATTGCCGCTGTTCGACTTCGCCTACCAGGGCTTCGGCGATGGACTGGACGAAGACGCCTGGGCGGTACGGCTGTTTGTCGAAGCGCTGCCGGAAGTGCTGATCACCAGTTCCTGCTCGAAGAACTTCGGGCTTTACCGCGAGCGTACCGGTGCGTTGATCGTGGTCGCCGCTGACGGCGAGTCGCTGATCGATGTGCGCAGCCAGTTCGCCTCGGTGGCGCGCAACCTCTGGTCGACACCGCCTTCTCACGGCGCTGCTGTAGTGGCGACGATTCTCTCCAACCCCGAACTGCGCCAGCTCTGGCAACAGGAAGTCGCCGCCAAGCGCGAGCGCATTGCCGGTTTGCGCCAGGGGCTGGTGGAAGCGCTGGCGCCCTATGGGTTGGCTGAGCGCTTTGCGCACATCGCGCAACAACGCGGGATGTTCTCCTACACCGGCCTCACCGCCGAGCAGGTGCTGCGCCTGCGGCGTGACGATGCGGTGTACCTGGTGGAAAGCGGACGGGCGAATATCGCCGGGCTGGACGCTGCGCGGCTCGATCAATTGGCGGCGGCCATCGCCCGCGTCACGGCATAAGCCTTTGCGGCGAAGCGCACGGGGCCGGCAATCATGCCGGCCTTGTTGTTTCTGCCGAAACAGACAGCGCGCGACTACCGACATCAAAGCGCCTCCACCTGAAAGGCCCGCTCAAAGACTGTCGTCTGAGCGGGCGCCTCGTCTCGCCAGTAGGCCGAGCCTGAGCTATCACACCCAAGCCAGCCATCCGGACACCGATGGTTGCGAGCGAAGTTGCCCTAGCCCGACACGACAACGGGCCCGCTCCAAGAGGCGGAACTCGGCTTAATCCCAGGTGTCGTAGCATTTAGCCATCACCACTAAAGATTCTGACCTAATATGACGCCTGGTCATTCCGGTGCAATGGCCCTTCTGGTGACGAACGGACTCCAGTCTTGGCCAGATTAGCCGCTATCTTTCAGCAATAGGTTTCGAGCGAGCTCGCCCATGACGCAACGCAACACTGACGGTAACCCTGCCCCATCGGAGTACAGCTGCCATTCGGCCAGCGAACACGGCGCCTGCCCCAGCTGCGCCAGCGGCGAACGACTCGGTTTTCGCTTCAGCTACGCGTACCAACCCATCGTCGACATCAGCCGCCGTGAGATTTTCGCCCACGAAGCACTCGTGCGCGGCGTCCAGGGCGAGCCAGCACCGAGCGTATTGGCCCGGGTCACCGAGGAAAACCGCTTTCGCTTCGATCAGGCCTGCCGGGTCAAAGCCATCAAGACCGCCGCCAAACTGAACATGCAGAGCCGGCTGTCGATCAACTTCATGCCTAACGCCATCTACCGGCCAGAGCTGTGCATCCGCTCGACACTGGAAGCTGCCCGTGCCCACAACTTTCCCATCGAGCGCATCATTTTCGAGACCGTCGAAGGCGAGCGCGTCAGCGATGCCAAGTGGCTGACCGAGGTCTTCCGTGAATACCAGCGCATCGGCTTTCTCACCGCCATCGACGACTTTGGTGCCGGCTTTGCTGGGCTCAACCTGCTGGCCGACTTCCAGCCGGACATCATCAAACTGGACATGGACCTGATCCGTAGTATCGATCAGAGCCGTTCGCGCCAGGCCATCGTCCGCGGCACGGTGGGCATTTGCAACGAGCTCGGCATTCAGGTGATTGCCGAGGGCGTGGAAACCGCCGACGAATGCAGCGCGCTGCAGGACCTGGGCATCAGCCTGCTGCAGGGTTACCTGTTCAGCAAACCGATGTTCGAAGCCTGCAGCGAGGCCAACGCCCTTCCCTGGCCGAACGCCTTGCCACACTGAGCAACCTCAGCCGGCCTTCACCAGCTTGAGCAATTCCCGTGCGGCCTCTTCCGAGGACGCCGGGTTCTGGCCTGTAACCAGCAGGCCATCGACCAGCACATAGGACGACCAGTCCGGCCCCTTGCTGTAGTCGCCGCCAATTTCCTTGAGCTTGTCCTCCAGCAAAAAAGGCACCACATCGGTGAGCTGAACACCTTCCTCTTCGGTGTTGGTAAAGCCGGTCACGCGCTTGCCCTTGACCAGATACTCACCATCCACGCCGCGCACCTGCACCAGCGCGGCAGGCGCATGGCAGACCGCCGCTACGGGCTTGCGTGCCTTGATGAAGGATTCGATCAGGGCGATGGACGTTGCATTGCCGGTCAGATCCCACAACGGTCCATGGCCACCGGGGTAAAACACCGTATCGAAGTCCGCTGCCGATACCTCGTCCAGCTTGCGGGTGTTGGCCAGCAGCGCCTGGGATTCGGCATCGTTCTTGAAACGCTGGGTCATCTCGGTCTGAGCATCCGGCGCATCGCTCTTCGGGTCCAGCGGCGGCTGCCCACCCTTGGGAGAGGCCAGGACGATCTCGGCGCCGGCGTCCTTGAACACGTAATAAGGGGCGGCGAATTCTTCAAGCCAGAAGCCGGTGGGTTTGCCGGTGTCGCCCAGTTTGTCGTGGGAAGTGAGGACGATGAGGACTTTCATGGGGTCTCCTTTGAACGGGGCCCGGATGCGGGCCATGGTTCATCTCGACCATGAGGGTGGGGAATGGGTCAATCGTCGGAACGCCACGACCGATACGCGGGTTGCGTGCCGGCACCGTTTTTTGAGGGGGCAAGCTTGCTCGCGATCGGGTTGTGGGGCGCCTATAGCATGAACTAAGGGCGCCGAAGCGCCCTATCTCCATCATCGCGCTCAGGCGTTGCGCCCAGTCAGCGCCGGCAGGACGCGAGGCCGCAACCCTTCGCCAAGGAGGGTCAGCGCACCGATGGCACCGGCAATCCAGTACCAGCGCACCAGCGGGTCGAAGCCCAGCCAGCCGAGGGCGTGCAGGAAGACCATGGTGATCAGCACCGGGCAGACGTAGCGAACCATGAACAGCCAGAGCGCGTAACCCAGCGGCGGCAGATCCAGCTCGTCACGCATGATCTCGCTGCGCAGCGCATAGCCGGCAAAGATCACGATGAAGATCCCGCCCAGCGGCATCATCCAGCGCGAGGTCAGGTAGTCGAGCCAGTCGAAGAAGTTCTTGCCCATTGGCGTCCAGCCAGCCATTAGGTTGAACGAGAGCATGGCCAGCAGGCTGATCACCAGCAATACCGCACCGGCGCCGATGGCGGCCTTGAGACGGCTGATGCCGTGCTTTTCGTTGAGGTAGGCCACTGTGGCTTCGATCATCGAGATGGCCGAGGTCAGCGCGGCAATCGACACCATGGCGAAGAACAGCGTGCCGAATACGGTGCCGAACGGCATCTGTTGGAAGGCCAGCGGCAGGCTCATGAAGATCAAGCCGGGGCCGGCAGTCGGGTCCATGCCGTTGGCAAAGATGATCGGGAAAATCGCCAGCCCCGCCAGCAGCGCTACGGCCGTATCGGCAATCGCGACCATGAAGGTGGTCCGCGCGATGGACTGTCCGTCGGGGATGTAGGAGCCGTAGGTCAGAATCGCCCCGGATGCCAGGCTGAGGGTGAAGAACGCGTGGCCCAGTGCGGCCAGTAGTGCTTCACCGGTGAGCTTGGAGGTATCGAAACTGAACAGGAAGGCGAAGCCCTGATCGAAGCCGCCACTGGTGAAGGCATAACCAACCAGGATCAACAGCATCACCGCCAGGCCCGGCATCATCCAGCGCACCGCACTTTCGATGCCCTGCTGTACACCTTTGGCCACGATCCACAGTGTCAGCAGCGCCACCAGTACGCTCCAGCCACCGAGCTGCCAGGGGTTGGCGTTGTGCGCCTCGAACACCTGCGCCAAACCCTCGACCGAGCTGGCGGCCAGCGAGCCGTCGAGCATTTTCACTGTATAGGCGAACGCCCAACCGGCCACCACCACATAGAAGCAGAGAATCAAGAAGCCGGCCGCCATGGCCATGCCGCCGACGCCCTTCCATATTGAGCTGCTGCCGTTTTCGCGGACCGCTCTGCCAATGGCATCGATGGGGCTGCCACGACCCCGACGGCCGATGGCGATCTCGGTCATCATCACCGGAATACCAATGGCGAGGATGCACGCCAGGTACATCAGCACGAAGGCGCCGCCGCCGTATTCGCCGGTGATGTAGGGGAATTTCCAGATGTTGCCCAAGCCGACTGCAGAGCCGGTCGCGGCAAGAATGAAGCCCCAGCGGGAGAGCCAGAGGTTCTTGGGTTTTTCACGGGTCATGCGTCACCTGTTTGTTGTTATCTGTGACGGAATCGAACCCGCCGCGCTCGTGACGCGACGGAGTGCAAGGCGGATGAACCTATTGAGCGTCGGGCTGCACCTCCGGAGCTGCGTTGGCAAAGGCTTCGAAGGATTCGCACTGCTCGGTCATCTGCAAAATGCGCGGGTACTGGCTGAGGTCACAGGCAAAACGGCGCGCATTGTATACCTGCGGAACCAGGCATGCCTCCAGGTAGCCCGGCCGCTTGCCGAGCGAGAGCTTGCCGTCGAACGCGGCCAGGCCCTGCTCCACTCCCGTGAGGCCTGTGTGAATCCAGTGCTGGATCCACTGCTGCTTCGCCTCATCCTCGATACCCAGCGGGCCGCTGAGGTACTGCAATACGCGCAGGTTGTTCAGCGGGTGCAGGTCGCAGGCAATATGAAGCGCCAATGAGCGCACCCGCGCGCGGTCGGCCGGATCATCCGGCAGCAACGCCGGAAGCGGAAAGACCTCCTCCAGGTATTCGAGAATCGCCAGCGATTGGCTGATGCGCTCGTCGCCGTCCACCAGCAACGGCACCAGCCCCTGCGGATTGAGCCCCTTGTAGTCGGCCGAGCGTTGCTGGCCGCCGTCCTTGACCAGATGCACCGGCAGGTTTTCGAAGCCGAGGCCTTTGAGGTTCAACGCGATGCGTACCCGGTAGGCCGCGCTGGATCGCCAGTAACCGTAGAGTTTCAGCGTGGGCGACGAACCGGCCGTTGTGGTTGTTTCGCTGCTCATAGCGCTCCCATTATTTGTTTTTTGTGGCGGGCAGCATCCTTTGACCTTCATTCCGCCCTGCAGATCAATGCCGGGCAAGTTGCTAAGGATTGGCTTGGCCGCTCCATAACAAACCACTGGAACCCGCCATACAAGTCCACCATTGAGGTCGCTTGCAGTCCAAGGGCTGCCAAGCTGGAAGAAATTCTTTACGAACCATGGCGAGCACCAGAGTACGAGGTTGCAGCGGATCGGACGTAACGAAAACCTGACGGCGCAGTGCGACAGCTCGCCGCACCGTGCCATCCAGTCTCACCTGTCAGGCTCAGGCCACTCCCCCTAAATCAGCCCGCTCAGGTTGAGAAACACCAGCACGATCGCCAGCGGCGTACCGAAGCGCAGCAGCAACCACCAGGCGCGGAACAACCCGCCGTGTCGGATACCGATGGCGTCGCGCACCGTTTGCTCCTTCATCACCCAACCGGTGAACAGCACGGTCATCAGCCCGCCCAAGGGCATCAGCCAGTTGGTCGTCAGATAATCGAGGCTGTCGAAGAAGGTCTTGCCGAACAGTTGGTAGTCCCCCCAGAGGTTGAAGGAGAACACGCTGCCCAGGCTCAGCAGCCAGAGCAGGCCGCCACTGGTCAGCACCGCCTTAGTACGGCTCATGCGGAAGCGCTCGGTCATCCAGGCGATGCTCGGTTCGCTCAGGGAAATGGCCGAGGTCAGTGCGGCAATCACCAGCATGACAAAGAACAGTCCGCCGACCACCTGGCCCAGCGGCATCTGGCCGAAGGCAATCGGCAGGGTGACGAAGATCAGCCCAGGACCGGCGCCCGGTTCCAGTCCATTACCGAACACCAGCGGGAAGATCGCCATACCGGCCAGCAGCGCAACGACGGTGTCAGCCAGCGCCACCAGCACGGAGGTTTTCGCAATCGAGGTGCCTTCGGGCAGATAGGAGCCATAGACCATCATCGCCCCCGCGCCGAGGCTGAGCGTGAAGAAGGCGTGACCCAGCGCGATCAGCACGCTGGTGGCAGTCAGCGCGGAGAAGTCCGGCACAAAGAGAAATTCCAGCGCCTGCAGGAATTCGCCCGTCACAGCAGCATAGCCAACCAGCCCGAGCAACAGCACGAACAGACCGGGCATGAGGAACCGCAGCGAGCGCTCCAGCCCGCCGCGCACACCAAAGCCGACAATCAGCATGGTCGCTGCCAGCACCAGCGTGCCGCAGACGATCAGCCGCATCGGGCTGGCCAACAGGCCATTGAACATCTCACCACTGGTGTCACCACTCACACCGCCGAAAGCGCCGCTGAGCGTGGTCGGGATGTAGGACAACGCCCAACCAGCCACCACCAGGTAGAAGCTGAGAATGAGAAAACCGGTCAGTCCACCGAGCCAGCCGGCAACGCGCCATTTGGTGTTGGCGCCGGCCTCACGGGCCAGACGCGCCACCGCATCATCAGGGTTCTGCCGACCACGACGGCCGATCATCACTTCGGCCATCAGCAAGGGAATGCCGATCAGCAGAATGCAGCCGAGATACACCAGCACAAAGGCGCCGCCGCCGTTTTCACCAGTGATGTAGGGAAATTTCCAGATATTGCCCAGGCCGACCGCCGAGCCAGTGGCGGCCAGGAAGAACACCCAGCGTGAGGACCAGAGCCCACGCGCCGCGCTTTGCTGAGTATGAACGCCACCGAGAGAGCCGGCGGCAATGCTGCTTTTGTCAGTCATTGCGGATTCCTGCTTGTTGTTTTTGTCAGGGATTTGCACATGCTCGGCAGAACAACTCGGGCTGCCGAAAACAAAACGGGCGGCCCTGGGCCGCCCTCATGCTCGTTACGCCTGCAGGCGCTGTGGGTGCTTCTGCACCGCGTGCTGGACGCCGAGGCGCTCCTGGGCCAGCCGATCGGCGACGACCGACGTGGACTCACCACTGCTGGCGGCGCGCTCGAAGATCTCGCGCAGGGTTTCAGCGATGCCTCGAACGTGCGCGTCCGTCTGTGCCGGGCTGCCGCCGATGCGCTGGTAATAGACGTCGATGATGCCGCCGGCATTAATGACGTAGTCCGGCGCGTAGAGATGATTGCGACGCTGCAGTTCGACGCCTATTTCCGGGCTCGCCAGCTGGTTGTTCGCCGCCCCGGCGATCACCGGGGCGCGCAGGCTCTGCAAGGTTTCGGCGTTGAGAATGCCGCCCATGGCGCAGGGCGCGAACACGTCCACGTCCAGGCCGTAGATGTCGTGTGGGCGCACCGCGTTGGCGCCCAGCTCTTCGACGGCTTGCTGCACGTTGGCATCGAAAATGTCGCAGACCCACAGCTCGGCGCCGGCGTCCTTCAGATGACGAGCCAACCCGAGCCCGACATGCCCGACGCCCTGGATCGCCACCTTCAACCCGCTCAGATCATCCCGACCGAGGCGCTGCCGCACGGCCTCCCGCAAGCCGACGAAAACCCCGAGCGCGGTGGAAGGCGACGGATCGCCGCTGGCGATACTGCCGTCCAGCGTGGTCCGTGGCGTGGCACCGATGACATGACGGGTGCGCTGAGCGAAGGCCTGCATTTCCGGCTCGCCGGTACCCGAATCGGCCGCGGTGATGTAGCGCCCGCCGAGGCTGTCGACGAAATCACCCATGGCGTGCAGCAATGCCTGGCTCTTGCCGGCGTGCGGGTCGCCGATGATCACCGCCTTGCCGCCGCCAAGCTTGAGCCCGGCCAGCGAGGATTTCAGGGTCATGCCACGGGACAGACGCAGCACATCGCGCACCGCGTCGTCGTCACTGGCATAGGGAAACATCCGGCAACCGCCCAGCGCCGGGCCGAGCGTGGTGTCGTGGATGGCGATGATGGCGCGCAGGCCCGATGACTTGTCGTGGCAAAACACGACCTGTTCGTGGTGATCGAAATCGGGATGGGTGAAGACTGACATTGCGAATTCCTCTTTTTTGTTCTGTGCGAGCCCGTCATTCCAGGCCCTTCCAATGTTCTGTGCGGCGTATCCGGTCGCGTTTGTTGGGTGGGCCTCCGAGGCCTGTGGCATCGGCGAATGGTGGGCTAAAGCCCACCTACGAGTGCTCCTTCATCGCCGCAGGCGGTTCTATAGGCTGGGCTTTAGCCCACCGAACACCTCGGACCCACTCGACGAGCGCCCAGCGCCACGGCGGTCAGGCCGCCGGCTCGAACAGCCGCACGGTCTGCACCTCGTCGCCGCGATTCAGCTGCTCCTTGAGCACCTTTTCCTGCAGGCGGGCCTTGGCGATGGAGCGCTCCTTCACCGGGCCGTAGCCGCGAATCAGTTCCGGAAGTGCAGCAATGGCTACGGCCGTGCGGTAGTTGCTCGGCTTGAGTTGCGCCAGCAGGCCGTCGAGGTTGCGCTCGTACTCGCTGATCAGTTCGCGTTCGACGCGGCGGTCATGGCCATAACCGAACACGTCCAACGGCGTCCCGCGCAGGAACTTCAGCTTCGCCAGCACGTTGAAGGCGTTCAGCACCCAAGGGCCGAGTTCGCGCTTGCGCGGCTCGCCGGTGGTGCTGTCACGCTTGGCCAACCAGGCCGGCGCCAGATGGAACTGCAGCTTATAGTCGCCTTCAAACTGCGCTTCGAGCTGCTGGCGGAATTCCGGCTCGCTGTACAGCCGCGCAACTTCGTACTCGTCCTTGTAGGCGAGCAGTTTGAAGTAATAACGCGCCACGGCTTTGGACAGCGCCAGATCATCAGCGGTATCCAACGCCCGCACCTGCTCCACCTGAGCGCGGTAGCGCTTGGCATAGGCGGCGTTCTGATAACGAGTAAGAAAATCCACACGCCAGTCGACGATCTCTTCCAGGGTCTGGCAGATTGGCTCTGCCATTTCCACCGGACGCGCCAGCTTCTCGACCGCCTCGCGCTCCAGTGCCGCACGACGCCCCCAGCGGAACGCCTGCTGGTTCAGCTCTGCGGCAACGCCGTTGATGCTGATGGCCTTTTCGATGGCTTCGGCAGACAGCGGCAACAACCCCTGCTGATAGGCAAAGCCCAGCAGGAACAGGTTTGTGGCGATGCTATCGCCCAGCAGCCGAGTGGCCAGGTAGGTCGCGTCGATGAAATGGGTCTTTTCGGCACCCACCGCATCGACCAGCGCTTCGCGCATGGCTTTGCCCGGCACCTGGGCATCGGGGTTGCGGGTGAATTCGGCGGTCGCCGATTCGTGGCTGTTGATCACCGCATGGCTGATCTGATCATTGAGGCGGGTGAGCGAGTCGTCACCGGCGGCCACCACCAGATCGCAGCCCAGAAGCAGATCGGTTTCACCGGCTGCAATGCGCACTGCATAGATATCGTCCTGCTTGGCGGCGATGCGGATATGCGTGACCACCGGGCCGAATTTCTGCGCCAGCCCGGCCTGATCGAGCACGGTGCAGCCCTTGCCTTCCAGATGCGCGGCCATGCCCAGCAGCGCGCCAAGGGTGGTCACGCCGCTGCCGCCAACGCCTGGAATCAGCACGTTCCACGGACGATCCAGCGCCGGGTGCTGTGGCTCGGGCAATGTCGCCGCCTCGATACCGCCAGCCATGGCCTCGGGCTTACGCAGCCCGCCGCCGTGCACGGTGACAAAGCTCGGGCAGAAGCCTTCGACGCAGGAGAAGTCCTTGTTGCAGGCGTTCTGGTCGATCTCGCGCTTGCGCCCCAGTTCGGTTTCCAGCGGCATCACCGCCAGGCAGTTGGACTTCTCGCCGCAGTCGCCGCAGCCCTCGCACACGGCCGGGTTGATGAAGGCACGCTTGGCCGGGTCTTCCAGCTTGCCGCGCTTGCGCCGACGGCGCTTTTCGGTGGCACAGGTCTGGTCGTAGATGATCACCGACACGCCCTTGAACTCGCGAAGCTCGCGCTGGATGGCGTCCAGATCGCGGCGATGGTGGAAGCTGGTGATCGGCGCGAAGGTTTCGCGGGTCGGGTATTTGTCCGGCTCGTCGCTGACCAGCGCGATGCGCTTGACGCCCTCGTCGGCGACCTGCCGGCTGAGCTGGTCGACGCGCAATTCGCCGTCGATGGGCTGGCCACCGGTCATGGCGACCGCATCGTTGTAGAGAATCTTGAAAGTGATGTTCACCCCGGCGGCCACCGCCGCCCGTACCGCCAGGCTGCCAGAGTGGAAGTAGGTGCCGTCCCCGAGGTTCTGGAACATGTGTGGGGTGTCGGTGAACGGTGCCTGGCCGATCCAGTTGACGCCCTCCCCGCCCATCTGGGTGAAGGTCTCGGTGCGTCGGTCCATCCACTGAACCATGTAATGGCAACCGATGCCTGCGGAGGCGCGGCTGCCTTCTGGCACCTTGGTCGAGCTGTTGTGGGGGCAACCGGAGCAGTAATGCGGGGTGCGCACGGTGTCGTAGTTGCGGGCGGCCAGGGCCTTTTCCTTGGCGGCGAGAAAGGCCAGGCGCGCCTGGATGCTGTCGCTGGTATAGATCGGCGCGAGGCGCTTGGCGATCACCCGGGCGATCATCGCCGGGGTCAGCTCACTGAGGTTGGGCAGCAACGAATTGCCCTGCTCGTCGAACTCGCCGACCACCCGCGGGCGCTTGCTGACCGGCCAGTTGTAGAGCTGCCCGGTGAGTTGATCTTCGAGAATGCTGCGCTTCTCTTCGACTACCAGAATCTCGTCCAGCCCCTGTGCGAACTCATGCACCGAGACCGGCTCCAGCGGCCAGCTCATGCCCACTTTGAGCACCCGCAGGCCAACTTGGGCGCACAGTGCTTCGTCCAGACCGAGGTCATCCAGCGCCTGGCGCACGTCGAGATAGGACTTGCCGGTGGTGATGATGCCCAACCGCGGGTTCGGCGAGTCGAGCATGACCTGGTTGAGATTGTTCGCCCGTGCGAATGCGCGCGCGGCGTAAATCTTGTAGAGGTTGAGGCGTTTCTCCTGAGCCAATGGCGGGTCCGGCCAGCGAATGTGCACGCCGTCTTCGGGCAGTTCGAAATCATCGGGGATGCGCGTCTTGATGCGTAGCGGATCGACTTCCACCACGGCGGAGGAGTCGACGTTTTCGGCAATGGTCTTGAGCGCCACCCAGCAGCGGGAATAACGCGACAGTTCCCAACCGATGATGCCGTAATCGAGAATTTCCTGAACGTTGGCCGGATTGAGTACCGGGATCGACGCGGCAATGAACGCATGCTCGCTCTGGTGCGGCAGTGTCGAGGATTTGCAGCCGTGGTCATCACCGGCCAGCAGCAACACACCGCCATGGGGCGAGACGCCGGCCGCGTTGCCATGCTTGAAAACATCGCCGGAACGGTCGACACCCGGTCCCTTGCCGTACCACATGGCGAACACACCGTCGTACTTGGCGCCGGGAAAGAGGTTGGTCTGCTGACTGCCCCAGACCGCCGTTGCCGCCAGCTCCTCGTTGAGGCCCGGCTGGAAGTGGATGGCGTTCTGCTTGAGGAAATCGCGCGCGTCCCAGAGGCTCTTGTCCAGCATGCCCAATGGCGAGCCGCGGTAGCCGGAGATGAAGCAACCGGTATTCAGGTTCTGAGCCTGGTCGCGCTGATGCTGCAGCATGGGCAGGCGGGTCAGCGCCTGGGTGCCGGTGAGGTACAGATGTCCGGTTGCGAGCCGGTACTTGTCATCCAGGCGGATCTCGGCCAATGACATGTGGCGCTCCTGTTTGTTTTTATCGGAGTCTGGACGGCTTCTTAAGCCATCCGCCTAATAAGGCTGTGGGAGCTGCACGGAAAGCTTTCCCACGCCAGCGACCGGCAGGGGATCACCCCACCGTTGCGCGTTGGATAAAAGTCTGGCCGTGACAGAGAGAGATTTTCTTTCTACTTTTGCGGTGGAACTGCGATCCCGTGCATGATCCATCCATCAACAACAACAAAAAGAGCACAACCATGCAGACTTCGCTGAGCAGCATCGACCGCAAGATTCTGCTGCTGCTGCAACACAACGCCGACCTGTCCGCTGCCGAGATCGCGGAAAAGGTCGAGCTGTCGCAATCGCCGTGCTGGCGCCGCATCCATCGTATGCAGGAAGACGGGCTGATCGAACGCAAGGTCGCCCTGCTCAACCCGAAAAAGCTCGGCTTGAACATGACGGTGTTCGTCAACATCAAGCTGTCCGCTCACGGACGCAGTAACCTCGACGAATTCGAGCGCGCGGTGGTGGGTTATCCCGAAGTACTGGAATGCCACACCATGGCCGGCGAATCGGATTACCTGCTCAAGGTGGTGGCCAAGGACATCGACAGCTACGAGCGCTTTCTGCGTGATCAACTGTTGCAACGGCCCCATGTGCAGGAAGCGCATTCACACATCGCGATGAGCGAGGTGAAGCGGACCACGGAGTTGCCGCTGGATTGATGCCGTCACGGCGAACCAATCGGTGGATAAGGCAGAGCCGTTAGCCACCCTGCCGCCGCCACACCGCCCCTACGTAGAGTGGAAAACGGCCACAGCCTTTTCCACCAGCATTCAACCGCAACAGAGGCGTCATGACGTATCACAGCGCGAACGGCTACTCGCCCGGTATCCCGCGCACCTGCTCGCCGAGCTCTATCTGATGCTGTTCAAACCAACCCTGATTCATCTCCAGGGCGTAGCGCGCTGGCTCTTGTGAACAGCGGATAGTCTTGTCCAAAGGCTCCAGATCGATCACGTCAACGATGCGCCCCTGCTCGTCCATGAACGCTGCCGACAGCGGTAACGGCGTGTTCTTCATCCACAGGCAGTGACGACGAAAATCATCGAAGCGAAACAGCATGCCGTGATCGGCTGGCATTTCGGTGCGCGTCATGAGGCCGCGTTCGCGCGCGTCGGGAGAACGGGCATATTCGGCCTCGACACTGGCGTCGCCCACCTGCAGTTCCAGCAGCGGCCCGTCCGCATGGACGACGGTTGGTCCGATCAAGGCGAGGAGAAATGGCAGCAAGGCAGTACGCATCGATGATTGACCTCGAATGGTTAAACGCGTGAGTCGGCGAAGCATACAGCCCCGGTTTTTCATTCCTGGTCAGCTGGGCCGTCGACCGCAACGTTCTGGCTATCGCCGTAGCGTTTCTGGCAACGCTCGCAAAAGAAGCTTCGCCGTTTGCTGCGGCCAAGCGATTTGGCCCGAATGAAGGGAATCTTGCAGCGCGGGCAGGTGGTTTTGGTGTGCGCGAGCCAGTGCGCTTTAAGCGCGCCCTCGCGCTTCCACTGCAGGAATTCAAAGCTGTAGGTGCGAACCTCACGCGTCAGCTCCCTGAGCTTTGGCGCTGGCAGGTCGCCGACCAGCGACAACGGATGGATGCGCGTACGAAACAGCACTTCGTTCTTGATGATATTGCCGGAGCCGGAAAACAGCGTCTGGTCCAACAGCGCATCGCAGGCCAGCAACCGAGGCCGTGCGCGCAGCTTCTTCAACGTCGAGCGGCTGTCCCAGGCATCGCTCATCACGTCCGCACCCCAGTCATACGCCTCGTCCAGCGAGCCTTCGACGAACTGCACCGAGCAGCCGTAGAAGTTCAGCTCACCGTACGGGAAAACCAGGCTTAGGCGAGGCGGCGACTCCTTGCGCTCATTGATCCGGTAGCTGCCGAACAACAGCAGATGAATGCGCAGCGAGACATCATCCAGTTCGATCAGGAAGTGTTTGCCCCAGCTGCGAAACGACCGCACCCTCTGGCCCACCAACCGCGTCCTGTCGATCTTGGCGCTGCCCTCCGCGCGCTCGATGGGTTTGCCGGTGAACTCGGCGACTTCTTCACGAAGGATGATGATCGATGGACCTTCGGGCATGACGATATGGCTTCAGCAGGGGCGTTGACGATATCGACTAGGGGCGGCTGAGATGGTGCGACCCGCCCTACATAGCGGCCACGTACAGGGAGCCAGCTTGCTGGCGATCAACCCGTCACAGAAGCAGCCTGGATCGCCAGCAAGCTGGCTCCTACGAGAAGCGGTTCGATGGACTACTTCCAACCATGCCGCGCACTGTCAACGCACTGCGTACGATCCGGATACCCGCCAAACCTTGTAGGAGCCAGCTTGCTGGCGAAGCTTTTGAGCCGCCATTCCAACGGGTTCGAGAGCAAGCTCGCGCCTACGAGAAGCGAAGCGGTCTACCAATCCAGCTGCAAGCGGCTCTCGAAACAACGCAGTTCGCCGGTCAGCGGATCGCGAAATTCCAGGCCACGCGCCAGCAGTTTGAGCGGGTTGGCGTAGTCGTCCTGATCGCGGCGGCCGCGTTCCAGCAGTTCGGGGTAGAAGGGGTCGTTACAGATGCCCGCCCCCAGCGAGGCCATCTGCAGGCGCAGCTGATGCTTGCGTCCGGTGACGGGATAGAGCGCATAACGCCAAAGCTCGCCGTGCTTTTCGAGCACCTTGATGCGGGTCTCGCTGTTGGGCTCGCCATCGCCGCGCTTCATCAGGAAGAAGGGTTCACCATCGACCATGTGCAGTCGTTCGCACCGCGGGAATTCGACGCCGGGCAGCGCCGGACAGATCGCCTCGTAGCGCTTGTCGATCTTGCGCTCGCGAAACAGCGCCTGGTAGCGACCGCGGCTTTCAGGGTTGGTGGAGAACAGCACCAGCCCGGCCGTCAGTCGGTCGATGCGGTGGATCGGCACCAGATTCGAATTGCCCACGCGCTTGCTCAGGCGCGCCAGCAGGGTTTCGTTGACGTACTCGCCGGCCGGCATCACCGGCAGGAAATGCGGCTTGTCCGCCACCAGCAGGTGCTCGTCGAGGTGCAGGATCTGCTCTTCGAAGGGAATCGGCTTCTCGTCCGGTACCTCGCGAAAATAATAGACCTTCAATCCGACCTGATACGGATGATCGAAGGCGAGCGGCTGCCCATCCGCCCCCAACACGCGGCCACGGGCGAAACGGTCGCGCCAGGTTTCGTGATCGATCGCCGCGAAATGTGCACACAGGCAGTCGAACACCGTCGCCCAGTCGCCTTGGGGTAAGTGCAGGGTACTGCGGGCATTGGGGGCGGACATAGCATGGCGACCGTCTGACAAGAGGGGCGTGATGATACGTCAACCTGGCCGCCGAACCGCGTCGGCGTAGCTGTCGACCAGCCCGGTGCAATGCCGGCAGCTACGTGCTGCCGGGCGCGCCGTAGCTGCCGAGCGGGCCTCATCAATCAGTACTGCCATCGCTCTCAACTCACTAATTGAACCAGGCTCGTCCGTCGCTCAAGTGAATTTTTGGGAAACCCTCACCGCGCTGTCCGGTCCAGACCAGAACAGCAGGCATTCGAGTTGAGAAGGCTGCTTTCGCCGCGCTGCGCGCAAGCACTTATGAACTCCAGCCCTTTGTTTCTGAACGGTTCATGCCCAGACCAAGCGAGGTTTCCATGTCCACGACAGTGGGAGATTACATAGTCGAACGCCTTTACAACTGGGGCGTGCGCCGTATTTACGGCTACCCGGGTGACGGCATCAACGGCGTGCTTGGCGCGCTAAATCGGGCCGACGGCAAGATCCGTTTCATCCAGGCGCGCCACGAAGAGATGGCCGCCTTCATGGCCTCAGCGGATGCCAAATTCAGCGGCGGCCTGGGTGTTTGCCTGTCGACCTCCGGCCCCGGTGCCTCGCACCTGCTGACCGGCCTTTACGACGCGCGGCTGGACCACATGCCGGTGCTCGCGATCTGCGGCCAACAGGCGCGAACCGCGATGGGCGCTCACTATCAGCAGGAAATCGATCTGCAGTCGATGTTCAAGGATGTCGCTGGCGCGTTCGTTCAGCAGGCCGCCGCGCCGGCGCAGGTGCGCCATCTGGTTGACCGGGCGATCCGCACCGCTTATGGCGAGCGCAAGGTAGCGGCCATCATCCTGCCCAACGACCTGCAGGAAGCCGAATACAGCGAGCCGCCGCGCTCCCACGGTGCAGTGCTTTCCGGCGTTGGCTACACCCGGCCGAAGACGGTGCCCTACGAAGTCGATCTGCAACGCGCAGCCGAGGTGCTGAATGCAGGCAAGAAAGTCGCCATCCTGGTCGGCGCCGGTGCGCTGGATGCCACCGACGAGGTGATCGCTGTGGCGGAGAGGCTGGGCGCAGGGGTCGCCAAGGCGCTGCTCGGCAAAGCGGTATTGCCGGACGACCTGCCGTGGGTTACCGGCTCCATCGGCCTGCTCGGGACCGAGCCGAGCTACAAGCTGATGACCGAGTGCGACACCTTCCTGATGATCGGCTCGGGCTTCCCCTATTCCGAATTCCTGCCCGAGGAAGGCCAGGCGCGCGGCGTGCAGATCGACATCAAGGCAGACATGCTGAGCATTCGCTATCCGATGGAGGTAAACCTGCACGGCGAAACGCTTGAAACGCTACGCGCCTTGCTGCCGCTGCTCAAGGAAAAGACCGACCGCAGTTGGCGTCAGCAGGTCGAGAAGTGGCGCGGCAAGTGGGAAGAAGAACTGGAAGAGCGGGCCATGGCCAGCGCCAACCCGATCAACCCGCAGCGCGTGGCCTGGGAGGTGTCGCCGCGCCTGCCGGACCAGGCACTTATCACCAGCGACTCGGGATCCTGCGCCAACTGGTTCGCCCGTGACATCAAGATCCGTCGCGGCATGATGTGCTCGCTGTCGGGCGGGCTGGCCTCTATGGGTGCCGCCGTACCCTATGCCATTGCCGCCAAGTTCGCCTACCCGGATCGCCCAGTGGTGGCGTTGGTCGGTGACGGTGCCATGCAAATGAACAACATGGCCGAGTTGATCACGGTGGCCAAGTACTGGAAGGAATGGTCCAACCCGCAGTGGATCTGCTGCGTGTTCAACAACGAAGACCTCAACCAGGTGACCTGGGAACAGCGTGTGATGGAGGGCGACCCGAAATTCGAGGCTTCGCAGAACATCCCGGACGTGCCCTATCACAGATTCGCCGAATCGATCGGCCTGAAGGGCATCTATTGCGACCGCGAGGACGGGGTCGCCGCCGCCTGGGAAGAAGCGCTGGCAGCCGACCGGCCGGTATTGCTGGAATTCAAGACCGACCCGAACGTGCCGCCGCTGCCGCCACATATCAAACTGGAGCAGGCCAAGGCTTATGCCTCGGTGCTGTTGCATGGCGACCCGAACCAGCGCGGCATCATCAAGCAGACCGCCAAGCAGGTGCTCGGCTCCGTCATGCCGGGGCACCACAAGGACGAAAAATGACGCAGCGGCCGGACGCCGCCATTCGCGCCCTGCGGGTGGCGGCCTACCGTGTGCCAACCGATGCGCCCGAAGCCGACGGCACCTTTACCTGGGACGCCACTACGCTGGTGGTGGTCGAGCTGGACGCCGCCGGCCAGACGGGACTTGGCTACACCTATGCCGATGCGTCGTTGGTGCGGTTGATCGAGGAGCACTTCCGCGAGATGGTCGAAGGCGCGGATGCCTTCGCCATTGGCCGGCTCAACGAACAGCTCTGGGCCAGCGTGCGCAACCTCGGCCGCTCCGGGCTGGCCGCCTGCGCCATCTCGGCGGTCGATTGCGCCCTCTGGGACCTCAAGGCGCGGCTCCTGGATCTGCCGCTGGCACGTTTGCTGGATACCCGCCGTGAGCGCATCCCGGTGTACGGCAGCGGCGGCTTTACCAGCTATGACGACACCCGGCTCCGCGAGCAGCTTGGCAGTTGGGTCCACGAGGATGGCTGTCGCTGGGTAAAGGTGAAGATCGGTGCCGATGTGACACGCGATGCGGAACGTGTCCGCGTGGCGCGCGAGACAATCGGCGAGGCTGGGCTGTTCATCGACGCCAACGGTGCCCATACCCCGCGCAGTGCCATCGCCTTTGCGCACCGCGTCGCCGAACAGCAGGTCGGCTGGTTCGAGGAGCCGGTCAGCTCGGATGACCTGGCCGGGTTGCGTGAAGTGCGTGAGGCGCTCGGTGCCAGCGGCCAGCCCATGGACGTGGCGGCCGGTGAGTACGCTTACACGCCTGACGATTTCCGTCGGCTCGTCGAACACGGCGCAGTGGATGTGCTGCAGGCCGACCTGACGCGCTGCGGCGGCGTCACCGGATTCTTGCAGGCGGCAGCCCTGTGCGAGGCCTTCCACCTCGGCCTGTCGGCGCACTGCGCACCGGCGTTGCACCTGCACATCGCCTGCGCCGCGCCGCGCTTTCGTCATCAGGAATGGTTCCACGATCACGTGCGACTGGAGTCGATGCTGTTCGAAGGCGCGCCGCCGTTGAACGACGGCCATATCGCGCCGGACCTGACGCGCCCAGGCCACGGCCTGACGCTGCGTGAGGCCGATGCACGCCGCTACCTGATCTGACGGAGGTTTCATGGTTTCACGCACGCAACTCAGGCTGCTGGCCGCCGGCGCGACCACCGCGCTCGGGATCGCTGCGCTGGGTTGGCAGAAGCATGAAAAGCACGGCCGTGGCCTGTTGTTCAGCCCAAGCATGGGCACTATGGTCGATGCGGCGCGCACCCTGAATCGCGGTGCCGGGCTGCTGGCCACCTCGGTGGCGCTGGACAGTGCTTTGGAGCACTACCGTGGCGACTTTCAGAACCGCGCCATGTACACCCCGCTGGTCACCTCGACTTTGTCGCTGCTGGCCAGCGGTCAAGGCCAGCAGGACCCGGACGCCTTCGCCAGCAAGGTGCGAGACCCGATCTACGTATTGACTGGCCTGACCGGGCTGGTCGGTGCCGGCTTTCACCTCTACAACGTGACCAAACGTCCCGGTGGCATGAGCTGGAGCAACCTGTTCTACGCCGCGCCATTGGGGGCGCCCGCCGCCCTGGTGCTCTCCGGTCTGCTTGGCTATCACGCCGAGCGCCTGCGCAACGCCAGCAGCGACGCCGTGCCGCGGGTGTTCGGCCTGCCGGCAGGCAAGTCGGTCGCGCTGATGGCTGCCGGTGGCCTGCTCGGCACCACGGCCGAGGCCGGGCTGCTGCACTTTCGCGGCTCGTTCCAGAACCCGGCCATGTACCTGCCGGTGACCGCCCCGCCGCTGGCCGCCGCGCTGCTTGCCACCAGCGCCCTGACCAGTCCGCGGCGCAAGCGGTTGCGCTGGGCGTCGCGGCTGGTGCTGCGCTTTACCGCGTTCATGGGCTTTACCGGCGCGGGCTTCCACGCCTTCGGCATCGCGCGCAATAACGGCGGCTGGCGCAACTGGCGACAGAATCTACAGGCTGGCCCTCCACTCCCGGCACCGCCCAGTTTCACCGGGCTGGCGCTGGCCGGGCTGGCGGCGCATTCGCTACTGGATGAGGAAAAGGAACTCGCCCAATACCGATGGTGGAAATGATGAGCAACCGTTACCCCGATTACGATGTGCTGCACAAACGCCAGGGACCTTCGTGGAACGAGCCGAGCCGTCAGGTCGTTGATCGCCGACTGGCGGTGCCACGCGAACATGGGTTTTTCAGCACGACGCAGCGACGCACGCTGGAGGCGCTATGTGATCGCATCGTCCCGCAGCCTAAGGATCGCCCACCGATACCGGTCGCCGCGCTGGTGGAGTTGAAAGTCGCCGAGGGTCGCGGCGATGGCTACCGTGACGCGCGCTTGCCGCTGTTGCAGCAGGTCTGGCCGCTGGGTCTCGACGCCCTCGACAGCGAAGCACAACAGCGCCATCAGCGCGGCTTCGCGGAGCTGGCTGCAGCGCAGCAGGATGCGCTGATCGCCGCCATGCAGCGCAATGAGCTAAAAGGCGATGCCTGGCAGGGCGTACCGGCTGCCGCCTTCTTCAGCCACCGGGTGGTGCATGACATCAGCGCGGCCTACTACAGTCACCCGACCGCCTGGAACGAACTCGGCTTTGGCGGCCCGGCCAGCCCACGCGGCTACGTACGCCTGGCCGAAGATGCGCGTGACAGCTGGGAAGCCGCCGAAGCCCATCCCGGCCAGGAGTCCCAAGCACGGAAACTGAACCGACATGTTCGCTGATCCCTGGCTCGACGCCCTCCATACCCCGCGCGGCCGCGAAGGTCGGGCACCGGATGTGTTCCGCCGCGGCGGCTGGGTGCGGATGCGCGAGTACCCCGAGCACGAACCGGTCGACTTCGCCATCGTCGGCACCGGCGCGGGCGGCGGCACCCTCGCCTGCAAGCTGGCCGAGGCCGGCTTCTCGGTGATCGCTTTCGATGCTGGCGCTTGGTGGAGACCCTTGGAGGAGTTCGCCTCAGACGAGGCGCATCAGGAAAAGCTGTTCTGGACCGACGAGCGCCTGTGCGACGGCGAAAACCCGCTGAAGCTGGGCACCAACAACAGTGGCAAGGCAGTCGGCGGCAGCACGGTGCACTTCGCCATGGTCTCGCTGCGCATGCGTCCCGAGTGGTTCAAGGCGCGTTCGCTGCTCGGCTACGGGTTTGACTGGCCCATCGGCTGGCGGGAGATGTGGCACTACTACGAAGAGGTCGAACAGGCCCTGAAAATCGCCGGTCCGGTGCGTTACCCGTGGGGCCCGAAGCGCCCCCGCTACCCTTACCGACAGCATGAAGTGAATGCCTCCGGCCTGGCATTGGCCAAGGCCTGCGAAGCCATGGGCGTGGACTGGGCACCGACACCCCTGGCGACGCTCTCGGCGCCGCGCGACAATGCGCCGCCCTGCGTCTACCGCGGCTTCTGCGTCACCGGTTGCTCGACCAATGCCAAGCAGAGCGTGTTGAACACCTGGATTCCACGGGCATTGAAGGCGGGCGCGGAGATTCGCGACGTGGCCATGGTCGGTCGCATCGAAACGGATGCCGATGGCCTCGCCAACGGCGTGCATTACCACCGTAACGGTGAGTGGCGCTTTCAGCACGCACGGCATGTAGTGGTCGCCGGCTATGCCATCGAGACGCCACGTCTGCTGCTCAATTCGGCCAACGCACGCTACCCCGATGGCTTGGCCAACAGCAGCGGCCTGGTCGGCAAAAACCTGATGGTGCACACCAATCAGGCGGTTTGGGGGCGCGTGGACGAAGAAATCCGCTGGTACAAGGGGCCGCCTTCACTGGCGATCACTGAGCATTGGAACTACGAAGACCGCGGCAAGGATTTTCACGGTGGCTACGCGATCATGAGCCAGGGGCCGTTGCCGGCGGCGTGGGCCGCGACCCAGACCGGCAATCACGGCCTCTGGGGCCAGGCGCTGGTGGATGAAATGGCGCGCTACAACCATCAGGTCGGGCTGAAGATCGTCGGCGAGACACTGCCGCAGGAACGCAACCGCGTTTCCCTCGCCGAGGAAAAGGACCAGTACGGGCTACCCATCGCGCGGGTCACTTGGTCGATGGGCGACAACGATCAACGGTTGGTGGACCATGCCATCAACTTTATGCGCCGTGGTCTGGACGGCATGGGCGCGCGTGACATCTGGAGCGAAGCGGACGGCACCGCGCACCTGATGGGCACCGCGCGCATGGGCAGCGATCCGGCTACCAGCGTGGTCGACGCGGATTGCCGCAGCTGGGACATCCGCAACCTGTGGATTTGCGACGGCTCGGTGTTTCCGACCTCGGGCGGGGTCAACCCGTCCTTGACCATCCAGGCCATCGCCTGTCGCACCGCGGACCGCATTCGTGAACTGGCGGCCCGCGGCGAGCTGTAGCAGCCCGAGCTGTCAGTCGATCTCGTCCAGCATGATCTTGCCGGTCGTGCCTTCCATCTGGAATTCATACTTCTTGCCGTCGGCTTTAAGGCCTGTGCCTTCCCAGCTCTTGTCGTCGACCTCAAGGCTGTGAAGCTCGGTATAACCGGCGGCCTTGGCCTTTTCCATGGCCTGCTCGAAGGTAATCCAGTCAGCGCCCGGCTCATCGGCCAGCGCAACGCCGCTCGCGGAACCCAGTACGGCAATGGCGAGCGCAGCAGTCATTTTCTTGTGATACATGGTCGATCCTCTCTGATGAATGAGCGTTGGGCATATGACAGCCCTGTTACATACGAGCGATAACAGTCACCGAGGGTTCACCCCGATTCGTCTGGAATGCGCCTTTTAGGGCTTCTCGATGGACACCAGAGCCGCTTCGTCGCCCTCACTCTGGAAGCTGATGCGAACCTGATCACCGGTTGAAAGCCCCTCCAGCTGCTCGCGCCGAGCCTGGAAGTCCATGGTCGCTGCGGGCCACTTCAAGGCGGGAATCGGACCGTGGACGATGGTCACCACACCCCGCTCACGATCCAGGGCTTCAATGGTGCCCGTTGCGTGGATCACCGGCTCGGAAACCATCTCGGTGGCGGGTCCGCCATTGATCTCCGGCGAACCCGTGGGCCCCTCAGGCTTGAGCAGATCCTGGGCCAGCGCAGGCGGGGCAAGCAATATCAGGCTAAGGGTGACGCAATGGAATGTGTTCATGGCAGACCTCCCGCAATAGGTGGACGTACGCGACATTGGACAATGCCGCGGCGACGATTACTGCCGCCCCGCGCTCCTGGCTTGCGACGTCCCGTTCAGTTTCGCGTAAGCCGCGCCTCGTAACCTGTGAATCGTCAAAACCCACACAGGAAAACGAAACCATGAAAACACTGACTACGCTGATCACTGCCGCCACCCTCGCCCTCGGTGCCAACCTGGCCATGGCCCGCGACCTGGGACCGGACGAAGCATTGAAACTGCGCGATGCGGGCACCATTCAATCCTTTGAGAAACTGAACGAAGCCGCCCTTGCCAAGCACCCTGGCGCCACCATCGATGATACTGAGCTGGAAGAAGAGTACGGTCACCACATCTATCAGGTTGAATTGCGTGACGACAAAGGTGTGGAATGGGATGTAGAGCTCGACGCCAAGACCGGCGAAGTACTCAAGGACCATCAGGACGACTAATGCGACCCACCATTCTTTTCACCCTTCCGCTGGCCCTGCTGCTCGCCGCCACCCCGGTGGCGAGCCGCGACCTCGATCAGGATGAAGCCCTGCGGCTGCGCCGCGAGGGCCTGATCCTGCCGCTGGAAAGTTTGTTGCGCCAGGCAATGGAGCGCCATCCCGGCGCTCGGTTGCTGGAAGCCGAACTGGAAGAAGAGGATGGCATCTTCGTTTACGAAATCGAATTACTGACCGCAGACGGCGTTGCTCGCGAGCTGGAACTGGACGCGCGTGACGGGCGATTGCTCAAGGATGAAGAAGACTGATGCGTCTGTTATTGGTCGAAGACAATGTGCCGCTGGCCGATGAGTTGATCGCAACCCTCACGCGCCAAGGCTACGCCACCGACTGGCTGGCCGATGGTCGCGACGCCGACTACCAGGGCAGCAGCGAACCCTATGATCTGATCGTTCTGGACCTTGGCTTGCCTGGCAAGCCGGGGCTTGAAGTACTACGCGCCTGGCGCGGGCGTGGCCTGGCGACGCCGGTACTGATCCTGACGGCCCGTGATTCCTGGGCCGAGCGCATCGAAGGACTTAAAGCCGGGGCCGATGACTACCTGACCAAACCCTTCCATCCCGAAGAATTACTGCTGCGTATCCAGGCCCTGCTGCGGCGCGCCCACGGTGTGGCCAACCAGCCATTGTTGCAGGCAGGCGGAATCGCGCTGGACGAAGCACGTCAGCGCTGCAACAAAAACGGTGAGGACATCGAGCTGACCGCCGGTGAGTTCCGCCTGCTGCGCTACTTCATGCTGCATCCCGGCCAAT
>JAKUTK010000067.1:0-12900 GCA_022448005.1 Pseudomonas sp.
CGCTGACGAAGCCGCCGTCCTTGATGCCGTACTTGTTCGACCAATAGTCATATTCAATACCAACATAGAGTTGACCGGCCTTCTGGTATATGGCCTTGCCGAGGTCGTACTTGACCTGCGGGTTGATGTGCAGGTTCTTCGACTGGAAGTCGTCCGAGCCTTCGTTGCCAGCGTCATTGACGACCCAATCGATATAGCCGTCGAACAGGATGTCCGAGCTGCCGACGGGAATAGTGATGGCCCAGGTCGGCGTGATCTGCCACTGGCCCGACGCCTTGTCACGGATGCCATCAGGCTTGCGGTAGTAGGTGTTGATGGCTAGGCGATCGAAGCCCGGGACCGCCAGGTCGACGGCCGGCCCGAGCAGGTAGTTCTGCACTTCGTCCTCGCC
Source organism: Pseudomonas sp. (assembly GCA_022448005.1). Lineage (GTDB taxonomy): Bacteria > Pseudomonadota > Gammaproteobacteria > Pseudomonadales > Pseudomonadaceae > Stutzerimonas. Next base: position 392 of record JAKUTK010000067.1, read on the forward strand.
GCGCTCGTAGGTGAAAGCGATCAGTACATCCTTGATCGGACCGTACGAGAGATCCATTCCGGTGGTCTTGCCGAGCGAAAGGCGCGGGCTGAACTCGCCGTAGTAGGTCCGTGCGGCCTCGCTGTCGTCCGTGCTTTCATTCCACTTGTAGTCGACGAACATGAACACGTCGCCGTAGGTCCAGCCGCTGGCATGTTCGAAGGTCAGGGTGTGCTGGGTATCCGGGTCGACTTTGAAGTCATTCCCGTACAGATAAGTCAGGCTGTTGTTTTGCCAGAGCATCGGTGCTGCGATTGCCTGGCCAGCGAGCATCATGCTGCTGGCGAGTGCGGCAGTGGTCAGTATGGATTTCATGTAGTGCTCCTGTTGCGTTATGTGTGCTTTTTCTTGGCCGAACGGTCAGATGAATCTGCCAAAGCAAGTCTTGAGCCAAGTGCTCTCGAATGGCTTTATGTTCGTATTATTTTTTATTTATCAATTAGATAAGCCTTACGGTCAGCTATGGCGCCGGGCTCGTTCGGCGCCAGCACAGGTTCTTGCCCCACAAAGAACCTGACCAAGCGGACAATGCTTCATCTCGATGCAGCAATGAGCCACCTGCTCTCGCCCAGAAGCCGGCACTCGTTCAATAGCAGCCGAAGTGTTGATGCAGGTCGACGCCGCATGGATGGCGCATGATCGCGTCGCCTTGCTGGACAGAAAAAAGCCCCGTGGGTACGGGGCTTAACGCGCTCGGTTGGGTTTGATCAGATCACTTCGGCCCAGAGGTCGTATTCATCGGCGTTGGTGACCCGAACCCGGACCATTTCGCCAGCCTGCAGTGGGCGCTCGCTGTCGACATAGACCATGCCGTCGATTTCAGGGGCATCAGCCCATGAGCGTCCGATGGCGCCGTCTTCGTCCACTTCGTCAATGAGCACGTCCAGTTCCTGGCCAATCTTGCGTTCCAGGCGCGCTGCGCTGATGGCTTGCTGATGGGCCATGAAACGGTCCCAGCGGTCCTGCTTGACGTCGTCCGGTACCGGCTCGAGGTTCATGGCTTCTGCGGGCGCGCCATCGACAGGCGAATACTGGAAGCAGCCCACGCGGTCGAGCTGGGCTTCGGTCAGCCAGTCGAGTAGGTACTGGAAGTCTTCCTCGGTTTCGCCAGGAAAGCCCACGATGAAGGTCGAGCGGATGGTCAGTTCCGGACAGATCTCGCGCCACTTCTTGATGCGCGCAAGGGTCTTGTCTTCAAAGGCCGGGCGCTTCATGGCCTTGAGCACTTTGGGGCTGGCGTGCTGGAAGGGGATATCCAGGTATGGCAGGAGCTTGCCGGCAGCCATCAGCGGGATCACATCATCGACGTTCGGGTAGGGATACACGTAGTGCAGTCGCACCCATACGCCCATGCTCGACAGTGCCTGGCACAGCTCCAGCATCCGCGTCTTGACCGGCTGGCCGTTCCAGAAGTCGGTCTTGTACTTGACGTCGACGCCGTAGGCGCTGGTGTCCTGAGAGATCACCAGGATCTCCTTTACGCCGGCCTTGACCAGGCGCTCGGCTTCACTGAGCACATCGCCCACCGGACGGCTGACCAGCTTGCCGCGCATGGACGGAATAATGCAGAAACTGCAGGTGTGGTTGCAGCCTTCGGAAATCTTCAGATAGGCGTAATGGCGCGGGGTCAGCTTGATGCCCTGCGGCGGCACCAGATCGACGAAGGGATCGTGATCGATGTTCGGTGGCACGACCTGGTGTACGGCGTTGACCACCTGCTCGTACTGCTGCGGGCCGGTCACGGCCAGCACGCTGGGGTGCACGCTGCGGATATTGTCTTCGGCGACGCCCATGCAGCCGGTGACAATCACCTTGCCGTTCTCGGCGATGGCTTCACCGATGGCGTCCAGCGACTCGGCTTTGGCGCTGTCGATGAAGCCGCAGGTGTTGACCACCACCACATCGGCATCCTCGTAGGACGGCACGATCTGGTAACCCTCCATGCGAAGCTGGGTCAGGATGCGTTCAGAGTCGACCGTGGCCTTGGGGCAACCCAGGCTGACGAACCCGACTGTTGGCGTTTTGCTCATCGACTTTGAACCTCGAAAACCGCGCATGAAAAAGGCGCGCGAGTATACAGAGCTGGGTATTTTTTAGCCATGTCTGCCGTCGCCCCGGAGAAGTCGGAACGCTGTCGGCATCGAACCATAGGGCTTGCAGATATCAGGCGTCCGGCTTGGAATCTTCCGGCAAGTACTGATCGGGTTCGGCGACTTCCGAGCGATTGCGCCCATGTTGCTTGGCCCGGTAGAGCGCGGCATCGGCAAGTTTCAGGACGCGTTCGATGTCGCTGGCGTGCATGGGCCAGACTGCAATCCCCAGCGAAACGGTGATGTGGCCAACCACCGGGATTTGCTCCAGCTCGACGCAGTTACGCAAGCGCTCGGCTACCAACAACGCCGAATCGACGGTGGTATTTGGTAGTAGCATCAAGAATTCCTCGCCGCCGCTGCGACAGAGAATGTCGGCGTCCCGCGAGCAGGTCTTCATCAGGCCAGCCATCTGTTGGATGACGGTATCGCCTACGTCATGGCCGTGGGTGTCGTTGATGCGCTTGAAATGGTCGATGTCCAGCGCAATGACTGCGAAGGATCGACCTTCACTGCGGAGCATCTCCAGCGCGAAGGTAAGGCCCCGACGGTTGTGCAGCCCAGTCAGCGGATCGGTCTGAGCATCCAGATTGAGCTTGCCGATGCGCTGATGCAGCAGGCTGATACCCAATTGCATGGCGCGCTTGAGCTGGGCCGCTTCGAAATACCACGAGCGGATACGCTGGATGCGCTCAGCGGTGTTCGGGGCGTCCATTTCGCTGGCGCGCTGGGCCAGTTGCGACAGCGGTCGAGTAATCAGCGTCGCCAGGCCCCAAATGCACAATAACGTCAGCAGGGCTAGCGGTGCGGTCTGGCGAGCAACCCTGAACATCAGGTCGTCGAGCGGTTGCAAGGTGTTGGCTGTCGGCCGCTGAGCCACGATGCCCCAGCCAGCGGCAGGGGAGGCCGCATAGCCGGCCAGCATGTCCACGCCTTGGCTATTGACCACCCGAAGGCTACCGGACTCGCCTTGTAGCGCCCTGTCGATCACCGCGTTTTCGCCCACTACTGTACCCAGCCGTTTCGGCTCAGGGTGATAGAGCAGCCTTCGCGTCTGGTCGACGGCATAGAGATAGGAGCCGTCCTGATAGAAGTGTTGGCCCAACATGCTGTGCAGGATGTTGCGTTCGCGCAGATAAATCACTCCGCCGATATAGCCGAGGTAGGTCCCGTCATCGGCCACGATGGGATGGGAAATCAGGACGACCAACGTACCCAGAGCCGAAATATAGGGGCTGCTGATCAGGGGCTTGCGCTCGGCGAGCGCTTGGCTGGCGCCCGGCGAATTCAGCTTCTGGCCGACCAGCAGTCCGGTATTCGGGGCGGTTGCGAGAACCTTACCTTCGGCGCTGGTGATGACCACAGCATTGAAACTGTCGGTCTGTCGCTGTAGCCGTCTGGCTTCCTCGTGCAGCATCTCCTCATCAGAAAATTGAGCGGCAATGATCTCGGAGCTGACGTGCAGCTGCTGTTGGGCGGTACGGAAAAATACTTCGGCTCCGTCTGCCAACTTTGCTGCATACGCCTGGTTGGCGGCGAGTGTGCTGCCGATCAGTGAGTCGCGCTGGACCTTGTAGCTGGCGTAGAAGCCAATACCGAGCGTGATCAAGCCACTGAGCATCGCCAACAGAATGATCAGTCGGCGCAAGTCCAAGCGGGGTAGGCGAGCGGTTTGCATAGATCAGCTGTAATCAGTCTCGGTGAGCGGCGCGATGTTAGGGGTTTTGCTGTTGAGCCTCCAGCACTGACGTAATCAGCCTGTGGTAGGGCAGGTTGCATAGGGTCGGCGCGTGCAGCTCGCGAGACCCTAACATGGTCTTAAAGCTGGCAAGCAAGACAATTGGATGCTGTCCCGTCGTCACCCTGTATGAAATATGAACAACCGAGTGCGGAAAGTGACCAATGTGCACCGGCGGGTAATTAGGCCCAGGGCCCCTTTGCTACCATGCACCGACTGATCGAAACGGAAAGCTGCTGTGACCGACAACTCTACCTACTCGCCAACCGCACCGACTCATGTTCCGACCGGTGTGCCAGGGTTGGACGCTGTCCTCAAGGGCGGGCTGCTACCCCGAGCGGTCTATATCGTTCAGGGTGGGCCGGGCGAGGGAAAGACCATCCTGGCCAACCAGATCTGTTACAGCTGGGCGGCTCGTGGCGAGCGTTCCCTGTACGTGACCTTGCTGGCCGAAACCCACCACCGTCTGCTTCGCCATCTGCAGAACATGCGATTCATGGACAACCAGTACGCCGGTTCGTCGGTGGTCTATGAAAGTGCTTTCGACATTCTCCGTACCGACGGGTTGGAAGGCATCCTGCGTTACCTCACACGCAATGGAAAGCGTCAACAGGCCTCGTTGATCGTGATCGATGGCCTGTTCGCGTTGGAAGAGAATGCCGCCTCGGAACGTGCTTTTCGCGAATTCATCAATGACCTGTCGATTTACGCTGACGTGGTTGGCTGCACCATCCTGTTGCTAACCAACAGCAAGCGCGACTCGGGCAGCCCTGAGTTCACCATGGTTGATGGTTGGTTGCACCTGGGGAGCGATGAGGATCAGTTTCGGACCTACCGCTATTTGCAGGTGCGCAAGTTCCGGGGCAGCGACTTCATCTCCGGTCGGCACATGAGTTCGATCACCAGTGATGGCTTCCGAGTGTTTCCGCGGCTCGAGGCGGTCACCGGCGAGCTCGAGTCGGCCAACATGCGCGACGAGCGTTTGAGCACGGGCGTCGTCGGGCTGAACGAGATCATTCAGGGAGGTATCCCTTTTTCCTCGACGACCTTGTTAGTTGGCCCGACCGGTGTCGGCAAGACGACCCTAGGGTTGAGCTTCATCTGCGAGAGCAGCGAAGCCGAGCCCGGCCTTATCTTCGGCTTCTACGAGGATGCGCACAGGCTGCGACGTCGCGCGAAAGCGCTCGGGCTTGGGCTAGGCGCGATGATCGACAGTGGGGTGGTGGAGGTGGTTCATCACTCCCCGACAGAGCTGCTACAAGATCAGCTCGCCGAAGAAATCATCGAGGAGGTTCGCCGGCGGGGCGTCAAGCGGCTGTTCATCGACGGCATTGACGCGTTCAAACAGGCGGCGGTCAACGAGCAGCGGTTAGGGCGTTTCGTCAGTACGCTCACCGCTATTTTGCGTTGCGAGGGCGTCACCACGGTATTCAGCGCCGAGTTGGCCGAAATCGTCGGCGGTGAGCACGGGTTGCAGTTCGCCGCGGTCTCGGCCATCGCGGAGAACATCATCCTGCTGCGCTATGCAGAACTTGAATCGAGGCTCTACCGCACGCTGGCGATCCTGAAGATGCGTGAAAGCGGCTTCGATCCCTATGTCTACGAATTCTATCTGGGCGAGGGCGGGTTCAAGCTCGGAGAGAGGATGGAGCGGACCGAGGGGGTCGTGACGGGGCAGCCTCACCGCCAAACCTTGACGGGAGGGCGGGATGCGTGACGAGCAGCCCCAAAGACTCGACCCGCTCGTGTTGCTGGTCGAGGATGAGCTCGGCCTCAGCAAGCTGATGGTGATGATTCTCGAGGACGAGGGCTACCGAGTCGCCGAAGCGGCGAATGGCGCGCAGGGTTTGACCAAGCTCGAGCAGGAGAAGCCTGCGCTGATCATCACCGACTACATGATGCCCGAGCTCAATGGCTTCGAGATGGTGCGCGCAATACGCAAGAACCGGGCGTACGACGACGTGCCGATCCTGATGATGAGCGCTGCGCTGCCCCAGCAGCTGCCAATCGATGGTCTGGTCGATCATTTCCTGCAGAAGGGCACCGGCTTGGAGACACTGGTGGCCACCATTCGCCGTCTCGTCGGGGACAACGGCACGTCCTCGGAGGCGACGCCCTAAGCGCGACCGGGCATGGCGCTTAAGGCGCTGGGCTCAGGCCCGTACCGCTGACACCTTGCCGGCTGCCTGGCAGGAAGCGTTTGAGGCGCAACGCTGGCGATTCGATTAAATGCCAAGACAATGCAGCGATGGCGATGCTCGCGGTCAGGCTGATCGCCATGAACATTGGCAGCGAAAGCTTCGGGTCCAGCCAATGAACCAACAGCTGCTGCACCGGGAAGCTGAAAATGTAGATGCCGTACGAAAAGTCGCCGTATCGGCCGAAGCGTGACAGCCGCGGAATCTTCAGGTGCGCCAGGTAAATGGTCAGGTAGGGCAATGTCAGGACATGTACGAAGAACCACCATTCAGTCCTGGCGCTGAACAGCGATAGCGAAAGCAGCGTAAGCGCGATTTTCCAGTTCCAGGGCAGGATCTTGCGATACAGGTAGAGCGCTGAGCCGAGAAAGAAAAACATGCCCAGGCGAGTCACCTTGCGCAGCATGTCGCTCTCGAGTCCAAGGTTAGGCGCCAGGTGGAAATGGACGAACATCAGCGCGATTGGCACCGCCAATACGGCGATTCGTCCGAACAGTTTGAGCAGCCCTAGCACCAACAGCATCGTATATATCAGTACTTCGTAAGGCAGCGTCCAGACCGATCCGTTGACCGTCCCCGGAAACGGGTTTTCGGTGAAGACGCCGGGCAAATGAAACTGCGTGAACAGCGCCGCATTGGAGAGATAGCGGACGGTCTGGCTATTGAGCAGATACTCGCCGAGCGGAAGCTCGGTGCCCAGTGGGCCGACGACGAAAGCCGTGAACAGCGTCGACACTGTCAGCGCTGGGAATATACGCAGCGCTCGTTTGCCGGCGAAGTCCAGGCTGCTACGGCTGTGAATCCAGGAGGCGGCGATCAGAAAACCGCTCATGACGAAAAACAGGTTCACCGCAATGTCGGCGGTGTCCATGGAGCCGGTGAATAGCCGCACCGGTTCGACAGCGCCCAGTCCAGAGAGCCAATAGCAATGGCCGAGCACCACTGCGGATGCAGCGAAGAAGCGTAGAAAGTCGAAATTGTTTTCGTCGCGTTGCATTGAGGCGATGTCCATGCACGGCTCCTGATGTCTTTGAAACGCCTGAAGGTGGCCAGGTCAACGCAATGGGAATGTCTTGCTCATTCCCAATGCACCGGATTCGCCGTCGTGGATGGCTTGCTCAATGAGCGCCAGACGCCCGCGGCTGTTGCGCAGCCGAGCGACGAGGCGCAGGAGGGTGAGAAACATTGCTCGGTTGATACGATGGAGCCTGGGGGAGGCAGCCCAAACGTTCTTGTCGAACCAGGCCTGATTACGCGCGGTGTAGTAGGCGCGGAAATCAGACTCGCCGAGGAGGAAGGTTTCATAGATGTTTCGGGTGCGCTGTTTTGTGTTCCAGGACTGCTCCAGCTCCTCGATCACCGCTTCGGTAAAGAGAAACAGCTGTCCACCGCTGGCGGTAATACGCCGGGTGTACTCGGTATCGTCAACGTAAAGGACAAGCTCCCTGAGCGGCAGACCTATCCGCTCATACAGGCTGCGGTGCGCGAGCATGCCGCCATAGGGCGCGAATGGCAGGCTGATGCTTGTCGGCAGCGGGCCGGCTCGCTTGCCCCAAGGCAGACGCCGCCAGATTTTGTAAGGCAATTGGGCGATGTGAAATCCGAAATAGCTGGAGCGCGGTTGCCTGATGTATCGGGCAGGTATGCCCTGCGCAATGTCGGCCTGTTGTGTCTCACGGTAGCCGAGGACTGCGACTCGATCCGAGCCCAGCAGGCCAGTCAGACGCGTGAGCTCACGGTGCAGGATCGATACGGCGGCCGCGGTGGGCAGGTTGTCGTCGTCCATCATCCAGATGAAATCAGCATCGGACGCCAGGGCGGCCTCAAGCCCTACGGCGTAGCCATTAGCTGAGCCTGTGTTTTCGGCCAGCTCGATCACACGAACCTGATCCGGCCAGCGCTTTAGCAACTGATCCAGAGATGCCAGCGATGCGTTGCTCACCACCACCACGTTGCTGACTGCGGGAAAACTCAGGGCGCGCTCAATCGATTGCTGCACAAACGGCAGCCGGTCTCCGTAGGTCACGGTGACCACTGTGGTTTTCGAAGTCATGGTTTTCTCGACGTGGAAACGTGAGCGGCCCGCTACCCAGGGGCGTGACGCTCCCGGCAAGGCCCTTGCGGCGCTGCGGTAGCGGGTAGCGGGATCGCTAGGAAGTTAGTGGTTCCAATCAGGCGATTTGGCCGGATGTAGCGTCTGCGTTTGGCTGCGCTTCAGAGGACAGCTCGACAGCGGAGAGTAGAACTTGGCGGTCCGGGGTAAACAAGGCGTGGAAGACACTGATCAATTTGTTGGGTCCGGACACGCCGGACGGGTCGGGCGGCGCTTGGAAAAATTCCGTGTAGGAATATCCGTCGGCATACACCAAGGTTTGCTGGGTTTGGTCTGCACTGTCCATAGCGACTCCAAGTATCACGGGGTTAAAACGAGTAGCGAATGGTTTCGTTTGAGCGGTATGGGTTGCCTGTAAGCGGTTTTGCCAGGCGGATCGGTGCGGGTGGCGTTATGCCGGAACTGGAGCTGCCCGCACATTGCGGAGCGTTTTGATGCATTCCGAGATTGAACAGGGTCGCTCCGCGACTCTTTGCACAGCCTGTCTTGCTCAGCACGGAATGACCAGACTCATGCAAATGCCGGTCGTCGCTTGGCAGGTCCGAACGGTGGTTGGCGTTCGCCGTACCGCCGATCAACAGCGCGAGGCTTAATGCCGAAATGGTTTGAAAGCATTGTGCTGCGGTGGTTGTGTTCATCCTTGAAGCCTCGCAATAGGGAGTGAGGACTCGGTTAGGCATGTTTCATCGGAACTGCCGTCGGGTAAACCTGAGCCACATTCAGAGGGGTAATCGTTGGTAGATCCAGTAGCGCATCCTGCCCTTGGAGCAACGAAACCTCTCGAACCCTAGTATCTACGAATTCCTTGATCTCCTGCCTGAATCGTTCGGTTGAAAATCGCTCTGCGCTTGTGCGGCAGGTCTCAGGCAGGATCTGATGCGCGTGCACCTCGAATCGCGCTACGGCGGCTATCAACGATTCAGGCGTCTGCTCGGTATAGAACACGCCCGTTGGTTCGGGATGCTCGATCCCCCGTACGGTTTCCAGTACCCCGCCTTTGCCATAGGCAATGACAGGCGTGCCGCACGCCTGGGCTTCGATGGGTGCGATACCGAAATCCTCTTCTGCAGCAAACACGAAGGCACGTGCGCGCTGCATATGGTGCAGCAGCACGGCGAAGCTCTGATAACCCATCAGCGTCACATTTGGCGTGGCGAGCTCCCGGGCCTTCTCCATCTCCGGTCCGCTGCCGATCACGACCAGCTTCTTGTCGGGCATCCTGGAGAACGCCTCGACGATCATCGGGATGCGCTTGTAGGGCACCATTCGCGAGGCCGTCAGGTAGTAATCCTCTTTCGCCGCGTGAAGCGTGAACTGACGTGTGTCGACCGGTGGGTAGATCACCGTGGATTCGCGGCGGTAGCTCTTGTTGATGCGCCGACCGATGAAGTGCGAGTTGGCAACGAAATCGTCCACGCCGCTGGCGGTGCGCTGGTCCCACATGCGCATGTAGTGAAGCAGCATGCGCGCCAGCTTGGCCTTGAACCCATGATCGAGACTCGCTTCGTGCAGGTACTGATGCTGCAAATCCCAGGCATAGCGGATCGGTGAGTGCACGTAGCTGATATGCAGTTGGTTGGGGCCGGTCAATACGCCTTTGGCAACGGCGTGGCTGCTGGAGATCACCAGGTCATAACCCGACATGTCCAGCTGCTCGATGGCCAGCGGCATCAGCGGCAGGTACTTCTGGTAGTGCGTCTTCGCCTTCGGCAATTGCTGGATGAATGTCGTGGTGGCGCGCTTGCCGCCGAGGTTGGCGCGGTCCTCATCGGAGAGGAAATCGATCACGGAATACAGGTCGGCTTCCGGCCAGACATCCAGCAAGCCGGCAAGCACCCTCTCGGCACCGGCATAGGTCACTAGCCAGTCATGAATTATGGCGATTTTCATTGCGAAGGCCTTTTTTTAGTTAGGGGAGTGGCAGACGTCACTCCGGTTGCAGTGACGGGAATCGCAGTTGCAGCTACTGACGTGATGCTTCTTCCGCCAGCGGGGCGGGGATATCGGGACGGCTGGGACTGGACCCGCATCCTGGCTAGTGCTTTGGCTGGCTGAGTGGCAGCGGATTGATATCTGTGATGTCGGTGTTTCGCACGCCGGTGAACGCCTGGTCGATGAGCCTGGAAACCTGACGAGCCGAGCTGTTCCAGCAATACCTCGCAACGTTTGCCTTGCCTTTACGGCGCAGGTCCTGACGCAAGGCTTCGTCCCGAAGGATCCGCTGCATGCTCTGGGCGATGTCCTGTACCTTCAGGGGATCGAAGTACAGTGCGCTATCGCCGAGAACCTCTGGAATGGATGCGGCACGCGCGGCGATAACCGGGCAACCACAGGCTTGCGCTTCGAGCGGAGGGATGCCGAACCCTTCGTATAGCGAAGGAAACACGAAGGCGGCCGCACCTTGGTAGGCCTCTACCAGCTCTTCGTCCGTCAACCTGCCCAGCATGCGAATGCGTCGACTACCGGCCACGTCGTGAAGGCTTCCCGAGAAGATCCGGTTGGAGTCGCCAATGATGCGCAGCTCGACCTCATCGAGACCTTCCATGCTCAGGAAGGCTGCGACCATCCGGGCGAAATTCTTGTGCGCGCTGGGCGACGACACCGCCAGGAGGTAAGGCGCCGCCTCGCGTGTGCATTGCTCTGCGCAAAAGGGTTGGAAGCGCGCATCTACCGCGTTCGGCACGACGCAAATGCTGCTTGCCGGATAGCCGTAATGGCCGGCTATTTCCTTTTTGGAAAAATCGCTGACGGTGATCAACGCCTTGGTTCGGCCAAGCAGCAAAGGGGTCAGATTCCGGTACATGGCTCTGAAAGTCCTGGAATAGCTTTCCGGGTGCCTGATGTAGGTGATGTCGTGGTGCGTTGCGATCTGGTTGCCATAGAACAGCGGGGCGGTGTTGCACAGCGAGACCAGGGGAGGGGAGCCATTGCGTGCCAGCCACAGCGGGAGATCCAGTTGCTCCCACAAGTGCCCGTGGTGTCGGCCTATACGTCGGACCTGCAATTGTTCTGCACTTTCGTGCAGGCGTATGTCATCAGGCGCGACGAAGACTAAGTCGTCGCGCAGGTCTTTGAGCTGCAGGCAAATCTGTTCAGCGAACCGTTGTACGCCCCGCATGTCCTGCGTCAGGAAGCGAGCATTGATCACGATCATCTTGAGTTCCTTCTGTTCAACGAGTCGAGATGGGTGGCAAGGGCTCGGAGCCGGCCGAAGCGGGCCCGAGGCTGAGAATCTTGGGAAACCCGTTGAGTTCGACGCGGACCGCGCAGTGATCCGCGTTGCTCGGGCATTGCCAGGCGACATCGGTGGTCCATCCCTTTTCGGGCTGAGCGGTATCCAGCAGTCTCAGGTTGCTGGCTGTCTTGCCCGCTGAGGTAATGGTGACGGGGCGCGTTTGGTCTGTAGTACTCCAGGCCACCAGGAGCTGTTCTTGGCCATTGCCAAACTGCAGCAGAACACTGTTTCGCGATTCCTCGACCCGCCCCAGGAACTGGTAATCCTTGATGATCGGACTGATCGCTTCGAGGACCCTAAACGCAGGTTTTGGCGAATAGTCCTGCCTGAGCAGGCCGAAGTTGTGTTCCCGTTCGTGTTTGTCAGTGCCGTCGTTGCGAAAGTCATACCACCAATATCCACGCACGTTAGGGAGTGTCCTGACGAGAAAAAAGCTCCTTGCCAGATAGGCTGCCTGGAGGGTTTGATCGATGCCGCAGGTTCCCTGGTGGGCAGGCCAGGCCATTTCGGTCAGGTAAAGCGGAACCGGCTGATTGGCGGCACGGGACAGTTCCATGTCGACCCCCGCGAGCCATTCAATCCAGGCTTCCGGTGTGTTTTGCCCGCGACGACGGCAATGGACGTAGGGGTGCAACGAGAGGCCATCGACAGACTGCATGATTCCGGCTTCGATCAGGCGCAGCGCGAAACCGGATTCGATGCCCTTGGTGGTCACTGCGCCGGCCAGCACTTTGGCGTCCGGGTCATGCTGGCGGATGATGCCGGCGGCATCGGTGATCAGACGGGCGTAGTCCTCAGTGAACTGTGGATCGATCGGATCCTCGACGTCCCACTCGTTCCAGACCTCGTAGTGCTTGATGCGGCCACGAAACTGCTCGGCAGTAAAGGCCACGTAGCGATTGAACGCGGTGCGTACCGGTTCGCTGCGTGGCTTCTTGCCGTCGCCGTGAAAGCGATTGCCATAGCCAAGGATGAACATGCTTTCGATCCCCTGCGCTTCGTTGCCAGCAAGGTAGGCTGGCCAATGCCGCTCCACCTTGAGCTGATCGCGCTTACGCTCGAGGAAGGCCCAGTGCGCATCGGTTCGCACGGACTC
>JAKUTK010000067.1:12910-24460 GCA_022448005.1 Pseudomonas sp.
GCGATACCCGCTTGTTTCAACAGCTGCACGCCCTTGCTGTTGCTGTCGCGCAGGTGCAGATCATGCGAGCAGACGCCCAGGATGAACGGATCTTCAGCGGGCTGTGCCGGTGCCTGCGTGGCAAGGGCAGTCACAGCCGCAGCAAGCACCAGGCAGTGCAATGGATGTCGGTGTTTCATGGCCGGTCGTCCCTGGGTTTTCGCTTACCAAGCTCAAGGCCGTAATGCGCTGATACTGTTGCAACGGGATGGTGACGCTCCTGCGGCGTCAGGGCATGGGCAATGGCCATGCCGAGGAACAGGGTGGCCGTGGTGACTTCCAGTACGTCGGTTGCCCAGCCAATCAGGATGGTGCAGAAAACAATCCCCAGCAGCGCGTCGCGAATGCGCGGGCCACGGTCATGCAGGCGCAGCAGCAACGGAAACAGCAGCAGATACAGCAGTACACCGAATACGCCGAGCATTCCCCATAGATACAACGCCGTGTTGTCGGCGATGCTCAGCAACTCCAGCCAAGCCAATGGAAAGGCTGCTGCGCTGCTGCCTACTGCCCCAAACCCTGCGCCCCACCAGCCCCAGCCTTCATTAGTCACGACGTCGATGAAATTAGGCCAGCTGTGAATCAGCCGGTCATTGAAGGACGCCAACAGGCTGGCGCTATAGGCCTCGCTTTGCGGGATGTTCAACAGCAGGCTGGCGATCGGCAACGCCATTCCGGTCAGTACTGCGATAAAAAATGCCGTGGCGCTGGGCAGGCGATACCCGGCCAGAAAAAGCATCATCAAAGTCAGCAGGTAAGCTGCCGCGGTGGACTTGTTGGTCGTCAGAAAGATCGCGCCGAAGGCCAGCGGGTACAACGCCATCCGTAACAACCGCGACTGCAGGAACGCCGCCAGAAACAGGCTGTACAGGGCGATCATCACGGCCAGGTTGGTCGACATCCGGGCGAATCCTGCTAGTCGGTCGGTACTGCCGAAGGCCCAGGATTTGTTAGCGGTCAGCTCGACATCGCCCATCATGTAGCTATAGCCCTTCCACGGCACGCTGGTGAACATGTCCAGCGCAATGCCGAGCATTGACGCAACCAGGCAAAAACCCATGACCCAGCTGAGCAGGCTGGTCCTTTGCTCCAGATAGCCGCCGCAGAACAACCCGAACAACAGCGGGATGTAGATGAACAGGCTGAAGCCGACATTGCCCAGCGTGGCACCGTGCAGCAGCGCGAATAGGCTTGAGACCAGCACGGCAAACAGCACCAGCCAGACACCGGGCTGGCTTCGGGCCCTGGGTATTTCCAGCGCAACTGCCGCGATGCAGGCCAGTTTGGGCAAGTAGAGCAGGGCCGAAACGCCGGCAATATCGAGGTAATAACGAAGTGCTCCGGCGAAGGTTTCGCTGATCAGCAGCGAGGCCGCGATAAGCGTGAGCACGGTGGGTTTGTCAATCGCCAGCGGTCTCGACCTGCGGTGCGAAATGGTCAGCGAACTCGGGTTCATCATGGGCGCTCCGGCCGTGTAGCGTGGAGTGCAGGATCGACTGGTACTGATCGAGCATTCGTTCCGTATCTAGAAAGGCCGCGACGCTGTCGCGTGCCTGGCTGGACAATCGACGGCGCAGGCCGCTGTCCAGATAGAGCTTGAGCATGGCCCTGCCGAGGGAGTCGGGGTCGGTAGGCGTGCACATCAAGCCATTCAGGTTGTCCCGGATGATCTCCGGCAGGCCGCCCATGTTCGTGGCGATGACGGGCAGATGCTGTGCGCAGGCCTCGATCGCCACCAGCCCGAAAGGCTCAGCCCAGATTGAAGGTACGACCAGGACATCGATCCCCTGCATGAAGCGTTCTGAAGGCTGATAGCCGACGAACCTCACTTTGGACGGGTCGGCCATCTCGTTGAGCTTCGCTTCGTAATCCAACTTGCCGCGACCGGCGATTTCCAGCGTGGCGTTGATGGACAGGGCCTGGAACTGCTCGATCAGCCAGCCCACACCCTTGTTTTCAGAGAGTGTGCCGATGTAACCGAAGCGCAGCAGGCCGCTGTGATGCAGGCGTGGCTTGGCCGAGTGGCTGCTGCTGGAATCGACGCTGTTGTGCACAACATGCTGGCTGGCCCGACTGAAGTAGCCCTGGGCCGTTATCCGATCGAGGACGAAACGGCTGACGCCAATGACCGCTGAGACCTGAGCCGAGGCAGCCGCGTGCGGTTGGCGAAAGGCTGAACACATGCCGCACTGACGCTCGCAGCTGCGGCCCTTGCTGAACATGGTGTCCTTGGGGCAGAGCAGATACAGGTCGTGCAGCACCTGAACGATGGGCAGTCCTGCCGCGCTGATTTCATCCCAGGCTGATATCGACCAGCCGGTGAGGTTGTTACAGAGCACCACATCGGGCCGTTCATACTCGATGACCTGGCGCACATGCCGCCGCATGCTGCGGTTGTAACGGTCTCGATAATGCCAACCGAGGCGCAACAGTCGGCTGGGGCGGGACTGGGTGAAATGCCAGTAGAAATTGTCCAGCCCGGCTCGGTATATCCGCACGCCGTCGAGCATCTCTTCATGCAGCCCGGCCTCTGGACCGGTCGCCAGGACAACGATGTCGCAGCCGCGACGTTGAAGCCCTTCAGCCAGCTGCCGCACAACAATTTCGGCGCCACCGCCGATGTGGGGCGCATACAAACTGTGTAGAACAAGGACTTTCATGGTGTGCCCTCAATGAGCCGTCAATCCGCTCGACAAGCCAGCGCTAGGCCAGGATGGCGGGAACGCTGCAGAGGTAGCGCGTGGGCACACGGACCTTTTGTTCACGCTGCAACAAGTTCAGCAGGATCACCGAACGCTTTTCGCCATCGGCACTGATAAAGATCGCCTCGAGTTCGTTGAAGCTGCCGCCATGCAGCTGCACCTTTTCGCCGGGTTCGAATTGGGGTTTCTGCGGCGGGGCAGCCAGACGTTGACGCAATTGCTCGATCAGCTCGTCTCTGACCGGGGTCGGCTCGCTGCCAAAGGCCACCACTCGGGCAACGCCGCGGGTGGAGCGAATCGGATACCAGTTATCCAGCTGCCGATCGAGGCGGATGAACAGGTAGCCCGGAAAGAGTGCTTCGTCCGCCTTTCCATTGCCTGCAGCGCTTGGCTTTATCGGCCGATAGCACTCGAAGTGCTGACGTCGAAGATTCTCTTCGGCGCGGCTTTCCTGTCGGGGTTTGGTCTGAATCAAGTACCAGTGAGAGCTGCTGCTGAGTGAGGTCATTTGAACCGCCTTCCATAGTGAGAATTGTCGATGTCCGTTCTGTCGAGGTCATGCGCCTTGCAACGCGGCCGGATGCTCTATGCCCTCGACCAAAGAAAAACGTTTCAACAGCGCCTGCGCTTCGCTTCGGCTGTTGAACATCAGCACGTCGATGATCGACAGCGAAGGCACGAAGGGGTGGTTGAACTGGGGATAGCTCAAGTCATCCATCTTCAGGAATCTCAGCGTTAGCCCTTGCGCTCTGAAAAAGGCATGGCTGTAGAGCTCCGTGCCGCCAATCGGGTTGATGTACAGCTCGGCGTTCATCTTGTGAGCGATGGTGACGACGCGTTCCTGTTTGTCCATACGTGCCGGCAAGCCCAGTTCAGAGCCGATGCGGATCGGCGTTGCGATCTGCAGGTAGGCGCAGATCCGGCGGATGGAGTTCTCGATGAAGCGCGCCAGGTTGCGTTCCGGGTGCGCCAGGATCTGACGCATCAGGGTAATCACCTCGGCTTTGTGTGGAGCGCGGGAGTACACCAGTTCCAAGGTCTTCAGCAGCTTTTGTGCTTCTTGCTCGAACTCGTCGCAGAGCCAGCGTTGGTTGATCGGGAAGAACTGGTTGGCTTTTCGCAGTGGAAAGGTGATGAGTTTCGGCTGCCCCGCCGCCAGTATCCTGTTGCGGTTAATCCATGAGCCCTTGACGTACTGAAGGTCGTCGCCCAGCACAAAGACATCGCTGCGCGCGATCAGCTGGAAATAGCCAAGGTAGGGGAACAGGTAGGGCTGCATCATCGAGACGGTTCTGAGCACGGGCATATCCCTCGCGTGTGTCAGGCTTTTTGAGAATAGCTGTAGTAACCGTAGGCGCCGGTCTCGTAGGCGGAACTCGAGGCCCGGCGTTTGATGCCATTGAGAATGGCGCCCTTGAGCAGTACGCCGTTCTGCGCCAGGCGCCGTTTGGAAGCTTCGACCTGGCCGGCTGTGCTCAATCCATAACGGGCCACCAGCAGGCAGGTGCCGGCCTGTTGGGCAACCAGCACGGCATCGGTTACCGCCAGTACGGGTGGTGTATCGACGATCACGAAGTCGTACTCACGCTCGGCTTCTTTCAGCAAGCGGGAGAAGTTCTCATGCATCAGGAGTTCCGAGGGATTGGGCGCGGAATGCCCGCTGGCAACGAAATGCAGGTTGGCCTGATCGGTCTTGCTGACTACTGCGGCGAGCTGCAAGCCACTGGCCAGGGCATCCGACAAGCCGTTGCGCGGCGCCATGCCGAACATGCCGGCCAGATAGCCGCGGCGCATGTCGGCGTCGATCAGCAATACGCGCTGGCCAGCCTGAGCTATGACCGAAGCGAGGTTACTGGCAACGAAGGATTTACCCACCGAGGGAGTAGGGCTGGTGATGACCAGCACCTGATTGCGTGCCTCGAGCATGGCGAACTTGAGGCTGGTGCGCAGGCTGCGGAGCGATTCGATAGCCAGGTCGGCGGGATCGGCGCGACCCAGCAGCTTGCTTCTGCCGTCGTGAATCTTTCTTAACCGGTACAGGTGCTCCTGCTTCGGCGAAAAAGGCAGCGCGGCATACACCGGCGTACCCAGATTCTCAATGGTCTCGGGGCTTTCGATACCGCGGTAGAACACCTGTCGCAGCAAGATCACCATGGCCGACACCAGCAGCCCGATGAAGATCGCGACCAGCACCACCAGGGGCTTGATGGGTTTGGCGGGCTTCTCTACCACTGCATAGGCGCTGTCGATGATGCGCACGTTGCCGATCGTGCCTGCGCGCAGAATGTCCTGTTCCTGTGCCTTGTCCAACAGCAGCGTGTAGGTGCGCGTGGTGACCTGCATGTCGCGGTTCAGGCGCAACAGTTCCTGCTGCGTCATCGGCAGGGTGTCGATCTTGCCCATCAGCGCGGCTTTCTGGGCCTGCAATTGACCGATCTTCTTCATCAGCGTCTGGTAGGTCGGGTGTTCCGGGGTGTAGAGCTGGTTGTATTCGGTGCGCTTGAGGTTGTGCTCGGAGATCTGAGACTCCAGCGCGACGATCTGATCGAGCACGCCCTTGGTCTCGATGCTGATATCCACCGACTGGGCGCTGGTCTGATAGTCATTGAGGGCGGCTTCGGCCTTTTCCAGCTCCTTGCGCACCAGCGGTACCTGTGACCGCAGGAACTCCAGACGCTGAGCCGCTTCTGCAGAGCTGCGTTCGATGTTCTGCAGTACATAGAGGCGGCTGATCTTGTCGAGCACCCGGTTGGCTTTATCAGAATCCGGGTCCTCGAGCGTGAGATAGATAATCCCCGAGTCCTTTCCGGCTTCCCCCACCTTCAAGCGTTTCTGGTAGTCCAGCGCGGTTGTCTGCGGGCGGTTGCGCACGACGAAGAACTCCGTGCCGGGGCGGGCCTTGAGTTCGGCGACCTGCACCCGAAACCCGTCATGCTGCACGGCTTGGTTGGTCTTGCCGCTCAACAGCAACTTTTTGTCGGAGTCGTACAGACGGTATGAGCCCGCAGTGCCTGCACGCAGCAGCAATTTCTCGCCCAGGTAGGCTTCCGGCACGTCCAGTTGGAAGATGTCCAGCTTTTCTCCACCCCAGGCATAGCTGTCCATTCCCAGCAACGGCGCAGCCAGCTCGCCGTCCTCTACGGGGTCGTGCTGGCGTGCCAGATAACTGCCAATCAGCGGAACATATTTGGGGCGCGCAGCGATGTACAGCTTCAGATCATTGACTGTACTGCCCAGTACCGCACGGGATTTGATCAACTCTATTTCTGTGATTGCCTGGGATACCGAGTTCGGCCTGGGCACGGATTCGGGGATACCGGTGATGCCTGATTTCTTTGGCTCGATCTGGATCATCGCGGTGGCTTCATAGATCGGCGTAGCGACGATGGCGTAGGCGATGCCGAGCAGGGCGAAGAGGGCGGTGATGGTGAAAATCAGACGCTTGTGATCGAACGCCACGCGCAGAATGCGCGCCAGATCGATCCGGTTATCGCCATCGTAGTCCAGCGAAGAGCGGGCCATTGCAGTCATTGCGGGTTCCTTCCTTGAGTGTTGCGCCACCGGTGCAGCAGCGGGCGTGACGGCCAGGTGTTCGTCAGACACCTGGGGTCAGCCTGCGCAAAAGATTGATGCTGATGTTTTGGAAGACCTGACCCAGTGCCTGGAGCTTGCTGAGCGGCGAGATCGACGCGAGCACCTGAGCGAACACCTGGATCATGAAGTACTCGTACAGCGGCTGGTCGCCGATGCGCTGGTAGTAACGAGCAAGGTTGTAATAGGCGTGCGTGGTCATCTGGATGCGTTGCTTGCTGCTGCGCATCGAGAAGATTCCGCCTTCGTGCACGCGATAGGCCGCGGGCTTTATCTCTTCGATGAACTTGCCCTTGCCATGCGCGCCAAGCAGTGACCACCAGCAGATATCCAGCACTTCGACGCCGTGCAACTCCGGTGGAAGTTCATGCACCAAGTTGCGGAAGCACACCGTCAGGGTTGAAACCGGGCGCGCCTGCTTTAGCTCCAGAGCGCTCGCATCCTTTCGATACTTGCCGGTCAGGTGAGGAGTACGGACGACGCCCTGGCTGTTGAACATGAATGCATCGTGGTATGTCATCACGTAGTCACGATGTTTTTCGAGGAAGTCCACCTGTAGCTGGAGCTTGCGCGGGTCCGTCCAGTAATCGTCCCCTTCGCAATAGGCGATATATCTGCCGCGGGCCTGAGCGAAAAGTCGCGTGCTGAACGGCACCCCCAGCTGATATTGATTTTCTTGCTGATAGATCGGCTTGATCAGGTTGGGGTAACGCGCGGCGTACTCGCGGACGATCGCGGCTGTGCTGTCGGTTGACGCGTCATCGTGGACGACCACCTCGAACGGGAAGTCGGTTTCCTGCCGAATGAAACCGTCCAGCGTTTCCTTTATGAACGCCGCATGGTTGTAGGTCAGGCAAATGATGCTCAGCAGGGGAGATGTTTGGTCGCCCCACGCTGCCATGACGTCCTGTTCGGTTCTCGATTGGCTGTCCATTTCAAACGCTCGACTTGGTCATCATTACGTAAAGCCGCATTACCACCGGCTTGGAGGTGAAGGTCACCAGGGCAAGGCAGATCAGGCCGCTGACGGCTAGCCCCAGGAGAATGTCGAATCGGTTGTCACTGGCGATGGCAGCGAACACCGGTTCGCCGATCAGCAGCCCCAGGCCGGTCATGGCCGTGATGCGCAACAGGTCCTGTAGCCACGGGCGATGCAGGCAGGCACCGAAGCGCTTGTGCACCATCGACGGCCAGATCAGAAAGGTCAGCATGCGCAACCCGAACCAGGCCAGCGCTGCGCCGTACACGCCATGCTCGAGGGTTGCGTAAATGACCACGGGAATGCTCAACACGGCGCTGACCACGCTGAACCACACATGGAGCCTTAGCTGCCCGTAGGCGTACTGCAGATAGAACTGAAAGGCAGTGACGGCCATGATCGCGCTGCCCACGACGTACCAGGGCAGTATCAGGCGGCTCCATTTCGCGGCCTCTGCATCGCCGGTCCAGGCGAAAACCAAATCGGCGGCGTGAAAGGCAATCACCCCCGCCAAGGGAAACAACAGGCTGCAGACGAACCGGGTCGCGTTCAGATAGAGCGCCTGCATATCGGCGATACGGTCCTCGGCGACAAGCATCGTCATGCGCGGTAGCAACGTCTGCACCAGTGGATTGGTCAGCGTCATGATGCCGGTCGACATCAGCGCGATCAGCGAGAAATATCCGAACTCGTTAAGCGGCAGCACATTCGACAGCAGTACCTTGTCCAGCTGGGTCAGGACGATCCACAGCACCGAAGTCAGCGAAATGCCAGCGGCGAACGGCAGAACCGGCTTGACGACTGTCCAGTTGAAGCCGGTCAGCAGCTTCGGGTTGGGCATCAAGCTATACGCCTTGGCGGCGAAGATAAGGGTTTCGAGCAGCCCTACAGCGGCCTGGAAGACAAAGAAGTCCTGCGGGTTCTGGCTGATATTGGCTACCAGAAACAGCCCACCGAAATAGCGCAGTGTGGCGACGGTGACATTTGCGCCATTCAGCCAAGCATGCAGCTCAAGCCCTTGCAGGCCACTCTTGTAGAGCGTGGCGTAGAGCTTGAGGCCGATTATCAAGCCCATCAGGCTGATGCAATGGACGATCGTGGCGTTGCTCAGCTCCGCTGCCTGCAGCCATTGGTGAGCGATCCAGCCGCTGGCGAAATGGATGCTGAGCGCGGTGAGCAGTGCCAGCGGCAGAAAGATGATTTCGAATGAACGCAGTAGTTGCCCCGGCTCGTAGCGTTGCGCCGCGGAGCCGTCACGACCGCGAAAATGCGCAATTTGACGAACCAACGAAGGGGACAGGCCGGCGTCCAGCAGCTGCAGCCAGGCTTGAAGAACTGCGAAAAAGCCGATCAGGCCATAGGCCTCGGCGCCCAGGTGGCCGAGATAGAAGGGCAGAATAAGGATGCCGATGAGCATGGCGTACGCTTGGCCTGCGTAGCTAAGGCCGGTATTACGAAGCATCGATAGATTTCGATTGGACATCATGTCGTCAGCCGTTGCGATTGAGTCAGTAGATGCGCTTGTACGCAGGGGCTGGTGGGCTTAGACGGTCGTCCAGTAACAGACTGGCAGCGACCTGGGGCCATATGTGCTCGGTGGGCAAGTGGCTGCCCTGCGATGACTCATTCAGTAGCGTTTCGATAACCGTGTTCTGGACGTGTCGTGGCAGGCCCGGGTAGATCGGCAGGCACAGGACCCGGCGACTCAAGGCGCGAGATTCGGTTTGTGGGATTTGTGGCTGCACGTAGCTGAGGGTGTCTAGCGAGGGGTAGAAGTAGCGCCTGGGGTTGATGCCTTTGTCCTTGAGCGCCACTCGGCAGCGCAGCAGTTGATCTTCATCCTTCAGGGCTATCGGGAAATAGCTGTGGTTGCGTTGCGAGTGTGGCTGCTGGCGTTGCAAGTCGAAGTGATCACTGAGCCGCTGTACGTAGCGGCTGGCGATTTCTTCGCGCTGCTCCAGAATCAGTGCCATGTCGTCGAGAATGCACAGTCCCATTGCGGCGGCAAATTCATTGAGTTTGGCGTTGATGCCGATGCCGTCGATGATGTCGGTGTCGACAATGCCGAAATTGCAGAGCAAACGAATCCTCTCGGCCAAGGCATCGTCGTTGGTGACGATGGCGCCGCCTTCGATGGTGTGGAAGAGCTTGGTGGCGTGAAAGCTGAGCGTACTGACGTCGCCCCAGTTGAACACCGACTGGTCCTTGTAGTGGACGCTGAACGCATGAGCGCCGTCGTAGATCACCTTCAGGCGATGCCGCTGCGCAACCTGCGCGATTGTCTCGACGTCGCACGCGTTGCCGAAGACATGGGTGGCCACGATCGCCTGGGTGTCGGCCTCTATCCGCGCTTCTATCGCCTGGGGATCCAGGTTCCAGCTGGCTCTGTCGATATCCGAGAATATCGGCCTGATGCCCTCCCACTGCAGCGAACTGGTGGTGGCGACGAAGCTGAACGGAGTGGTGATGGCGCTGCCGGTCAGATTCAGCGCCCGATAGGCGATCTGCAGCGCCAAGGTCCCGTTGTTGGTCAGGATGATGTTTCTCACCCCCAGGTAATCGCGCAGCCGCTCCTCCAGCTCAGTTACCAGTGGACCATGATTGGTCAACCAACCGGATGCGTAGATGCTGTCGACGTAGCCCAGGAATTTGGTTTTGTTGCCCAGATACGATTTGGTGACATTGATCATCTCGATGTCCTTATCGGCCGTCACGTCGGATAGCAGACGCAGAAGGCTGCGTCCGTGTGATCACGCGGTAGGTTGGGTGCCCAAGGCTGTTGCGCGTCGAGCCCGGCGCTGGTTCAGCTTGAGGATCATGCGGGTAGCGAAGCTGCCCGCATGCGGGTCGCCATAGTGGAAGATGGCTGTTGCGCGGCGGTGGGAGGGATCGCACGGCTCGTTGGCATGCAGCGTGCGGTAGCCCCAGAACAGATAGAGGTTGCCGGGAACGAGTTGAAGCTTTTGCGGCCGCAGAAAATTGTGCCGAATGGCTGCGCTGATCAATTTCCGACTCAGAGAATTTTGCAGCAGCGCTTTTTCCACAACATTGATCAAGACGTTGGAGCGTATGCGGCGACCATTGGGGAACAAGATCAAATCACCTCGATCGATGCCGTCCTGAGGGATTTCGATCGGCAGCAATGCTGTGACCAGGCTGGCGTCGTAGTGAAAGCAATTGGACTCGCGGCGACCTGAGGTTCCTTGCACACAGCGCAGGACTTTAAGTATCTCATTGCTATAAGCGGCTTTCCCCGCGCCCGCTTTGTAGACACTTTCCAGCATGTTACGAAACTCTGGCGAAGCGCCTAGCGCGCCCAATAGAGAACTTTCTATTTCGCGCCCACCATGATGCGCAAAGTAACTGCCTTTATGTTTTTCGGCTTCGACCGCGAGGCTTTCTTGCAGCGAAGCCAGCTGTTCGCTTGATAGGAAGTTGGCAATGCAGGAACTTCCTTTAGCGTTCATCTCGTTGGTTATTAACTGAAGAGCTGGCGCTTCCAAGTTGCGAAAAGATGTATTCACGATGGACTCCAGTTGGATCATGCAGTCAGTAAGTGTTTTAGTCGGATATTAAGACGAGTTGAAGCTTATCGGTGCGTTAATGGTTGTCGCCAACGGCACTACCATTAAAAGTGTCGAGCCAAAGTTAGAGTTGTCGGACCTCTACGCTAATCTCGTCCGATCTGGCATAGCTACCGCCACTAGCCGCTGCAGCGGCCCTTGGCCCTGTCCGCGATGTCGTTGGACCATAGTTGCTGGTCCTCGCAGTAGGCTTCAGGCAGAGCTACCGCACTCGGCTAGAAATCGAGATAAGCATTAAAAGTTTTATTGGCGCAGGCAGCACATCAGCTGCAACTGGGGAAACGCCATCCATGTGCATCAGCGCAGTAACGGGTTCCTGTTTGGTTTTGCAGGTCCTTATGAGCTGCGGCTGACTTATGTGATGTAGTTAACATTCAGAACCTGACGGCGGTCAAGTTCAGAAACAAAATAAATCAACGGCGATAGCGTTCGTTATCGCAATTCATTGATGACAAAGGAGTTTAGCTAGTATGGTGGCGGTGACGGAGCGCGGTGGCTTAATCAGACTCAATCTTCTGAACTAAGCCATCCGGTCTACGACTATATTCTCAATAAATACTAAGCGCTGAAAAATAGTGGGCGGTTGCAGGAGCTGAGTGCAACACGGTTATTGGATTGAGGCTGGAGCATCATGCCGCATAGCTATGGCTGCTTG
>JAKUTK010000068.1 GCA_022448005.1 Pseudomonas sp.
TATCTCACGATACGGGCATTTTCTCTAACCACCGTTCAGACCGCTAGGTTTTCACACAGTCTGAATCGGCGGGGTTTAATTATTGGTACATCCAAAAGTTCGGATGCTCTATCTGCTCCGGCGCAACGATCGGATGCTTACCGAACGCTGCCTTGATTTTCTCGGCCAGTATTTTCATGAGCGGCTCCTGCTATGTTGAAGTAGCGTTAGCTTCGCTCAATCGATAAAGGCTGATAAATCGTTTTTGACTATGCTCAACAAGCAAAACGCTAATGGCGTCAGAGCAGCCGCCATCAGTCGAGTCGAACCAATATCCTTCCAGTCTGTTGCCCTGCGAGTGTTCGTTCGATCGCTTCAGGCAAATGATCCAGCGAAATCTCCTGTACCAGGTCATCAAGATTAGGCAGTTTCCATTGAACGGAAAGCTTGTCCCACATGGAAGCCTTCACAACCAGTGGGATTTCAACCGAATCGACCCCTAGCAGATTCACCCCACGCAGGATGAATGGCAGCACGCTGGCCTGAAAATTCGTTCCGGCGGTCAGGCCGCAACAGGCGACGCTTCCGCCACGTCGCAGTGACTTCACTGCGTTGAACAATATGTCGCCACCCACCGTATCGACCGCTCCCGCCCATTGCTCTTTGAGCAATGGCTTCTCGGTACCGGCCTGCAGAGCGCTACGCTCAACGATTTCCGTAGCGCCAAGCTTGCGAAGGAAGTCGCCTTGCTCAGCCTTACCCGTCACTGCGGTCACCTTGTATCCAAGCTTGGACAGCAGGGCTATTGCAATGCTGCCGACGCCCCCGGTCGCGCCGGTCACCAGGATCGGCAAATCGGTCGGCTCGAGACCTGCCTGCTCAAGTTTGTCTATGCAGAGTGCAGCAGTCAGGCCGGCCGTACCGAGGACCATGGCCTCCCGCAAAGACAGACCGACCGGGCGCTTGATTACCCACCCCGCTGGTACACGAATGTATTGGCCGAAACCGCCCGACGTGTTCATTCCAAGGTCATAACCGGTAACGATGACCTCATCACCTTCGGCAAAGTCGCTGACGCTTGACTCGGCGACAGTCCCAGCTGCATCGATACCCGGCGTGTGTGGAAAACTGCGGGTAACGCCGCGGTTGCCACTCGCTGACAGAGCGTCCTTGTAGTTAAGCGAAGAGAAGCTGACACGTATCAGCACCTCTCCAGCCGGCAAATCGTTGGTGTCCCGCTCGATCAGGCTTGTCTCGAAACGCCCGTCGGTTTCGCTGGTTTGCAGTGCTTTGAAACGAGCCATCAGTAAACCCCTTATTGCCAGAAACGTTGTTCATTGAGACGGGTCCAGCCTTTCAGCACACCGTGCTCAAGGGCGGCGTTTGCAGCCATGCCGAATCGCTCGGGCAGACTTTTCTTTTCTGCATAATGCAGCTGAAAAAGGTCGGCCTCACGTGCGCGGGAAGCCAGGTATTCATCGCTGGTCTGCAACTCATCAACCAGTTGCTTGCCAAGTGCCGCAATTCCGAGCCATACCTCGCCGGTAGCGACATCATCGATGCTCAGCTGCTGGCGATACCGCGCAACGAAGTTCTTGAACAGTTCGTGAGTGGTTTCCAGATCGTCTTGAAATTTCTCCCGGCCCTTTTCAGTGTTTTCACCGAATATGGTCAGAGTGCGCTTGTACTCACCGGCGGTCAGCACCTCGACATCGACGTCATGTTTTTTGAGCAAGCGATGCAGATTCGGCAGTTGCGCAACCACGCCGATGGAGCCGAGGATCGCAAAGGGTGCGCTGAGGATCTTCTGACCTATACAGGCCATCATGTAGCCACCACTGGCAGCTACTTTATCTACACACACCGTCAGTGGCACACCGGCTTCGCGGATACGCACCAGCTGTGACGCTGCAAGCCCGTAACCGTGAACCATCCCCCCGCCGCTTTCAAGGCGCAAGACGACTTCATCCTGCGGAGTGGCCATGGTCAGTAGAGCGGTAATTTCGTGACGAAGGCTCTCGACCGCCGATGCCTTTATATCTCCATCGAAATCGAGCACGAAGACTCGCGAACGACTTTCTGGATGTTTCTTGGCCAGCTTGGCAGCCTTGGCCTCCTGCTTGCGCTGTAGTTTCAGCTGATCCTTTTCGATGATCGATTGCTCGAGACGCTCGCGCATCGACTTGTAAAAATCGTTGAGCTTGTGTACCTCCAGATGGCCACCCGACTGCTTGGACCGGCCACGACGCAACGAGGCAAGCGCAATCAGCACTACAAGCACAGCGGCTACCAGCGTTACCGTCTTCGCCAGAAAGCTTGCATAGTCAGCAAGAAATTCCACAGATCCTCCTCATTAACCACGATCGCCAGCAGAGACCTGAGTGGCGAAAATCGCTCAAGCATACCGATTAGGATGCCGCCTGAGCCAGCAGAAGCAGATTCAAACGATCGTATGATTTATCGTTGACACTCTAGGACGATCCCCCTACGCTCGCGAAAACTGAGTCCCGGAGCAGCGCATGGGCAGTATCTACCTGATCAGACATGGCCAGGCGTCGTTCGGCGCAGAAAACTATGATGTTTTGTCCCCACTCGGCTTCCAGCAATCCGCAGCGCTGGGTGACTATCTGGGCCAAATGGGCGTTCGCTTCGACCGCTGCGTAAGCGGAGAGTTGAACCGACAGCAAGATACAGCTCGCGCGACGCTCCA
This sequence comes from Pseudomonas sp., assembly GCA_022448005.1. GTDB lineage: Bacteria > Pseudomonadota > Gammaproteobacteria > Pseudomonadales > Pseudomonadaceae > Stutzerimonas. The sequence continues at coordinate 2,690 of JAKUTK010000068.1, forward strand.
GCAGATGAGTCATCGTACCGATAGCCCGCTACCACCATTGGAGATTGACGCAGCCTTCAATGAGTTTCGCGCCGATGAGGTGATTCGTGCCCACATGGACGATCTTCTGGCCGCCGAACCGGGTGCCATGCAGATCTTTGCCAATGCGGCCGATCATCGTGCCGAGTTCCAGCGACTGTTCAAATATGTCATCCAGCGATGGGTTTCGGGCGACCACGAAAAACAGGGCCTTGAAAGCTGGCAGAGCTTCGTAAACCGCGTGCAGGCTGGATTGAGCCGTCTACTCGAACAGGCAGACAAAAAGGATCACATCGCTGTTTTCACATCTGGCGGCACGATCACGGCGCTGCTTCAATTGATCATTGGCGTATCGCCCATCAAGGCATTCGAACTGAACTGGCAGATCGTCAATACGTCAATTAGCCGCCTGAAGTTTCGTGACCAGGACGTAGCCTTGGCATCATTCAATAGCCACGCACACCTGGAATTGCTGAAGAATCCGGAGCTCGTCACCTATCGATAAGCTCCAGCCACCTGCGGCTCACGCCGCACGCTTTTCCCACGACAATAAAGGGTCATATCCGATGAGCAACGTCGACGAAACCATCCAGGGCATGAAGGCCAAATTCAATCCCAGCGCTGCGGCCGGCCTGGATCTGGTTTTTCAGTTCAACATCACCGATGCCGAAAATTACTACCTGGTCGTAAAAGACGGCACCTGTGATTTCCATAAGGGCGAATCGGCCGACGCCAACGTTACGCTGATCATGGATAGCGAAACCATGCAGGGCGTCATCAGTGGTGAGACCGACGGTATGCAGGCCTTCATGGCAGGCAAGCTGCGCGCCGAAGGTGACATGATGCTCGCACTGAAGCTGAGCGAGCTGTTTCCGGCCTAATCTGCTGGAATTAAAAAAGCCGAAGTCTCGTGACTTCGGCTTTTTTATGCGCTTTTTTCAGCGTTTTCCGCGCATCAGGCATCTTGATTACGCGGCAACACCCCGACCAATAACGACCAACTTCCCTTGGTGATGTCCGATGGTCACATTAGATTGGGTTGTCCGTTGATCAGTGGCGCTGAGGTTATACGGTAGCCGAACCTGGTCATTGAGGCATCGATTACAGAAAAGGGAAAAGCATGGCGCTTACCGATCAGACCAGCCGCATACGCGACGGCGAAGAACTGCCCACCGAGGCCATCGACCAGTACCTGAAAGCCCATATTCCTGGGCTGGAAGGGATGCCGAGTATTTCGCAGTTCCCAGGGGGCGCGTCCAACCTGACCTATCTGCTGGAATATCCAAAGCAGGAATTCGTGCTCCGCCGCCCTCCCTTTGGGCACAAAGCCAAGTCGGCGCATGACATGGGCCGCGAATACCGAATTCTCAACCAGCTAAACGCCGGCTTTCCGTACTGTCCGAAGGCCTACGCCTACTGCACCGACGAGGCGGTTATCGGTGCAGAGTTTTATGTCATGGAGCGGGTCAAGGGCATCATTCTTCGCGAGGACATGCCCGCCGAGCTGGGTTTCACGGCGGAGCAAACCACCGCGCTGTGCAAGAGTTTCATCGATAAGTTCGTCGACCTGCACAACGTCGACTACTACGCTTGTGGTCTTGGTGATCTGGGTAAGCCAGAAGGTTACGTCCAGCGGCAGATAAATGGCTGGATCGACCGATACGAGCGCGCAATCACGGCTGACGCACCCGGTTGGGAGCCGGTCAAGGCTTGGCTGCGAGACAAGATGCCAGCCGATCACCCCAAGCCTGGCATCATTCACAACGACTACCGCTTCGATAATGTAATCCTCAATCCAGATAACCCGATGGAAATTATTGGTGTCCTCGATTGGGAGATGACAACCCTGGGTGATCCGCTCATGGATCTCGGCAATACGCTGGCCTACTGGATCGAAGCAACGGACCCACCGCCGATGCAGCTGATTCGCAAACAGCCGAGCAACGCGCCCGGCATGCTGACTCGCCAGCAGTTTGTCGATTACTACGCTGAGCGTGCCGGTATCCGCATCAACAACTTCGATTATTACTACACCTATGGCCTGTTCCGCCTGGCGGCCATCGTGCAACAGATTTACTACCGCTATTTCCACGGTCAGACCCAGGACAAGCGATTCGCAAAATTCGTACAAATGAACGCCCTGCTCGAGCAAGTGAGCCTGCAGGTTATTAACAACTCGAAGCTGTAACACAGCTCACCAAGAGGAAACCGACTCCATGAGCAAGACCACCCTGTTCGACCTGGACGGCAAAATCGCATTCGTATCCGGCGCCAGCCGTGGCATCGGCGAAGCCATTGCCAAACTGCTGGCGCAGCAAGGCGCCCACGTTATCGTTTCCAGCCGCAAGATCGAAGGCTGCCAAGCGGTTGCTGATGCCATCAACGCCGACGGCGGTAAGGCTACTGCAGTCGCTTGTCATATAGGGGAGCTCGAACAGATTCAGACCGTCTTCGCACAAATCCGCGAGCAGTTCGGTCGGCTGGATATCTTGGTTAACAACGCGGCTACTAACCCACAGTTCTGCCACATCCTCGACACGGACGTATCGGCCTTCCAGAAGACTGTTGACGTGAATATCCGCGGCTATTTCTTCATGTCAGTCGAGGCCGGCAAGTTGATGCGTGAGCATGGCGGCGGAAGCATCATTAACGTGGCGTCGATTAATGGCGTCACACCAGGTAACTTCCAGGGCATCTATTCCATCACCAAGGCAGCGGTGATCAATATGACCAAGGCCTTCGCCAAGGAGTGCGCGCCGCAGGGCATCCGTTGTAACGCCTTGCTTCCGGGTCTCACCGATACCAAGTTTGCTTCGGCTCTGGTCAAAAACGATTCGATCCGCGAAGAAGCGCTACGTCACATTCCGCTGCACCGTGTCGCTGACCCAAGCGAAATGGCGGGCGCTGTGCTTTATCTCGCAAGCGATGCTTCGAGCTACACCACCGGCCTGTCGCTCAACGTGGACGGTGGCTACCTCGCCTGATTTGTGCCGACGTGAAAAAGGGAACCTTCGGGTTCCCTTTTGTCTTTACAAAACCCTACCGCTACCAGCCCTTCATTGCCTGCTCGGCTGCTACGCTGGCGGGTTTCGCTAACAGGCCGGTTGGCGCCATCTCGACCGTATAGACGGCGCCATCTGCCATCGGCAGATAGCTAACCCTGCGCAGTTGCGCCTCAAGCATCAGGGGAGCGCACTGGCATCGATTCAACCACGCCCAGAAATCCACCCCTGCCCAGCTGTGCGCCAGCTGTACGAAAGGATGCCGCGCCTGATCCTGTTGCTCCACCGCGAGGTAGCGGCCAGAGAGCCGCTCCAGCCGATAGCCTGGCTCCAACCCAATGAGCGCAGCCAGCCCTTTCCAGTGGAGCGCTCGCAAGTCGAGCTGCCAGAGATCGCCTTCCAGCGTGACGAAGCGGGTAGCTTGCCCCTCTTGCACCTTCACCTGATAACGCTGCTGACCATCGGCCTGAAAGGTCAGCGAAACCAGCGACGGGCCGTGACCGAGCGACTGATAGGTAGTGACATCCCACGCGACTAGACCCACCAGACCGGCAAGTGAAAGTACTAGCATCCCGAGGGTGCCGCGCAGCCAGCCCAGCAACCATCGCCCCCCCGCGAGCATCCTCACCGCAACAAGGGCAGTGACGATGGCGAGCAACGCGACAACTACTGCAAGCCCTACATATTGCATTGACCGACATTCCCACCGAAATCCGAGAGGGCATTATCGATATGGGCAATCAGAGCAGCCAGCGCCAGAACGGAACACTGGAGACGAGTCGACATTCTGCCGTCGGCCATCCTCCTAGGTGATCGATACCCTAGCCTTCTGAGCGACTTGTTGTTGGCGCCCAGGAAGCACAGCCGGCATGATGCCTTACCCTCTTTGCCGATTTTGTTATGAGTGTTCAACATGCTGACGTTTGAGCTTGCGACGGAGCCAATGGTATTGGCTGCCCTCATGGCCGTTGCCTTTCTTGCCGGATTTATCGATGCCATTGCCGGTGGAGGAGGCTTGTTGACACTGCCCGCGCTGCTTACGGCAGGCTTGCCGCCGCATCTGGTTCTAGGGACGAATAAATTGTGCGCAACTTTTGGTTCCGCTACGGCAAGCTACACCTTTTATCGCAGGAAACTGTTCCATCCACGACAATGGCGCTCCGCGCTTTTGGCAACCGCCATCGGGGCAGCGCTAGGCGCGGGATTGGCCCACATGATCCCCGCGCGCTGGCTCAATCAGGTGCTGCCTTTGGTGGTATTTGCCTGCGGCCTGTATCTGCTTTTCGGGCGGGTACCGACCACACCTCGAGCGGACGCTATGTCAGTAGACGTACGCAGACAGTGGCCACAGGGCCTGACCCTAGGCCTCTATGACGGTATAGCAGGGCCCGGCACAGGAGCATTCTGGACCGTCAGCAATATGCTGCTCTACCCGCTCGACTTGCTAAAAGCCAGTGGCGTGGCTCGCAGCATGAATTTCGTCAGCAACGGTGTTGCACTTGCCGTGTTCATTGCCGGCGGGCAGGTCGCCTGGGGGTTGGGGATCGGAATGGGGCTGGCGCTGATGATCGGCGCCTACCTCGGTGCGCGCACGGCAATTCAGGGTGGGTCGAAATTCATTCGGCCGATCTTTATCTCCGTGGTGCTGGTCATGAGTCTGCGACTAGCTTGGCAGCACTGGTTCGGGGCGGCCTAAACGCCGAGCCAGATAGAGATCGATCAGATAACGTGCGATGGATTTTGGAGCCGGCAACGCAGGCAGGTCGTGGATGGAAAACCAGCCCGCATCCTCAATTTCTTCAGGCTGCATCACTATCTCTCCCGCTGCGTACTCGGCGTGAAAGCCGAGCATCAACGAGTGCGGAAACGGCCAACCCTGACTGCAGATATACCTGGGCTCAGCAATCGATACACCAACCTCCTCGTGTACTTCCCGCCTGACGCACTGCTCGACCGACTCTCCGGGCTCAACGAACCCTGCAAGCGTGCTGTATACACCGGGAGCAAAGCGCGGTGAGCGGGCCAGAAGCAGCTCGTCGCCACGGGTCACCAAGACGATCATGCTCGGCGAGATACGAGGATAGTGATGGATGCCGCAACTCTCACACTGCATTGCACGCTCGGTAGCATGCTGGCGCATCGGGTTGCCGCAGCTGCCGCAGAAGCGATGATGGTTTGCCCAGGTGCCAATCTGCGCAGCGAAACCGAGCATACGAAACCTTTCGGTATCGTCATCCTGCATCATGAATTGACGCAGCCCCTGCCAGCCCGCGCCAGGCACTTCGACAGGGTGGGCCAACTCCATGAGGAATACCTGGTCACCGTCGAAATAGCCCAAGCCCTGCTCGCTGAGCAAAGGCAACTCGAGGCGCTTTAACCAATCCCTGGGGAACAGAACGCCATTCGCGTCACAAAGAAACCCCTGTTGGCAATGTACGACCGCCCATCCGCCTCCGGCTGCCGGATCGAGCAACGCTGGCTGCCACCGTAAACTCATCAGGCGGCCACCGGCAGGCCCAGTGCACGGACACTTTCGGTCGCGAGATCCAATACGCTGACGCGTGAGTCATCACGCCGCAATATCGCACCGCCGTCGAGGTAATACTCGAGGCTGGTCAACGCATCGGCCAGGGTTTCTAGCATTTGCTCTGGTGGCATTTGCACGCCGTCAAGCATTTGTTTTTGAATAAAGTTCGCACATGCGCCAATCAACTCTGCGGCGCGATCTTGCTCTAGAAAACGCAGCCCTCCACGAACAGCCATCAAGCTGAAAGGAACGTTGGCCAAATGCAATTTCTCACCATTGGATTCCAGATAAGCTGTGATAGCGCGCTTAGCCAAGGCCAGGCCAGCAGTCGCCTCGCCGATAACGACAATACAGGCTTCGGTGAGCTGATGGTTGGCGAAGGCTTCAGCCTCTTGGCCCGGCTGCGCTATCTGAGGCCGCGAATCAAAACGCTCGCCGCGCTCCAGGCTAGCAACCATGCTCTCGACGTAAAGCACCGCATCAGCCAGTTTCAGCAACGCCTGAGGCTCAGGCAACCTCTCAACGCTCCAGCCTGAAACCACCGACAGCTGAGCATGTAGGGTGCTCGATGCGGAGGACAAGCCCACCATCCCCAATGTCTTTGCCAGCTTGCCGAGCAGACTGTGCAGGTTCGGATAAGACTCAGCCGGTGCGGTCTGGCGCTCGATCAGGTCGAGCAGGTCTTTGAGACTTGCCAGCTCTTCGCGGATCGCCGATGACAACGAGCGCATTACGGCCTGCCCCGGGCCGGCCAGGCGCTGAGACTCGTCCTCAAGAAGATGATCGGTGAAGGGTAACGAACCAAGCGAAAACGTTTCACGGACCTGACGTGCTAATGGTCCACTGCTTTCAGCCAACGCAACGAGATAAAGCAGTTCCTTGAGGAGCACCCGTGGCGGTTCATAGGCATCATGACTGCTGAGCTGCCGAAGCTCTCGGTCAAGCCTGGAGAATAAGTGCTTACGTGATTGGCGAGGCAACAACTGTCCATCCAATTGGGCCTCAACCGCTGCGCTCCCTAACCAACACAGGCGACCACCCGCGGTGTTGGCGAACAGCAGATCCAACCGACCCAGCGCTCGCGCCATCAGCTTTAGACTTGCCGAGGCATTATCTTCCCGAATGAAGCCGAGCAGGCCAACCTGATACATTTGGCGCAACCGCCGCGCTTCGGCCGCACGCGTAGTTGGCTGGCGCACCGCGGCCTCAATCGGCGGACGCGCATGGTCGAGACGAACGCTAAAGAAGAAACTCTCGGGAAGTGGCGACTGCCCACTGACCAACCGCAATGCATTGATCGGTGGCAGCAGCAATTCGGGCATTTCCTGTCGACTGGCGTCGACGCTTTCCAGATAGCGTCCGAGGACATAAAGCGCGTTGCTCAGCGACGCGAGCTGAGTGTCCCGATCCTCACCAGCCCCTACAGGGATGTCTGTCGCCAGCTGAAGAATTTCCTGTGCGAGCAGTTCGGCACCAGTAAGCTCGATGAGCCGCAGGGTGCCGCGAACCTGCTTGAGATTCTCGACAGCCTGTTGCAACAGGCTGCCGTTGTTCCTGTCGATGATGAAATGCTCGAGGCTCTGCTCGGCTTCCTCCATGGTAGCGAACAGCTCATCGCGAACCATGCTGAGTGAAGTAGCTCCGGTAACCATGCCTAGCGCGCCTCCCGCGCAACGTTTGAATGATGCATCAGTCAGCGAAATCCGGTTTCTGCTTGCTCATATGGGCAGCCATCGCTACCTTCAGGTCCGCCGACTGAAGCATCGCCGCGTTCCAGGTGGCGATGTATTCGAGACCGTCATCGACACGGTGGTCGCGCATGTAGCGAATCATCTCCTTGGTGCCGCGAATGGCCACTGGCGACTTACTGGCGATATCTGCAGCCATAGCAAACACACCAGCCATAAGTGATGGCTGGTCAGGGTAAGTTCGATTGACCAAGCCGATGGACTTCGCTTCCTGGCCGTCAACGGTACGTCCGGTGTAAGCAAGCTCGCGCATCATGCCGTCGCCAATGATTCGCGGCAGACGCTGCAGCGTGCCGACATCCGCCGCCATGCCCATATCGATTTCTTTGATCGAAAATTGTGCGTCCAGCGTGCTGTAACGCATATCACAGGCGGCAATCAGATCGATCGCACCACCGATGCAGTATCCCTGGATCGCCGCAATGACCGGCTTGCGGCAGCTATCCACCGCGTTGAACGAACTCTGAAGCTTGAGAATGTGGCGACGAAGGCGCTCGGCATTGCGCCCGACATCGCTACCCATCTGGCTCGCCGCCTGCGCCAACAGTTGAAGGTCGATGCCGGCAGAAAAATGCTTGCCCTCGCCCGACAGCACCACTACCCGAATGTCATCCGTATCGTCGATCCATTGGAAAATGTCGACAATTTCGCTCCAGAATGCGGCATTCATGGCGTTGACCTTATCAGGTCGATTAATCGCTACATGGGCGATTTTGTCCTTCAACTCCACACGAAAGGCTTGGTAGTCGGTCACGCTATCATCCTCGACAGCCGAGGCACTCAGTGCCTCAACGGGTTCGACAGCCTCATAAAACAGGACTGTTCTCAGCCGAACAACTATAACAACAGCGGACTGAAAGTCGATGCGGGACGATGTGAAGCAGCCCACGCCCTCGCACATGATCTTCTTTGACAAGCCGCAATACCGGCTTGATTACGTAATGATGCGCTATTCCTCAAGAATGCAGTCGACGGTGTACCCACCTGGGTGCTCCTCGTGCTGCAGCCCATGCACATCAGCATCGAAACCGGGAAATTGCGCGGCGAACCGCTGGGCGAAGGCTAGGTAATCGAGTATCGAGCGCGTTTCAGTCGTGAAGCGTTCACCCGGCATGATCAGGGGAATTCCTGGCGGGTACGGCACCAGCATGACTGCGGCGATGCGGCCTTCTAATTCAGTAATGGGAACGGCCTCAACCTCGCCCCGGACCAACTTGTCGTAGGCATCGGCGGGCTTCATCGCCAATGCAGGCAGAGCGGTATACATTCGCCTCATGGCCCTTGCTGTAGCGTTGTTGCGGTAGCAATCGTGGAGCGAGTCGCACAGGTCTCTCAGCCCCATACCAAGATATTGACTGCCTCCTGCCTGCGCTACGGTAGGAAGCGCATCGCATAACGGTACGTTGTCGTCGTAATGCCGCTTGAATTCGAGTAACTCGGTCAGCAATGTGCTCCACTTACCCTTCGTGATACCCATGGAAAACAGCACCAGGATGGAGTACAGACCGGTTTTCTCGACGACCAGCCCCCGCTCCCAGAGAAACTTGCTGACCACAGCCGCCGGAATGCCCCGCTCGCTCAATTTGCCATCAGCGGTCAGTCCGGGGTTAACCAAGGTGACCTTGATGGGATCAAGCAGCACGTAATCATCGGCTACATCCCCAAAACCGTGCCAATCCGCTTCAGGCTGCAACAGCCAGTCGCTGGTGACCAGCGCGTCCGCCCCATCCGCCTCGCCTGGCTGCCAGATACTGAACCACCAGTCGTCAGGCGCCAGATGCTGCCTGAGGTTCGCCAATGCGCGACGAAAGCTCAGCGCTTCATCGAAGGTTTCTTGAATCAGAGAGCGCCCCGCGGGCCCTTCCATCATCGCCGAGGCGACATCGAGCGAGGCAAGGATGCCGTACTGTGGGGACGTGGAGATGTGCATCATGAAAGCCTCGTTGAAGCGATCACGATCCAGCTGTCGCTGCTCACTGTCGAGCACATGAATCATTGATGCCTGACTGAATGCCGCAAGCACCTTGTGCGTCGAGTGAGTGGTGAATACCAGCGGTCCTTGCTCGCGGGTGTCCATCCCATAGCGCCCGTCGTAAAACTCATGGAACGCGGCGTAGGCGTACCAGGCCTCGTCAAAATGCAGAACATCAACGCTGTTGCCGAGGGTCCGTTTGATCAGGTTGGCGTTGTAGCAAAGGCCGTCGTAGGTCGAGTTGGTTACGACTGCCAGCTTCACCCTGGGCGAACGACCACGGGTAAGCGGGTTAGCGTCGATCTTGGCCTGAATCGATTCTGGTGAGAATTCTTCGAGCGGAATCGGGCCAATGATGCCGAGTTCATTGCGTGACGGCGTTAGGTAGAGCGGAATTGCGCCGGTCATGATGATCGAGTGCAGTATCGACTTATGGCAGTTGCGATCCACCAGCACCAGGTCGTCCCGCGCCACCATCGAATGCCAAACGATCTTGTTGGCGGTCGAGGTTCCATTGATGACGAAAAAGGTGTGGTCTGCACCGAAATTGCGTGCCGCTCGAGCCTCGGCCGCCGCCAACGGCCCCGTGTGGTCGAGCAGCGAACCAAGTTCAGGCACTGATACAGACAGATCAGAGCGCAACGTGTTTTCGCCAAAGAACTGGTGAAACGCCTGTCCGACCGGGCTCTTGCGAAAGGCGACGCCCCCGCCATGGCCTGGCGTGTGCCAGGAATAGTTCGAATCACCGGTATGCTGCACCAGTGCCCGAAAAAAAGGTGGCAATAGACCGTCCAGATAGCTTCGGGCCGCCCGAGCAACCTGCCTTGCCAGGAACGGCACGGTGTCTTCGAACAGATAGAGCAACCCCCGCAGCTCGTTCAGGTCCGCCATGGCCTCAGCTGGCGCATTCTCGATGGTGATCTGCTCGCCAAGCGCAAAAATCGGCAGTTGAGGTGCGCGCCGCCGGGCAACCCGTATCAGGCCCACGACATCCTGCAATAGCCGCTGATTCTCGCCCGCGCCTTCTGCAGCAACCAGGATGCAAGCCAACCCGTGATGGGTGGACGCGACAATTCGACCCTCTGCAGCACTTCCCGTCGGGAGAATATGAAAGCCGTCCCGCTCAAGCTCGGCCGCTATTTCACGCACTCGCTCACCAGCAACCGTATCGGCTTTGATGTCGCGATGAACAATAAGGACGGGGAATTTGAGGTCTTTATACATGGGGATTTCCTGGAGACATTCATCTCCAGCGTAGAGGCTCCGCCCCCAAGCACCAAGCGAGATTTGTCACATGGTGCCGACGCGCCCGATGTGCGCGTCGACATCAAGACCTCAGGCTGGCAGTGCTTCAGCTTCGTCGCTGACAGCCTGCTCCAACTGAAGCCAGAGAGGCGCTGTTCCCGCCGCCTTCTCGATTGCGCGCATGCGCACCTCATGGGCAGCGACTTCCTCCGCGTTGGCGCGAATCACCAAAGTACTGGCGCGGTCGGCTGGCAACCGACGGATCGGCGTAGCCTGTTGACGACCACCACTTTCTGAATCGGCACCGTCACCGGCGAGGGACAGGTTGGTTTGCCCGCCTGTCATCGTCAGATAGACGTCGGCAAGAATCTCCGCATCGAGCAGCGCGCCATGAAGATCGCGGCCCGAGTTGTCGACACCGTAGCGTTTGCACAACGCATCGAGGCTATTGCGCTGGCCTGGGTGGCGTTCACGAGCCATCAGCAGGGTGTCGAGGATGCTGCAGTGATCGCTCAGCTCTGCACGGTCCTGCTGGCCAAGCAGCGCGAATTCGTTATTGATGAACCCGACATCAAACGCAGCGTTATGAATGATCAGCTGCGCGCCTTTTATGAATTCAAAGAACTCGTTGGCAACGTCCCGGAAGCGGGGCTTGTCGGTCAGGAAGTCGTTGGTGATTCCGTGAACGGCGATTGCACCCTCGTCCACTTCACGATCCGGCTGCAGATAAACGTGATAGTGCCGGCCGGTTAGGCGGCGGCCGATAACCTCGACACAGCCGATCTCGATGATCCGGTGACCATCGGTCACTGGCATGCCAGTGGTTTCGGTATCGAGTACTACGCTACGCATCTTTCAACTCACTCAAGCTGGTTGTCGTTTGGCTTGCACTACGCCGCGATTGGCAAGGAGATCGGCGCGTTCGTTTCCGGGGTGGCCAGTATGCCCACGGACCCACTGCCAACTGACCTGGTGACGGCTAACCTGCTCGTCCAACAACCGCCAGAGATCGGCATTTTTGACAGGTTGCTTGGCGGCAGTCTTCCAGCCACGCTTCTTCCAATTAGGCATCCAGTCATTGATACCCTGCATGACGTATTGGGAATCGGTCACCAGCTTGACCTGGCAGGACCGCTTCAGCTCCTCCAGCGCACGGATAGCAGCCATCAACTCCATGCGGTTGTTGGTGGTTTCCGCCTCGCCACCCCAGAGCTCACGCTCCACGCCCTTGTAGACCAGCAGTGCGCCCCAGCCACCCGGCCCCGGATTGCCCTTGCAGGCACCGTCCGTATATATCTCGACCGTTTCGTCACTCATAAGGAATTCTTTGCCTATTAGTGTTCGGCATCGCGGCGACTGACCTTCGCTACGGGCATAGGAAGCAACTGCCCCATGCGCTCGCGACGGCTTTGCCGCACGGGTCGAAGGCCTACCATAAGCTTTCGCGCCACAAGCATGTAGAAGCCACCGGTAGACAGCTGCGACTTTTGCCCCGCAGTCTCCAGGCCGGACAACCGCGTCCGCCACTGGCGCGAAGAAAGCGGCGGACAATAGCATCCGAACTGTCGTTTCTCCAGTGAGAATCCAAGCAGGTTCAACCAGTCGCTTACCCGGGTCGGACGAATGCAACGAGCATGGCGAAACGCCTTGCGTGAAAGCAGACGAGTCGCCCCCCAGGCACTCCATGGATTGATCCCGACGATCAACAAATGCCCTCCCGGTCGCACGCTACGGGCAGCCTCACGCAGCAGGGCGTGCGGCGACAGACTGAAGTCCAGGCCATGCTGAAGCACAACGACGTCTGCAGCATGTTCGCCGATCGGCCAGGACTGCTCCTCGCAAATGATGTCGACACCCGCAAGTGGCGGACCCACCCGAACGCTGCGCTTGATCTTCTGCGGTTCGATCGGGGCATTGGCGAAGGGCCCGTAATGCACAAGATAGCTGCCGAAACACCGAGACAGCTGCTGGTTGATCACACGCTGCTCATGCTCAAGCAGCTGTCGCCCTGATGGGCCGTCGAACCAGGCACTGGCTTTACTCATCAGCGACAGCCAGCGTTCGTCCGACTTGCTACAAGACTCACTCATGGTTAGCCTCCATTCGTCGGTTAGGCCGACCCGATCAATGTGTCCGATCGGTTCAACGCTCCAGTTCGGCTGTTAGGATGCGCTTTTGTTATTGAATTGGCGACCCGTGCATATGTTGAAAATAGACGCTCTGCCCGCCTTCACCGACAACTACATCTGGATGCTGCAGGACCCACAACACCGGCTCTGCGCTGCGGTAGACCCGGGTGAGGCGGGCCCAGTTGAGAAATGGCTCGATACTCGCCCCGACTGGCAACTGACCGACATTCTGATCACTCATCACCACCATGATCATGTAGGTGGCGTTGAGCAGCTCAAAGCCAGATACGCCGCAAGGGTCCACGGCCCGGCGATGGAAAAGATTCCAGCGAGGGATGAAGCGCTGGTCGATGGACAGCGCATTCGCATCCTCGACCATGAGCTGGACGTATTCGAGGTCCCAGGACATACCAGCGGTCACATCGCCTATTTTCATGATGATGCTCAACACCCGTGGCTTTTGAGTGGCGATACGCTGTTTGCCGCTGGTTGTGGCCGTCTGTTCGAGGGCACCGCCAATCAAATGTTCCGGTCATTGCAGAGGCTTGCCGCGCTGCCTGCGTCTACCAAGGTGTACTGCACACATGAGTACACATTGAGCAATCTACGGTTTGCCCAAGCGGTCGAGCCGGAAAACCCTGACATCGCCGAACGTCTCGAACAGGTCACCCGCCAGCGCGAGGCAAAGCACTTCACCCTCCCCTCTGAGCTGAGCATCGAGCGGGCCACCAACCCCTTCCTGCGTTGCAGCGAGCCGTCAGTCATAGCCTCAGCCAGTCGACATGCAGATTGCTCGCTGGAGACAGCGGAAGCCGTGTTTGCGGTCCTTCGAGGGTGGAAAGACAGCTTTTGATGAAGATCGACCAGTCGCCAAAAACCAAGGCACTGGGTTGACCCACCGGAACGGCATTCCTACACTCGCTCGAATTTGCGCCTAGGGAGCCCATCAGCCAATGCCGTCTGACTCTTCGAACAGCCCACAGCCGGACGCCTTGGCAGCCTCCGGCCGGGCCCTGGCGCTGGCAATCTGTCTCGCTATAACCGGCTGCCAGAGCACCGCTCCCCGATCTCCGACAGACAGCGAGGTCCAGACCCGGACTGTACCGACGGTACAGGACACCCTCTGGCTCACGGACAAAGCGCCGGCAGAGCCGACCCATGCGGATATATGGGATCGCATCAGGCATGGATTCAAGCTGCAGGATCACCTGGACAGCAATCCGCGCATCGAGCAACAGCGCCTGCTTTTTTCCAGTCGCCCGAATTCCATTGAAATGGCGAGCGAGCGAGGCAGTCCCTACATCCACTACATCGTCGAGCAACTCGAAGAGCGCGACATGCCGCTTGAACTGGCGCTACTGCCAATTATCGAGAGTGCATACAACCCGTTTGCCTATTCCCCAGCTCACGCCGTCGGCCTCTGGCAGTTCATTCCTTCGACAGGCCGCCATTTCAATCTGCAACAAACCAGCTGGTATGACGGCAGACGCGACATCACCGCTTCAACTGCCGCAGCGCTGCGCTACCTTACCTATCTTCACGGCTTGTTCAGCGACGACTGGCTGCTTGCCCTGGCGGCGTATAACGCGGGAGAAGGCACTGTCAGCCGCGCCATCGAGCGCAACCAGAGGCTTGGGCTACCGACGGACTACTGGAATCTCCCTCTGCCTCGAGAAACACGCGATTACGTGCCCAAATTGCTGGCCCTTTCGCAAATGATCCAGAGCCCAGAGGCATACGGGCTGAATTTGAACCCGATCGCCGACGAGCCCTATTTCGAAGTGGTCGCGCTGAAGCAACGCATGGATCTCGCCAGGGTCGCCGACATGGCGGACCTGGATGAAGACGAGATCTACCAATTGAACCCTGCGTTTACCCGGCGCATTACGCTGGACGGCCCACAGCACCTGTTAGTGCCGAGTGACAAGGCCGAGATGTTCGCAGCCAACCTGGCGCTGATGAAGCCACAGGATCTGGTTGACTGGCAGCAGTACAAGGTGCGTCCCGGCGACAGCCTTGGCGCAATCGCCAACAAATATCGGCTATCGGTCAATATCATCCGTGACATCAATCGTCTTCGCAGCGATCGCCTGCAGATCGGGCAAGTTCTGAGCATTCCGCAGTCGGTCGGCGCCGCTCAATCACCGGAGCTTCTGCATGCCGTGGCACGAAGCCAGCCGGCACCGCGCAGCTACCGGGTCCGCCGGGGTGACAACCTCTGGGATATCGCCAAAAAACAAAAGATCTCAGTCCGTGATCTGCAGCGCTGGAACAACCTTTCTGGCAGCAACCTCAAGGTGGGCCAGGCGCTGTTTCTTCAGGCTGCGGGCAATAACCAGCAGAGCAAACCCGCGCCGACTTATTACAAGGTCAAGAAAGGTGATTCACTTTATGTGATCGCCAAACGCTTCAATGTTCAGATCAACAACCTGAAGACCTGGAACCCCAGAGACAGCGCGATGCTCAAGCCGGGCCAGACCCTTACGCTATATATTCCACGCTGAGGCATCGCGCGAACGGACCGGGCGCCCTGCTCAATTGCGTTTGCTGAGTGCATCCAGGCAGCGCCCGGCCAATTGAGTGAATCGCTGGAAAGCAACGAATTGCTCGTGCTTCAGCGCTCGGCCGGATATTCGATTGTCGGCATAGAGAACACCGATTTCGCGCGTGCCCGCCATTAAAGGCGCAATGAAGAACATCCCTTTTCCCAGCTGCTGGCGAAGCGGCAAAGTAACCAGCTCATCAAGGTTGTTGCTTGCCGGTACGCCCATCCACAGTGGCTGACGCTGGCGCAGCACATAACTGAAAATATGCGACTGGCCTGACGGATCAACGGGCAACACGAATTGCTCAAGCCAGGTCGCGGTCTGCTCTCCCGCTGCACATTTGGCCCGAAAAGAACGTTGCTGGTCGGCGAGCACTGTGAGCATTACGCGCTCCAGCCCCGCGCCCTGGTGTAACCCCTTGAGCAACGCATCGAGAATCAAGCCGACGTCACCCCGGCTAGCGGCCATCATCCCAAGGTCCTGCATGGCCTGCTGCATCAGCAACAGGTCGGGCTGCAAGAGACTCGCAGCGCGCTGCGCCTGCTGCAATTGCACTTGCTCCGGATCAGTCGATGGAATCAGCTTGCACAGTCGACTCGCTCCAAACGTCGTCGCCACGTTCACAGCCTCATCCGCACTGGCAAGGATCTGCTGCATCGCATCCGCTTCAGAGATACCGCCGAAATCGGCCAGCTCTCTCACCAGACCTTCCATTTCCGGGCAGCCCCATCCGTTCAACGCTGCTGCACCGATGCGAACCCCCAGGCTGACCGAATGCACGGCGGGATCCCGCAGATTGCCTGCCCCGTGAGCGAAACTGGCCAGCTCCCCGATATTCCAGCTCTTGATCAGACCGAGATTAAGCTGGCGGAAACTTGTACCAAGCACTTGCTCGACAGCCTCGTCATGATCCGTACCGCCCGCCAGTACCTCGCCCAATTCATCGGCCTGCCGACCACCGCAGCCCCAGAACGCAAGCTCACCGACCTCATGGAGCAACGCGGCAATGAAGACCTCCTCCTCATGTTTGGTCAGAACGTAGCCCGCAATATTGCGAGCCTGCACTGCCGCATGAAAAGACCGCGCCAGCAATTCCTGTAGTTGCTGGCGCGGTGCACGATCAAGCAAGCCGTCAATCAGGCTGACCGAAAGACTGATCAACCGAACGTTATCGAAGCCGATCATGACGATAGCGCGAGAGATGGTCTTGATCGTTTCCTGAGAGGGGTTGTAGTAGCTGCTATTGCCGACTCGAAGTACCTTCGAGGTCAGGGCAGCGTCGCGCAGGAGCACGTCGGCCAGCTGCTGAACGGATGCGTGCTCCTGCTCGGTGAGGCGCTGCAAATCCTGCACGACCGCCGCTAATGCGGGCAGCTCGGATTGGTTAAGGCGGTCGATCCAAGACTGTAGACCGTAACTGGTTTCGCTCAAAATCTGAGACCTCACCCAATGATCGGGCGGCTGAAGGGGAAAGGCAGTTTGCCCAGATAACCGGCCTTTTTCCAGCGGATACAAGCTGTTACTGTACCCGGCCGAAAAGACCGAAAGCGCCATGGATCGGATTCACCGTTTGATGCGACCCATCCTATTACTGCTGAGCTGCCTGGGACTGAGCTTTCCCTCTTTCGCCACCATCAGCGAAAGCCACGGTTATGCGCAGTTCGGCACCCTTAAATATGCTGAAGATTTTACTCATTTCGATTGGGTGAACCCCGATGCGCCCAAGGGTGGCCACGTGCGGCTGATGGCTTCCGGCACGTTCGACACGCTCAACCCGTACACCTTCAAGGGAACCAGCCCAACCGCCACACCCGGATTCTTCCAGTACGGCATCTCCGAACTGAACGAGCCGCTGATGGTTGGCACCGGCGTTTACGATCCGTCGGGCGATGAACCTGCTTCCGCCTATGGACTCATTGCCGAGACCATTGAATACAGCGACAGCCACAGCTGGGTGGTCTTCAATCTGCGTGATTCGGCCCGCTTTCATGACGGACGCCCGATCACCGCCTACGACGTCGCCTTTTCTTATCGGCTGTTGGTCAAAGATGGACACCCTCGCTATCGCACGGATCTGCAGGGCGTCGAACGCGTAGACATACTCAATCGTCATCGAATCCGTTTCGTGTTCGACAAACCGGGACAGCCTTTGCTGATCATGCGCCTTGGTGAGCTGCCGGTACTGCCGCAACACTACTGGAAAGACCGAGACTTCCGCGCAACCACGTTCGAGCCGCCACTCGGCAGTGGCCCTTACCGAATCAGCGATGTGCAGCCAGGTCGTCGAGTGACCTTCGAACGGGTGAAGAATTGGTGGGGCGCCGACCTGCCCGCCAATCGCGGCAAATACAACTTCGGCCAGGTCGACGTCGAGTTCTATCGCGATACGACGGTCGCATTCGAAGCGTTCAAGGTTGGTGAGTTCGACTTTTATATCGAGCATCAGGCCAAAAACTGGGCCAACGGCTATCAGTTTCCGGCGGTTCTACGCGGCGATGTCATTCGCGCAGAGATTCCGCATGAGATTCCCACCCAGACCCAAGCCCTGTTCATGAACGGGCGCCGTTCGACCTTTGCCGACATCAGGGTGCGTCAGGCACTCGGTCTGCTGTTTGATTTCGAATGGACCAACCGAGCGCTGTTCTACGGCGCCTACCAGCGCAGCGAGAGCTACTATCCAAACAGTGTGTTCTCCGCGACCGGGAAGCCGGAAGGCGGTGAGTGGCTACTGCTGTCGCCGTTTCGAGAGCAACTCCCTGCGCAGCTCTTCACAGAGCCGTTCAAGCTACCGAAAACCGATGGCCGAGGGATACCACGCGATACCTTGCGCAAGGCGCTGGCTCTGCTCAAGGATGCTGGCTGGAAACTCACCCCCGAAGGTCTTCGCGACAAGGCCGGGCATGCCTTCAGATTCGAAATTCTGCTCGTCAATCCAGGGCTGGAGCGGATACTTCAGCCTTACGTCGAGAACCTTTCACGGATTGGCATAGCGGCCCGCTTGCGAACTGTTGACGGTGCGCAGTACAAGCAGCGGCTCGACCAATACGACTACGACATGATTTTGACAACGCTGGGGCAGAGCCTCAGTCCGGGATTGGAACAGTGGCTGTATTTCCACTCCAGCCAGGTGAATGTAAAAGGCGGTCGCAACTATGCCGGCATTGCCAACCCCATCGTCGACGAACTGATCGAGAAGTTGCTCGCAGCCAAGACCCGTGAAGAGCAGATTGCCGCCGCACGCGCCATCGACCGCGTGCTGCTCTGGAATCACTACACCATTCCCAACTGGTACATCAGTTACCACCGTCTGGCATACCGCAATCGGTTCGCCCACATCACTACACCGCCCTACACCCTGGGATTGCGAGCGTGGTGGTTAAAGGACCTGGAGAAGGCTCAATGACAAGCAACACACGACGGTTGTTTCTACATGCGTGCACCTTCGCCCTCCTCCTGCTCACAGGTCTGGCTGAAGCGGCACCACAACATGCGCTGACGCTATACGGTGAGAAACCCAAATACCCGCCTGGCTTTTCTCATTTCGAGTATGTCAATCCGGATGCGCCTAAAGGTGGAACGCTGCGCCAGGCGGGCTTCGGTAGTTTTGACTCGCTCAACCCCTTTATCAACAAAGGCGTGGCTGCAGACGATATCGGCCTGGTGTATGACACCCTGACCACCAACAGCCTGGATGAGCCCTTCACGGTCTACGGGCTGCTGGCAGAAAAGATCGAGAAGGGTCCGAACAACGAATGGGTACGGTTCTACTTGCGGCCAGAGGCGCGGTTTCATGACGGCGAGCCGGTTGAAGCGGAAGATGTAGTGTTCTCCTTCGAAACGCTGATCAGCAAGGGCGCGCCGCATTACCGCGGTTACTACGCTGATGTCGAAAAAGCCGTGATCGAAAACCCACGGCGCATCCGATTTGATTTCAAGCATGCCGGCAACCGCGAACTTCCATTGATTCTTGGACAACTGCCAGTCCTGCCCAAGCATTGGTGGGAAGGAAAAGACTTTGCCACCGGCAGCATGGAATCGCCGCTGGGCAGCGGCCCGTATCGCATCGAACGTGCAGAAGCGGGTCGTTCAGTCCGTTATGCCCGAGCCGAAGATTACTGGGGCAAGGACCTGGCGGTAAATCGAGGTTTCTATAACTTTGACCACATCAACATCGATTACTACCGCGATAACACCGTGGCTCTTCAGGCCTTCAAGGCGGGACACTTTGATTATTGGTTGGAAACCAGCGCGAAGAACTGGGCCACTGCCTACGATATCGCGGCCGTCAAAGACGGCCGGATCATCAAGGAAGATATCGCCAATCACAATCCGCAGGGCATGCAGGGATTCATCTTCAACACCCGAAGGGATCGGCTGCAGGATGCCCGAGTCCGTGAAGCTCTAGGGCTGCTGTTCGACTTCGAATGGACAAATCGCCAGCTGTTCAACGGCGCCTACACACGCACTACCAGCTATTTCGACAACTCCGAGCTCGCATCCTCGGGCCTGCCCAGCAAGCAGGAGCTGAGTATTCTCGAACCCCTACGTGGCCAGATTCCCGATCAGGTGTTCGAGAAACCTTTCGAACTCCCGAAAACCAACGCCGACGGCATCATTCGCGCGCAGCAACGCCGGGCTTACGAGCTGCTTACTGCGGCAGGCTGGAAAATTGAAAACGACCAGATGGTGGACGCCGAAGGCAAGCCGGTCAAACTCGAGTTCTTGTTGGTGCAGGCAGATTTCGAGCGCGTGCTGCTGCCCTACAAGCGAAACCTTGCCAGCCTGGGTATCGAACTGGAGCTTCGACGCGTCGACGTCTCGCAATACATCAATCGGTTGCGTTCGCGCGATTACGACATGATTGTCAGCGGCTTCGGCCAGTCCAGCTCACCCGGAAATGAGCAGCGTGAGTATTGGCACTCGGCGAGCGCCGATAATCCGGGAAGCCGCAATTACATCGGACTGAAAGATCCCGCCATCGACGTGCTGGTAGAAAAACTGATTGCCTCTGATTCGCGAGACGAGCTTATTACGCGCACTCGCGCGCTGGATCGCGTATTGCTCTCAGGTCACTACGTGATTCCCAACTGGCACATCAAGACATGGCGCGTTGCGTACTGGAGTCATCTGGGCCATCCAGAGATCACTCCCCTTTACGATGTCGGGCTGATGACTTGGTGGAACAAGCCAGATGTAAGCAAGCCTGAGCCAGAACAGATCGGCGAGGGGCCAGCGGCCGAAACAGAGACCAGCGCCACCCGTGCGACGGAGCAATAAGCATGCTCGCGTATGTTTTCCGGCGCCTTCTGCTCATCATCCCGACTCTGTTCGGCATCCTGCTCATCAACTTCATCATCATCCAGGCCGCACCCGGAGGGCCTGTCGAACAGGCGATCGCTAAACTGGAGGGCTTCGAAGGCGCAACCAGCAGGATTGCCGGTGGAGGATCCGAAGTCGCGACTGGCAGCAATAGCTATCGCGGCGGGCAAGGCCTGGACCCGGACCTGATTGCCGAGATCGAACGCCTTTACGGCTTCGACAAGCCGGCACCAGAGCGCTTCTGGATCATGCTCAGCAACTACCTGCGGCTGGATTTCGGGGAAAGCTTCTTTCGTGACGCCAGCGTGACCGATCTGATCATCGAAAAGATGCCGGTATCGATCTCGCTGGGGCTGTGGAGCACGCTCATCATGTATCTCGCGTCGATCCCCTTGGGGATCGCCAAGGCAACCCGGCATGGCAGTGCATTTGACGTCTGGACCAGTTCGGCCATCATCATCGGCTATGCGATACCGGCGTTTCTGTTCGCCATCCTGCTGATCGTGCTGTTCGCGGGTGGCAGCTACTGGAACTGGTTTCCGCTGCGGGGGCTCACTTCGGGGAACTTCGATGAATTGTCGCTAACGGGCAAGATCCTCGACTATTTCTGGCACCTGGCGCTTCCCGTTACGGCATTGGTAATCGGCAACTTTGCGACGCTTACCCTGCTGACCAAAAACAGTTTTCTCGACGAAATCAACAAGCAGTACGTGATCACCGCGCGCGCCAAAGGCCTGAGCAAGAATCGCGTGCTGTACGGCCACGTGTTTCGCAACGCGATGCTGATCATCATTGCTGGTTTCCCTTCAGCCTTCATCGGCATGTTCTTCACAGGATCGCTG
>JAKUTK010000069.1 GCA_022448005.1 Pseudomonas sp.
GTTTGAGGGTCGGAGCACGCTCGCTCAGTAACGGGGTGTACGTTTCCACGCCCCCGAAATCGCTTAGGCTCCATGGGCAATGAACTGCCGTAAGTGCCTTCAATGGCGTAACAATACTGGTGGATAAAGCCAGCGCAAGTACCAGATAGCCCAGCGGTCGGCGCCAGGCTTTCAACCTTGTCGGCAGCAAGCTCAGCAAAAAGCCCAGAATAGCCAGAGCGCCGATTGCGATGACCGCTTGCTTGGCGCGGTCGTGCAGTACATCTTCAAGAAACCAGCTGTGCCGACCGATGAACCCGTTTTCTGGGTCGTAGAATAGTGTAGCGATCGCGAAATCGATTCCGGTCGGCTCGCTTAGCAGCAAGAGAGTCATCAACAGGAGAGGGATACCCAGGCCCAAATAGAAGTTGAATGGCCTGGAGTCTTTCGAGGTGAGGCAGGACATAGCGACAATCCTAGCGGGGCCCCCGACAGCGGGGGCAAGAGGGGGCGATAACTTAGCGCTGGCTGAGGTGGGTTTGGTTCGAACGATCGGGTTGCCAGCTCAGCAATCCTCGCGTAAAGGCGTAACTAGCACCCTGATAGAAGGCAATGTCTCGCCGGACCAAGGGGTCGTTGATTTGGGCGTCTGACTCGTGGCTCAGCCGCAACGCATCGTCATGACGACGCACCGCCCGCCGAGGGCTCAAGATGGCCAGATCCTCACCATCGAACAGCCCTAGGTGCTGATAGTTACCAATCAAAGCCCGTCCAGGGGCAGCGTCCGCCCGCAGTACGTTACGGCCGTAGAATGTCGAGGTGTAATCCATGTTGAGGAGGCCGAGCAGGGTTGGTGCCAGGTCGATCTGGCTGGTCAGCCCGGCAAACTCTTGCGGTTTGATGACCTTCGGCGCGTAAACGAAAAGCGGAATATGATAATTGGCCACCGGCAGGTCTTCGGTTCCGGCACTACCAGCCGTGTGGTCGGCTACGAAGATAAAGACGGTTCGATCGAACCAAGGTTTTTGCCGCGCCTGCGCCAAAAACTGCCCTATGGCATAGTCTGTGTATTTCACCGCACCGGCACGACCATCTCCAGATGGAATGTCGATTCGCCCTTCGGGGTAGGTGTAAGGGCGATGGTTGGACGTCGTCATCAGCTGCAGGAAAAACGGCTTTCCGGTCGCGTGATCTGCATCTGCCTGTTTTATCGCCTGAGCGTAAAGATCCTCGTCGGCGATGCCCCAGGCATTCTTAAAGTGAATCTCCGACTCTGAAACGCTGCTCTGGTCGACGATCCGATAGCCGTTACCGCCGAAGAAGGCGTTCATGTTGTCGAAGTAACCGCGCCCGCCATACATAAAGACGCTGTCGTAGCCCTGCTCCCTGAACTGCTGCCCCAGGCTGGCGAACCCACTCTCGCGTCCGATCCGCTTGACGATCGAGCGCCCCGGAGTCGGGGGGATCGACAATGTGATCGCCTCAAGACCGCGATCAGTGCGGGTGCCTGTAGCATAGAAATTATTAAAAAAAAGACTCTGTTGCCGGAGCTTGTCCATGTTCGGCGTGAGCCCACGACTGTCGCCAAAGCTTCCCAAGTATTTAGCGCTCAGGCTTTCGATGGTCACTAGGACTACATTGAGTTTCAGTGGCTCGCCGGGGTTGTCAATGGTCCTGCGGATGTCCAGCGGATCGGTGCCTAGAAAGTGGGCGTTAGGCTCACTGACCTCCTGCCGAAGCTGAGCGGCCACCTCCTGTGTGGGCAGCGTCGCGTAGAACTGCGGGTATTCCAGCTCGTTGTTGCGGAACGCCGCGAAGAACTGAAACGGACCGTTGCTCGCCAGTTCCCGCTGATAGGCGTTGCCGCCGATACCGCGGGGGAAATCCTGACCCACGGCCAAAGTAGTGGCAACGCCAGCGAGCAATAAAGCGGTCAGGGTCGTCCAGGTGTCTCGCCACCGTAACAGTGGGGCCTGCAACGCGGCATCGGTGACCTTACGCAGTAACACCGTACCTACAACGGCTATCAGGGCCAGGAATGCCAGCAGAGGATAAATAGGATAGGACTCGAGGATGTTATTGATTACCTCGTCGGAGTAAACCAAGTAATCGACCGAAATAAAGTTGAAACGCACACCAAACTCGTCCCAGAACAGCCACTCGGCCACGGCTGTGAACAACATAGCGAACAGGCTGATTGCAAGCAGCGTATGCATAAACCCGTTGTGCCATGGGCGCTCCCAAAGCCGGCGCGGACAGAGGACTAGATAGAGTGTCAGCGGCAGTGCCGCGTAGAGTAAAAACGCTACGTCATACATCAGGCCGATGCCATAGATACCGAGCAGTTGAGCGACACCGACGTTTGCATCGCCCAAGTGGCCGATCAGTAGCGCGCTGCGGGTCAAAAAAAACACCGCCAGCCATGTTGTCAAGATTAATGATAGATAGCGAAGCTGAGCATATCGGAGGGGCGGCATCGTATGATCCTTGGTGGATGAACGTGCCGCACTTTGCCGTTCTGCCCGTGAGCCCTTCGTAAAAACGCTGTGAAAAAAACGTCAACTTTCGCTGTGAGCCGTACCTATGCGCATCCTCGTAATCGAAGACAATCGTGACATCCTCGCCAACGTACTCGACTACCTGCAGCTCAAGGGTTTTACCGTCGATTGTGCCGGGGATGGGCTAAGTGGGCTACATCTGGCCGCCACCGAGCAGTACGACCTTATCGTGCTGGATATCATGCTGCCGGGCATCGATGGCTATCAGGTTTGCCAGCGTCTTCGCGAAGACGCAGGACGGGAGACACCGATCATTATGCTTACCGCGCGCGATGCCCTGAATGACCGCTTGCAGGGCCTCAACGCTGGCGCTGACGATTACCTAATCAAGCCCTTCGCACTATCAGAATTGGTGGCAAGAATCGAGGCCATCCTTCGACGCAGCCAGGGCAGCCGGAAACGGATGCTTCAAGTCAGCGACTTAAGCCTCGACCTCGATACGTTGCATGCTGTCCGTGCTGGGCGGACCCTAAAGCTCAATCCGGTCGGTTTAAAGTTACTTCAAATTCTCATGCGCAGGAGCCCTGCGGTGGTCCGTCGGGACGCGCTTGAGGATGCGCTGTGGGGGGAGAATTTGCCCGACAGCGATAGCTTGCGCAGCCACATCCATCAGCTCCGCCAAGTCATCGACAAGCCCTTCGACAAACCGTTGTTGCAAACCATCCACAGCGTCGGCTATCGCCTTTCGGAGCAACCTGATGTTGTCTAAACAGCCTTTCGCCCGGCGCATCGTTATCGCATTCACCTTGATGACCTTGATCGTAAGCGGACTCTTCTCCCTCAGCATCGTCGGCATCGTGCACTCAGTCGAGGAACATCTAGTTTCTGAAGAGCTCGACCGGGAGCTGAACATTGTCTTGCGGGAAATCCGGCAGGGGCTGCGCCCACGCCTTGATTCAAGCACACGTTTCTTTGCCACAAGCTCGAACGAATTCGCGATTCCCGCGCAATTTTCACGAACTCGGGCAGGTTTCAGCGAGGGAGTAAACGGCGAGGAGGCGTTCTATGTTTACACCCGTGAGGTTGGCAACGAACGCTATTTATTGGTACAGGAGCAGCATGAGTTCGAAGCCCGTGAGCAAGTGTTATTCGACGTGGTGTTGGCTGGTTTCTTACTGAGTGTCGCGGGTGCGTGGCTGCTTGGCCGTATAGTTGCTAAGAAAGTCATGGCGCCAGTGACCAGGCTGGCTCAGCAGGTACAGCATCGCGACCAACTTCACCCGATCGCCCCTCTCCTGGCGCCGGATTATGCTGACGACGAGGTCGGACACCTAGCCTCCGCGTTCGACAGTACACTTGTACAGCTGAGGCGCTCTCTGGAGCGCGAGCGCTTGTTCACCAGCGATGTCAGCCACGAACTGCGCACCCCGTTGATGATCGTTAGCACCTCGTGTGAGTTACTGGAGGCCTCCCCGTTGGGCATGCGGGAAAGGGAACAGGTAGAGCGCATCGGCCGTGCGGCCGAGGAAATGAGCGATTTGGTACAAACTTTCCTGACGCTTGCCCGAAGTAAACCGGAAGAAGCCTCATTGGCGGGAGAAGCCACTCTAGAGAGCGTTGCAGAGGATCAGGGCAAGCGCTGGGAGGCCGCGATACAAGACAAGGGCCTGCGGTTTGAATACCTGATAGAAGATCTTGACGCCACGCTCTACAACCACACCTTCCTGCGGACGGTAATGTCCAATCTTCTGCGAAACGCATTGCACTACACCGACGAAGGTTGGGTACGTCTGATTATTGGAAAGGGTGGTTTCCGGATTGAAGACAGCGGCCCAGGAATACCCTCTGACCTGCAGGAGCGCATCTTCGACCCGTTCGTGCGGGGTGATCATGCCCGTGGTGAGGGTTTGGGCTTGGGGCTTTCACTGGTCAAACGAATTTGTGCGCACCAAGGATGGACCATCACGGTCTACGACCTGCCGCCCCGTGGCAGCAGCTTCCGAGTCGTGTTGGACCAAGATCAACAATCGTGAGCGTTGACATTTTTTTCACATGGTTTTGACGGCCGCTTGATTCAGGCCTCTCTAGATTGTCGGGCGTACTCCTCTGTGGAAGGCCCGACATGTCCAAACCCCGTCCGATCGAACTAGAGTTTTCGCGCAAATATGATCAACAACATGCGGTGCAATACCTGCATAAGCATCATGATGGTCTGGCTCGGCGGCTCTCCCACTGGCGTGATGAACAGCTAGCCCGACAGGCGCTCAAGCTGGCCGATGAGCCTAATCTGGTGCTCGACCTGCCATGCGGTGCGGGGCGCTTCTGGCCCCTGCTGGCGGAGCGGCCCAACCGGGTGATTCTGGCGGCCGACAACTCGGCACATATGCTGGCCACTGCACAGGCATCGCAACCCGCTGAGGTCGTCTCGCGGGTCGAGAAGTTTCAGACCTCGGCCTTCGATATCACCCTGGGTCCGAATGCTGTCGACTGCATCTTCAGCATCCGCCTGCTTCATCATATCGCCGAGGCGGAGCACCGCTTGGCCATACTCCGTGAATTTCATCGGGTAACCCGCGACACCGTCATCATCTCGCTTTGGGTGGACGGCAACTACAAGGCTTGGAAACGCAAACGCCTGGAGGCCAAGCGCGCCAGTCAGGGCAGAGCATCGGAAAACCAGAACCGCTTCGTAGTAAAGCGCCAAGTGATCGAAGCGGAATTCCGCCAAGCTGGCTTCGAGATTATCGGCCACCAGGACTTTCTGCCGGGCTACGCCATGTGGCGCGTTTATACGTTGCGCAAGGTGGCTTGACGATGAAGGCCTTGATCGAACTGCAACCGTCCCAGAGCTCCGATACGCGCTTCGACCGCTGGTGGCACAGCGAAGGCGAGTGGGTAGAACCGCCCAACCAGCGTCGTGGTGGCGAGAGCGGCGTCAGGCGTTTGGTGCCCCGCGACGCACACCGGCCCGTTCTCTATTGCAAGCGCCAAGCTGGGCATATCTATCGTTCGGTGCTCCATCCTTTCGGGCGCCCGACCGTATTACGCGAGCAACAAGCTATTGAGGCTTTTCGCCGAATCGGAATCCGCGTCCCCAGTATTGTCTATTGCGCTTCGAGAAAAGTTTCGGGCCAGTGGCAAGCCGTGCTGATCACACAGGCATTGGACGGGTTTATTAGCCTGCAGGAATGGTATGGCTCTGCTCGCCAGGAACAACACGACAACGCGCTAAACAGGCAGATTCTAGTGCAACTGGCGTCTACCCTGGCACGCCTGCACCTTGCCGGCTGGCAGCACGGTTGCTGCTATCCCAAGCACATCTTCGTCAGGGTTCCTAATTCCAGCGTGGAAGCACCGGTCGCTATTGCCTTGCTCGATTTGGAGAAGAGTCGGCGGCGTTGGCGCATTTCGGCGGCTTCGCAGCACGATTTGCGACAGCTGTACCGCCATAAAGAGGAAATGCCACAAGAGGACTGGTTGCTTTTCCACCAGACCTACCTCCGGGCGCTCGGCGCTTCTCTCGGGGGGCGTACAGCATGAGCGATGAGCTGATCGCTTGCGAAGCTGATGCGCAGGCCCTCAAAGGGCGCTCGGGCCTAGGCCGGATCTTTTATGCGACTGGCTATTCGCTGGCCGGGCTGAAAGCCGCTTATGTCGGTGAAGCAGCATTCCGCCAGTTACTCCTACTAAACCTGATACTGATTCCTATTGCCTGTCTGCTCGATGTGAGCGGCAGTGAGCGGGCCATACTAATCATGGTGGCCATCCTGGCCTTGATTGTGGAGTTGCTCAATTCAGCGATCGAAGCGGCTATTGATCGTATTTCTCTGGCTATCCATCCGCTCTCCAAGTGCGCCAAGGACATGGGCAGTGCTGCCCAGTTTCTCGCGCTGACGCTTATCGCGATTGTCTGGGGAGTGGTCCTTTTATGACCGGGTCCCTTTCAACGCGTGCGGTAGACACCCCTCGGCACCCGCTCCGCAGCTACCTGAAATTGATGATTGGCGCTCTCATCGTCTTGGCACTAGCACTGGCGTTTCCAGCATGGCGTCACCTGGCGCCGGTAACCGCCGAAACCGGCTGGGCCCATAGCGTGTACCGGGACTCGATCGAGAGGGTCAGTGCCTTGGCTAAGGACGACCGGAACGAGCTCTACGCGAGCCAGGAATACCAAGACGGCAAAGGGACCGTTTTGCTGCAGCAGGCGGACGGAAGCTTTATTCAGGTCATGCAGGGGCTGTCCAAGCCGGATGGCTTGCTGTCATATTGCGGCGGTCTCGCCATTAGCCAGGAAGGTGGGAATCTACCCGTCCTTTGGATGCATGGCGGCCAAACCAGCAGCCTGCTGCTCGGCCAGGGTGTCGAACAGCTCGCCAGCGATGGCCATTACCTTTACGCCATCGAGGACCAGGGCAGCGGTCGACTGCTGCGCTTCGACCCACAGAGCGGCAAGACCGTTGTCCTCCGTGATGGGCTTAACGAAGCGGAGGCGGTCGCCGTCTGCCCCAACGGACAACTTTTTTACGCCGAGAAAACGCGTGGTTGGGTCAAGCGCCTAAATGAAGGAGGTGCGGATGAGACCGTTTGGTCCGGCCTGAACCAACCCGGCTATATCCTCTGTACTGAGGAGGGTCTCTGGGTCAGCGAGGATGCCACACACATGGCTCGTCTGTTGCTGATGGACAAGACCGGAACCCAGCATGTCGTTCTCGACCATCTGCGCTCGCCACAAACGCTGCTACCTGTCTCTCCTCGCCGTTATCTGCTCGCTGAGCAGGGCCGCAATCGCATCCTAGAACTGAATCGCCTCTGAAGGTTCCCCATGTATCCAAACCAGCGGCCTGCGGGTCGTGCGGCGGCGCGTGCAGCATCGCCAAGCACTCTCGAACACCTCGCCTTTGCCATGTCGAGCGCAATCGTCCTTCTCGTTCTCTTTTCACTGCTTCGACTAGGGCTGCTTATCTACAACCACGAGCTGATCGGCGATACGCCAGCGGCGAGCTTTGCCGAAGCTTTTCTCAACGGTTTGCGCTTCGACTTGCGTGTCGTCATCTATCTCTGCGCTCCCCTGATTCTTGCGTTGCTGAGCGCGCGGTTGATGGCTGCCCGCCGCTGGCAGCGTTATTGGCTAAGCGTCGCAGCTAGCCTGACGATATTTCTAGGCATAGTAGAGCTGGATTTCTACCGCGAATTTCATCAACGCCTTAACGGATTGGTCTTCCAGTACATACAGGAAGACCCCGCGACTGTGCTGAGCATGCTCTGGCACGGGTTTCCTGTGGTGCGTCTCTTACTGGCTTGGATAGCTCTGAGCGGGGCGGCTTTTATACTCTTTGCATGGTTAGATCGGCTGACTCGGCGGCGCTCACCCGGCGGACAAACAGACGAATCTCAGCGCAGTGGCCGATTCACGCGCTCATGGCCTGCTCGCAGCTTGGCATTACTGCTCTGCCTGATCTTTTCAGTCGCCGGCGCCCGCGGTACCCTTCGCCAGGGCCCACCTCTGCGCTGGGGCGACGCATTCACCACTGAATCGATGTTCGCCAACCAGCTTGGCTTGAACGGCACGCTGACTCTATATGCGGCAGGAAAAAGCCGCCTCGCCGCCGAGCGGGACAACATCTGGAAATCCTCCATGCCGGCCGACAAGGCCGTCGCCATCACCCGCGACCTGCTGCTCGGCCCGAACGATCAACTGGTCGACTCGGACATAGCCGCCGTACGGCGGGACTACCAGGCCGGCGCCGATACTCGCCTGCCGATCCGCAACGTGGTGGTGATTCTGATGGAAAGCTTTGCAGGCCATTTCGTTGGTGCGCTTGGTAGCCAGGCTGGCATAACTCCAAACTTTGACCGATTGGCAAGGGACGGTCTGCTGTTCCGCAGATTCTTCTCCAACGGTACCCATACCCACCAAGGCATGTTCGCCACCATGGCCTGCTTCCCCAATCTGCCCGGGTTCGAATATCTGATGCAGACGCCGGAGGGGGGGCATCAGTTTTCTGGTCTGCCACAATTACTTGGCGCTCGTGGCTATGAGGATCTCTACGTCTACAACGGCGATTTCGCCTGGGACAACCAGTCGGGATTCTTCAGTAACCAGGGCATGACCAGGTTCATAGGGCGCAACGATTATGTCGACCCGGTCGTCTCCGACCCTACGTGGGGCGTATCCGATCAGGACATGTTCGATCGCGCGGCTGCAGAGTTGCTCAAACAGGACGGAAGTAAGCCCTTCTACGCCTTGCTCCAGACGCTTTCTAACCATACGCCCTACGCGCTTCCCGCTCCCCTACCGGTGGAGCCGGTCGACGGCCATGGCTCACTGGATCAGCATTTGACCGCGATGCGGTATTCCGATTGGGCATTGGGCCAGTTCTTCAAGAAAGCCAGGAAAGCACCCTATTTCAAAAACACTCTCTTCGTCGTCGTGGGCGACCATGGCTTCGGTGCGCAAGAGCAGCTGACTGAGATGGACTTGTATCGCTTTCATGTCCCCCTACTGCTGATCGCCCCCGGCATCCAGGAACGATTCGGCAGCACTGAGGACATTGTCGGCACCCAAGTAGATGTGGTGCCAACGATTATGGGGCGGCTGGACGGGACGGTGCGCCATCAGTGCTGGGGGCGTGATTTGCTGAGCCTGCCACCTGGCGATCCAGGCTTTGGCATCATAAAGCCCTCGGGCGGTGATCAAACGGTTGCTATGCTGAGTGGCGACCGAATTGTGGTACAGCCAAAAGGTTTGGATGCGCGGGTGTACCGTTATTATCTGGGTGCGCAGCCTCAAAGCACGCGACTTGAAGTCAGCCCGACGGATCAGGCGCTTCTTGAGCAATTGAGCGCCTTCATTCAGACCGCGACTGGTAGCCTGATCCGCAACACTGCGGGTGCCAAGGGCAGCTCCTTTAGCGAAAACGTTGGCGGACATGAAGAAGAGCAACTGCCAGATAAGCCCTGATTGTGAGCTGTAATAGAAACGTACGTGCTTACTACGTTGAGAGGGGAAAAGCCCCGCTTGGTACGGAGCGGCCATAGGGCTTAGGCAGCCATCTTCTCGCATTGTTCGGCACAAGCGAGGCAAGTCTCGGCACAGTGCTGGCAATGATCGGCACTGTGATTCTTGCATTCTTCGGCACAGGTGCGGCAGATCTGAGCACAAACTCGGCACAATTCAGCGGCATTTTCGCTGCCCCGCGCCATGTACGCTGCCGCCAGGCGGCATATTTGTGCGCAATCCATGTCTAGCTCAATGCAGCGAGCCATCATCTTGACGTCGTCTTCTTTTAGGCATGCTGAAGAGCACATGTCGCAAACAACAGCACAATTGCCACATGCCTCGATACAGCGACTGGAAGTCTTGATTCATGAATTTAAACCTCTGTGGGTTCGGATAACCAATCCATCGAATCTCCATTTGGCGAGATCCGAGCACCGGCCCAGCAATTGACCTGTGACTAAGCGCCAAGGTTTCTAAGTTTGGCGGAGCTGACAAAATTGTATAATCAAGCCATTAACTGGGCTATTTACCGAAACCTTCGAACGAGCCGAACTATAAAAGGCGAATGCTCGACTGGTTTGGTGGCATCTACCCAAATAGGCATAGCCAATGTGGTTAAAGATCAACATGAATAGACCAATAACTACGACTAGGCCAATTAGGAAATGATACCGGCGGTACTAGCGAGAAACTTCAACATGAGGCGGTCTCTTTATTATTACTGGGTGAGTACTGCTTACGAACCTGACGCTGCGTGACAGTTCAGGTTGTTGTCGATTTTCTGTTACCTCAGCCAGGATTGACGCGCCCTCTCGAACTGAGCGAACCCCGTTGTGTTCTTAACGTATAGCTCAGAAGAAGGAGGGAAATATGTCAGACCATGATCATAGTCACGGAGGCGGCAAGACGCTTTTGTTCGCGCTGGTTTTCACCACAGGGTTTGCGGCTGTTGAGGTATTCGGTGGTCTCGTTGCCGATTCGCTTGCGCTCCTGTCTGATGCCGGTCATATGTTTACCGATTCCCTAGGGAAGGTCTGAAGTAGCCGGGTATTTCGCGTCAACTTCAGCCCTTGCCGATTTTGAAAGCGGGCAATCGATCAAAAAACGATCAAATCATCCCCCTCTTTCCGGATTTATAGCCGGCGCGAGCACCTCGCGCCGGCCATTTCCCGCATTACAGGCGCACCTCTCCTGCATTCGTCAGTAAATGTCGGCGCGCCATCCACAGGTTCGACAGAGCGAACAGTGTCACCAGTTGCGCCGTGTTTTTGGCCAAGCCGCGAAAGCGCACCTTGGTGTAACCGAACTGGCGCTTGATTACCCGGAACGGATGCTCGACCTTGGCGCGCACCTGAGCCTTGGCCTTTTCAATCTTGCGCTTGGCTTTGTACAGCAGGCTGCGCTTATCGAGTTTTTTGTAGGTGCTGCGGCGTGCCGCCACCTGCCAGATAACTTCACGTCCTTCATGCTCGGGCCGCTTTTCGACACCGGTGTAGCCTGCATCGGCGCAGACCACGTTTTCGTCGCCATGCAGCAATTTGTCCAGCTGGGTGACATCCGCCACATTGGCCGCCGTGCCCACTACGCTGTGCACCAGACCCGATTCGTCATCGGCGCCGATGTGGGCCTTCATGCCGAAATGGTGAGTCGGCCGCGGGAACTGCCCCCGCAGCCGCTCGCAGAACCGTACGTGACACTCTCGCGTCATACGGCTCCCGTTATCCAACCTTGCTGCCCGGTCACTCGCCAGTGATGAAACAGCCGGGGTACCACAGTCCGCATCTTGTCCAGCCATTGGCTAATGCGCCGCTTGCGCCTATGAAGGGCCTTGTATTTTCGTCGGGCCCAGCGTTCAAGCGCGCGGTCAATGTGCTGGAAGATGCCAAGCATGGCTGTCCGATAGAACGAGCCATAGTATTGCCACCACCCCTGTATCACTGGATTGTAGAGCCGAGCCACGTCGACCAGCGTCACGTGGGTTTGGCGATTGAGTCGCCACCTGCGTACCGCTTGCCGCATCCGCTTTAAGGCATCCGCACTCGCTCCCGGAAGGAAGCTCGTGAAGAGCTGGTCTTGTTTGCTGAGCGCCTTCCTCGGCCTAAAGGTGAAGCCGAGGAAGGTAAAGCTCACATGCGGATAACCTGCGCGACGGTTACTGTCCTTGCAGTACACGACCTTCGATTTCTCGGGGTGCATCGTCAAGCCACAGGCAGCCAGCCGTGAAGCAATGGAGCGCATCACGTACTCCGCTTGCTTTCGACTGCGGCAGTGCACCACCGCATCATCGGCGTAGCGGGCAAACGGGCAGTTGGGGCTGGTACGTTGCATCCAGGTGTCGAAGGCATAGTGCATGAACAGATTCATCAGGAGGGGACTGATCACTCCACCTTGCGGGGTGCCGCGTTCGCGTGGGACGCGCGTGCCGTGATCCGTTTCGAACGGCGCAACCAGCCACCGCTCGATGTACAGAAGTATCCAGTCCTCCTTGATGTGCAGGCGCACCGCCTTCATCAGCAACCCATGATTGATCTGATCGAAGGCTGCCTTGATATCAAACTCCACCACCCAGTCGTATCGCCAGCAGCGCTCACGCGTGATCGCCACCGCCTGCTTCGCTGATCGTCCCGGCCGGTACCCATAGGAGTCCGAGTGGAAGATCGAGTCCAGCTCCGGCTCGATGAGAAGCTTGACCACGGTTTGCGCGACACGATCACCAACCGTGGGCACTCCCAGCTTGCGCGTGCCTCCCGATGCCTTGGGAATTTCTACTTGCTTGACCGGAGGCGGGAAGTACGACCCCGACGACATCCGATTCCACAGCTTGTAGAGATTCTTAGACAGATCCCGCTCGAAATCGGCGATGGTTTCATCGTCGATGCCGGCAGCACCGCGGTTGGCCCTGACCTGCTGGTAGGCGTCCCATACCGTGCGTTTCGCTATGTCATAAGGTTTCGCCGAGCTCACGCCACTCATCCCCGGAGGTTGGCAACGCTCGTCGGCCGGATAACGCCGCCCCTTCGCTCCACCTCCATTACAGAGGCTTCATCGCTACTACGGGAGGCTCCGCCCCTCGTTCCAGCATCGGTATTCTTCCTCATGGTGTTGGCCATTTGTCATTTTCCTTCGCATCTGGAACAAGGTTCTCACGTTCCGTACCAAAGCCTGTATGAAGATCATGCCGCCTATACACCGGCTGCCATCGGGTCCGTAAGCAGGTAACGCCCCGACTTGTCCTGAAGCCAGTACTCCACCTCAGTTTCGGCAGCACCTTGGGCATAACGATGCGTCATCGGACGGTTTGCTTTCGCTCATCTTCTCCATACTCACCTGCCATCCTCAGGGATGACTTTTCCTCGGTCGCTCACCACCACACCTTTTGGATGCAGCAGCACCGGGTGGTTTGAAGTCCGCTCCTGCAAGCCGACTTCGGAAGGCCTACTTCCATCTTCGGCACAGCAGCACAGGTCATCCGACCTGTGTTCGTGACACACAATACTGGTTTCCCTTCTTGGTCTGGTGCATTTCCGGGTCGCGCTTGCCGTCCTTGTTCTTGGTCGAACTGGGCGCATTGATCAGCGTTGCATCGACGATGGTGCCCTGGCGCAGCGACAGGCCGCGGTCGCCCAGATAGCCATTGATGACAGCGAGGATGCCGGCCGCCAGCTCGTGTTTCTCCAGCAAGCGGCGGAAGTTGAGAATGGTGGTTTCGTCGGGGATGCGCTCCAGGTTCAGCCCGGCAAACTGGCGCAGGATCGTGGTTTCGTACAGCGCTTCCTCCATCGCTGGATCGCTGTAGCCGAACCAGTTCTGCAGCAGATGCACACGCAGCATCGCCATCAACGGGTAGGCCGGACGGCCACCTTCACCCTTCGGATAATGTGGCTCGATCAAAGCAATCAAGCCCTTCCACGGCACCACCCGATCCATCTCGATCAGGAACAACTCCTTGCGGGTTTGCTTGCGCTTGCCAGCGTACTCGGCGTCGGCGAAGGTCATCTGCTTCATCGGGAAACTCGGTGGGTGGGGTCGCGGTATTTTGCCAAATCAGAAAGTCTTTTTCAGAGTTTCCTTAGCTGTTTGTTCGGTAATTAGGGTAAGTCATCTGCTGCTGTGCTCATGGCGTAGTCGCCTCCAGAGTGTTGATCGGCTGATCCCGAGCCTGCGCGCTGCTTCCTCCATGTCTCCCTGGCACGCCTCCAGTGTTTGTCGCACGTGGTGCAGTTCCGCTTCTTTGCCCAGCGAGCGTAGGTCCTTCGCGGGCGTTTGCGTAAAGGCTGGCGGTGCTTCGCGTTGTTCGAAGAGTTCGGGAATCAGGCGCACCAAGCGATGTTCATCAATCGCGCCATGCAAAAACAACTCGTCGGCCGAGAGCACGGCCCGCTCCACGATGTTTTCCAATTCGCGCACGTTACCCGGCCAGGCGTACGCCATCAGGTAGGGCAAAAACGCTTCGGGCAGGGTGCCGGCGCCTTGCGGTTGGCCGCTACCCGGCAAACGCTGGGCTATGCCGCGTGCAATCAGTGCGATGTCCTCACGACGTTCGCGCAACGGTATGGTCTGGAGCCGAAGGATGTTCAGTCGATAGTAAAGATCGTTACGAAAACGCCCGGCTTCGATGCGATCGCGCAGGTCTTGGTGGGTGGCGGCGATGACCCGCACATCGATGGAGGTCGGCTCGGTGCCGCCCAGGCGCAGCACTTCGCGTTCCTGCAATACGCGCAGCAGGCGAGTCTGCAGCGACACCGGCATATCGCCAATTTCGTCAAGGAACAGCGTACCGCGGTGCGCCGCCTCGAATAGACCTGGCTTGCCACCCTTGCGCGAGCCGCTGAAGGCCCCTTCCTCGTAACCGAACAGTTCGCTTTCTAGCAGCGACTCGGGAAATGCCGCGCAGTTGATCGCCACGAAGGGGCCGTGGGGGCGACGGCTTGCGTTATGGATTCCTTGGGCCAGTAATTCCTTGCCGGTGCCGCTCTCGCCGGTAATGAGGATGGTGGAGTCAGTCCGTGCATAGCGTTCGGCCAGGCGCAGCAGTTCGCGATTGGCCAGGCTGCCGCCGCTGATCTGTTCCAGACTGTACTTGGCGACGAAGGTCCCGGGGCGCCGCGAGGAGCGAATACGCTGGTCGGCGCGCTGCACCGCCGAGGTGTCCTGGCAGGTCATTACCATGCCCGTGCGCTGGCCGTTTTCAAGAATCGGCAGCAGGTTGCTGACGACCGTGTGGGCGCCTAGCCGGATTATTCGGTTCTCCTCGCCGGCACCATCGCGCAGCGCCTGCCCTAGGTCCAGGTCCGGACAGAGCTCCTGCAATGGTCGACCAAGAGCTACGTCCGCCGGTAGGTCCAGAAGCAACGCCAGCGCCGGATTGATCGATTGCACAATGCCCTGATTGTCCACCGCCGCGACACCGGCCGGAATGTGTCGCAGCACTCCGTTCAGGTGTTGGCGCTTGGCGATTTCGATGCGCTGGCTGTGGAGGATGCCGAGCGCTTCTTCCAAAGCCTTGCGTACGGTGTCGTTGCTCAGCGACAACACGCCCTGCAAGCCTGCTTGCTCCGCCAGTTCGAGTACGGTCGAGGAGCCGATGATACTGCGGCAGCCCAGCCCGGCCATCTGTTCTACTGCCAGCCGCGCCCCATCTAGGGTTGTGTAGGAGGCTTGGTGCACCTGCACGGTGAACAGCGCGGCCATAGCTTCCAGTTCGGCGTTGATGCGGTTGTAGCTGACGACCGCCACCTGTGAGGAATGTGCCCGCGCCTGATCCAGCGCGCGCAGTAGGTCGGCACCGCCGACGCGCATCGACAGTACCGGGCGGGTCAGGTGCTTGCGTAGGTAGGCGGCGGTGGCCCCGGCGCAGACGAAAACGTCGACCTCACCGCGTCGTTCCAGCTCGCGTGCGACTTGCAGCGATTCGCTCACCGAAGTGTCGAGTACCTGGATACTCGTTTCGTCGGAATAATCCGCCATCAGCGCACCCACAACCTGAGCCAGACGGCTTTGCTGGCTCGGTCGCTGCAGATGGCTAATGAGTACGACGATTTGGGGTAAGGGCATGACGCCAACCTCATTCAAGAATGAAATCAATTTGCAGAGTTGAACAGATTCGTTGCGCAAGTGAAACGGCCAGGGTCGGTGCAATTCGCTGACGAGGCTGGCCGATTCGTCGCAGGCCTCGAACGACGCGGGTTTGCAGATAATCACACAATCCTTACGTGCACTTGGCCCGACAGTTGCTCCAGCTACGTCGCCATATGCAAATCTCGATAAAAATTCAAAGGGCAGGGCGCATCGATCCCATGAGTAGTCTCAAGGCAGCATCTCCAGTCGCTGGCGCACACAGCGATGCGGCGAACGACGAAAACTTGCTGGCGTTCATTCGCCGCCAGGCCGAGGCACAGCAGGTAGTCATCTTGCAGCGCAAGCGGCTTTCCGGCGGGGCGATCCAGGAAAACTGGCTGTTCGAACTGCAAGTCGAAGGAGGGCCATGGGCCGGCGTGCAACGCTGGGTGCTGCGCAGCGACGCCGCCTCGGCGCTGTCGGCCAGCCTGGGTCGCGCCGAAGAGTTCGCCGTGCTGACCTTGGTCCACCGCGCCGGTGTGAAGGTGCCGCGGCCGCTATGGTTGTGCCGTGACACACATGTGATCGGCCGCGCCTTCTTCTTGATGGAAATGCTGCCCGGCGTCGCTGCGGGCTATCTGCTCAGCGGTAAGGGTGCGGCCAACGGAAATCCGCAACTGGCCGCCGAGCTTGGCTCCAACCTGGCGCGGCTGCATCGCCTGCGCCCGCCATGTGCCGAACTGGACTTCCTGCCGCCGCCGAGCGCCACGCCAGCGCTCTCGGCCATCGCCACTTACCGCGAATTCCTCGACAGCCAGGCGCGAGCCCAGCCCGTGCTGGAGTGGGGCCTGCGCTGGTGCGAACTCAACGCGCCGCGCGATAGCGTCGTCTGCCTGTTGCATCGCGACTACCGCACCGGCAACTACCTGGCCAGTGAAGGTGCTCTGCAGGCAGTCCTCGATTGGGAGTTCACCGGCTGGGGCGATCCACGCGAGGACATCGGCTGGTTTACCGCCCGCTGCTGGCGTTTCGCCCGGCCGGATTTGGAAGCCGGCGGCATCGGCAAACTTGAGGATTTCCTGCGCGGTTACCGCGAGGTTTCCGCATTGCATATCGACCGCGAGCAATTGGATTACTGGCAGGTGATGGCAACTCTGCGCTGGGCGGTGATCGCCCTGCAGCAGGCGCAACGCCATCTTTCCGGTGAAGAGCCGTCGCTGGAGCTCGCACTCACCGGACGTCTGCTACCCGAGTTGGAGCTGGACATCCTCCGCCTGACCGCAGGAGGCGCACGATGAGCCGTCAGCCCGATGCTCGAGAACTGCTGGAAGTTGCCCGTCAGACGCTACTTCAGGAGCTGCTGCCGGCACTGCCCAGCGAATTGCGCTACACGACGCTGATGGTGGCCAACGCCATGGCCATCGCGGCGCGTGAGTGCCAGGCCTGCGCCCAGGCTGAGGCGCAGGAGAGAGAGTGCCTGCAGCTGTTGCTGGGAGAGCATTTGCCGTCTGCGAATGCCGCTCGCCGAGCGCTGGGCGAGGCCATCCGTACGGGTCGTTACGATGCTCCAGAAACACAGGGCGCGCTTCTCGATGCGCTGCGGCAGACCACCGTCGCGCAACTCGCGATCAGCAATCCGAAGGCGTTGCCATGAGCGTATCGTTCACCGCCGACGTCCTGCCCATACACCGTCGCCGTGTCTACCTGGTGCGCCATGGCCATGTCGATTACTTCGATGCCAGCGGTCAGCCTCTCGATCCACGCAGCGTGCCGCTCTCCGCCGAAGGCACGAGGCAAGTGCAAGCGCTGGCAGAGCTTCTCGCGCCGCTGAGCTTCGACCGGGCGCTGTGCTCCGATTACCCACGCGCGCGCCAGACCGCCGAGCTGCTTCTCGATGGCCGCGGAACGACGCTTGAGGGAAGCGCCGCGTTGCGTGAAGTGCGCGCCGGGCGCTTGCGCGAAATCGCCTTAGAGCAGTTGCAGCAGCGCGTTTGCCAGGCCTACGCCAACCTCGACGATGTGGGTGGCGACTTCCTCGGCGGTGAGCGCTGGGATGCCTTCGAAACACGCATATTGCAGCGCTTCCGGGGACTGCTTCACGAGCCGGACTGGCAGCAGCTGCTGATCGTCAGCCACGACGCAGTCAATCGTCTGCTGCTCGGCTGGGCGTTGGGTGGCAGTCGCGGTTGCGCTGCTGCACTGGAGCAGGATAACGCGTGCCTGAACATCATCGACATCGACATGCAGGGCGAGCACGTCCTTCAGCGCTTCGTCCGTGTGGTCAATCTGACCCCCTATGACCTGCACAAGACCAGCGAGCCGCGAACAGTGATGGAGCGTATCCATGCGCAGATCGCCTTGTTCGCCGCGCCTATAGAACCGCACCGAGCCGAGAACAGAGTACAGCCATGAACTTCACCATTCCCGATGAACTGCTTGCCCTGCAAGAGAAGACCCGCATCTTCATTGCCGAGCAGGTAATCCCGCTGGAGAGCGACCCGCGGCAGACTGCCCATGGTCCCAGCGAAGCCCTGCGTCTGGAGTTGCTGGCGCGCGCCAGTGCGGCCGGTTTGCTGACGCCTCACGCCAGTCGCGAAATGGGCGGCCAGGGACTGAGCCATGCGGCTAAGGCCATAGTCTTCGAGGAGGCAGGCTATTCGCCACTCGGGCCAGTGGCGCTGAACATCCACGCCCCTGACGAGGGCAACATCCACCTGATGGACGTTGTTGCCACCGAAGCGCAGAAGGATCGCTGGCTGCGTCCGTTGGTACAGGGCCACACACGCTCCTGCTTCGCCATGACCGAACCGGCGCCGGGCTCGGGGTCCGATCCGTCGATGCTCAGCACCACCGCGACCCGCGATGGCGACGATTACCTCATCAACGGCACCAAATGGTTGATTACCGGGGCCGACGGCGCCGGCTTCGTGATCATCATGGCGCGTATGGAGGACGGCAGCGCGACCATGTTCCTTTCCGACATGAACCGCGAAGGCATCGTTCACGAGCGCCAGCTGGACTCGCTGGACAGCTGCTTCACCGGCGGCCACGGGCAGTTGCGCTTCGACAATCTGCGCGTGCCGGCCAGCGATGTACTCGGCGAGATCGGCAAGGGTTTCCGTTACGCCCAGGTGCGCCTGGCGCCCGCACGGCTGACCCACTGCATGCGCTGGCTGGGCGCCGCCCGGCGTGCCCACGACATCGCCTGCGACTACGCACGTACGCGCAACTCCTTCGGCAAACCGCTGGGCGAGCACCAGGGCGTCGGCTTCATGCTGGCGGACAACATGATGGATCTGCACATTGTTCGTCTGGCGGTCTGGCATTGCGCCTGGGTGCTCGATCAAGGCCAGCGCGCAAACGTCGATTCGAGCATGGCCAAGGTGATCAGCGCCGAAGCCCTGTGGCGGGTGGTAGATCGCTGTGTGCAGGTGCTCGGTGCCCGTGGGGTGATTCGGGACACCGTGGTCGAGCGGATCTTTCGTGACATTCGCCCGTTCCGCATCTACGACGGTCCGAGCGAAGTGCACCGCATGAGCCTGGCGAAGAAGATCCTCGACCGCCGCGTAGGAGAACACTGATGCAACCGCCTATTGCCAGACTGTTTGATCTTGACGGTCGCCGTGCATTGGTTACCGGCGCCTCCAGTGGCCTGGGCCGGCATTTTGCCCTGACGCTGGCGGCGGCCGGCGCCGAGGTTGCCGTCGCGTCGAGGCGCACCGAGCAGCTGCGCGAGTTGGTCGCCGATATCGAAGCCGCGGGTGGTCGCGCACAGGCTTTCGCCCTCGACGTGACCCGGCGCCAGGATGTTTGTCGTTGTCTCGATGAAGTCGGGCCGCTGGATATCCTCGTCAACAATGCGGGCGTCAGCGACAGCCGCGCCTTTCTTGATTACGACGACGAAAGTTGGCAGCGCATCCTCGATACCAATCTCTCGGGCGCCTGGATCGTTGCCCAGGAAACCGCGCGGCGGATGGTCGCCGCGGAGCGCGGCGGCAGCCTAATCAACGTCACCTCAATTCTCGCCAGCCGCGTCGCCGGTGCGGTAACACCCTACCTGGCAGCGAAAGCGGGCTTAGCTCAGCTAACCCGCGCCATGGCGCTGGAACTGGCGCGTTACGGCATCCGTGTCAACGCCTTGGCCCCGGGCTACGTGATGACCGACCTGAACGAGGAATTTCTCCGGGGCGAGGCCGGGGAAAAGCTTCGCGCACGAATTCCGAACCGGCGCTTCAGCCTACCGGCTGACCTCGATGGTGCCTTGTTGCTGCTCGCTTCGGATGCCGGCAGGGCGATGAACGGGGCGGAAATCGTGGTCGACGGAGGGCATCTCTGCAGCAGCTTGTAAACGTTTGCAGCGTGCGTTTCGAACAGTCGGAGCTTCGCTCCGCGAAGAGAACAACAGACCGATAACGGTCAGGAGGATTGCATGTTTCAAGATCACAGTACTGCGCGCCCCATTGGCCCCGAGATTGCCGCTCTGGCAGTGAGGAGAAAGCCATGACGCCTTCGATGCTAGAGGCGGAGCTGGCGCCCAATGAC
This sequence comes from Pseudomonas sp., assembly GCA_022448005.1. Classification (GTDB taxonomy): domain Bacteria; phylum Pseudomonadota; class Gammaproteobacteria; order Pseudomonadales; family Pseudomonadaceae; genus Stutzerimonas. Next base: position 20,077 of record JAKUTK010000069.1, read on the forward strand.
GCTAATCACGTGCCGCTGTCGCCGCTGTCCTTCCTCAAACGCGCCGCGCACATCTACCCGGAGCGTGACGCGGTCATCCACGGTGCGCGCCGCTACAGCTACCGCCAGTTGCACCAGCGCAGCCGCCGTTTGGCCAGCGCCCTGGAGCGCGTCGGGGTACAGCTTGGCGACCGCGTGGCAGTCCTCGCGCCCAACGTGCCGGAGCTGCTCGAGGCGCATTACGGAGTGCCCGGAACCGGTGCGGTACTGGTCAGCATCAACATTCGTCTGGAGGCGCAGACCATCGCCTTCATCCTTCGCCATTCGGCCGCCAAGGTGCTGATCTGCGACCGCGAGTTCGGCGCCACCGTGCGCCAGGCGTTGGCGATGCTGGGGACGCCTCCGTTGGTCATCGATATCGACGATACGCAGGCCTGTGGCGGCGAACTAATCGGCGAGCTGGACTACGAGTCGTTCCTCGCCCAGGGCGACCCAGCGCGGCCACTGTCGCTGCCGGACGATGAATGGCAGTCGATCGCCCTCAACTACACATCCGGCACCACCGGCGATCCTAAGGGGGTGGTCCTGCATCACCGCGGCGCCTATCTGAATGCCTGTGCCGGCGCACTGGCCTTCCAGCTTGGCCCTCGCAGCGTGTATCTGTGGACGCTGCCGATGTTTCATTGCAACGGATGGAGTCATACGTGGGCGGTTTCCCTCTCCGGCGGCACACACGTCTGCCTGCGCAAGGTGCAGGCTGCGCCGATCTATGCGGCCATTGCCGAGCATGGCGTCACCCACATGAGTGCGGCGCCCATCGTGATGTCGATGCTTATCCATGCCGAAGAACAGTTCGAGCGGCGAACCGGCCAGCCGGTGGCGGTGATCACCGGAGGCGCAGCGCCGCCCAGCGCAGTGATCGCCGCCATGGAGACCCGAGGCTTCAGTATCACCCATGCCTACGGCATGACCGAAAGCTACGGGCCGAGCACCCTCTGCCTGTGGCAGCCGGGGCTGGATGAGCTGCCGCTGGACGCCCGTGCGCAGTTCATGGGCCGGCAGGGTGTTGCCCATCCGATGCTTGAGGAAGCTACCGTACTCGACGTCGACAGCGGCGAGCCGGTACCTGCCGATGGCGCCACTCTCGGCGAGCTGGTGGTGCGCGGCAACACGGTGATGAAGGGGTATCTGAACAACCCGGAAGCGACCCGTGCGGCCTTTGCCGGTGGCTGGCTGCACACCGGTGATCTGGCGGTGCTGCACGAAGATGGCTATGTCGAGATCAAGGACCGTTCCAAGGACATCATCATATCCGGCGGCGAAAACATCAGCTCGCTGGAGATCGAGGAAGTGCTCTACCAGCACCCTGGGGTGATCGAAGCCGCGGTGGTGGCACGCCCGGACCCACGCTGGGGGGAGACTCCGCACGCATTCGTCACGCTACGCGCGGATGCCGTGGCGAGTGTCTGCGGTGAAGACCTGATCCTCTGGTGCCGCGAGCGCTTGGCCCATTTCAAAGCACCGCGACATGTCTCTTTGGTGGAATTGCCAAAAACAGCGACGGGAAAGATCCAGAAGTTCGTATTGCGGGAATGGGCCAGGCGACCGGAGGAGGTGACCAGCGATACCGAACAGTGATCGATCCGCAGCACACCTATTCCCAATAACAACATGTGCTTTTTCATCAGAGGTGGTCCATGCCTAGCTCCAGTCCCTTGTATGCTCGCATCCGCCGTAATAGCCAATTCACCGAGCTGGTAGCTCGGCGCAACAGGCTTACGCTGGGTCTCTTCGTCGTGATTCTGGTCGTGTTCTACGCCTACATGGGGCTGGTGTCGTTCTGGCCCGAGCTGATCGGCCGGCGCCTTTCCGAAGGTTCGAACCTGACGTTCGGTGTGGTCGGCGGGGTGTCGCTGTTCGTATTCTTCTGTGCGCTGTCTGGGTTCTACGTGTACCGCGCCAATGGAGAATTCGATCAGATGACCCGCAAGTTGATTGCTCAGGTCGAGCAGGAGGAAGAACGATGAAAACGCGTCCCCTGTTTTCGCTCTGCTTAGCGTTCTGTTCCGCCTCGGCGCTGGCTGCGCCGGCGATGGATGCAGCGACGCGTCAGCCGCTCAACCTGGCAGCCATCGGCATGTTCTTGGTATTCGTTGTCTTCACGCTGTGCATCACCTGGTGGGCCGCCCGCCGGATGCGCTCGACGGCCGACTTCTACAGTGCTGGCGGAGGCATCACAGGCTTGCAAAACGGCCTCGCGTTGGCCGGTGACTACATGTCCGCGTCGACGCTGCTGGGCATCACCGCCCTGATCTACACCTCCGGGATGGACGGTTACATCTACTTAATCGCATTCTTTGCGGGCTGGCCGGTGCTGCTGTTGCTGATGACCGAACGCATGCGCAATCTCGGTCGTTTCACCTTCGCCGATATCACCTCGTATCGCCTCGATCAAGGCAAGGTACGAACCATGGCAGCCATCGGCTCGCTGACAGTAGTGTGCTTCTATCTCGTTGCGCAGATGGTCGGTGCCGGGCAGCTGATCAAACTGTTGTTCGGTCTCGACTACCACATCGCGTTGCTGATCGTCGGCGCGCTGATGATGCTCTACGTAACCTTCGGTGGGATGGTCGCGACCACGTGGGTGCAGATCATCAAGGCGTTTCTGCTGATGGTCGGCGGAACCCTGGTGTTGCTGCTGGCGATGAACGAGTTCGACTTCAGCTACGACACCTTGGTCAGTCGTGCGATGAGCGTACATGGGCTCGGCGATCATCTGCTGGCGCCCGGTAGCCTTCTCGCCGATCCGCTGACAGCGTTATCACTGAGTCTGGGGCTGGTCTTCGGTACGGCCGGGCTGCCGCATATTCTGATGCGATTCTTTACTGTCAGCGATGCCAAGGAAGCGCGCAAGTCGGTGCTCTACGCGACCGGCTTCATTGGCTATTTCTTCAACGTAATCTTCCTTCTTGGCCTGGCTTCGATCGTCATCGTCAGTCAGGATCCGCAGTACTTCGAGGGCGGACAAGTCGGCGGTAAGCTGCTTGGCGGCGGGAACATGGTGGCGATGCATCTGGCGCAGGCCGTCGGAGGCGACATGATGCTCGGCTTTCTCTCAGCCGTAACCTTTGCCACCATCCTTGCCGTGGTTTCCGGCCTGGCTTTGGCCGGTGCCTCGGCGATCGCTCATGACCTCTACGCGCGCGTGATCAAGAAGGGCACGGCGAGCGAGGCGCAGGAGTTGCGGGTGACCAAGTTCGCCACACTTGGCCTGGGACTGGTGGCGATCGGTCTAGGCATTGTCTTCGAAAACACCAACGTGGCGTTCATGGTGGCATTGGCCTTCGGCATTGCTGCATCGGCCAACTTCCCGGTGCTGTTTCTCTCGATGTTCTGGCGCGGCCTGACGACCCGAGGCGCACTAGTAGGCGGCTACACCGGTCTGGTTAGCGCGATGGCCTTCGTGGTGTTGTCGAAGCTAGTCTGGGTAGATGTGTTCCATTTCAGCGAGGCGCTGTTCCCCTACACCCAGCCGGCGCTGTTCTCCATGCCACTTGCATTTCTCGCCGCCTACGTTTTCTCCAAACTCGACCATAGTACCCGAGCAAACACCGAGCGTAAGGCATTCGAAGACCAGTACGTGCGCGGCCAAACCGGTGTAGGGGCGAGCGGTGCGACCGCGCACTGATCGGGGTGCATAAGGCCCCGCTGTTTCCGACAAGGAGGGCGCATCTTCGGATTAAGGTTTCTGGAGAAGGTAGGTGGGGGCGAGCTTCATTCTAGGCACCTGCTGATGCCCCACGTGGATGTGACTACTCGATGCCACACCCGCCGAAAACGACAGGCTCAGACAGCACAAAGCCCCGGAGTACGGGGCTCTGCGCTTGTGATGGTGGAGCCGGGGGGATTTGAATCCCAAACTTCAATATCCCGGCCAAATCAAGGCTTCAGCGCATTATGCAAGAAACCTTGAT
>JAKUTK010000007.1:0-11463 GCA_022448005.1 Pseudomonas sp.
TCGGAAATGTCCCTGGCGGTACAGGCGTACAACCTGAAACGAGCCATCAACGTGCTGGGCGCACGTCGAGTGATCGAGCTGCTGGCCTGAGCCTCGCTTTGCGCTGATTTTTTCTGCTCAGAAAGCAAACGCCCCGAACCAGTCGGGGCGTTGCTGATTATACCGCTGCGCTTGCGAGCTGTTTTTACACAGTCTGAATTCCGGGCTGTTCTGTCGCGTCGAAGAAGAGGCGCAATTGAGCTGGCACAGCGGTCCAGAGATGCAATTGCTCGACGACCGGGGCCATCCCGATGGCCGCGAGCCGATGACACGCAACGGTGCGCTGTACGGGTTATTGCGGCCTGAGCTGGAGACGCCGATCGAGCCCGAGCAGTTCATCGAGGCCGCCTTGAGTGCGCGCGACGGCGAGGTTGAGCACTGGCTGGACGGGCGACGCGTATTGCGTTATCGCCTCGATGATCCGACCTTGCATAAGCACATCGCCAACAGCAAATTCAGCGGCCATCCGCGCTTTGCCCAGGCTGCCGAAGGACACCTGGTGCTGCAACACCACGGCGAAGCGGCGCGCTTTCGCCGCCTGTCGATCGAAATAGCGGACTGAACGGTCCACTTGGACCCGCGCACCGAAATGAGCGAGAATGCGCGGCTTTCCAGGCTGCGGTAAGCCGTGATGAACGGACGCTGGATCGAAACGAGCTGGGCGCTCGCCTCCATGGCGCAGCGCCCAACTGGTTTTCGGCGCCCCGATTCATTAGGCAAACCCGGCCGCTCACGCTTGAGGTAGCGCGTTCGTGGAACAGCTGAAACAGAAGATCCGCAATGAAGGCATCGTACTTTCCGACCGCGTACTCAAGGTCGATGCTTTCCTGAACCATCAGATCGACCCCGTGCTGATGCAGCAGATCGGCCAGGAATTCGCGCGCCGGTTCCGCGATGAGAAGATCACCAAGATCGTCACGATCGAAGCATCGGGCATTGCGCCGGCGATCATGGCTGGCCTGGAGCTGGGCGTACCGGTCATCTTTGCCCGCAAGCATCAGTCCCTGACCCTGACCGATCACTTGCTGACCGCCTCGGTGTACTCCTTCACCAAGCAGGTCGAGAGCACCATCGCGATCTCCACCAACCACCTGTCGCCCAACGACCGGGTGCTGGTCATCGACGACTTTCTCGCCAACGGCAAAGCGGCCAAGGGTCTGATTTCGATCATTCAGCAGGCGGGCGCGAGCATCGCCGGGCTTGGCATCGTCATCGAGAAGTCCTTCCAGGCCGGCCGGCAGGAACTGGAAGAAGCGGGCTTCCGCGTCGAGTCCCTGGCTCGCGTGGCCGCCCTCAGCGACGGCCAGGTGGTGTTCGTCGAGTAGCGCCCCGCGCCACTCCCTGCGGCTTATTCCCTACGCCACAGATCAACCAACGCGCCCTGCGTGCCAGCCACCGGATCGCTTACCGGTACGCTGACCCGCTGAGCGCGCGCTTGCGCCTCGTCATGACTGCCTTCATCCGGCCGCAGCAGATCGTATTGCTGCTCTAGCGGGTAACCGCCGACCACTTCGAAATCATCACTGGCGCTGAGCTGGCAATGGCCGGTCCCGGCTGGCAGCACCAGCGCATCGCCCGCACGCACCTCGACTTCCTGCCCCTGTTCGCCGCCGAGCTTCAACCGCGCCGAACCACAGGAAACGCCAAGCACCTCGTGCGCGGTGGAATGGTAGTGATGGTAGTCATACACGCCGGCACGCCATTGGGCCGGCCACAGATGGCTGTTGAACAGATTTTCGAACGCGCCGGCGTAGTCATTTCCGGCTAGCGGCAACTGCCGGTACACCAGCACCGGATGCGAGCTGTTTGGCGTACGACCGTCACTGGAAAAGTGCAGTTGTTCGGGTTGCGGGGCGGAGCTGGGCATGGGCACCTCATCTGCTTGCCTAGACCAGCAATCGCCTTGGCCCAGGGAACGGGTTTCAAGTTTCGACCCGCTGCGGCGCCGCTTTTCTCCCCACCGGAAACGACAAAGCCGCCCGGAGGCGGCTCGATCAGCCCGGCTGAAGCTTAGAGACCGGACATCTGCTTGATTGCAGCCATCAGCTCGTCATCCGAGCAGCTGGCGCAAGTGCCTTTCGGCGGCATGGCGTTGATGCCGGTGATGGCGTTGGCCAACAGCGCATCCAGACCGCCCTTCTCATCAGCACGTGCTTGCCAGGCAGCCGTATCGCCGACCTTTGGCGAGTTCAGCAGACCGGTGCCGTGGCAGGCGTTGCAGAACTTGCCGACCACTTCTTCACCGCTCAGCGCGCCGCCACCAGCGGCAGCAGCTGCCGGACCGGCCGCTGCGCACTCTTCACCTTGAATACAAACCTCGCCCACCGGCTTCAGGCGCTCGGCGATGTCGTCGTTGGTCGCAGCCTGAGCGCTCACTGCCCACAAGGCCAGTACGGCAGTCTGTGCTACCAGGATCTTCTTAATCAGGTTCACCTTATACCCTCATGTGGCTAGACACGCCCGCGGCCACGGTATCGCGAGCGGCGGTCAGTATAACGGCAAGCCATGCCCGCCGAAACAATACGAAAGGCCCTGTCATCCCCAGCGACGCTTTGTCGCACAGATCGACTGAACGAGGAATGGACCAGCGGTACCGGCTAGAAGTTGGCCGGCGTGGTGGCACTGATCAGCTTTGCCGGCGCGTCAAACGGGTTATGGAAGCGATGCGGCTTGCTGCTCTCGAAGTAATAGCTGTCGCCTGTTTCCAGCAAATAGGTCTGGCCGCTCACCGTCAGCTCCAGGCGACCCTCGACCAACATGCCTGCTTCTTCGCCCTGGTGCGCCAGCATGTCGGTGCCAGTATCGGCGCCAGGCGGATAGGTTTCGGCAAGAAAGGCGATCGCGCGCCCCGGATGTGCCTTGCCCACAAGCCTCATGCTGATAGCGCCGTCGGAAATATCGATCAACTCGCCAGCTTTGTAGACCACCTGGGTATCGCTGTCCTGCTCGAAATCAGGGGAGAAAAACTCGACCAGCGACATCGGGATGCCGCTCAGCACCTTCTTCAGCGAACTGATCGACGGGCTGACGCTGTTTTTCTCGATCATGGAAATCGTGCTGTTGGTAACGCCCGCACGTTTGGCGAGCTCACGCTGGGACAAACCCTTGAGCTTGCGGATGGTTTGCAGTCGAACACCGACGTCCAATACGGGAGCCCCCAATAAGAGCGAATGCTGAGGGCGCTATGATGGCGAGGGCGTTCAGTATTTTCAACACAACGGGACGAAATGACAGATCCTGCCATGCAGCGATCCGGTTATGCCGGCAACGCAGCCACCACTGACAGTTCGACCAGGATCTCCGGCTCGCACAACTTGGCTTCGACCGTGGCCCTGGCCGGGGCGACTCCCTCTGGCAACCACTGGTCCCAGACGGCGTTCATCCCGGCAAAATCGGCATCGATGTCTTTCAGGTAAATGGTCACCGAAAGGATGTGCTGCTTATCAGTACCCGCCTGCCGCAAAAGGCGTTCGATGTTGTCGAGCGTCTCGCGGGTCTGCTGCTCGATTCCCGCGCTCATGTCCTCACCCACCTGACCGGCTAGATACACCGTGTTGCCGTGAATGACGATCTGGCTCATGCGAGCGTTAGTGTGCAGGCGCTGTATGGGCATGCTTTTGCGATTCCTTGTTGGTGCCATAGCGGGAAATATCGAGGCCGTCAGTACTGATCTGCGTGCGCTTTCTGGCCAGCATATCGGCCAGCAAGCGGCCAGAACCACAGGCCATGGTCCAGCCAAGGGTACCGTGTCCGGTGTTCAGATACAGGTTGCGATAGCGTGTACCACCGATGATTGGCGTGCCGTCCGGCGTGGCCGGGCGCAGGCCGGTCCAGAGTTCGGCCGTACTCGGATCGCCACCCTGCGGAAACAGGTCGCCGACGACCATTTCCAAGGTCTCGCGACGCCGCGGATTGAGCGAAAGGTCGTGGCCAGCAATTTCGGCCATACCGCCAACCCGTATGCGCTGATCGAAGCGGGTGATGGCGACCTTGTAGGTCTCGTCGAGCACGGTCGAAACCGGCGCCATCGCGGGGTCGCTGATCGGCACGGTCAACGAATAACCCTTGAGCGGATACACCGGCGCGCGAATGCCGAGCGGCTTGAGCATCTGCGGGCTGTAGCTGCCCAGCGCCAGCACGTAGCGATCGGCCGTTTCCAACTTGCCATCGATCCAGACGCCTTCGAGCCGGTCACCCCCGAACTGCAGTCGCTGAATGTCTTGATTGAAGCGGAACTCGACGCCCAACTCGCGAGCCATTTCGGCAAGTTTGGTGGTGAACATCTGACAATCGCCGGTCTGATCGTTAGGCAGGCGAAGCGCGCCACTGAGCTTGTCCGAAACCCTGGCAAGCGCCGGTTCGGCCCGCGCAATGCCGGCGCGATCGAGCAGTTCGTAGGGCACGCCGGACGCCTGCAGCACGGCGATGTCCTTGGCGGCGTTATCCAGCTGAGCCTGGGTGCGGAACAGCTGGGTCGTGCCGCATTGCCGGCCTTCGTAACCGATACCGGTTTCTGCACGCAGCTCGTCGAGGCAATCGCGACTGTATTCGGACAGCCGAACCATGCGCTCCTTGTTCACCGCATAGCGCGCCGCCGTGCAATTGCGCAGCATCTGCGCCATCCACAGGTATTGCTGAATGTCGCCAGTGAGCTTGATGGCGAGCGGCGCATGGCGCTGCATCAGCCACCTCATGGCTTTCAGGGGTACACCGGGCGCGGCCCAGGGTGACGCATAGCCAGGGGAGACTTGGCCGGCATTGGCAAAGCTCGTTTCCATCGCCACGGCTGGCTGACGATCGACTACCACGACCTCGAAGCCAGCTCGCGCCAGATAGTAGGCACTGGTGGTGCCAATCACGCCGCTACCCATCACCAGAACACGCATCGCTGCCTCCCACCCGTGCTACCGGGCTTTTTCCAATCACTGTTACTGCGGAGTATAGAAAGCGGCGTGCAGTGTATTTCGCTATATAAACGGCTATATTTGCGATTTATTCACGCCATAAACGGCGATAACAGAGGCGATACGCCTATGCGAACCAAGCACCAGACCCGCCGCGAACTGGACAAGATCGACCGGCAAATCCTTCGCTTGCTACAGGCCGAAGGGCGCATGCCGTTCACAGAACTGGGCGAGCGCATCGGTCTGTCGACCACGCCATGCACCGAGCGCGTCAGGCGCCTGGAGCGGGAAGGCATCATCATGGGCTACACCGCGAGGCTGAATCCTCAGCATCTGAAGGGCGGGCTGCTGGTATTCGTGGAGATCAGCCTGGCCTACAAGTCAGGCGACATCTTCGAGGAGTTCCGCCGTGCCGTGCTGAAACTGCCGCATGTGCTGGAGTGCCACCTGGTGTCAGGCGATTTCGACTACCTGATCAAGGCCCGGATCTCGGAAATGGCGTCGTATCGCAAACTGCTAGGCGACATCCTGCTCAAACTGCCGCATGTGCGCGAATCCAAGAGTTACATCGTCATGGAAGAGGTGAAGGAGTCCCTGGAACTGCCCGTTCCAGATTGACCCGAAACGCTGCGCTTTTGCCGAGCGGCACCAGTCCGGTCTACCCTTCGGCCAGGCAAACCGTCCAAGGCTAAACCATGACAAACCGCCACTCGGCCTCAAATTCCCACGATCACGCCGCGTCCTACTACGCCGCCACTGCCAATCAGCCGCTTGAGTTCGCGCCCTTGCAAGGTGAACAGCAGACAGACGTCTGTATCGTCGGCGGTGGTTTCAGCGGCCTCAACACGGCCATCGAACTGGCCGAACGCGGGTTGTCCGTGGTGTTGCTGGAAGCCCATCGCATCGGTTGGGGCGCCAGCGGCCGCAACGGCGGGCAGCTGATTCGGGGCGTCGGGCACGACGTCGAGCAGTTTCAGCCGGTGCTGGGTGACAGGGGCGTGGACGACCTCAAACGCATGGGTTTTGAAGCGGTGGACATCGTGCGCGAGCGCATCGAGCGTTACGCCATTCAATGCGACCTGACCTGGGGCTACTGCGATCTTGCAACGAAACAGCGTCACCTTGACGGCTTCGAAGCGGACTACGCCGATCTTCAGCGCCTGGGCTATCCACATCCATTAAGGCGGGTACCGAAAGAGGCCATGCGCGAGGTCATCGGCTCCGATCGCTATGTGGGCGGCCTGATCGACATGGGGTCGGGTCACCTCCACCCACTCAACCTGGCTCTGGGCGAAGCGGCTGCGGCGCAGTCGCTCGGGGTCCAGCTGTATGAGCGATCCGCGGTCGAACGGATCGACTATGGCCCGCAGGTCCGCGTGCACACAGCGCAGGGCAGCGTGCGCGCCGACCAGCTCGTGCTGGCCGGCAATGCTTACCTGGGTTCGCTGAATAAATCGCTGGCCGGCAAGGTGCTACCCGCCGGCAGTTACATCATCGCCACTGAGCCGCTGCCTGAAGCGGTCAGACAGGAATTGCTGCCGCAGAACATGGCTGTCTGCGATCAACGCGTAGCGCTGGACTACTTTCGCCTGTCGGCCGACGGCCGGCTGCTGTTTGGCGGCGCCTGTCACTACTCCGGACGCGATCCGAAGGACATCGCCGCCTACATGCAGCCAAAGATGCTTGAGGTGTTCCCCCGACTGCGTAATACCCGCATCGATTTCCAGTGGGGCGGGATGATCGGGATTGGTGCCAACCGCCTTCCTCAGATCGGGCGACTGCCAGACCAACCAAACGTGTACTACGCCCAGGCCTATGCCGGGCACGGCCTGAACGCCACGCATCTGGCCGGGCGCCTGCTGGCCGAAGCCATCAGCGGACAACTCGAGGGGCGCTTCGACCTGTTCTCCCGCGTGCCACACCCGACCTTCCCTGGTGGTCAGCGGCTGCGTTCACCGCTCCTTGCCTTGGGCATGCTCTGGCACCGGCTTAAAGACGAGTTCTGAATTTCGCCGTTGCGCTGGCGTCCAATCCGTCGAGGAAACATAACAATCGACAGGAGTGAAATTGCGCATGCGCCTGCTACTTGTGGCAGTGCTGTTACTGGCTGGCTGTGCCGGCCAGGTTACGCCCACCCCTACGTCTTACGCGCTGCCCGCTCAGGATTCGGTTCTGACCCAACGAGTCGAGGCGCTGGCAGCAGCGCAGCCTGCGGGGACCTCCGGATTTCGCTTGCTGTCCGACAGCGCCGAAGCCTTTGCAGCGCGCATGCAGATGATTCGTCAGGCCAGGACGAGCCTCGATGTGCAGTATTACATCGTCCACGATGGCCTCAGCACACGTGCGCTTATAGAGGAAGTCCTGCGTGCGGCCGACCGTGGCGTCAGGGTACGTCTGCTGCTCGATGACACCACCAGCGATGGCAGCGATTACCAGATCGCCACGCTGGCAGCACACCCGAATATCCTGATTCGCGTGTTCAATCCGCTGCATATCGGCCGCAGCACCTCGATTACCCGTTCGCTGGGTCGGCTGCTCAACCTCGCCCAGCAACATCGACGCATGCATAACAAACTGATGCTTGCTGACGGCAGCCTGGCCATTGTCGGCGGGCGCAACCTGGGCGACGAATACTTCGATGCCGACCAGAGTTTCAACTTCACCGATATCGACCTGCTCGCCGCCGGCCCGGTCGCCGAGCAGCTGGTGGTCAGCTTCGACCAGTACTGGAACCATTCGCTAAGCGTGCCGATCCAGCAATTCTTGCGCCATCCCCCCTGCAAAGAGGACCTCGAGCGGGCCCGCGGCGATATCACTGATTATCTGCAGGCTGAACGACGCAAGAACGAGCGCCGCTATCAGCACCTGATGAGTGAGCTGCAGACCCCGCCTCCGAGTCACTGGCTGAGCGATCTCATCTGGGCACCTGGCGAAGCGCTCTGGGATCACCCTGACAAGATCGAGGCGCCCGGCATCCCGGATGAAAGCCTGCTGCTGACCACCCAGCTTCAGCCCAGCATGGATGGGGTACGAAGATCCCTGACGCTGATCTCAGCCTACTTCGTACCCACCGAGCAAGGTGCAAACTACCTGGCAGAACACGCCAGCAACGGCGTTGCAGTACGGATTCTGACGAATTCCCTGGAAGCCACCGACGTGCCCGCCGTGCATGGTGGTTATGCGCCCTATCGCGCCGAGCTGCTGAAAGCAGGAGTGAGATTGTTCGAGTTGCGCCGACAACCGGATCAGGAAACGGCTTACAGCCTCACCGGCGATTCCGAGTCCAGCCTGCACAGCAAAGCCGCCGTGTTCGATCAGGAAAAGGTCTTCCTCGGCTCGCTGAACTTTGATCCTCGCTCAGTCCTTTGGAACACCGAGGTGGGCATCCTTATCGACAGTCCCCAATTGGCCAGCGAAGTACACGAGCTCACGCAGGAAGGTACTTCGCCCGCCGTCAGCTATGAAGTGCGACTGATCGAGCGCAACGACGAGGCGCGGTTGATCTGGATCGCTGAGGATGACGGGCAACGGAAGGTATTGCTGCACGAACCGGGCGGTGCGTGGCGACGGTTCAATGCCTGGTTCAGCCGAGTGATCGGACTGGAGCGGATGCTCTGATACTGCAATAAGCGCAAGGGGTTTCGTGTCACTTCCGCCAATCTTGCCGCGCAAATGGCCGTCCCCGCAGAATTAATCCCTTTGTGTGATACCAGAGCGCCACCCCTTGGCTAGGCTACCGAACCTATGTCGTGCTGGTTCTACAGCCTGGCACCTGCTTCTATAAAAATAAAAAGGGAGCGCAACATGACTCATCGCAAGTGGCTATGGATGGTGGTTTTGCTGGCGTGCTGGTTTCCAGCGCTGCTCAATCCTGCCCACGCTCAGACCTTCACCGCGCTGGAAAGCATGCAGATCCATGCCAACCGCGCCACCAGCAGCCTGTTGCTCTATCGAGGTGAAGGCTTTCAGAAAGCGCACCTGGCCCGAATGGAGAGCGACCTCAAGTCGCTAGCTGAAACGGTCGAAAGCTTTCCCGGCGCCCGCAATGACCTGCACCAACTGCATCAGGTCCTGCAGACAACGCTGCGTGAAGGCGCGAGCTTCGGCCGTGAAGAGGACGACATGCCCTGGGGCTGGCCGTTGCAGATGAGCAAGGCGCTACGCGATTTCCTGACGGCGGTGCGTAGCCAGCAAGGCGCCGACGTGCGTGCCGAGCTTCCGGCCAAGGTGGAATACCTTACCGTTCAGTACCTGAGCCGCGCCTATGTCGGTTCATTCGAAACCGCGCGCGAACAGCCGGACACCTATCTCGGTCAGGATGAACGCCGCCTCGTACCGTCGATCGACGAGCAACTGGCGGCGCTGGACGGGAAGTCGAATGCGGCCATCGCCAAGTTGAAGACGCGTTGGGAATTTCTCAAGGTTGCGCTCGAAGACATGAACAGCGGCAATAACAGCTTCAATACCGCCTCAGGCCGCGCTTTCGCCCCGATCATGGTTGATCGCCACGCTCGCAGCCTCAGCAACCAATGGATGGCGCTCGCACCCGACTGAGCACTCACCATTCATGCATCAGCCGGCTGCTGTCGCAGCTGCACAGGGCCAACCCGCGCCTCGATAGCGTGGCGCAGGGGCTCGCGCAGGCCCAGCATGAAGCCCAGTTCCGCCGCCACGAACAGCGGTCCGATGATCAGCCCGGTCAGGTCGTCGACAAATGCGGGCTTGCGCCCTTCGAAGTAATGACCGATGAACTGAATGACCCAGCCGAGTACGAACAAACCGGCCCCGGCGGTCAGCCATAGCGTTGTCGACTGCTGGGCAAGCGCTGCGCCGACCCAGACGCAGAGCAGCAGCACCGCCCCCATCAGCACGCCGAAGCGCAGGTCCAACCGCAGATAGAACAGTGTCGAGATTAATGCGACCAGCGCAACCGGGCTTAGCCACAGTCCAAACGCGTCCAGACCTGGTCGCGATAGCAGCACGGCGACAGCCAGGACGATCATCGGAATGCCGATAAAATGGCTGAGCAGGTTGCGCGGGTCTCGGTGATAAGCCGCGTATTGGGCGAGGTGATCGGTGAGTGTTTTCATGGGACGAACTCCGAATAGCCTGACCTGCAAGCTTAGCCAGCTCGGCAAGCCGCCGCGCGGTGTCGCGCGGTGGTTGAGCGCCAAAGGTCATGGCGCTTGCGCCATTCAGCGGCTCGACTATGGCTCCGGACGGTAGCCCAATCGCAGACCACCCCAATGGCGCCCGCCAACCATGATCGGCACCGAGAGGTCATGCATCAGCTCGCCGGTATCACGGCTGTAGGTCTGCAACAGCACCTTGCGCTCGTGGCTGCCGCAGCGCGCTCCGGTGCGGTCATTGAACAGGCGTTTACTGCGGCTCTTGACCTTGTCGATCTCAGGATCGCCCACCGGCGGCTGGCTAAAAGCACGGTTGTGGGTCGGAACATAGCCGTCCGGCGTGGTGGCGATGGCGTAAACCAACACCTCGCTGCGCGCGAGCAAGGGCTCCTGAATCGCAGGTAGCACATCGTCGGCATAGCGATCGAAGCGGGTGTTGTAACGAATCGGGTTGGTGCCCGGCTGCGCCCGGTAATTGCGGTCGAACAGATCTTCGAGAGTCAAGCGCCCGGCTTGCAGGTCCGCCTCGAAACGCGCACCGATGGCCGCCGCGCCTTCGCGCGCCAGGTCGAAAACGTCCTGATGGTAGGCATCCAGCTGGACCTCGGCGAGCTGCTCGCTGACCGTTTCCGCCTGCTCGACGAGCTTCTCTGCCGCCTGTTCGAGCTGGCGCGTCTGGGTCTCGCTCTCCAGTGCGTCGCCACGCAACTGCTCCAGCGCGACGAACAACTGCGCCAGTCGCTCATGATTGCTTGCCGTGCCGGCCGCGATCTCCGCCACCTGGGTTTCGACATTGCCAGCCAGATCAGCAATCCCGCTCAGCTGAGTACCCGTTCCTGCGATCTGAGCGGCAGCCTCGTCCAGTTCACTGGCCTGCTTCTGAATATGGCTGACCACCGCGCCACTTTGTTCACGGATATCGCTGACCATCCGACCGACCTCTTCGGTGGCGCTACTGGTGCGCCCGGCCAGGTTGCGCACCTCATCAGCGACCACGGCAAAGCCACGCCCGGCCTCACCGGCGCGCGCGGCTTCGATTGCGGCATTGAGCGCAAGCAGATTGGTCTGGCTGGCGATGGATTGAATCACCTCGGTGATCTGACGGATCTCTTCGGTACGGGCCGAGAGCCCATCAAGCAGTTCGCGGCTGGCCTCGGTCTGTGCGCTGAGCTGCTGCATACGTTCGATAGCATTCTGGAGCTCTACGCGGCCGGTATCACTGCTGCGCCGCACGGCCTCGGCCGCCTCCAAGGTCTGCCGCGCTCGGGCAGCGCTGTCCTGCTCCGTCGCGGTCATCGCCTCGGCGCCATTGGCAATCTCGCTGACCGCGACCAGCTGCGACTGTAGCCGTGCCGCCAGTTGTTAAGCACTGAACGACACCTGAGCGGCCG
>JAKUTK010000007.1:11473-137323 GCA_022448005.1 Pseudomonas sp.
GCGCGTTATGGCAGGTATGCCGGGAGAGACTCTTGCTCAGCGCAGCGGAGCTCAGCTCGCTCGCCTCCTCAGCAACCGGCGCTTTCGCCTGCGCGCGCCATGGACCCATCCAGGGCCAAAGGGCCAGTAGCAGAACTGAAATCGAAGTCAGATAGAACGGCAGCTCCATCCAGCCATGAAACAGCAGCAATCCCAACAAAGCCGTCGCGTGCAACAGACAGGCCTTGGGGTATAAGCGGAAGGTTGGGCGCATCGCTGGCCTCTTGTTTTCATCCGGTAAAAAGGCGTTGTACCACCTCTGCCGACAAAGAACATTGTCCCTTGGTGGCACATGGCCTTGCCGAGCCCGGAACGATTGCGCAACCACTGCAATCGTCTGGCGCGGCAGACTTACCGGTTTAGCGGCTGGATGCAGCCAACCTTAAGCGGCGCTCAGTCTGAACTTACGCTCAGGCGTTCGCCTTAGCGCGCCTGATCCGGCGCCGTCAGCGGCAGACCGAGCTGCACCCGGCGCCGCAACCAAGGGCTTGGGCGATAGCGCGGTTCCTGCCCGTAGCAGCGCTGCATGCCCTCGAGAATGGTCAGGATTCGGGCCGGGTTGTAGTGCGCAGCAAACCCCAGCGGACCCTTTGGATAGCCGAGGGCCACCGTTATCGCGCGGTCGAGTGTTTCCGGAGAGGCAATGCCCTTCTGGGCGATCTCGCACCCCAGATTGACGATACTGGCCACGATGCGCTGACTGACGAAGCCCGGCGAGTCGTTGATGACTTCTACGGGCACACCGTCGGCCCCCAACGCCTGACGTGCCTGCGCCTCCAGCCCCGGATCGAGCGCGGGCTGACGCATCAGCACGCGGCGTTTGTCGAGGTCGCTGAACGGGTCCAGCGCAATGGTGCGCACCGCGGGCAGCGCCAGCCGCTCGATGCAATGGCTGGCATCCTCACCCAGCGGCGTGATCAGGCAGATAGCCTGGTCCGAAGGCTCGGCACCGTCCTCCAGGATCGCGCCTGCCTGCTGCAGGACTGAGCCAACCTGGCTGCGCAGCTCGGGCTCGATACTGTCGAGCCAGAACGGTCGATCAATGATCACCGGCTCGTAGCGGGGCTCCGGCGTGCGGATCTGCTGCCCTTCTTCGTAGCGATAGAAGCCCTGGCCGGTCTTGCGTCCGAGCAACCCGGCCGCCACCCGCTGAGCAGCGAGATAGGACGGGGTGTAGCGCGGGTCGTAGTAGAACTGGTCATGCACCGACTCCATCACCGCATGGGATATGTCCAAGCCGGTCAGATCGAACAACTCGAAAGGCCCCATTCGAAACCCTGGCCCGTCACGCAGGATGCGGTCGATCTGTTCCGGCGTGGCGATACCCTCGCTGAGAATCCGCTGCGCCTCGGTGCCATAAGCGCGACCGGCGTGGTTAACCAGAAAACCGGGGGTGTCTGGGGTGATGGCGGGAAAGTGCCCGGCGTGCTCGGCCAGTTGCACCAGCCGCTCGATCACCGACGGATCAGTCCGTTCACCGCGAACCACCTCGACCAGCTTCATCAGTGTCACCGGGTTGAAGAAGTGGTAACCCGCCACCCGCTCGGGCCGCTTGCAGGCACTGGCGATGCGGGTGACTGACAGCGACGAGGTGTTGGTCGCGAGGACGGCATCGGCTGCGATCAAGCCTTCCAGCTCGACGAACAGACTCTGCTTGGCTTCCAGGTTTTCCAGGATGGCTTCGATCAGGAGGTCGCAGCCGGCCAGTTCGGCCAGCTGATGCGCCGGCTGCATGCGCTCAAGGATTGCTGTCAGCTCATCGGCACTGATGCGCCCCTTGGCTACGCTGCGCTCGAGCAGCTCGCGATTGAACTGCAAGGCCTGATCGATGGTTTCGGGGCGACTGTCGTAGAGCCAAACCTGATGGCCAGCGATGGCGAAAAGCTGCGCGATGCCGCGCCCCATGGCGCCAGCGCCGATGATGCCGATACGGGAAAACATGGAAACCTCCTTAATAGAGATGGCGTTAATAGAGATGGCGTTGCAAGCGACCGCTTATACTCAATCTTTATTTCGCACTGCGAAACGTTATTCCATCTAATTGACCACGAGCCTAAAGACTGCCAGTCTCCTTAGCAAGCCATCCGTGATCGAACGCCATGTCCGCAACCGACTACTCATCCGACCAACTGCTGCAGGTCCACGCCTCCGTTACCGGCTTCTTCCAGGACATCGGCTGCGAGCTGCTGGCTTATGGCCCTGAGCACGCCACCCTCGCCCTGGACCTGCTGCCACGCCATCTGAACAATGCCAGCAACATGCACGGCGGCGTCATGGCGACCTTGATGGATGTCGCCATGGGCTTGTGCGGCACCTGGGAAGCCGACCCGGCCGACCGCCGGGTGGCGCTGACGCTGTCGATGAACATCAATTTCAGCAGCGCAGCCGCTGCGGGCAGTCGCATTAGAGCCCAAGCCAAATGTCGCTCGTCTGGGCATAAGGTGTTCATGGCCAGCTGCGACTTGCTGGATGAACAGAATCGGCTGATCGCGTTCGGCGAAGGCGTGTTCAAGCGTGGCGCTCTTCGCCGGGAGCTGCCCGCCTAGATGACCGCACTATTGCCACTGGCTCTATTGTTCGAGCTGTTGGCGCTGATAACCCGAATCCAACCGCTGAGCGTGATCAGCGGCGCCCTGCTGGGCCTGTTCTTCGTCTGGCACTGGCGCTCGCTGATGCCCTATCCGCGGCGCCTCGGAATAGTCACCGCGGCGCTACTCGGGTACTGGCTGCTGTCAGGCGATGCAAGCTGGCAGCAGGGCGCGCGCATATTGTCGTCGGCCGCCTACTACGCAGCCTTTATCGGCGCGCTGGGCCTGATGCATTGCCTGGTCAAGCGTCTGCACCAACTCAGCGAGCTGCATCGCCTGCTGCTGGCAGGCCCGCGGGCGTGGCTCTACCCAGGCTATCTGCTGAGCACCTTCGCGATCAGCTCGGTGCTCAGTTTCGGCATGCTCAACCTGATATGCGGCTCGCTGGAAAATCACCTTGAGCGCCGACCCTACAACGACACTCAACGACGCGAAGGCCGCCGTGGGGTAATGGTTACCGCCTTGCGCGGATTCGCGCTGGTGCCCTTGCTCGCGCCGACCAGCGTTGCGGTGGCGATCCTGACACGCGAACTCCCAGGCCTCAGCTGGAGCACGCTGCTTCCCTTCGGGCTGCTTGGCGGGCTGCTCCTGCTGCTGTTCGGATGGCCAGCCGAGAACCGACGCTTGCAACAGCTGGCCGAGGCCCCTGACGCCGACCTCGGCGCACAAACACAGCAACCCGGCGGTCGCCTGGGTGGATTGCTGATCGGCAGCCTGATCGCAATCAGTCTGATCGCCCTGTTGGCAGCACTGACTTGGCTGTCCGCCACCCAGGCAGCCATGTTGCTGGTACCAAGCGCCGTCATCCTTATCCTCCTCTGGCAGCGGATCGCGCCGCGCCAGGTGTTCCGCGAGGTAAGCGAAACACTCATCGGCATGCGCAACGAGACGTTCATTTTTGCCAGTTCAGCATTGCTCGCCGGCCTGGTAGCAGCCGTGTTACCGGTGCACCACTTGGCGGATCAGCTGGGAAACACCCCACTGATATTGTTCGGGCTGGGTGCGGTCGGTGCACTGGCAGTCATGGCGCTGGCGTTGCTCGGCGTCGCACCACTGATATCGCTAAACGTGTGCGCAGCCTTGTTGGCACAGCTGGCGAGCCAGGGCTTGGCGGTAACGCAGCCAGCGGTGGCGCTGCTGTTCGGGTTCTCACTGGCGATGCTGCTCTCGCCTTACGGCCCCTCTGCGGTATTACTGGCGCGCCACGCGCAGCTCTCACCCTGGCGCATCGCCGTCGGCTGGAACGGCCGCTTCGTCCTGAGCGTCTTGGTCCCACTGCTGCTGATACCGCTGCTGGCCTGAACATGGCTGGCTCACATCCAACCATATTCGGCCATCGACAGAGGCTCGTCATCGCCGACAATGAAATGATCGAGCACCCGCACATCGATCAGCCCCAGCGCATCACTGAGCCTGCGCGTCAGTTGCCGGTCAGCCTGGCTCGGTTCGGCAACGCCGGAGGGATGATTGTGGGTCAGAATGACCGCTGCGGCATTGTGCGCCAGCGCGCGCTTGACCACTTGACGGGGGTAAACACTGGCCCCGTCGATAGTGCCGTGAAAAAGCACCTCGAAAGCCAGCACCCTGTGTTTGGAGTCGAGAAACAGACAGCCGAAGAGTTCGTGCGGCTCATGTCGCAGGCGTGCCTTGAGGTAATCGCGCACAGCCTGCGGGCTTTCCAGCGCCGAATCCCGCCGGATGCGCTCCGCCAGGTGCCGCCTCGCCATTTCCAGCACGGCCTGCAGCTGAGCAAATTTGGCCGGCCCCAAGCCCAGGTGCTCACTGAACTGGACGAGATCACTTTCCAGTAAAGCCCGCAGACTGCCGAACTCATTGAGTAGATGCCGCGCCAGATCCACCGCGCTTTTCCCGGCCACGCCGGTGCGCAAAAAAATCGCCAGCAGCTCCGCATCGGACAGCGCCGATGCACCCTGCTCCAACAGCTTTTCCCGCGGCCGTTCCGCCGCCGGCCAGTCACGAATGCTCATGTCACCTCCATGTCGAGCGAGCCCCTCGTCCTCTGAGGGCGCTGTGCTATCTTAGCGGCCTTTTATCCACGGCAACCGGCCTTCGCCGGAACCAGTTCTCACCCCGTTACAAGGCAGGCCTATGCAGCGGCTTTATCGTAAACGCATCGTCCTGGGCGTCGGCGGCGGCATCGCCGCTTACAAGAGCGCGGAGCTGGTACGCCGGCTACGCGACCAGGGCGCCGAAGTGCGCGTCGTGATGACAAGCGGCGGTCGTGAATTCATTACGCCGCTAACCCTCCAGGCCCTGTCCGGCCATCCTGTGCACATGGATCTGCTCGACCCTGCTGCCGAAGCAGCCATGGGGCATATCGAACTGGCGCGTTGGGCCGATCTGGTACTGGTGGCGCCCGCAACTGCCGACTTGATGGCACGTCTGGCGCAGGGCGTCGCCAACGACCTGTTGACCACCCTCGTGCTCGCGACCAACGCACCGGTCGCCCTGGCGCCCGCGATGAATCAGGCCATGTGGGCTGATCCTGCCACCCAAGCCAACCGCGCAGTGCTGGAGCAGAGAGGGATCCGCCTGTTCGGCCCCGCATCCGGCAGCCAGGCCTGCGG
Organism: Pseudomonas sp.; assembly: GCA_022448005.1. Lineage (GTDB taxonomy): Bacteria > Pseudomonadota > Gammaproteobacteria > Pseudomonadales > Pseudomonadaceae > Stutzerimonas. The sequence continues at coordinate 16,689 of JAKUTK010000007.1, forward strand.
CGACGTGGGCCTCGGCCGTATGCTCGAAGCGGATGATCTGGCTCAGGCCGCTGCTGATTGTTTCGAACGCAGTCTGCTGACCGGAAAGCATCTTTTGATTACTGCCGGCCCGACTCAGGAAAACATTGACCCGGTGCGCTACATCACCAATCACAGCTCTGGGAAGATGGGGTTCGCCCTGGCCGAGGCCGCCGCCGAAGCCGGTGCACGCGTAACCCTGGTCGCCGGACCGGTGTTTCTGCCAACCCCCGACCGCGTTCAACGCATCGATGTGGTCAGCGCCCGGGACATGCTTGCCGCGTGCGAAGCAGCGATGCCGTGCGATCTATTCATTGCCGCCGCGGCGGTTGCCGACTATCGGCCAGAAGTGGTCGCACCGCACAAATTGAAGAAAGACCCCACCAAGGGCGACGGCCTGCTTCTGCAGATGGTCCGCAACCCCGACATCCTTGCCACGCTGGCCGGGCGGACAGATCGGCCATTCAGCGTCGGCTTCGCGGCCGAGACGGAAAACTTGCTGGAGTACGCCACGCGCAAACTGTGTGACAAGAATCTCGACCTCATCGTGGCCAACGACGTCGCCAACCCGAGCATTGGCTTCAACAGCGAAGAAAACGCCGTCACGGTGATTGACCGCCAGCAACACGAAACCCGCTTCAGCCAAGCAAGCAAGGGACATATCGCTCGCCAGCTGATCGCCTTTATTGCCGACCGTTACCATCAGGCCTGACCATGCACAAACTTCAAGCGAAGATTCTCGACCCCCGTCTTGGCAAGGATTTCCCGCTGCCCGAGTACGCCACCAGCGGCTCTGCCGGACTCGATCTGCGCGCCATGCTGCAAGCCGATACGACACTGGAGCCGGGGCAGACCTTGCTGATCCCGACCGGTCTGTCCATTCATATTGCCGACCCAAACCTCGCGGCGCTGGTCCTGCCGCGCTCTGGCCTTGGCCACAAGCATGGGATCGTACTGGGCAACCTTGTCGGCCTGATCGACTCCGACTACCAGGGCGAGCTGATGGTCTCCTGCTGGAACCGCGGCCAGACCAGCTTCAACATCGCCATAGGAGAACGCATCGCCCAGCTGATGCTGGTCCCGGTGATCCAGGCGCAGTTCGAACTGGTAAACGAGTTCGACAATAGTGAGCGTGGCGCTGGCGGCTTCGGCCACTCGGGCAGTCACTGAGAAATTTCTCGCCTTTTTTCAGGACGAACCGAGGGGCTCCATGAAACTCTTCAAGCGCACCGCCAAGGACGACACCGTTCTCAACCCTGCCGATACTGCCGCATCCCGCCCGCGCCGAAGCGTCGGCCTGAAGACCCTCACACCCGGACTGATCCCAGGACTGTTGGGCCTTGTGGTGGCGGGTGCGTTGCTTTGGACCGCCCAACAGAGCAGTCAACAGCAGCAAGCCAGCGCGCTCGCCCAGGCATGGGGCCAAAGTCAGGCTTCAGCGATCAATCAGGCCCTGCGCCAACTGGCCGAAGACACGCGCGCCGCCGCCAGCGATCCGCAACTGCTCGAGGCGCTGCGCAGCGAACAGCCGCAGCAGATACGCGCCGCCGAACGTGAGCTGAACTACCGGGACGGCGTCATCGATGCCCACCTCAGCCTTCGTGGCCAGGCGCGAACGGATGCCGGCCGGCCAGGACCCCTGAATTTTGCGGCGCTGGATATGCTACAGCGCGCCGAGAATGGGCAGACGCCCGCTGCCGAAGCGTTCAAGGTTGGGTCACGCTGGCTGCTCTACAGCGCCGCCGCATTGCGCCCGAGCCCTGAACAGCCGGTTCAGGGCACACTGCTGCTGGTCACCAGCTTGGAACGTTTCCTGGCGACCCTGCCGCAGCTGCCAAGCGAAGCCGGGCAGCTGCGACTGATTCAACAATTCAGCGGCGCCCCGACACAGTTGCTGGTGCAGCGTGGCGGAGCCGGGCTGGACGGGTCCGCGATAGACCTGCCGAGCAACAACCCGAACTGGAAGATCAGTTTCCTGCCGGCATCGGCGCTTGGCGCAGCGGGGCTTTCGTCAGTACTGGTCCTAGCGGCGGCAATGGCGGCGTTGTTCGGCTTGCTGCTCGGCCTGCAGGCAGTGCTTAGCGCACAGCAACGGAGGCTTCGCGAAGATGTCTTGCATCTGGGCCAGATGGTTCAGGAACTCTCCAACGGCAAGACCATCAAAACACCGACTTTGAGCCTGCCAGCGCTTGATGCACTGGCGAAAAGCCTGGTCCGATTGCCGCTGCGCACTGCCGGAATGGCGTCGACCAAAGCACCGACCACAGAGCAGACCGCGGTCAGGCAACCCCCATCTACCGAATATGTCGACCCTCTTTTTCAGGACACCGACATTCTCGATATCGACATTCTCGACGAGGACCAGGACTGGCTTGGCCTCGATCCCAAGGAGCGAGAAACCGCAATGAGCGCCGCAAAAGCCCCGCAACTGCCCGCAAGCATCTTCCGCGCCTACGACATCCGTGGCGTGGTCGGTGACAGCCTGACCACCGAAACCGCTTATTGGATAGGCCGGGCAGTAGGCTCCGAAAGTCTGGCTCAGGGCGAGCCAAATGTATCAGTCGGCCGCGACGGACGCCTGTCCGGCCCTGAGTTAGTCCAGCACCTCATCCAAGGGTTGGTGGACAGCGGCTGCAGCGTCAGCGACGTCGGCATGGTCCCGACCCCAGTGCTCTACTACGCCGCCAACGTTCTGGCCGGCAAATCCGGCGTGATGCTCACCGGCAGCCACAACCCGCCTGACTACAACGGCTTCAAGATCGTCATCGCGGGCGACACCCTTGCCAACGAGCAGATCCAGGCGCTACGCCAGCGCATCGAAACTGGCAACCTCAGCGAAGGTGTCGGCCAGGCCGAACAGGTCGACGTTCTGGAGAGCTACTTCAAGCGAATCCGCGACGACATCGCCTTGGCCAAGCCGATGAAGGTGGTGGTGGACTGCGGCAACGGCGTCGCGGGCGTCATCGCGCCGCAACTCATTGAAGCCCTGGGCTGCAAGGTCATTCCGCTGTTCTGCGAGGTCGATGGCAACTTCCCCAACCATCACCCGGACCCAGGCAAGCTGGAAAACCTTGAAGACCTGATCGCCAAGGTGAAATCAGAGAATGCAGACCTCGGCCTGGCATTCGACGGCGACGGTGACCGCGTGGGCGTGGTGACCAATGCCGGCAGCGTAGTATTCCCCGACCGCCTGCTGATGCTGTTCGCCAAGGATGTCGTGTCGCGCAACCCCGGCGCCGACATCATCTTCGACGTCAAATGCACACGTCGCCTGACACCACTGATCAGCGGCTACGGCGGTCGTCCGGTCATGTGGAAGACCGGGCATTCACTGATCAAAAAGAAAATGAAGGAAACCGGTGCGCTGCTCGCTGGCGAGATGAGCGGACACATCTTTTTCAAGGAGCGCTGGTACGGCTTCGATGACGGCATCTACAGTGCCGTGCGCCTGCTGGAGATCCTCAGCCAGGACAAGCGCAACGCAGAGCAAGTCTTCTCGGCCTTCCCAAACGACATCTCGACACCCGAGATCAATATTCAGGTCACCGAAGAAAGCAAGTTCACCATCATCGAGTCGCTGCATCGCGACGCCCATTGGGGCGAGGCGAACATCACCACCCTCGACGGTGTGCGGGTCGACTACCCGAAAGGCTGGGGCCTGGTGCGCGCCTCGAACACTACTCCGGTGCTGGTACTGCGTTTCGAAGCCGAGACCGAGGAAGAACTCAAGCGCATACAGGACGTCTTCCGCGCCCAGCTCTATACTGTCGCGCCTGATCTCACCCTGCCGTTCTGACTTGCGGAGCCCTGCATGACCCTCAGCCGTGAAGCCGCCACCCAATTCGCCCAGGTCCTTTCCGAAGCGCTGCCCTACATCCGCCGATTCGTCGGCAAGACGCTGGTAATCAAGTACGGCGGCAATGCGATGGAAAGCGAGGAGCTGAAAACCGGCTTCGCGCGCGACATCGTGCTGATGAAAGCGGTGGGTATCAACCCGGTGGTGGTGCACGGCGGCGGTCCGCAAATCGGCGACCTGCTCAAGCGCCTGAACATCGAAAGCCACTTCATCGACGGCATGCGGGTCACCGACAGCCAGACTATGGACGTGGTGGAGATGGTGCTCGGCGGCCAGGTCAACAAAAGCATTGTGAGCCTGATCAACCAACATGGTGGCGCAGCCATCGGCCTGACAGGCAAAGACGCCAAGCTGATCCGTGCGAAGAAGCTCAAGGCGACGCGTCAGACGCCTGAAATGACCTCACCGGAAATCATCGACATCGGCCAGGTTGGCGAAGTCACTGGGGTCAATACCGAGTTGCTGGAGATGCTCGTCCGCGGCAACTTCATTCCGGTCATTGCGCCCATCGGCGTTGGCCCGGACGGCGAGTCCTACAATATCAATGCCGACCTGGTGGCCGGCAAGGTCGCCGAGGCATTGCAGTCCGAAAAGCTGATGTTGCTGACCAACATTGCGGGCCTGATGGACAAGCAGGGCCAGGTCCTGACCGGGCTGACCACCGCGCAAGTCGACGACCTGATCGCCGACGGCACCATCTACGGCGGGATGCTGCCAAAGATTCGCTGTGCGCTGGAGGCGGTACAAGGCGGCGTACACAGTGCGCACATTATCGATGGCCGCGTTCCCAATGCGGTGTTGCTGGAAATCTTCACCGACATCGGTGTCGGCACGCTGATCACCAATCGAAAAGCTTCAGCTCCTAACTAAAAAGCCATGAAAAAGCCCGGCTTCTCGGATGAAAAGCCGGGCTTTTTTCGTCCGGGTTGAGGCTCTGCTACTCCGACTGACCGAGTAACTCGGCCACTCGCTCACGTTCCCGGCCGTAGCTCACTTCGGCCTGCTTTCGGGTTTGCTTGTAGCGTTCGACATCCCGTTTCAGGCTGGCCTGCTCTTTGGCGAGATTGTCGATCTGTACGAGTAGTTGCTCGGGCACTTTCCGACCAGCACGTTCATGGTTGGCCGCTTGACTCTGCAGGTTCGCCTGCTGCGTCCGCAGCGACTGGAGGTTGCCGCGGGTGATGCCGATAACGCTGTCGAGTTCTGATAGCCTGCGCGCCTTGGCACGCTCCACATCAGCGACACTGGCATACAGTCGCAGCAACTGTGCGTCGGTCTCAGCCCGGGCCTTGGCTTCCAGCAGCAGTTTGCGTTCCTGCGCTGTCGGTGCTGGCGGCACTACCTGTGTCACGCGCCCCTGATCGTTGAGGACCTCATAACCGCGACCAATGAACTGCGGCGGCACACCATGTCGATCTAGGACCACAACGCCCTTGTCATCGACATACCGATACAGTTCAGCCTGCGCTGCCGTCGCGGCTAGTAAACCCAACAGCAACAGCGCGCTGCTCCTTATTCGCATACTTCAGCCTCTTCCGTATTCGGTGCGTGCGGCACTGCGACTCCAAATGCCTGTTTCTTCTTAGTGCCCGAAGGGTCTCAGCTTATACAAACCCCGTCACAGTTGCGCAGCAATAAGCGCACCAAGTGCACGGGTTTGCCCTTTGGGTTGCATGAAGCAAGCGGTCAAGCGTGAGTCGCAAGGTGCTTGGCAGGGGCCCTCCAGACCGCAGCGGCCCGGCTAATTACACTCGCGAGGCCGGCCGGCTACGCCGGCACCACGCTGACGACCGCTTCCGGACGCTGGAGCAACCACAATTGGTCAGTAACTGACAAAAAGCAGTGAAGCGGAGATAGCTTGTTCAGGTCAATTTATCAGGCCTGACCGGCCGAGCACGCCGCTCTCAAATGCCGTATTGGTCGCGGTACGCTTGAACGGCAGGCAAGTGCCGCTTGAGCTGCTCATCCTGTCCCAGGAACTCCAGCACCTGAGCGAGAGAGACAATGCTCACGACGGGCATGCCGTAGTCCTGCTCTACTTCTTGGATGGCAGACAGCTGGCCCTGGCCCCGCTCCTGCCGATTCAACGCAATCAGCACGCCAGCGGCTTGCGCGCCCTGGGCCTGAATGATCTGCATGACTTCGCGAACAGCGGTCCCTGCGGTGATCACGTCATCGACGATCAACACGCGGCCATTAAGCGGCGCACCGACCAACGTCCCCCCTTCGCCATGGTCCTTGGCTTCCTTGCGGTTAAAGCACCAAGGCAGGTCACGCTGGTGATGCTCAGCCAGCGAGATGGCTGTCGCCGCCGCCAGAGGAATACCTTTGTAGGCAGGCCCGAAGATCACATCGAAATCGATGCCGCTGTCGGCAACAGCTGCGGCGTAGAAGCGACCCAACTGTGCCAGCGCCGCGCCACTGTCGAACAATCCGGCGTTGAAGAAGTAGGGGCTGGTGCGCCCGGACTTCAAGGTGAACTCACCGAAGCGCAGAACCCCGCGTTCGATGGCGAAGCGAATGAACTCGCGCTGGTACGCCTGCATGAAGAATATTCCCGGAAGACACTGATTTAGCTAATTGCAAAGAGCTTGGGTTATCATACACGCACGTGTTTTTAGGGGCCATTTATGCGGATCATCAGCGTCAACGTGAATGGCATTCAAGCGGCGGCGCAGCGGGGTTTGCTCAGCTGGTTGCAAGCGCAGAATGCCGATGTCATCTGCCTGCAGGATACCCGCGCCTCCGTAGTAGAACTCGACGATCCGGCTTACCAGCTTGACGGCTATTTTCTCTATACCGTCGATGCGGAAATCCCAGAACAGGGCGGTGTCGCGCTGTACTCCAGGCTGCAGCCAAAGGCTGTCATCATGGGCCTCGGATTCGAGACTGCCGACTGTTACGGCCGTTATCTACAGGCCGACTTTGATAAGGTCAGCATCGCCACGCTGCTATTGCCAACTGGCCGTGGCGGGGATGAAGACTTGAATCAGAAGTTCAAGTTCATGGACGACTTCGCCCATTACCTCGACAAGCAGCGCCGCAAGCGTCGCGAATATATCTATTGCGGCTCGCTATACGTCGCGCATCAGAAGCTGGATGTGAAGAACTGGCGCGACTGCCAGCAGGCGACTGGCTTTCTAGCGCCCGAGCGGGCGTGGCTGGATGAGATTTTTGGCAACATGGGTTACATCGATGCGCTGCGCGAAGTCACCCGTGAGGGCGATCTCTATAGCTGGTGGCCCGATACCGAACAGGCTCAGATGCTCAATTTGGGTTGGCGATTCGACTATCAGATCCTGACATCCGGCATGCGTCGTTTCGTCCGCAACGCCCGTCTACCGCGCCAGCCGCGCTTCTCCCAGCATGCCCCATTGGTCGTGGATTACGACTGGACGCTGAGCCTCTAACAACCTAAAAAGCACGCGCCCGATCTAGGTGCGCGCTTGCTGGGCCAATCTGAGCTAGACCCTATTTAACGATCCGCCAACAGAACGGATAACGATAGGGTTTGCCCTCGTTGGCACGGATGCCAGCGATCACAACCAGCACCAGAGCCACCACGCTGATCAGCGCCATTAGCGGAAAACCGATCAGTATCCAGGCCAACACGCCACAGATCATCAGCAAGATACTGAAGGTGATCTGAAAGTTCAGTGCCTCCTTGCCCTGCTCATCGACGAACGGATCCATATCTTTCTTCAGCTGCCAGACGATCAACGGCCCCAGGACGTTGCCGATCATTGGCACCAGAAACCAGAAGAACGCCGAGTAATGACAGAACATGGCCCATTGCCGCGCTTGGGCAGACGGTACCGGAATCAATTCTTGGTCAGACATGGCGTTCTCCTTCTGATTAGTCGGCTAGCGCGGCCTGCTGCAGAGCGAACAGCTCCTGCATACCGGCTTGAGCCAAACCAAGCATGGCATTGAGCTCATCCGGCTGGAACGGCGCGCCCTCTGCGGTGCCCTGCACCTCGATAAAACCGCCGCCGCTGGTCATCACCACGTTCAGGTCCGTCTCGGCGGCCGAATCCTCCAGGTAATCAAGGTCCAGGACCGGCTCGCCCTGATACATCCCTACCGAGACAGCCGCGACCATCTGCTTGAGAGGATCGCCACCCTTCAACCCGCCGCGCTTCTTCAGCAACTTCAGCGCATCGACCAGCGCCACCATCGCTCCGGTAATTGATGCAGTACGCGTACCGCCGTCCGCCTGTATCACGTCGCAGTCGATATAGATGGTGTTCTCGCCCAGTTTGCTCATATCCAGCGATGCCCGCAGCGAACGGCCGATCAATCGCTGGATTTCTAAGGTGCGCCCGCCCTGCTTTCCGCGACTGGCTTCACGCTGGTTACGCTCGCCAGTCGCTCGCGGCAACATGCCGTATTCCGCAGTCAGCCAGCCCTGCCCCTGCCCCTTGAGGAAGCGCGGCACGCCATTCTCGATACTGGCGGTGCAAATCACCTTGGTGTCGCCGAACTCCACCAGAACCGAACCCTCGGCGTGCTTGGTGTAGTTGCGAGTAATGCGGATCGATCGCAGCTGATCGGCAGCGCGGCCACTGGGACGCTTCATGAGGCTTTCCTGATTCTGAGTGAATTGACCTGCATTATAGAGGCCTGACCTACGGTAAGGGCCACCGTCGAGCCACTCGACTCACGAGCCAGCGACTGAATCGAGCACCCCACTCGCCAAACGGCCTTGAGGGCAGTTAACGGCGCAGCGGCGTCATTGACCGCGTTTTCCTTTACAATCCTCCGCCTTTCGCCACCGCATCGAGAGGTTCCCCATGATCTACAGCATGACCGCTTTCGCCCGCGCCGAGCAGGCCGGCGAGCACGGCACCCTGAGCTGGGAGATCCGCTCGGTCAATCACCGCTACCTTGAACCGCACCTGCGCCTGCCCGAGTCCTTCCGCGACCTCGAAGGCGCCATTCGCGAAGCACTGCGCAAGGGGCTATCCCGCGGCAAGGTCGAATGCACCCTGCGCTTTGCCGAAGATGCTGCAGGTCGCTCCATGCAGGTCGATCACCAACGAGCAGGCCAGCTGATCGCTGCCGCGGAAAGCGTTGCGGCAATGATCAAACAGCCCGCGCCGTTGAACCCGCTAGAGATTCTCTCCTGGCCAGGCGTGCTGGTCGGCGACGCTGCGGACCCGCAAGCACTCAACACCTCGGCTCTGCAGTTGTTTCACCAGGCGCTGGAGCAGATGAAAGACGGCCGTCTGCGCGAAGGCGAAGAACTCGCCCGCCTGATCAACGAGCGGCTTGATGCCATCGGCACGGAAACCGCCACCCTCCGCAGCCAGGTTCCACAGATGCTCGCGGCGCAGCGTCAGAAACTGCTAGACCGCTGCGTGGAAATGCGCGCCGAGCTGGATCCTCAGCGCCTTGAGCAAGAGCTTGTGATGCTGGCGCAGAAAAGCGACGTGGCCGAAGAGATTGATCGTCTTGGCACCCACGTCACTGAAGTACGCCGCGTTTTGAAGTCCGGCGGAGCGGCCGGTCGCCGTCTGGATTTTCTCATGCAGGAACTCAACCGCGAAGCCAACACACTGGGCTCCAAGGCATTCGACACGCGCAGCACCCAGGCAGCGGTCAATCTCAAGGTATTGATCGAGCAGATGCGTGAGCAGGTCCAGAACATCGAATAACAACTAAGCTTGGCCTGACTTGACGGGCCAGCACCGACAGATATCAGTCAGCAAACTGCAAAGAGAATTACATGGCAGCCTCCACCGGTACGCTCTACATCGTTTCCGCGCCTTCCGGGGCCGGCAAGACCAGCCTGGTCAAGGCCCTGCTCGATGCGCAACCGCAGGTTCGGGTTTCGGTTTCACATACGACTCGGCCAATGCGTCCCGGCGAAGTGGATGGCGTCAACTACCACTTCGTCAGCCGTGAGGAGTTTCTCGAACGCCTGGAGCACGACGAATTCCTCGAACACGCCGAAGTATTCGGGAATCTGTACGGCACCTCGCAGCGCTGGCTTGAGCAGACGTTGAGCGAAGGTTTCGATCTGATCCTTGAGATCGACTGGCAGGGCGCACAGCAGGTTCGGCGCCTGATGCCCCAGGCCAAGTCGATCTTCATCCTGCCGCCCAGCCAGGAGGCCCTGCGCCAGCGGCTGACCAACCGCGGCCAGGACAGCGATGACGTGATTGAAAAACGCATGCGTGAAGCCGTGAGCGAAATGACTCACTACGTGGAATACGATTATCTAGTGATTAACGACGACTTCGCCCACGCGCTGATCGATCTACAGGCCATCTTCCGTGCCAACCAGCTTCTACAGACCGCACAGCAACAGCGCTTCGAAGCGTTGCTCGGACAACTGCTCGCCTGAAACGGCGACTAAAAACTGTAAACAATGGGGTGGCGGCTGGCACCGAGCCGCGGCAGAAGCCTCGCGCTTCTGCTTGAGGCGGGACGCCCGGAGCGGCTTTGCGCTTTTACCGCTTCCCTATTGGCTGGTGATTTTTTAGACTATCCCGTCCGCTCGCCCATTCGGGCACGCTTTACCGTTATTGATGAGGAACACCATGGCCCGCGTTACCGTTGAAGATTGCCTGGACAACGTAGATAACCGCTTCGAGCTGGTCATGCTCGCGACCAAGCGCTCGCGCCAACTGGCCACCGGTGGCAAAGAGCCCAAGGTAGCTTGGGAAAATGACAAGCCGACCGTTGTGGCCCTGCGTGAAATCGCTTCTGGTCTGGTTGACTATGACGTCATCGCTCAGGACGACATCGTCGACGACGAGCCGCTGTTCGTTCAGTATGAGGAAGAGCCCAACGAGGCCCTCTGATTAAATGCCAGGTCGAAGTCGAACCGCAGTCACAGTGCAGCGCCGGCGAGGAGCAATTCCTTGCCAGCCATAGACGCTCTTGCTGATCGCCTGTCGACCTATCTCGGCGACGACCAAGTCAACCTGGTCCGCCGCGCCTATTTCTACGCCGAGCAGGCCCACGATGGCCAGCGCCGGCGCAGCGGTGAAGCCTACGTCACCCATCCCCTTGCGGTAGCCAACATCCTTGCTGACATGCACATGGACCATCAGAGCCTGATGGCCGCGATGCTGCATGACGTCATCGAAGACACCGGCATTGCCAAGGAAGCGCTCACCGCGCAATTTGGTGAAACCGTCGCCGAGTTGGTGGACGGCGTCAGCAAGCTCACCCAGATGAAGTTCGAAACCAAGGCCGAAGCTCAGGCCGAGAACTTCCAGAAAATGGCCATGGCCATGGCACGCGACATTCGCGTGATCCTGGTCAAGCTCGCTGACCGCCTGCACAACATGCGCACCCTTGAGGTGCTGGCAGGCGAGAAGCGTCGACGCATCGCCAAGGAAACCCTGGAAATCTACGCGCCCATCGCCAACCGGCTGGGCATGCACGCCATGCGCGTGGAATTCGAGGATCTGGGTTTCAAGGCCATGCACCCGATGCGCTCGGAGCGGATCCGCGCCGCGGTGCGTCGCGCGCGCGGCAATCGCAACGAAATCGTCGAAAAGATCGAGCAGTCGCTGACTCACTGCCTAGAACGCGACGGCCTGGCAGGCGAAGTCGTCGGCCGCGAGAAGCACCTCTACAGCATCTACAAGAAGATGCGCGGCAAGCGAAAGGCGTTCAACGAGATCATGGACGTCTACGCCTTCCGCATCGTCGTCGACAAGGTCGATACCTGTTATCGGGTACTCGGCGCGGTACACAGTCTCTACAAGCCCCTCCCGGGCCGCTTCAAGGATTACATCGCGATCCCCAAGGCCAACGGCTACCAGTCTCTGCATACCACGCTGTTCGGTATGCACGGGGTGCCCATCGAAATCCAGATCCGCACTCGTGAGATGGAAGAGATGGCCAACAATGGCATCGCCGCACACTGGCTGTACAAATCCAACGGGGAAGAGGCTCCCAAGGGCACGCACGCCCGCGCACGCCAATGGCTCAAAGGCGTGCTGGAGTTGCAGGAACGCGCCGGCAATTCGCTGGAATTCATCGAGAGCGTCAAGATCGACCTCTTTCCCGACGAGGTCTATGTCTTCACTCCCAAGGGCAGCATCATGGAGCTGCCGAAGGGATCCACCGCAGTGGACTTCGCCTATGCGGTGCACACCGACGTCGGCAACACCTGCATAGCCTGCCGCGTCAATCGGCGCCTGGCGCCGCTTTCGCAGGCCCTTGAAAGCGGCTGCACCGTTGAGATTGTGACCGCGCCGGGCGCTCGCCCCAACCCGGCCTGGCTGAATTTTGTTGTCACCGGCAAGGCGCGGACGCATATCCGCCACGCACTGAAGCTGCAACGCCGCTCGGAATCGATCAATCTCGGCGAGCGCCTGCTGAACAAGGCACTGACCGGTTTCGAAACCAGCCTTGAAAGCATTTCCCAAGAACGCATCCGCACGGTACTCAACGAGTACCACATGGAAGTCATCGAGGACCTGCTCGAAGACATCGGGCTGGGCAATCGCATGGCCTACGTGATTGCCCGGCGCCTGCTCGCCAGTGACGGCGAACAGGCACCGAGCGATGAAGGCCCGCTGGCTATCCGTGGCACTGAGGGCCTGGTGCTGAACTATGCCAAGTGCTGCACGCCGATTCCTGGCGATCCCATCGTCGGTCATCTGTCGGCCGGGAAAGGCATGGTGGTGCACCTCGACACCTGCCGGAACATTGCCGATGTACGGCACAACCCGGACAAATGCATCCAGCTGTCCTGGTCGAAGGACGTCACCGGCGAGTTCAATGTCGAGCTGAGGGTCGAGTTGGAGCACCAGCGCGGCCTGATCGCCTTGCTGGCGGGAAGCGTCAATGCTGCCGACGGCAACATCGAGAAGATCGGCATGGACGAGCGCGACGGTCGCATCAGCGTGGTCCAGCTGGTGGTCAGCGTTCACGACCGGGTACACCTGGCCCGCGTCATCAAGAAGCTTCGCGCCATCAAGGGTGTCATGCGCATTACCCGGATGAAGGCCTAGCGACTCCGCCAGTTCCACGCTCGTCACGGGGCTTTTGCCCGCTCGCTTCAGCCCGTATCCTCTTGGGCCGCACTCTTCTATCGGAGCACCCCATGAGCAAGACCGTGATCCACAGCGATAACGCACCCGCCGCCATTGGCACCTATTCCCAAGCAATCAAAGCCGGCAATACCGTTTACATGTCCGGTCAGATCCCGCTGGATCCCAAGACGATGGAGCTGGTGGAAGGCTTCGAAGCCCAGACCGTGCAGGTTTTCGAAAACCTCAAGGCCGTCGCCGAGGCCGCTGACGGATCGCTGAAAGATATCGTCAAACTGAACATCTTCCTCACCGATCTCGGCAACTTTGCCACCGTCAACGAGGTCATGAGCCGCTACTTCCAGCAGCCCTACCCCGCCCGCGCCGCCATCGGCATTGCTGCGTTGCCCAAGGGCGCGCAAGTCGAAATGGACGCCGTTCTGGTACTCGAGTAATCGCGCCAGCCTGTCGGCCGGTTGCAGGGAGCGCGACTGATGACTCTACCCGGCCGCTTGGCACCACGCCTGCTGCTTGCCAGCGCTGGCTTGCTGGCAGCCTGCGTGCTCTACCTCGCCGAACCGATGCTGCTGCAAACACTGCGCAACAGCTTGTTCGACCAGTATCAGCGCTGGCAGCCTCGGCCAGCGCCGGCACAAACCAAAGTGCTGGTGCTGGACATCGACGAAGACAGCCTCGCGCGTCTCGGCCAGTGGCCCTGGCCCAGGGACCAGATGGCGCAGCTGCTGGACCGGCTGCGTGAGGCTGGCGCTGCCGTTGTGGTATTCGACGTGCTGTTCGCCGAACCGGACCGCAGCTCTCCGACGCAACTCCACGAACGGCTCCCTCCCGATCTCGCTACGCACCTGAAGCAACTGCCGGATCATGACCAGTTGTTCGCCGACGCACTCCAGCGCCAGCCGAGTGTTCTCGGCTTTGCAGCAACGCGCGCGCCGACCCGATCCACACCCATCAACCGCTTCGCAGTGCGGCTTCAGGCTGATGGGCGTAGTCCCGCTTTTCCGATCTACTCCGGCACCGCCACGGCATTGCCGGAACTGGAATCGGCAGCGGCAGGAAGCGGTGCCATGACATTCCAAGCGGACGGGGACGGCGTGGTAAGGCGCGTGCCGCTGATGATCAAGGTTGGCGACCATCTGCTGCCGTCGCTTTCGGCCGAAGCGATACGCGTTTTTCTAAAGCAGAACCTCTACCGGGTCGACGCCGATTCACGCGGTGACGTCGCCCAGGTCAGCATCGGCCGTATCGCTCTTCCGACCAATCGTCACGGCGAACTCTGGGTGCACTATCGCGCCGAAATGAGCGCACAAAACCTGCCGGCATGGCAGCTGTTCGAGGGACGTCCCGACCCCAGACTGCAAGGCGCCGTCGTACTGGTAGGCAGCTCGGCGCAAGGGCTGCAGGACCTGCGCTTCAGCCCGCTTGGCGGCATGCTTCCTGGCGTACAGGTGCATGCGCAGGCCGTCGAGCAGGCACTGTTCGGCACGCCACTGCAACGTCCTTACTGGGCCAACCCGATCGAGGCTGTGACTCTCCTTCTCGCCGCCCTTGTTCTCTGTGGCATTACGCTTACCACCGGAGCTCTGACCGGCGCCCTGGTATCGGCTGGGCTGCTGGCAACGCTGAATGTCATTGCCTGGTGGGCCTACTCACGCCATGGCTTGCTGTTCGATGCGCTCAGCCCAAGCCTGGGTCTGACCATCACCTACCTTGGCGCCAGCATTGCTCGCCATCGTGCCAGTGAACAGCAGCAGCGCTGGGTGCGCGCAGCCTTCTCCCGCTATATCTCACCGAACCTCGTCGAGCATCTGGTACGTCACCCGGAACAGTTGCGCCTGGGTGGCGAGCGGCGCTGCTGCAGCTTCGTCTTCACTGACCTGACAGATTCGACCCGGCTGATGGAGGGGCAACCGCCAGAGCGAGTGGTAAGCATGCTCAATGAATATCTGGAGGGCATCATCCAGATCGCCTTCCGCCATCACGGAACGCTGGAACGCATCATGGGCGACGGTATGGCTATTCTTTTCTCCGCACCGTTGGCGCAGCCCGACCATCAGCAACGCGCACTCGCCTGCGCTTTGGAGATTCGCCGGTTCACTCGCGAGCATGCCGCCGCCCAGCACACCGCCGGAATTGCGCTTGGCCCCACTCGCATTGGCGTGCACAGCGGCGACGTAGTTGTAGGCAATTTCGGCGGCTCGACGCTGTTCGACTACCGTGCGCTCGGGGACGCGGTCAATGTCGCAGCGCGGATCGAAGGTGTGAACCGTTATTTCGGCACCGAGCTGTGCGTGTCGCAGGCGATTCGCGATGCCAACCCCGACACGCCGATGCGACCGGTCGGCAATGTATTGCTCAAGGGTAAGGAGCAGCCGCTCCGCCTTTACGAGCCTTGCGAAACGCAACCGGACGCTCTGTACGAGGCGGCACACAAACTACTGTCAGAGGACGAGGGCTACGCCCTCGAAGCATTCGAGCGGCTGGATATTCAGCGGCAGGATGATGCGCTGGTGCGCTACCAGCTCGAGCGGTTGCGCAGCGGGCAACACGGTGAGCTCATCGTGATGACAGATAAGTAGATCTCTTAACGGACGCTGACTTCCACGCGACGATTGCGCGGCTCGGACACGCCATCACGGGTTTTGATCAGCAGGTTGCGCTCACCATGCGACGAAACTCTGAGATCGATCACATCGATATGACGCTTACGCAACATCTCGGCGACTGCCTGGGCCCTGCTCAGCCCCAGTTGCTCGTTCCAGCGTGGGCCGCTGAGTGTGTCGGTATGACCTATCACCGAGACCGCAGACGGACCACGCTGACGGATCGTCTCGAATACCTGGTCGATGGCCTGCTCAGACTCTTCGGTGAGTTCAACGCTACCGATCTTAAAGTACAGCTGGAACCGCTGAGGCAACGCTGGCTGTGCAGCCAGCGCGACGGAAAAATCGCGAGCGATGCGCATTTCGCCAACCTCGAAAGGCCGCGAGCCGAAGCCCCTTGAACCGATCACAGCACCCTGATGCTTGCGATCAAGACGCGTCTGACCCTGTGCATCTTCGATGACCACGGCACCGGTGGTGCCATCGGGACTCTCCAGCAACACCACATAGTCGCCCGTCGCGCAGCCTGTCATAAGCAGCGCTAGACACAACAGCGCAAACGTTGTCTGTAGCATTCGCCTCACTCGCTAACCTTCACCAGAAAATGCGTACCCCGTACTCCGATGGTCCCGGTCGGCGTTTTCAGCTCGACTGCCTCGGGCTTTAGCTTTGCGATCACACCGGAGATGAAGTTCAACGTGCCTCGGCTGATTTGCGCGCTCAGCTTCAGCTCTTCGTGAGCTGGCTCAAACTGGTACTCATCCAGCGTGAACTCGCTGTTGGGGCCGAACGACATCACCGTGTTGTCGCTCAACGTGACGCCCATCGACCCCTCGGCACCGGTGCGCAGGGTCGCGCCGATGATGACCGCCTGCCCTACCCGCGCCTCGATGGTCTGCCCACGGCTGGTCATGGTCGCCTCGCCCTGGACTTTCATGATGTAACCGATGGGCTCGCTGATTTCGTCGGCGACTGCCAGTCCTGAGGCGGCCAAAAAGCCAAGGGCAAGCACAGTTTGGGCAATCTTGGCTGTTGCTGAGATGCGAGTGAGCATGATCAATGTATTCTCCGTGACTGGCCAATGGCCTGCGAATCAGTGCACCGCGCTCCTGGCTGCGCTCACCGATGTTTCCTGGCATTTCCGTCAAGTAATCGCCGCAGGATGCAGTATGACCTCTAGCAAATACAAGCTCAGCTACGAGAGCTGGGCCTCAGCGCTGGTGACGATGTTCATTCTCGTACCCACCGTGCCGGTGCTTCTGCTGGCCGGCTTCGAGTGGCTCGACTTGCGCAGTGTGCTGCTTGTCGAGCTGCTGTTAATGTTCCTCAGCCTGCCACTGCTGTTTGTGTGCCTGGCGAGCATCCGCCGCTCGCTGGGCGCACTGGCAGAAGACACACGGCGCATCCGCGAGCTCGATTTCAGCCCGCACAGCAGTCCTCACTCGCCGATTCGCGAGCTTGACGAGCTGCACCGCCAGCACGACAGCATGCGCCGCTCGATCCACATACAGAACCAGGCGCTGGAAGACGCTCAAGAGAAACTGGCGAGCCTGGTCGAAAACGGCATGCTGATGTCTTCCGAGCGCGACAAACACCGCTTGCTCCAGCACATCCTCATGCAAGGCAAGCGGATCTGTAACGCCGATGCCGCCACGCTCTATCTGATGACCGACCACGACAGCTTGCGCTTTACCCTGCGCTCGAAGGCTGACCAATTACCTGCATTCGAACTGCCGTTGCATGATCCGGACACCGGCACGCCCAACGAGCGGCACGTGTCGACCTATGTGGCGCTGCGCAGGGAAACCGTGATCATCGACGACGTGTACAGCGAGACGCGCTTCGATCTCTCCGGCACCCGCCGCTTCGATATGGAATCGGGCTACCGTACGGTTTCGATGCTCTGCGTGCCATTGGTTGCGCACGGCGGCGAAGTACTCGGTGTTCTGCAATTCATGAACGCGACCGATCCCAACAGTGGCGACGTTACCCGCTTCAGCAGGCAGAACCTTCGATTCGTCGAAGCACTGGCCTCCCAGTCGGCCGTCGCACTGGAGAACCACAACCTCATCGACTCTCAAACTGCGCTGATCGACGCGATGATCGAGATCCTCGCAGGCGCAATCGACGCCAAAAGCGCCTACACCGGTGGCCATTGCGCCCGTGTACCTGACCTCGCGCTGATGCTGGCGGAACAGGCCAGTGCGACGGCGGAAGGTCCGCTGGCGGACTTCCGGTTCGAAACCGACGAGCAGTGGCGGGAGTTCCGCATCGGCGCCTGGCTGCACGACTGCGGCAAGGTCACCACTCCCGAGCACATCGTCGACAAGGCAACCAAGCTGGAAACGGTCTACAACCGAATCCATGAGATCCGCATGCGCTTCGAAGTCCTGCTACGCGACGCCATGATCGAGCGTCTCGCCGCATTGGCGGCCGGCGAACCACCAGAAGCCGTCGAGACCCGACACGCCGCCGAGGTGGCGCGTTTGCAGGAGGAGTTCACCTTCGTGGCCGAGTGCAACATCGGCGGCGAGCTGATGGCGCCGGAGCGGATCGAGCGCTTGCAGCGCATCGCCGAACAGCGCTGGACACGTCACTTCGATGACCGGCTGGGCCTTTCCCATGAGGAGGAGACGCGCCTGGAAGGCTTCCCGGCCAAGCCGCTTCCGGCTTCCGAAAGGCTATTGTCGGACAAGCCAGAACACCTGATGTCACGCGCCGAAACCAAGGCGCGGGACCCCAAGTACGGCTTCAAGATGAGCGTGCCCGAACATCAGTTCAACTTTGGCGAACTCTACAATCTGAGCGTCAGCCGCGGCACCCTGACCGCCGAGGAGCGGTTCAAGGTCAACGAGCACATCGTGCAGACCATCGTCATGCTGGAGAATTTGCCGTTTCCCAAGAACCTCCAGCGCGTGCCGGAATATGCCGGCACCCACCATGAAACCTTGCTTGGTACCGGCTATCCGCGGCAACTGGGGCCCGATCAGCTATCGATACCCGCACGAATCATGGCCATTGCCGACATCTTCGAGGCGCTGACCGCCTGCGACCGCCCCTACAAGAAGGCTAAACCGCTGAGTGAGTCGATCCGCATCCTGGCGCGGCTGCGAGATAGAGGCCATATCGACGCCGACCTCTTTGCCCTGTTCCTCTCATCGGGACTGCACCTCAGCTATGGCCATCGCCATCTCAAGCCCGAGCAACTCGATCAGGTAGATATCAGCGAGTTTCTGCAGCGTCCCACCGCAGCCGCCAGCTGACGACCACTTACCTCTGATCAACTGGCGACGCGACCATCCCATAGTTCCTTGTCGTCGAGTTGGCAGGTGTCGACGTAGCGCGGCATGCCGCCGATCTCCTCCAACTCCGTCATGCCGGCGAGCTGGCTGACGATGCGGTAACGCTTGCCTGCGGTCTTATCTTGCAATGGATAGAGCGCGGCAATCTGCTGCGCCAACTCGGTCAGGGTGGACATGGTGCGGGTAATGCTCTGGGTGCGAAAAACCAGGCTATTTACTACGAATCCTCCCTGATTGCGCGGGGTAGCCGACGTCCAGCAGGCCGCTCATCGGAACGGCTTGTTTTTACAGATAAATCTCTCTTTTCAGAGCAGCGTGGGCGCTTTTCAACTACAACGTGCGCGCGGCCGGGCCAGCCGAAGGGACAAGCGGATCATGTGCGAGTGACCACACCTCACGGCGTCGTTCAAGAATACGGCGCTTGATCTGGTCGGGTGGCGGGCTACGGCTTGCGTCCCCGCCACAGCCGTTTCGTTCCACAACCAAGCGGTCATTCGTCTAAAACTGACCTGCCATTCGTCGCGCAGCCGCTTGTATGGTGGCACTTGCCGTATTCTCGCCGGCTATCGGCGTTCAGCAACCCGATTCGCAGTCCGGCATATAAATCGCATCCAACAAGCCCGAACTGTGCTGCGCCACCCAATTGGCGCCGCGGGACTTTCCCGTGAACAACTGTGGTCCGCCCTCCGGCGGTTGTTTGTCGAACATCGGGCCCTCCCGATTGGATGTGAAATGAAAACACCACGTCTGCTACAAGGTCGCCGCGGCCCTGTGCTCTCTGTTTTCCTGTTGCTGCTGATCGCCGCATGCGTGGCCTTCTGGCAGTTGCGGCCAGCCGCTCCCTCGACCCCTGCGACTGGCGCAGCGGCCAGCATGCTCGAGGCCCTGCAGCAATCTACCGATCCCTGGGAAGCCAATCGCCGCGATCTTTCGGTGTTGATGGCTGACCTGCGTGGCGCCAGCATCAGCAGCGCCGCGCTGGGCAAGGATGCGGTCTTTATCAGCCTGCACGATGGGCTTCGTTATTGGGTACCGGACCAGTCCGGACGTGTCGCTCAGCTGCTGCTCGACCAATACGCCAGCAGCAGAGGCGAGCTGTTCCCGCTGTCCATGTTTGAAACCGACGGCGAAGCGCCCTGGTACAAGCCGGTCGTGCCCTATGCACCCTTTATCCTGTTGCTGATCGGCGCCCTCACCTACCTTGCAATCAAGAGCCAGGCCTTCCCGGTCCAACGCAAAGGCAGCGGCATCAGCTTTGCCGATGTGATTGGCGCCAGCGAAGCCAAGCAGGCGCTTAGCGATGTCACCGCCTATCTGCGCGATCCGGCTGCCTACACCGCGCTGGGCGCGCGCCCGCCAAAAGGCGTGTTACTCACAGGCGAGCCGGGCACCGGCAAGACTCAGCTGGCCAAGGCACTGGCCACCGAATCCAATGCCAGTTTCATTCAGGTGACCGGCAGCGATTTCTCCTCGATGTACTTCGGCGTTGGCATCCAGAAGGTCAAGGCGCTGTTCCGTACCGCGCGCAAGCAGGCGCCGTGCATCATTTTCATCGACGAGATCGACGGCATCGGCAAGCGCGCTGAACAGCAGCGCTCCAGCGATGCCGAGAGCAACCGCATCATCAACCAGTTCCTTGCCGAGATGGACGGTTTCGACGGCGCCAACGGTGTGCTGGTGCTGGGTGCGACCAACTTTCCGAACTCGCTGGACCCGGCGCTGGTGCGCGAAGGCCGCTTCGACCGCTCCATTGCCGTGGGCCTGCCAGGGCTGAACGACCGCGAGGCACTGTTCCGCCTCTACGGCGCCAAGATCCGCGCGGAACAGGATCTGGACTACGCACAATTGGCGCGCAACACCGTGGGCCTGACCCCCGCCGCCATCGCCTACATCGCCAATCATGCGGCCCTGCTCGCCGCACGAGGCGCCGCAAAGTCGGTGAGCATGGCGCATTTCGTCGACGCGGTGGAAACCTGCCGCATCGGTGAACAGCCTTCCGGCGTGACGCCCATGTCGCCTACCGACCGCAAACGCATCGCGGTGCACGAAGCCGGTCATGCGCTGGTCGCTGCCGCGCTGAAAACCGGTCGGGTGGAAAAGGTCACCATTCTGCCGCGCGGCCAGGCGCTGGGCGTGACCTTGGTAACGCCCGTCGAGGACAAGCGTCTGCACATGGAATCCGAACTGCGCAACCGCATCCAGATGCTGCTGGCTGGCCGTGGCGCCGAGCAGCTGTATTTCCACGAAGTGTCCTCGGGCGCCGGTCAGGATCTGCAGGAAGCCTCCAAGATCGCCCTGTCGATGGTTGGCGCGTTGGGCATGGGCCCGAACGGTTCGCTACTCAGTCTGCAGGCGGTACGCGACGCGCATATCGAGTTCGACTCCGGCGAATCCATCCGCGCGGCCGACAACCTGCTCAAGCAGCTCGACCGTGAATGCATGGCCCTGCTGCAGCAGCTCAAGCCGGCGCTGGATGAGATCGCTGACAAACTCTTGGCCGAGGAAACCGTGCCGGGCGAAGAAGTCCTCGCCGCCATCGCGCGCTTGCCCGAGCATCATCATGAGGCCCGCGTCAGCTCGATCATCGGCCACGCCATGAGCAGTATCGACCGGGTGGCCGCCAGCGCCATGGAGAACGACGGCTTTATTGATCTGGCACCGGTCGAGCAACCCGAGGACGACGGCCCCGGAATGCTCTGAACCAGACGCCCGCGATCACTCACGCGGGTTTCTTGGCGACCGCCACTGCGTCGTATGCCAAGCGGCTCAGTGCGGTTCTGCTGCCGCGGCCTGGATGGTCGCCACCCCGGCCAGACGCCGCGCCAGCACACCGAAACGTCTGCGGTACTGCGCCGGCGTCATGCCCACCTTGCGCCGGAACAGCCGGCCGAAAAAGCCGGCATCCTGATAGCCGACCTCCCAGGCGACCGCTTCAACCGGGAGGTCTCCGCTTTCAAGTAGTTGCTTGGCTTCCTCCAGTCGCAGCGTATGCACGTAGTCCAGCGGCGACAGCCCGGTCGCCTGGGCGAAACGGCGCTGGAACGTCCGCTCCGGCAGTCCACTGATCCGCACCATCTCCGCCACCGGCGCGTCGGCTTCGTAATGTTGAGCAGCCCATTCCTGACAATGGGCAATGACCGGATCGGCCAGTTGACTGGTGCGCATCATCGCGGCGTAGGCCAGCGGACTGGTCGCATCCCAGTCGAGCAGATTCATCCGCGCGACCTCCATGGCTTCCGTGGCGCCAACGAAGCGGGCAATGAGGAACAATCCCAGCGCATGCCAGCTGCTGCCGCTGCCCGACATCACCAGCCGCTGGCCGACGCCAGCGGTGACCAACGCCTTGTCCGGCTGCCAGTGAACCTCGGGGTATTCCCGCCGCAGGCAATCGTAGTAACCCCAGTGCGAGGCACCTTCGCAGCCTTTCAGCAGGCCGGTACGCGCCAGCAGCAGGGCGCCGGAGCAGGCCGAAGCCAGCGTCGCACCGGCCTCGTAGCGCTCGCGCATCCATTGCGCTTCGCGGTCATAGCGATCATCCAGCGGCGCCCAGGGGCTGATGGCCAGATCACTGACAATCACCACATCGGCCGAGACCATGCTGTCCAGACTGGCGTGAGCGTGCACAAGGACATCGTTGAATACCCGCAACGGCTGTCCGTCGCGGCTGACGATCCGCGGCAACAACGGCGCATCGACACGGGTCTGATTGATCAGATGCTGCCAGTCGCGGCGGGCACCCGACAGCAGATCGTAGAGGCCGAACAGCGTTGACGCCGTGCTGTCCGGTGTCGCCAGGAGAGCGACAGTCAAGGGAGGCAGTCTTTCAGCATGAGCTGAGCGTGTCATGGCGGAAATGGCCGTTTTGTTTCCAAGATGGCTTTAGTCCGACCGGCCCCATACCCCGACTATGGGCTCCGTTGGCACCTGCCAACGAACTGGACTCATGGAGCATAGAACAATGAAAGACGCACATGGCTACCAACTGACCGGCTGCAACGGCCAAGCGCAGGTGTTGCTTGACCAGGCGCTGGAGCAGTTCCGCTGCCTGCGCACCGCCTCGCTGGCGAGCACCGAAGCCGCACTTGAGGCTTCTCCTGAACTGGTGATGGGCCACGTTCTCAATGCCTGGCTCTATTTGCTAGGCACCGAAGCGGCTGGAATCCCCGTTGCGCAAGCCTCGCTCGAACATGCGCGGGCTCTGCCGCAGAACGACCGGGAGGCGCGCCATATTCAGGCGCTGCAACTGTTGATCGACGGCCGCTGGCACGCGTCCGGACGCACGCAGGAAGACCTCAGCCTCGAGTATCCACATGACCTGCTGGCATTGCAGGCAGGCCATCAGCTGGACTTCTTCACCGGTGATGCGCGCATGCTGCGCGACCGCATCGCGCGGGTATTGCCGGACTGGTCATCCTCGGCGCCGGGCTATCACGCTGTGCTCGGCATGTACGCCTTTGGGCTGGAAGAGTCTGGCGACTACCTGCACGGCGAGCGCGTTGGCCGCGAAGCGGTGTCACTGCAACCCGATGATGCCTGGGCGCAGCACGCCGTCGCACACGTGCTCGAGATGCAGGGCCGGCGTGAGGAAGGCATCGCCTGGATGCGAGGCAACCCGGCCTGGCAGCAGGACAGCATGCTCGCAGTGCACAACTGGTGGCACCTCGCTTTGCACTATCTTGAGCACGAGGATTATGAAACGGTGCTGGCCCTCTACGACGGCCCGATCGATGGCCATCAGGGCAGCCTCGCAATGGAATTGATCGACGCCAGTTCGCTGCTCTGGCGCCTGCAATTGCGCGGTGTGGATGTCGGCAATCGCTGGACGGGCGTTGCCGAACGCTGGGCCTCGATGGCCAATGACGGTCGTTACGCCTTCAATGATTTTCACGCGGCGATGGCGTTTGCCTGCAGCGGTCGTACCGACCTGCTCGACGGGCTAAGCGAAGCGCAGCGGCGCGCCCGCCAGCAGGACGACGACAATGCACGCTTCACAGCGATGATCGGCGCTCCAGGGGTCGAAGCAGTGACGGCCTTCGTCGATGGGCAATATGCGCGTTGCGTAGATTTGCTAAGGCCAGTCCGCAGTCAGGCTCATGTATTTGGCGGCAGCCACGCCCAGCGCGATCTGATCGACCAGACCTTGCTCACCGCCGCAAGCCGCAGCGATCAGCACAGTCTGGCGAGAGGCCTGCAGCGCGAACGCGAGCTGCTTGCTCGTCAACGCAGCGCGGCTTGAGGCAGGAGGGATGTCGGCAATGCCGGCATCCCGGCTTCAGGGCAGCACCACCAGGTGGTTCGGCAGCTCGTTGCGCTCGTGCGTTGCCGGTACGTGCTGCTGGAGCAGCGTGCCGCAGGCGTCGATGCAGCCGATAAACCCCTCCAGCACCCGGCCGTTGCGCACATGGGCGGTAAAGGTCTCGACGATCGACTCCCAGGCGCTGTTGTCGATGCGACTGGAAATGCCGCGATCCACCAGAATTTCCACATAACGCTCGGCTTCGGAGACAAAGATCAGCATTCCGGTGCCATCGTCAGTGTGATGCAGGTTCAATTCGATGAACTGCCGCCGCGCCAGGTTGCAGGCACGCCAGTGCCGTACCGAGCGAGGAATCAATCGACTGGTCACACTGGGAATCCGAAACAGTACCGCCAGCACCAGGAAGGTCAGCCATTGCACCAGCAGCAACTGCCAGCCTGCCAGCCAACCGGTGAAGAACAGCAGCGCACCGGGCAGCACCAGCGCAATCAAGCTCGCCCAGAGTAACGGGATATAGCGATAGTCATCGGACTGGCCGGCCAGTACGGTCACCAGCTCGGCATCCGTGGTGCGCTCCACTCGGGTGATGGCTTCGGCCACTTGCTGCAGTTCGCTTTCGCTCAAAAGGGTCATTGCATGTCCATCATTGATGAGGCTCTTGTCGTTCTGATCTGAAGGGGCGAGCCTGCATGGCAGGCCCCATCGAGTTCACGTGCCGGCTACCAGACACCGGAAGCACCGCCGCCGCCAAAGCCACCGCCACCGCCGCCGAATCCGCCGCCACCGCCAAAGCCGCCACCGCCACCACGGCCCATGCCGCCGAGCAGGGCACCAAGCAATACCGCGCGACCCGCACCTCGTCCGCCTCCGCGACCACCACGGCCGCCACCGATGACGAAGATCGCCACCAGCATCAGAAAGAAGCCAAGAATGCCGAGCCCGCCCGGCTGCTGCGCACCCATCGGCATGGCCGGCGGCAGCGCAGCGGTCCGCAGCGGATCGCCACCCAGCACCTGAATAATGGCCGCGGCGCCTTCGGTAATCCCACGGGTGAAGTCGCCCTCGCGAAAGGCGGGTGTGATGATGCGATTGATGATCACCGACGACTGCGCATCGGTCAGCCGGCCTTCCAGGCCATATCCGACTTCAATGCGGACTCGGCGATCATCACGCGCAACGATCAACAGCGCACCGGTGTCCTCGTCTTTCTGCCCGATACCCCACTCACGCCCCAGCTCGACACCAAACTCTTCGATGCTGCGGCCTTGAAGATTCGGCACGGTGACGATCACCACCTGCTCGCCGCTGGCCTGCTCATGCGCGGCTAGCATGCTGGTCAGCCGCGCCTCGGCCTGCGTATCGAGCAGTTCAGCCTGATCGACCACCCTGCCGGTCAGCGCAGGCAGCTCGACGCCCTGGGCGGCGATGCCGCTCGCCCAGAACAACAGCGCGAGGATCAGGGGGAGCGTACGCATCATTGGAATTGCACTTGCGGCGCCCGTTCAGCGTTCTCGGTTGTGGCTTCGAAGTTCTCGCGAATGGGCATGTCGCCGTACATCAAGGTATGCCAGATGCGACCGGGAAAGGTCCGGATCTCGGTGTTGTAACGCTGGACGGCGGCGATGAAATCGCGACGTGCGACCGCGATACGGTTCTCCGTGCCTTCGAGCTGCGATTGCAGCGCAAGGAAGTTCTGGTTGGATTTCAGATCTGGGTAGCGCTCGGACACCGCCATCAGCCGGCTCAATGCGCCAGTCAGCTGGCTCTGCGCCTGCTGGAACTGCTGCATCTTCTGCGGATCATCGAGGTCATCGGCGCTGATCTGGATCGAGGTTGCCTTGGCGCGCGCCTCGGTCACTGCAGTGAGCGTGTCCTGCTCCTGACGGGCGAAGCCCTTGACCGTCTCGACGAGGTTGGGAATGAGGTCGGCGCGGCGCTGGTACTGGTTCTCGACCTGCGCCCAGGCCGATTTCACCTGCTCGTCATACTGCGGAATGTTGTTGATGCCACAGCCGGCCAGCAGCCAGGACATGAACAGGACAACCGTCAGTTGCCAGGTGAATCGATAACGCTGCATCTGCATGATCCGCTCGTCCTTCCAAAAATCCAGGGTACAGGATAAGGATAGCCGAGCGGTCCGAGAGTTCAGGTTGTAACGACCTCAGATCACGCCGGCACGACGCAGCATGTCGATCTGCTCTGGCGCACAGCCCAGCAGCCGCTGCAGCAAGGCTTCGCTGTGTTCGCCAAGCAGCGGCGGGGCCTTGCGGTATTCCACCGGCGACTCGGACAGCCGAATCGGGCTGGCCACCTGGGGCACGCTTCCCGCCAAAGGATGCGGCATCTCGACACGCAGTCCGCGCGCCTGCACCTGCGGATCAGCAAACACCTGAGCCAGGTCGTTGATCGGTCCGCAGGGCACGCCTGCCTGCTCCAGTATCGCGACCCACTCCGCCGTGGTGCGGAACACCGTGACCTGGCGGATCATCGGCACCAGCTCCTTGCGATGCGCCACGCGCGCCTTGTTACTGGCGAAGCGCGGGTCATCGGCCCATTCGGGGTGCCCGGCCACTTCGGCGAACCTGCGGAACTGACCGTCATTGCCCACGGTGAGAATGATGTCGCCATCGGCCGTCGGGAAATCCTGATAAGGCACGATGTTGGGATGGGCATTGCCCATACGCTTGGGCGGCACGCCGGTGGTCAGGTAGTTCATCGCCTGGTTGGCCAGGCAGGCGACCTGCACGTCCAGCAGTGCCAGTTCAACGTGCTGGCCAACGCCACTGTGCTCCCGGCGGTTGAGCGCCGCCAGCACCCCAACGGTCGCGTAAAGCCCGGTGAGGATGTCGGTCAGTGCCACCCCGACCTTGACCGGCCCGGCGCCCTCTTCGTCTTCGGCGCGCCCGGTCAGGCTCATCAGGCCGCCCAGGCCCTGAATCATGAAATCGTAGCCCGCACGCTGGGCGTAAGGACCATCACTGCCAAAGCCGGTAATCGAGCAATAGACCAGCTTGGGATTGATTGCTTTCAGGCTCTCGTAATCCAGCCCGTAGGCCGCCAGCCCGCCGACCTTGAAGTTCTCCAGCAGCACGTCGCATTGGGCCACCAGCTCACGAATGATCCGCTGGCCCTCGGGCTGGGTGAAATCCAGCGTCAGCGACTGCTTGTTGCGGTTGGCCGACAGGTAATAAGCGGCTTCCGACGTGTTTTCGCCCTGCTGGTCTTTCAGGTATGGGGGCCCCCAGTGGCGGGTGTCGTCGCCCGTGCGCGGGCGCTCGACCTTGATCACCTCGGCGCCGAGATCACCGAGGATCTGCCCACACCAGGGGCCTGCGAGCACACGTGACAGGTCGAGGACGCGGATATGAGAAAGGGCGCCGGGCATGAATGAAGCCTCAAGGTGTTGTCGCCGCCACAGACATCAGCCTGCAGCCGGTCGAGGAAAAACGTAGGGTGGATCGGGGCGCGTAGCTGACGCTTTATCCATCCACCGTGCAGAGTGAAGGTGGATGAAAAGAGCGTCATCCACCCTACAGTGATGTCGCTGTTTTCCGTAGGTCGGTCAGCGTCCCGCTAGAAGAACGCCTGAATGCCGGTCTGCGCACGGCCCAGAATCAAGGCATGCACGTCATGAGTGCCCTCATAGGTGTTGACCACCTCAAGGTTGACCAGATGCCGAGCCACGCCGAACTCGTCGCT
Organism: Pseudomonas sp.; assembly: GCA_022448005.1. Taxonomy (GTDB): domain Bacteria; phylum Pseudomonadota; class Gammaproteobacteria; order Pseudomonadales; family Pseudomonadaceae; genus Stutzerimonas. Next base: position 44,438 of record JAKUTK010000007.1, read on the forward strand.
GATGCCATTGCCGCCGAGCATGTCGCGGGCCAGGCGCGCCACGTCCAGCGCCTTGCCGCAGCTGTTGCGCTTCATGATCGAGGTGATTTCCACCGCCGCGGTGCCCTCATCCTTCATCCGGCCGAGGCGCAGGCAGCCTTGCAGCGCCAGGGTGATCTCGGTCTGCATGTCAGCCAGTTTCTTCTGGATCAGCTGGTTCGCCGCCAGTGGGCGACCGAACTGCTGGCGATCCAGGGTGTACTGGCGGGCGGTGTGCCAGCAGAACTCGGCGGCGCCGAGGGCACCCCAGCTGATGCCGTAACGGGCCGAGTCCAGGCAGGTGAACGGGCCACGCAGGCCGCGCACGTCGGGGAAGGCGTTCTCTTCCGGGCAGAACACGTTATCCATGACGATCTCGCCGGTGATCGAGGCGCGCAGGCCGACCTTGCCGTGAATCGCCGGAGCAGACAGCCCTTCCCAACCCTTCTCCAGCACGAAACCGCGAATCGCGCCCTCGTCATCCTTGGCCCATACGACGAAGACATCGGCAATCGGGCTATTGGTGATCCACATCTTGGCGCCGGACAGGCGATAGCCGCCATCAACCTTCTTGGCCCGCGTAACCATCGAGCCCGGGTCGGAACCGTGGTTAGGCTCGGTCAGGCCAAAGCAGCCGATGAACTCGCCGCTGGCCAGCTTAGGCAGGTACTTCTGCTTTGTTTCCTCGTTGCCGAACTCGTTGATCGGCACCATCACCAGCGAGGACTGCACGCTCATCATCGAGCGATAACCCGAATCGATGCGCTCGACTTCGCGAGCGATCAGGCCGTAGCACACATAGTTCAGGCCACTGCCGCCGTAGGCTTCGGGAATCGTCGCGCCAAGCAGACCGGTATCGCCCATCTCCCGGAAGATCGCTGCATCGGTGCGCTCGTGGCGAAAGGCTTCGAGGACCCGAGGCGCCAGCTTGTCGGCGGCGAACTGTTGAGCACTGTCACGCACCATGCGCTCCTCGTCGGTGAGCTGCTGATCGAGCAGCAGCGGGTCGATCCAGTTGAAGCTTGCTTTGCCGGCCATGGGTGGTCCTCTTGTCGTAGACGATGAACCGGGCACACGGCCCGGTGCAGCATTGGATGGATTGATACTAGAAGCTGACGGCGCACCCAGCAAACGAGTAATTCGCATCAATCTGTGCGATTTACTCACTTCAGAGTATGCTAAACGGCCTGAATATCCGGCTATTAGTGAGGCAGCCGCATAATGCGCCGCAAGATTCCCAGCACCGCCGCGCTGGTCGCCTTCGAAGCGGCGGCGCGTCATCAGAGCTTTACCCGTGCCGCCGAGGAGCTGGCGCTGACCCAGAGCGCCATCTGCCGACAGATCGGCGGGCTGGAGGAATTCCTTGGGCTGGAGCTGTTTCGCCGCTCACGCCGAGGCGTGAAGCTGACCGAGGCAGGCCAGTCTTATGCGCGCCGCGTCGCCACTCAGCTCGATGCGGTGGAGCGCGACACCCTGTCGGTCATGGGGCAGCAAGGCGCTCAGAATATTGAGCTGGCGCTGGTGCCGACCTTCGGTACCCAGTGGCTATTGCCCCGCCTACGTCAGTTCCAGGCGTTGCACCCGGAAATCACCGTCAACCTGACCAATCGCACCCGCCCCTTCCTCTTCGCCGATACTGAGTTCGATGCGGCCATCTACTTCGGCGACGGCGACTGGTCCGGCACCGTGGCCCATCGCCTCATGCCGGAGCATTCACTGCCGGTGTGCAGCCCCGCCTTGCTCGGCAATACGGGCCAACTGGCTGTCCAGATGATCGCCGAAATGCCGCTGCTGCAGCAGACCACCCGACCCTATGCCTGGCGTCAGTGGTTCGATTCGTTGGGGATGAAAGTCGCACGGGACATGACCGGTCCCCGTCTCGAACTGTTCTCGATGCTGGCCCAGGCTGCCGAGCATCAGATGGGCATCGCGCTGATTCCGCCGTTTCTGATTCAGCGCGAACTTGCCGAGGGGCGCCTGGTGATTGCACACCCCCACTCGTTCCGGCGCGAGGATCAGGCCTATCACCTGATGATCCCCGAGCGACGCGTGGAGTCGGCCGCCCTGAACGCCTTCCGCGACTGGCTGCTCGACGAGGTACACGCCTGGATAGCTCAGCAGGCTAGCCGCTGACGGGCTTGCTGACCGACTGGTGTGCTCCCCGGTCAGCCTGGAGTAATAGCACCTCGCCGGAACAGACACAGCCGGCGAATCAGGCCGCTTCCGGCTTCTTCTTTCGCGGCTTCAGATACTTCGTCAGGCCCTGAAACCACATCACCAGCGCGGGGTTTCCCTGGATCTGGATGTCTTTGTTCTGAATGCCCTGCATAAAGGCGAGCTGCTTGTTCTTCGCGTTCATGGTGTCGAAACCGTAGGCGCTGTCCTTGAACCCTATGGCGAAGGCAGGTTCAACGGCAGGGCCGCCGTGGCTGGTGACGCGCTGATCCTTGACCCGGTAGTGGCGAGCCACTTTGCCGTCGAGGGTATGCAATTGGAAGGTCAGGTCTTTGTCGCCGAGTTGTTTCTGAAAATCTGGGTTGTTGCGGCTGGCCTTGGCCATCAGGCGACCAAGCATCCAGAGAAGAAAGCGAAATTTCATGATTGACCGACCGTTGGCGGGAAAAGCGGCATTGTAGCGGCTGGTCGGAGCGGCGGAAGCAGGAGAACAGAGGGGTCTGGAGAGGACTGCTCGGTCAGGTTGACCCGGAGCCTGGGTGGCCCCGGGCGGCGCGACGTTTAGTTGATCGCGTCTTTGAGCATCTTTCCCGGCTTGAAAGCCACTGTGTTGCTGGCCTTGATAGTGACGGGTTCGCCCGTTTGCGGGTTCTTGCCTGTACGGGCCCCGCGATGTCGTTGTACGAAGGTGCCGAAGCCCACCAGGGTGACACTGTCCTTGCGGTTCAGTGCGCTGGTGATTTCATCCAGTACGGCGTTGAGTACACGGTTGGCCTGATCTTTGGTGAGATCGGCCTTATCAGCGATAGCGGCTGCGAGTTCCGGTTTGCGCATAGATAGCCTCTACATATTTATTGTTTTTTTTGTTTCGCTGCTCTCCGAACAGCGTTCCATACCGCCGCAGCAGCTCTAGGCTGCACCAGCGGGTCAACGGAGCATGGCACGCTGCTAGCACTCGCGCCAGTCCTCGCCAGCGCTTTGCCGAATCATTGCGGAGACTTTAAGGACAGAATTTGGGGCAGTTCAGCCAACACCGGCGGCAGCTGCTTGTTGAGCGCCAAACGCTGCTGCACGGCCGTTCCGGTCAGGGCGTAGCCCAGCAGGCGGCCTTCACGATCCTGAAACAGCGCCGTCAGATCATTGCCTTCACCCTCGACGCTCCAACGGCCTTCGCTTCCGGCGGCCGGCGGTGAGACAACCAAGGGGCAAACCGGCGTCTTGACCGTGATTGGCATGGGCCCGTAGGTGACGGGTGTCGGCTGACCTGCGAGGGTTCTGGCCAGCGCACGAACGCCGCTCATCAGCGGCATCACATAAAGGAGGTTGAGCCCTTCGACCTCGGCACAATCACCCAGGGCGTAGACGTGCTCCGCCGAGGTCTGCAGCAGCCGATCGACTTCGATGCCACGGCTGACCTGCATGCCCGCAGCTTCGGCCAGCTCGGTGCGCGGCCGCAGTCCCACGGCACTGACCACCAGATCGCACGGGACTTTCTGGCCATCCGACAGCTGCGCCACGAGCCCGTCATCGTCGCGCTCCAGCCGCTCTAGTACCGGACCCAGATGGAAACGAGCCCCCAGAGATTCCAGCCCGCGCTGTACTGCAGCTGCCGGCTCGACCGGTAGCAGTGACGGCATGATCTGCTCGCATGGCGCGACCAGCTCCACCTCATAACCCCCGTGCAGCAGGTCATTGGCAAACTCGCAGCCGATCAGCCCGGCGCCGAGGATCAGCACGCGGCGCTTGCTTTGCGCGGCCTCGCGGAAACGCCCGTAGTCGAGCAGATCGTTGATGGGGAAGATGGCGTCCTGCGCATCACCGGCAACCGGCACGTTGATGGTTTGCGCGCCCCAGGCAATGACCAGATCACGGTAGGGCACGGGCTCGCTGCCGATCCAGACGCGACGGTTGGCCGGGTCAAGGCGCGTCACCTTGGTGTGGGTGCGAATTTCGGCGTTGAGCTGGATGGCCATCGGCCCGGCCACCGTCATGCCGAGCGCGTCGGCATCCTTGTTCATGGCGAAGCCGGTGGAGAGCATCGGCTTGGAATAGGAGCGACCGTCGTCAGCAGTAATCAGCAGCAGCGGCGTCTCGGTGTCGAGCTTGCGAAATTCGCGGGCGAGGTTATAGCCCGCCAGCCCGGTGCCGATGATCACCAGAGGCAAGTCTTTATCGTTCGAGTCGTTCATATCAGCCGATCGCGATCATTTCGAAGTCAATCTTGCCAACACCGCAGTCGGGGCATAGCCAGTCTTCCGGCACATCTTCCCAGGCGGTGCCAGGGGCGATACCTTCGTCCGGCCAACCTTCGGCCTCGTCGTAGATGAAGCCGCACACCACGCATTGCCACTTTTTCATCGTTCACCTCGATCAGTCTCGGTTGCGCTGCACGCTATACCAGAACACCGCGTACCGCCAAACACCGGCCGCCTGGTGATAGACCGCGAACCCGTAAAGATTTTCCGGACAAACATAAACGGGCGGCCTGAGCCGCCCGTCCGGGTTCACGCCGCGTGTTAGCGAGCGGTCGCGATACCTACCAGCGGATCACTGATACCCATCACATAAAAGCCGATCAGACCGATGCTACCGGCCATCACAAGGTAGTACAGCGTCGGTAGCATGGTCTTGCGCAGGGTGATGCCTTCACGCCCCAACAAACCAACCGTGGCCGAAGCCGCCACCACGTTGTGAATGGCGATCATGTTGCCCGCCGCCGCACCCACCGACTGCAGCGCCACCATCAACGCGCCGGAGAGCCCCAGCAGGCTGGCGGTGTTGTACTGGAACTGCGAGAGCATCAGGTTGGACACGGTGTTGGAGCCCGCAATGAAGGCCCCCAGCGCGCCGACCGCAGGCGAGAAGAACGGATAGACACCGCCCACGCTGTTGGCTACCAGCTGCGCCATGGCCACCGGCATGGACACCAGATCCGAGCCATTCACGCCCGAGTTGATCAGGATCCGCACCATGGGAATGGTGAAGATCAGCACGAAGCCAGCACCGAGCAGTGTCTTGCTCGACTCGGCGATGGCGGCGCCCAGCTGAGCGGCCTTCATCCGATGCAGGAAGAAGGTCACCAGCACCACCATGCAGAGAATCCCGCCTGGCAGATACAGCGGCTCGAGGGTACCGGACACGCCGGTTTCGCCAAGGATGTCCTTCCAGCCGAAGCTGACCGACATCAGCGCGGCTTTGAGCTCCGGAAAGATACGCGACATTACCAGGAAGATCGCCAGCAGCAGGTACGGCGCCCAGGCCATCGGGACGGAGATCGGTGTACGTCCAGCGACGTCGTCGATCTTCATCTCGATCTTGCCCATCCACTCCACCGGCCACTCGCTGGCCGGGGCGAAGTCCCAGCTGGTCTTGGGCAGCAGGAAACCCGCCTTGGCGGCCGGAACCACAATGGCCAGACCGACCAGGGCGCCGATCATCGACGGGAATTCCGGACCGAGGAATACACCCGCGGCAGCGTAAGGGATGACGAATGCCAGACCGGTGAAGATGGCAAACGGCGCCATCGCCAGCCCTTCGCCCCAAGAGCGGTTGCGACCGAAGAAGCGCGTCATGATGCAGATCATGATCAGCGGCATGAGGATGCCGCACAGAGCATGAATGATCGCCACACGCGAGTAGATGAGCTGGAAGAACACGTCCCAGCTGCTACCCAGGGTTGTCATCTGCCCGCCAAGGGTGGCCTGATCCAGACCGCCGGCGACGCCCACCAGAATCGGCGTGCCCACCGCACCAAAGGACACCGGTGTCGATTGCACCATCATGCCCAGCACAACGGCCGTCAGCGCCGGGAAGCCCAGTGCGACGAGCAGAGGCGCAGCCACCGCAGCCGGCGTACCGAAGCCCGAAGCGCCTTCGATGAAGCAGCCGAACAGCCAGGCCACGATCAGCACCTGGACGCGCTTGTCCGGGCTCACGTTGGCGAAGCCGCGACGAATCGAAGCGATACCCCCGGAGTGCTTGAGCGTATTGAGAAGAAGGATGGCGCCAAAGATGATCCAGAGGATCGCGGCTGTGAGAATCAGGCCTTGCAGCGTGGAAGCCAGGACCCGGTTGAAGGTCATGTCCCAGGCCAGCAGGCCAATCAACGCAGTGAGGACGAAAACCAGCGGCATTGCGTACTTGGCCGGCCAGCGAAAGCCGATCAGCAGTACCCCCGCCAGCACCAGCGGCACGAAGGCCAATATGGACAGCAGTGTCTGACTCATTGTTGGGCTCCTTGTTTTTTGTTGTGAACCGCTTCTATCCGGGAACATCCCGGTCCCACGCATGGCTGAAATGAACAACTCATTCCAGTCCGAGCGACTGACCAACAGGTCACATTGGCCGATCCCTCATGCTCGAAAGCCCCGGGCACTTGAAGCGCCCGAGGCTCGTTAAATCGCGTCGGCGATCAGCCCATGCTGACCGCCGACTGTCTTGCTGAAGCCGCTCAACCGACCTGCTGCTTGAAGCGCTGACGCCAGGCGTGCAGCAGCGGCTCGGTGTAACCGCTCGGCTGCTCGCGCCCCTTGAACACCAGGTCGCAGGCCGCCTGAAACGCCGCCGAGCCAGCATAGTCAGCCGCCATAGGACGGTAGGCCGGATCGCCAGCGTTCTGCTGATCGACCACCTTCGCCATGCGCTCGAGCGTCTCGCGAACCTGCGCCTCGTCGACCACGCCGTGACGCAGCCAGTTGGCCAGGTGCTGGCTGGAGATACGCAGCGTGGCGCGGTCTTCCATCAGGCCGACGTCATGAATGTCCGGCACCTTGGAGCAACCAACGCCCTGCTCGACCCAACGCACCACGTAGCCGAGGATGCCCTGGCAGTTGTTATCCAGCTCCTGCTGGACTTCCGCGGCCGACCAGTTGCGCTCCGGCGCGACCGGAATGGTCAGCAAGTCATTGGTCAGCTTGTCGCGCTCGGCGGCGAGATCGATTTTTTCCAGCTCGGCCTGAACGGCCTGCACGTCGACCTGATGGTAGTGCAGCGCGTGCAACGTAGCGCCGGTCGGCGACGGTACCCAGGCGGTGTTGGCGCCGGCCTTGGGATGGGCGATCTTCTGCTCGAGCATGGCGGCCATCAGGTCCGGCATGGCCCACATGCCCTTGCCGATCTGAGCCTTGCCACGCAGGCCGCAGTTCAGGCCGACCAGCACGTTGTTGCGCTCGTAAGCCTGGATCCAGGCTGTGCTCTTCATGTCGCCCTTACGCAGCACGGCGCCGGCTTCCATGATGCTGTGCATCTCATCGCCGGTGCGGTCGAGGAAACCGGTGTTGATGAAGGCCACTCGGTTCTTCGCCGCGCCGATGCAGGCCTTGAGGTTAATGCTGGTGCGGCGCTCCTCATCCATGATGCCGACCTTCAGCGTGTGACGCGGCAGGCCGATGAGGTCTTCGACGCGACCGAACAGCTCGTCGGTGAAGGCCACCTCAGCCGGGCCATGCATCTTCGGCTTGACGATGTACATCGAGCCGGTGCGCGAGTTGCCCTTGCGCTGCTGGTCATGCTTGGCGATCAGGCTGGTGACCACGCCGTCCATAATCCCTTCGGGAATCTCATGGCCTTCGCCGTCGATAATCGCCGGGTTGGTCATCAGGTGGCCGACGTTGCGGATGAACAACAGCGAGCGGCCGTGCAGCTTCAGGCTGGAGCCGTCGGCCGCGGTGTATTCGCGATCGGCGTTGAGGCGGCGGGTGATGCGCTTGCCGCCCTTCTCCAGGTCTTCGACCAGATCGCCCTTCATCAGGCCCAGCCAGTTGCGGTAGACCAGCACCTTGTCGTCGGCATCGACCGCGGCGGTGGAGTCCTCGCAGTCCATGATGGTGGTGACGGCGGCTTCGACCAGCAGATCCTTGACGCCGGCGGCATCGGTCTGGCCGATGGGGCTGTTCGGATCGATCTGGATCTCGACGTGCAGGCCGTTGTTCTTCAGCAGAACCCCGGTTGGCTCGACGGCCTCGCCCTGGTAGCCAACGAACTTCTCCGGTTGCTGCAGGCCGGTGACATTGCCGTTCTCCAGGGTGACCTTGAGCTGGCCGTCCTGCACGCGGTAGCTGACCGACTCCGCATGGCTGCCTTCAGCCAGCGGCGCGGCCTGATCGAGGAAGTTGCGCGCAAAGGCGATGACCTTGGCGCCGCGCACTTCGTTGTAGCCCGGACCCTTCTGCGCGCCGTTCTCCTCGCTGATGGCGTCGGTGCCGTAGAGCGCGTCATACAGCGAGCCCCAGCGGGCGTTGGCGGCGTTTAGCGCATAACGCGCATTGCCGATGGGTACGACCAGCTGCGGGCCGGCCTGGGTGGCGATTTCGCTGTCGACATTGCTGGTGCTGATCTTCACCTCGCCCGGCTCGGGCTGCAGGTAACCGATGGACTCGAGGAAGCTGCGGTAGGCCGGCATCTCGCTGATCGGGCCGGGGTTACTGCGGTGCCAGTTGTCCAGCTCGACCTGAAGGCGGTCGCGCTCGGCCAGCAGGGCGCGGTTCTTCGGCGCCAGGTCATGTACCAGCTCGTCAAAGCCCTTCCAGAAGGCGGCTGCTTCGACACCGGTGCCCGGTAGAACTTCGTCTTCGATGAAGCGTTGCAGGTTGGCCGCCACTTGCAGGCGGCCCAGGGTTACGCGCTCGGTCATGTTGTTCTCCTATCCCGAATCAGTTGGCGACAGCGGCAACGCCGGCCTTTGCGACCTGTGCATCCTGAGCGGCGGTCACGCCAGAGACGCCGACCGAACCGATCACCTGACCCTCGACGATCACCGGCACGCCGCCTTCCAGCGAGCAGACCACCGGAGCGGACAGGAACGCATTGCGCCCGCCGTTGACCATGTCCTCATAGCCCTTGGTTTCGCGACGGCCTACCGCAGCGCTGCGCGCCTTTTCGGTGGCGATGTAGGAGGCGATCGGCGCGCAGCCGTCCAGACGTTCCAGCGCCAGCGGATGGCCGCCGTCGTCAGCGACCACAATGGTTACGGCCCAGCCGTTGTTCTGCGCTTCGCTGCGCGCGGCGGTCAGGATGGCGGTCACTTCGGTCTGGGTCAGCATGGCTTTGGTTTTCATGTTCTCTCCTGTCGATCGATTCGATGTGCGTCACGGCGCGTTTGGGTTTGGGGTTAGTGCATCGCCTCTTCGACGATCTCGATCCAGTGCCGCACCGGGGTTCGGCCGACGCCGTCGAGGTGCGTCTGGCAACCGATGTTGGCGGTGACGATGACTTCCGGTTTGCCGCTTTCCAACGCGTTGAGCTTGTTGTCGCGCAGCTGGTGAGAAATCTCCGGCTGGGTGATCGAATAACTGCCCGCCGAACCGCAGCACAGGTGCGCGTCGGGCACCGCGGTGAGGTGGAAGCCGAGGCGGGTGAGCACGTCTTCGACTGCGCCGCCGAGCTTCTGTGCGTGCTGCAGCGTGCAGGGGCAATGAAAGGCCATGCGCTTGTCGGTCTCGACCTTCAGCCGCTCCAGTTCGGCGCTGCGCATCACCTCCACCAGATCTTTGGTCAAGGCGCTGACCCGCGCGGCCTTGGTCGCATAGGCCGGGTCGTTTCGCAGCAGATGGCCGTAGTCCTTGATGAAGGCTCCGCAACCGCTGGCGGTCTGCACGATGGCTTCGGCGCCGCCTTCGATGGCTGGCCACCAGGCGTCGATGTTGCGACGGGCGCGGTCGAGACCGGCTTCCTGGGCATTGAGGTGGTAGTCGACCGCGCCGCAGCAGCCCGCTTCACGCGCGGTTATCACACTGATGCCCAAGCGATCGAGTACGCGGGCCGTGGCGGCATTGGTGTTGGGCGACAGGCTTGGCTGCACGCAGCCTTCTAGAATCAGCACGCGACGCGCATGCACGGTCAGCGGCCGCGGTTTGGGCGGGGTGACCTGGCGCGGCATGTGTGCCTTAAGCGTCGCCGGCATCAGCGGACGCAGCGTATTGCCGGCACCCAGCAGCGCCTTGAACAAACCCGGGCGTGGAATCACCGTGCGCAGGCCGGTGCGTAGCAGGCGCTCGCCCGTCGAGCGTGGTACCTGCTGCTCCATAAAGTCGCGGCCGATATCCAGCAGGTTGTGGTACTGCACGCCGGAGGGGCACGTGGTTTCGCAGTTGCGGCAGGTCAGGCAGCGGTCCAGGTGGGTCTGGGTGGCCTCGGTCACTTCACCGCCCTCGAACATCTGCTTCATCAGGTAGATGCGCCCGCGTGGGCCATCGAGCTCGTCGCCAAGCAGCTGATAGGTCGGACAAGTGGCGTTGCAGAAGCCGCAGTGCACGCAGGAGCGCAGGATGCTTTCGGCTTCCTCGGCACGGGGCAGTTTCTTCGCGGCTTCGCTGAGATTGGTTTGCATTAATAGGTCGCTCCCAACGCGAGTTGGCTCTTTGCGTTAGCGCTTCGCGCCAACCCTTCGGGACACGCCCCAGAGAGCGCAATCCATCGTTGTTCGTCGTTCATTTGGACTACCAAACTTCTCTCCTCACGCCTTGCCTTGCGCTCTCTGGCGCAGCGTCGCAGCGGCCAATCGCGCTAGGCACGACCTAGACCTCGGAATACATGCGGCCGGGGTTGAAGATCCCCTGCGGGTCGAGCGCCGCCTTCAACTGGCGGTGATAGCGCAATAGCGGTTCGGCCAGCGGCTGGAACGGGTTCGCCGCTGCGCCAGCGGTAAAGCAGGTGGCATGACCGCCCACTTCGCTTACGACGGCGCGGATGGCCTCTGCATCGGCATCAGACTTGAGCCAGCGCTGGGCGCCGGCCCAGTCGATCAGCTGTTCGCCCGGCAGGGCCAGCTCACCGGTATTGGTTGGCAGCGACAGTCGCCACAAAGAACGCGCATCACTGAAGAAGCTCAGGCGCTGTTCGCGTAGCTGGTTCCAATAATCGGCATCCAGCGTCTCGCCACCGATCCGGTCGCAGGCGGCGTTAACCGAACCTTCGCCGCCTTCGAGGCGCAGGTGCAGGGCCTGGCCGTCATGGCTCGCCGCCGTGATCGGCACCGGCTGCTGGCCCCATTCGGCCAGTTTCAGCAGTGCGCGATCGACCGGCATTTCTACCCGCAGACTGCGCGACAGGCGCGGCTTGGGCAGCACTTTCAGCGAGACTTCGGTGAGCAGGCCGAGGCAGCCAAAGCTGCCGGCCATCAGGCGCGACAGGTCGTAACCGGCCACGTTCTTCATCACCTCACCGCCAAAACGCAGGTGCTTGCCGTGCCCGGTAATGACCCGAGAGCCCAGCACGAAGTCGCGCACCGAGCCGGACCATGGCCGCCGCGGGCCGGACAGACCGGTCGCGATCATCCCGCCGACGGTGGCGCCTTCGCCCAGATGCGGCGGTTCGCACGGCAGCATCTGGTTGGCCTCGTCGAGCGCGGCCTCCAGTTCGGCCAGCGGCGTGCCGGCACGAACGCTGATCACCAGCTCAGTCGGGTCGTAGGTGACGATGCCGCGATGGGCGCGGGTATCGAGCGGCGTGCCCTGGACTTCGCGACCGAGAAACGATTTGCTGCTGCCACCGTGAATACGCAGTGGGGTGTTGCTGGCCAACGCCTGGTTGACCTGGTCGAGCAGCTGCTGGCTGTCGTCGAAGGAAACCGTCATCAGAAGCGCTCCAGTTCAGGGAAGGGCAACTGCCCGCCGTGGACGTGCATGCCGCCAAATTCGGCGCAGCGGTGCAGCGTCGGGATGTTCTTGCCGGGGTTGAGCAGACCGCTGGGGTCGAAGGCCGCCTTTACCGCGTGGAACAGCGTCAGCTCGTCGGCGTTGAACTGCGAACACATCTGGTTGATCTTTTCGCGACCGACGCCGTGCTCGCCGGTGATCGAGCCACCCACCTTCACGCACAGTTCGAGAATCTTGCCGCCCAGCGCCTCGGCGCGCTCCAGCTCGCCTTCGGTGTTGGCATCGAACAGGATCAGCGGGTGCATGTTGCCGTCCCCTGCGTGGAACACGTTGGCCACGCGCAGTCCGTATTCGTCGGACAGGTCGCTGATGCCCTTGAGCACGCCCGGCAGCTCGCGGCGCGGGATGGTGCCATCCATACAGTAGTAGTCCGGCGAGATGCGCCCAACCGCCGGGAAGGCGTTCTTGCGTCCAGCCCAGAACTTGACGCGCTCGGCCTCGTCCTTGGCCAGCCGAACTTCGGTGGCGCCAGCCACCTTGAGCACTTCGCCCACGCGGGCACAGTCGTCGTGCACATCGGCTTCGACACCGTCCAGTTCGCAGAGCAGGATCGCCTCGGCGTCCACGGGGTAGCCGGCACGGATAAAGTCTTCGGCAGCGCGAATCGACAGGTTGTCCATCATCTCCAGCCCACCGGGAATGATGCCCGCGGCGATGATGTCGCCCACCGCGCGACCGGCCTTCTCGACCGAGTCGAACGCTGCCAGCAGCACCTTGGCCACCTGCGGTTTGGGCAGCAGTTTGACCGTCACTTCAGTGACGATGCCAAGCATCCCTTCGGAGCCGGTGAACAGCGCCAGCAGATCGAAGCCGGGCGAATCCAGTGCGTCGGAGCCAAGCACCATGCGCTCACCCTCGACGGTGAGGATTTCCACCTTCAGCAGGTTGTGCACGGTCAGGCCATATTTCAGGCAGTGCACGCCGCCGGCGTTCTCGGCGACGTTGCCGCCAATGGAACAGGCAATCTGTGAAGACGGATCGGGGGCGTAATACAGCTCATAGGGCGCCGCTGCCTGGGAGATCGCCAGGTTGCGCACGCCGGGCTGGACGCGGGCAAAGCGACCGGCCGGGTCGACCTCGAGAATCTTGTTGAAGCGCGCCATGACCAGCAGGATGCCCTGCTCCAGCGGCAGCGCGCCGCCGGAAAGCCCAGTGCCGGCGCCACGCGCCACCACCGGCACGCCACGCTTGTGGGCAACCTTTAGCAGGGTTTCGACCTGCTCCACGCGCTCGGGCAGTACCACAAGCATCGGCGTGGTGCGGTAGGCCGACAGGCCATCGCACTCGTAGGGCTTGAGGTCTTCGCCGCGATGGAGGATGTCCATGCCGGGCAGTTGCGCCTGCAGTTCGGCCAGCAGCGCCGCCTTGTCGACCTTGGGCAGCTCACCGTCGACACGTTCGTCGTAGAGGATATTCATGGCAGTCAGGCTCTTCTTTCGTTCACCGTCAGCACGGCCAGCTGCGGTGGTTTGACGCATCATTAGCCCGACAGTCCCTCATCGTCTATCTCGAAAACCACTGGTCCTACCAGTTTCTTTCGGCAACCTTTCAACCGAGACAGCCAGCAGCCCCATATATCAAGGGCTGATGCATCTACAGTGCTCGATGAGATAGACTTCCGCCAAACTGGTCCTACCAGTTACGGAGGCGAAACATGTTGATCGAGAATACGGAGCGTCGCCAGCTGGCGGACGTGGTGGCCGAACGTATCGAGCGGCTTATCGTCGACGGTGTACTCAAGGTGGGCCAAACGCTGCCGTCGGAACGTCGCCTGTGCGAAAAACTCGGCATCTCGCGTTCGGCCCTGCGCGAAGGGCTGCGCGTACTGCGCGGTCGCGGCATTATCGAAACGTCCCAGGGGCGCGGCTCTCAGGTCGCCAAGCTGTCCGGCGAACAGGACGCCAGCCCGCTGATGCACCTGTTCAACTCCCAGCCGCGCACCCTGTACGATCTGCTCGAAGTCCGAGCCCTGCTGGAAGGCGAATCGGCGCGACTGGCCGCGCTGCGTGGCACCGATGCCGACTTCGTTCTGTTGCGCCGCCGCTATGAAGAGATGCTCGCCGCGCACACCACCGAAGAGGCCGACCCGCGCGAGCATGCGCGCCTCGACCACGCCTTTCACCTGGCGGTCAGCGAGGCCTCGCATAACCCTGTACTGGTGCACACGCTGCAGTCATTGACCGATCTGATGCTCTCCACCGTGTTCGCCTCGGTGAACAACCTCTACCACCGGCCGATGCAGAAGCGGCAGATCGATCGTCAGCACTCTCGCCTGTTCCACGCCATCACCGAGCGCCTGCCCGATCAGGCCCAGCGCGCGGCGCGCGATCACATCCACAGCATTCGCGACAACCTCAAGGAGATCGAGCAAGAGGAGCAGCGGCTGGTGCGCGCAACCATGCGCCTGGAGGGATGGGGTTAGCTGCTTTGCTCTGCATAACACGAGCGACCCACCATCCCTTCTCGATCCGCCTGGCATGGCTGTTGTGCTAGGCCTCGCCGCCTGACAGTCGGCAACCCAGATATACCGTCCTATCCGCCTGTCGAGCCAAACCGAACAATTCGCTGAACTGTAAAAGCATGCCCTGTCGACTTTAGTAAGCGCGGACGAACCGTTGCCGTTGCGACGCATAGGCGTTGCTGTCCTGGCGAACCCGCGTGATTGCTAGCTATCCGGAGGACGTTTGCATGAACAGATCAACCAAATTAGCGGTCGGCGGCAGCCTGCTGGCACTCATGCTGGGTGTAGGCGGTTGCACGATCGAGAAGGAAGAGTCCGGCCAGTTGCCTGACGTTGATGTTCAAGGCGGCAACATGCCCGAGTATGACGTCAAAGACGCGGACGTGGATGTCGGTATCAAAGAGCGTTCCGTGCCGCTTCCGAATGTTGACGTCGAAACCGAGCGCTAGCACCTGGAGCTCCGGGCATAGCGCCCCTACTAAGGAGGAACCTTGCGAAACACTCACTGCTTGTCTCGCCAGCCGCAGCAATCAGGCGCGCTGAGGGCCACACCGTGATTGCCCAGCAGAACCCCGACCATGACCTGTGAGGAACGAACGATGAACGCATTGAACAAGAAGCCACTAGCACTCGCCACTGCCCTGATGGCCGCCAGCCTGGCGCTGCCCGCCGCCGCTCAAGAGACGCAAAAGAGCATGCAGACTCAGCAGGCAGGCGCCTCCATTCGAGTTGGCCATAATGTCGTTGATGCCGTTGACGATGTGCGCGAAAACGTTGCCGACCTGATCGGTTCGCTGCGCCATTCCGGCGTCTCCATGGGCGTAGCTAATTGGCAGCAGAGCGACACCCAGCTGGACAAGATGGAGCAAAAGCTCAATCAGCAGATGGAGCATCGGCTGGATGAGAAAGCCGAGCGTACTGACGACGATTGGTCGACCTGGATCACCGGCGATGATTACAAGGTCAGCGTGACCCAGCAGGTCAATGAGCTTGCCAGCAACCTTGATGAAGTGGCCAAAATGCTCGGCGGCGCGAAGAGCCAGAAGATGCAGGAAATCGACAGCGCCGACGTAGCGAATCAGGTCGATGACTTGCAGGAAACGGTCGAGGATCTTGTTCAGGCGCTGGAACGCATGGACGGCATGAGCGTCAACAAGCCGAACCTTCAGAAAGCTCAGCAGCGTCTGGACGTGATGGAGAAGGAACTGGACCGCCAGACCGAAATGGCCGAAGAAGAATGGCGCCCATACGCCATGGGTGACCAGTTCACGCCAGGCGTTCAGAAAAACATCACCGAGCTTGCGCAAATTCTGCGGAGCCTGTTCCAGCAGAGCTAACCCGGTCCCACGGACTCGGTTCGCACCAGGCCCCGCCTGCGGCACAGGCTGCAAGCGGGGCTCACGCCACCCGTGAACTGCGACATGCGCTCAAACCGCGACACTGCAAACAACAGCGCGTATTTTTCCGTTGCCCCCCTCATCTCACCGCGTTAAGCGCTGGGCATCTCAAGGCAAACCCTACGCCTTCAATCCGCTTGACAGCCCCCATGCTAGACTCGCCGCTTCTTTCTGCTGCCCGTTATCGCCCGTGCCCGATTCTCAAGCCTGGCTGCCTGCCGACCATCTTTCCGCCCCGCCCGCCCCTGATCTGCACGACTGGCTTTACGTCGACCGGGGATCGCTCACCCATCGCCTGACCGACCTCGCCAACGGTGCGTTCAGCGTCGAACCGCTGAATGAAGGTTGGCAGGTCATGCGCGCCGATGAGTGCGCCGCATTGGACGTGGCTGAGGGCAGTGAGGGCTGGGTGCGCGAGGTCTATCTGCGCGGCCACGAGCAACCCTGGGTGTTCGCTCGCAGCGTCGCTGCGCGCTGCGTGCTCGAAGAGTCCGGACTGGACCTGCCGCACCTGGGCAGCCGTTCGCTGGGCGAGCTGCTGTTCAGCAATCCGGCTTTCGCCCGTGGCCCGCTGGAAGCACGCCGTTACCCGGCCGACTGGCTGCCGCAGCAGGCACGACAGGCGGACCTTTGGGCTCGTCGTTCCTGTTTCAGCCAGGGCGACCTGCGCGTACTGGTCGCCGAGGTCTTCCTGCCAGCGCTGTGGCGAGCCGCACGGATCGCGACCTGAACCCGGCACAAACTGCCCAACCGCCCTCACGACCGGAGACCGCCGTGTATCAGAAGCTTCTGCAATCGAGCAATCGCCTCCACCCGCGCGCCTGGGACTTCATCCAGCTGATGCGCCTGGATCGCCCGATCGGCACTTATCTGCTGCTGTGGCCGACGCTCTGGGCGCTGTGGATTGCCGGTGAGGGCTCGCCCAGCGTTAAAAATGTGCTTATCTTCGTGCTCGGCGTGATCCTCATGCGCGCCGCCGGTTGCGTGATCAACGACTTCGCCGACCGCAACTTCGACGGCCATGTCAGCCGCACCAAGGGCCGTCCATTGGCCACCGGCAAGGTCACGCCGAAGGAAGCCTGGATTCTCTTCGCCATCCTCGTCGCCCTCAGTTTCGGCCTGGTACTGCTGACCAACGCCGCGACCATCTGGCTGTCATTCGGCGCATTGGGTGTCGCCGCGCTGTACCCCTTCATGAAGCGCTACACCTATTACCCGCAGGTGGTGCTCGGCGCGGCCTTCTCCTGGGGCATCCCGATGGCCTTTACGGCTGAGCGAGGCGAGCTGCCGCCCGAAGCCTGGTTACTGTTCATCGCCAACGTGTTGTGGACAGTGGGCTACGACACCTACTACGCCATGGCCGACCGCGAGGACGACCTGAAGATCGGCATCAAATCCACCGCAATCCTCTTTGGCGAAGCTGATCGGGTCATCATTGCCACGCTGCAGGGCCTCGCCCTGTTCTGCCTGATCCTCGCCGGGCTGCGCTTCGAGCTCGGGCAGTGGTTTCACTTCGGGCTGACCATCGCAGCCGCCTGCTTTGCCTGGGAGTTCTGGAAAACCCGTTCGCGCAAGCCACAGGTGTGCTTCAAGGCTTTTCTGCATAACCATTGGGCGGGGCTGGCGATTCTGGCGGGAATCATGCTCGACTACGCTACGAGAGCAGCATAACCGCCGCAACACGCAGCATGACCGAAGGCCGCCGCCTGGGAACCACCTGCTAGAGCGGATCTGGCACCCGCCCCTCTCGTGCAGACGGGTCACTTTCTGTCACATGACTGCAACATTTCCGTTATCTAATGCCGAGCGACAATAAAACGGACCGAGAGCGGACATGAACGGCAAATGCATACTGATCGTCGATGACGAAGCGCCGATTCGGGAAATGATCGTGGTCGCGCTGGAGATGGCCGGCTACGAATGCCTCGAAGCGGAAAATACTCAGCAGGCCCACGCGCTGATCATCGACCGCCAACCGGACCTGATCCTGCTCGACTGGATGTTGCCCGGCACCTCCGGCATCGAGCTGGCACGACGCCTCAAGCGGGATGAGATGACGGCCAACACACCGATCATCATGCTTACCGCCAAGGACGCCGAGGACAACAAGATCCAAGGCCTGGAAGTGGGCGCCGACGACTACATCACCAAGCCCTTCTCGCCTCGAGAACTGGTAGCGCGCCTGAAGGCTGTACTGCGCCGCGCCGGGACCAGCGACAACGAAACACCTATCGAGATCGGCGGTCTTTTGCTGGACCCCATCAGCCACCGGGTGACTATCGACGGCACACCCGCAGACATGGGCCCGACCGAATACCGCTTGCTGCAGTTCTTCATGACTCACCAGGAACGCGCCTATACCCGCGGACAGTTGCTCGACCAGGTCTGGGGCGGCAATGTGTACGTCGAGGAGCGCACCGTGGACGTGCATATCCGCCGCCTGCGCAAAGCACTGGGCGAGACCTATGAAAACCTGGTGCAAACCGTGCGAGGCACCGGATACCGTTTCTCCACCAAGAGCTGAACAAGCCGCAATCGCCGGGCATTTGCTGGCGTTGTAGATCCATTCCGGCCGGCCCCAAGCTGCCTCAAGGAGCGTTAGCGGTGAATCAAGACTGGCAAGGCGCCCTGGTGCGCCGCCTGCTGTTGATATTGGCTGGATGCCTGCTGGTGGGCCTGGTTACAGGCGAATATGCCTGGGCGCTGGTCATCGGCCTCAGCGGCTACCTGGCCTGGACCCTGCACCAGATCCGCCGTTTGCTGCTGTGGCTGAAGAGCGATCAGACCGACCAACCGCCGCCGGACAGTCATGGCATCTGGGGGGAAATCTTCGACAACCTGTACCAGCTTCAGCGCCGCGACCTGCGCTTGCGTGGCCAACTACAATCGGTGATCGACCGGGTGCAGGGCTCTACCACTGCACTCAGGGATGCCGTGATCATGCTCGACAGCGACGGTAATCTGGAGTGGTGGAACCCCGCTGCCGAGCGTCTGCTGGGCCTGAAGAAGCCGCAGGATACCGGCCACCCGGTGACCAATTTGGTGCGCCACCCGAGCTTCAAGGAATATTTTGAAAAAGGGCGCCACGAAGAGCCATTGGAGCTGTCCTCCCCCGTCAACGACAGGCTCTGGCTGCAGGTCACCATCACCCGCTACGGCAACAGCGAGCACCTGATGGTGGTGCGCGACATCACCCGGTTGCATCTGCTGGAGCAAATGCGCAAGGACTTCGTGGCCAACGTTTCCCACGAACTGCGCACGCCGTTGACGGTGATCGCCGGCTATCTAGAAACGATGCTCGAACATACCGACGAAATGCCGGCCCGCTGGCCGCGTGCGCTGAACCAGATGAATCAGCAGGCCGGGCGCATGCAGCACCTGCTCAACGACCTGTTGCTGCTGGCCAAGCTGGAGGCAACCAATCCACCGACCAACTCACAGCCGGTAGCTGTCGCGACATTGCTGCAGTCGATCAAGGGCGACGCCCAGGCACTGTCGGCCGAGCGTAACCATCGGATATCTCTGGAAGCAGACCCAACCCTGCTGCTCAAGGGCAGCGAGAGCGAACTGCGCAGCGCCTTCTCCAACCTGGTGTTCAATGCGGTGAAATACACCCCAGACCATGGCGAAGTGCATATCCGCTGGTGGTGCAACGAACATGGCGCCCACCTGGCGGTGCAGGATTCCGGCATCGGCATCGAACCCAAGCATCTGCCGCGCCTGACCGAACGTTTCTACCGAGTCGATTCCAGCCGCGCCAGCAACACCGGCGGTACCGGCCTCGGTCTGGCGATCGTCAAGCACGTGTTGCTACGGCATCAAGGCCGTCTGGACATCAACAGCACGCCCGGTAAGGGCAGCACCTTTACCTGTCACTTCCCGTTGAGCCAGGCCACGGTGCAGTGACCGCTGCGCGGCCGGCCGAAACCTGACGCCCAATGGCGCCTTGAAATAACCCCGGGCCG
This sequence comes from Pseudomonas sp., assembly GCA_022448005.1. Classification (GTDB taxonomy): domain Bacteria; phylum Pseudomonadota; class Gammaproteobacteria; order Pseudomonadales; family Pseudomonadaceae; genus Stutzerimonas. The sequence goes on from JAKUTK010000007.1 coordinate 64,107, forward strand.
GCCCCATCCTTGGGCCGTCTTCGACTACCCGACACCCTAATGGACCCTTCCCCCGCTAGTTACGCCGCTTCATCCTATTTCGCCGACTTCGGCATGATTCTGTTTGCACTGTTCCTGGTCTTACTCAATGGCTTCTTCGTGGCGGCCGAGTTCGCCATGGTCAAGCTACGCGCCACCAAGGTCGAGGCCATCGCCAAGCAGCACGGCTGGCGCGGGCATATCCTGCGCAAAGTGCACAGTCAGCTGGATGCCTACCTCTCGGCCTGCCAGCTGGGGATTACCCTCGCCTCACTGGGCCTCGGCTGGGTCGGTGAGCCGGCCTTCGCCCACCTGCTGGAGCCGGTCATGGCTGCCGTTGGCATCCAGTCCCCGGCTGTCGTGCATGGCATCGCCTTTTTCACGGCGTTTTTCATCATTTCCTATCTGCATATCGTCATCGGTGAGCTGGCGCCCAAGTCCTGGGCGATCCGCAAGCCCGAGCTTCTCTCGCTGTGGACGGCCGCACCGCTGTACTTGTTCTACTGGGCGATGTACCCCGCCATCTACCTACTCAACGCCAGCGCCAACGCGATTCTGCGGGTAGCCGGCCAGGGTGAGCCCGGCAGTCATCATGAACACCACTACAGCCGCGAAGAGCTGAAGCTGATCCTGCATTCAAACCGGGCGCTGGACCCGGCCAACCAGGACATCAAAGTGCTCGCCTCGGCAGTCGAGATGAGTGAGTTGGAGGTGGCGGACTGGGCCAACTCCCGGGAGGACCTGGTTCAGCTGGAACACAGTGCCTCGCTGGCAGAAATCCTCGACGTGATCCGCCGCCATAAGTACAGCCGCTACCCTGTATATGACAGCGAGCAGGGTGACTACATCGGGCTGCTGCACATCAAGGACTTGCTGCTGGCGTTAGCCAGCGACGACCAGTTGGCCCAGCACTTCGTGCTCAGCGACATACTGCGACCCCTGGAACGCGTGCCGCGCTATCTGCCGCTCAACGTGCTGCTGGAACAATTCCGCCAAGGCGGAGCGCACTTCGTGCTGGTTGAAGAGGGCGACCACAAGGTGGTGGGTTTCCTGACCATGGAGGACGTGCTGGAAGTGCTGGTGGGCGACATTCAGGACGAGCATCGCAAGACCGAGCGCGGCATCCTCGCCTATCAGCCTGGCAAATTGCTGGTGCGCGGCGACACCCCGCTATTCAAGCTCGAGCGCCTGCTCGGCATCGACCTGGACCATATCGAGGCCGATACCCTGGCAGGGCTGATCTACGAAACACTCAAGCGCGTCCCGGAAGAAAACGAAGAGTTGCTGGTGGACGATCTGCAGATCGTGGTTAAGAAAATGCGCGGCCCGAAGATCGTGTTGGCGAAGGTGTTGAAGCAGGAATAAGCCAGCTGGCTTTCAGCTGCGGTTCGAGCGCTAGCGTCGGGCTTTTGCTTTCAACCCATGACTAGGGGCTTGCAGCTACCCTTAGTCCCCACCAACCGCGAAATTCGGCAGGCTGTTGACTGGCTGGGCGAAATCGAAGGGAATCGACTCGACCGCCAGGCCGACGTTGCGCTGGACGACGAAATGCAGGTGCGGGCCGGTGCTGTTGCCGGTATTGCCCGAGCGCGCCAACAGGCTACCGGCTTGAATGCGCTGACCTTCGCCGACACTGACCGAGCCTTTCATCAGGTGCAGGTAGACACCCATGGTGCCGTCATCATGCAGCACACGGACGAAATTACCGGCTGGGTTGTTGCCCCGGCCGCTCTGGGCGTTCTCGATCTTGACCACCATGCCGCCCCGCGCCGCGATGATCGGCGTGCCCTCGGGCATGGCGATATCGGCCGCATAGCGGCCTTTCGGGGTGAAGTGGCTGTACTTGCCGTTGGCGCCCTGGGTCAGGCGGAACGGGCCGCCGCGCCAGGGCAGCGGATACTTGTAGGGCTTGGGTAACAGGCGTGGATCGCCCAGCGCGTGGCGCAGCTTAGGCGTGTATTTCAGCGGTTTGGAAGGGTCCAGCGGGGCCAGGGTCGCCAGGCGGATCTGGCTGCGCGGCGGCAGCACCCAGCGGATCGGCTTGTCCGGTGCGCCGACGGCGTTCTGCACGCCCGTCAGTTTGAGCTCCACATCGACCGGGGCGAATAGGTCGTTGCGCACCACGAGAGTTTCGCCGCCGGCATGCTTGCGGGTTTCCAGCTTCACCTGGGTGTCGAGCTTCTCGACCATTCGATCACTGAAGGTGAACACGCGCGCACCTGGTGCAGCCTGGTCGCTGTAGGTGACCACGCCGTTGGCGTCGGTGTACTTGTAGATGGTGAGGGCCGAGGCAGGCATGGCCAGCCAGAACAACCCAAGAGCAAGAATGGTGCGCCCCAACATAACGGCAGACTTCATATGGTTATGTGTCAGAGCGCTGCAGACTAACAGCGCAGCGGTGTAAGCGCGAGCCACCGACTGTCAGCCTGTGAAATGGTTCATCGCGTCACTGGTTTTTTCAGACAGTCGGTCGCCTTGCTCGCATTACCAGCTGCCTCGGCGGACCTTAAGCGCCCGGCACAAAGTGGCGCTGAGCGGTGCCTCGAGCGATCAGCCGGGACAGGTAATCGAGCTTTTGCGGATCGCGATCGACGAAGCGAAAGGTCAATTGCAGCCATTCACTGTCCGGCTTGGGCTCCAGCGCCGCCACCGCGTGTAGATAGCCATTGAGGCGTGCCACCTCCCCGCCTTCGCCCTGCTCCAGATCGAGCACTGCGCTTTCCAGCACCTGCGGCAGCGTCTCGCCGCGCCTGACCACCAGCAGCCCCTCTTTGAGGCTGAGGGCCTTGATGACGCACGCAAGCGTCCCGCCAGCCAGGCGCAGCTGGCCTTGGCCGCGACCGCCACTGGCTGCTGTTGGTTTGGCTGCGCCCGGCTGCACGAGCGGCGCGGCGAAACCGGGCGCCGGTGACACAGCCTCCGCAGCGGATGCCGGTTTGATGACTTCAGCCTTACCGCCCGTCAACGCAGCCAGGGAATCGTTGGCCATGCCGGTGTTGGTCGGCCGTGCCGGTGCGCTGGCAGCCAACGCGTCGAGCTTGCCGGCCCTTCCGAGCGCCTTGCGAACCTTGGTAGTCAATTGTTCGTTGGAGAATGGCTTACCGATGAAGTCGGACACACCGGACTGGATCGCCTGAACCACGTTTTCCTTGTCGCCACGGCTGGTGACCATGATGAACGGGGTGGTTTTGAGCTTTTCCTGAGCGCGGCACCAGGTGAGTAGTTCAAGGCCGGACATTTCCGGCATTTCCCAATCGCAGAGGATCAGGTCGAAGGAATCGCGATCGAGCATTTGCTGGGCCTTACGCCCGTTCACAGCGTCCTCGATACGAATCCCCGGGAAGTGGCTACGCAACCCTTTCTTGATCAAATCCCGAATGAAGGGTGCGTCATCCACCACCAGCACACTGACCTTGCTCATCACTCGCTCCTGCATGAATGGTCGCCAGCATAGCGTCAGCAGCCCGACGAAAAAAGCATTCCAAGTCAAAGCGGCGGCCGGCCTTCTTTTTGTGCGAACAGGAGACGCCTGCTCCTGATCAGGACAACGCCTGGATCTGCCCGGCATACTGCAGCCATTTCGCTCAGCAAACCGCGAGGCCGCCATGGTTCAGCATATTCTTGTCGCCCACGATCTCAGCCCCGAGGCCGACCTGGCCTTGAGCCGCGCGGCGCAGTTGGCGCAGCAGACCGGAGCCCGACTGAGCGTGCTGCACGTTCTGACAGGCCAGTCGGACGCGAAGGAGCAGCAGCATGCACAGGTTTATCTGCACACAACGCTTGAACGTCACGGCCTTGCTCAGCAGCCCTGGATCCGCCAGGGCCGCGCCGCCGAGGAGATTCTCACCCAAGCCGCCGGGCTGGAAATCGACTTGCTGATAATGGGTCGCCACCACCGGCAGTCGCCGCAAGGATTCGTTGGCACCACGCTGGAGCAGGTCCTGCAAAGCTGCCCCGCGCCGCTACTGTTGGCGGTCACGCAGGCTGCCCCCTACTCTCGGGCGCTGGCTGCGCTGGATTACTCCGGCTGCGCCAGTCGCGCACTGCAGTCGGCGTGGCAGTTGATGCCCGCCGGGAGTGCACTCACCGCACTGAATATCTATGAGTCATCGGAAGTGTGCCCGCCGGAATCAGCCGAGCTGACGCTGCAGCACGAACTGTTCGACCAGCTTGTCGCGGATCTTCGCAGGCATTTGGCCGATACCGGTGCCCAGTTGCAATCGAGCTTACGTCACGGTGAGCGCAACAACTGTCTAGACTCGGCTATTGCGAAGGTGCAACCAAAACTCTTGGCGCTGGGCAGCCACAGCCGAGGCGCGATGAGCGAAGCGCTGCTCGGCAGCCTTACACGAGAGTATTTCGACCGCCCTCCCTGCGACGTTCTGATCGCCCACTGACGCCCGGGCGGACGAACAGGATTTGCGAGCGGACAGCGCTGACGGAACCGTCCTGCCAGGCGCCGTTACCCTCAGTGCGGTTGCTTGCGACGTTTTGCGCTACAAACAAGAGCGACGCGCCTTGGCCGCCGCATCGAGGGCGCGAAAAAGCGGTCCGTGAAATTCGATCAGCCCGCGTTTTCCAGGTATGCGTGCAACTCGACGAACTGCTGCGTCAGCTTGTGCCGTGGGTCGAGGTGGATCAGCGGCGTGCAGACCTGATGCGACTCGCGCATGCGCACCGAGCTCATCAGATGCACCGGCAGGACTGGCAGCCCCTCGGCCAGCAGTTCGTCGATCATCTGCTGCGGCAAGGCCGCGCGCGGCTGGAATTGGTTAACGACGATACCTTCGACTCGCAGCGCGTCATTGTGGTCTTCCTGCAGCTCCTCGATTTCCTCGAGCAGGCTATACAGCGCCTGACGGGAAAAGCTGTCGCAGTCGAACGGTATCAGGCAACTGTCCGCGGCTATCAGGGCCGACAGGGTGAAGAAGTTCAGTGCCGGCGGCGTGTCCAGATAGATGCGCTCGTACTCTTCGGAGAGGCTTTCCAGCAGCTTCCTCAGCTTGTTGATCTTGTGCTTGGCTTCAAGCTTGGGTTGCAGATCGGCCAATTCCGCGGTGGCGGTAATCAGGTGCAGGTTTTCGAAACGGGTCTCGGTGATCGGTGGGCGAGCCTTCTTGCCCGCCGGCCCTCCCGCCAGGATCTGCTTGAAGTAGTCGGCGATCCCCGTCGGCAGTTCGTCGCCGGTCAGCCCGGTGAGGTAATGACTGGAATTGGCTTGCGCATCCAGGTCGATCAGCAGCGTGCGATAGCCTTGCGCTGCGCTGACTGCCGCCAGGTTGCAGGCAATGCTGGACTTGCCGACCCCACCTTTTTGATTGAATACGACCCGTCGCATGCGCTGCCCTCTGATCATGGTTTACCCAGAGTCTATACAACGCAGATGGCACTCTGGCGACTTTCCTGAACAATCGACCCTGCCGGTTAGGCCGTTCAGCTTTGCTACCCTGAGCTCACAACGACAACGAGGAAAAAGATGTGCCAAAGTTTCTGATCGCTTTGCTGTTCGCCTTATTAAGCCAGCAGGCCACTGCCCAGTCACAAGGCGAGGTGCTACGTGTGGGCATCACAGAGGTGCCGCCCTTCGTCATTCAGGAGGCTGATGGCCGCTGGAGCGGCATCAGCATCGATCTGTGGCAGGCCATCGCCGAGCAGGCCGGATATCGCTACGAGTTGCAGCCCATGGCGTTCGATCAGCTGCTGCCCGGACTGGAGCAGGATCAGCTGGATGTGGTGGTCGGTGCGCTGACCATGACCGCCGAGCGCGAGGCGCTGGTGGATTTCACCCACCCGTTCTACCGCACGGGGCTGGCAATCGGCGTTCCGCCAGCCCAGCAGGGCAGTGGCTGGGGCGCCGTTCGAGCCCTGTTTTCCTGGCAATTCGCGAGCCTGGTGCTGGGCCTGGGCGCGTTATTGCTGCTGGTCGGCGCGCTGCTCTGGCTGTTCGAGCGCCGGCGCAACCGCGAGCAGTTCGGCGGCAGTTCGGTCGAGGGGCTAGGCAACAGCTTCTGGTGGGCAGCGGTCACCATGACCACCGTCGGCTATGGTGACAAGGCGCCGGTTACCCTCGGCGGTCGCCTGATCGCCATTGTCTGGATGTTCGCTGCGTTGATCATGGTGTCGACCTTCACCGCGGCCGTGACCAGTACCTTGACGGTTGGCAGCCTGAAAAGCGGGCTGCAAGGGCCGGACGATCTGCGCGGCGCTCACGTAGCGACGGTAGACGGCACCGTCAGCTCCGACTATTTACAGCACCACCGCGTGCGCACCACCGCCTTTTCCGACCTCAGTCAGGCGATTCAAGCCGTGATCGATGGAGAGGCCGACGCTGTCGTCTACGACCAGCCGATCCTTCAGTACCGAAACACCGAGCGGCAGGGCGAGGGCTTACGACTGCTGCCCGGCACCTTTGAAGATCAATCCTATGCTTTTGCCGTGCGCGCTGGCAGCCCGTACCGGGAGCGGCTGAGCCAGGCGATTCTGGATATCACCAACAGCCCCCGCTGGCCGGACATGCAGGCACGCTACCTGGGCGAGCAATAGAGCAAGGGCGTCTCAGACGGCAACCGGGGCCTTGATGTGCGGATGGGCTTCGTAGCCGACCAGTTCGAAGTCCTCGAAGCGGAAGGCGAACAGATCCTTTACCTCGGGGTTGAGCTGCATGGTCGGCAGCGGCAGCGGCTCGCGGGTCAACTGCAGGTCGGCCTGCTCCAGGTGATTGGCATAGAGGTGGCAATCACCGCCGCTCCAGATGAATTCACCGGGTTGCAGGTCGCACACCTGCGCCACCATCAGCGTCAGCAATGCGTAGCTGGCGATGTTGAAGGGCACTCCGAGGAAGATGTCAGCCGAGCGCTGGTAGAGCTGGCAGCTGAGCTTGCCGTCCGCCACATAGAACTGGAACAGCGCGTGGCATGGCGGCAGCGCCATCTGATCGACCAGCGCCGGGTTCCAGGCTGACACCATCAGCCGCCGCGAATCCGGGTTTTTCTTGATCATCTCCACCAGCTTGCTGATCTGGTCGACCGACTCGCCGTTGGGCGCCGGCCAATTGCGCCACTGGTAGCCGTAGACCGGGCCGAGCTCGCCGTTCTCGTCGGCCCATTCGTCCCAGATCCGCACTCCGTTTTCCTGCAGGTACTTGATATTGGTATCGCCCTGAAGAAACCACAGCAGTTCGTGAATGATCGATTTCAGGTGGCATTTCTTGGTGGTGACCAGCGGAAAGCCTTCGCTCAAGTCGAAGCGCATCTGGTGGCCGAACATGCTGTAGGTGCCAGTGCCGGTGCGATCGCTCTTGAAGGTGCCGTGCTCACGCACATGGCGCATCAGGTCGAGATACTGTTTCATCGATGGGCTCGAAGCGGGCGCCGGGGCGCGGTGAAAGGAATGCTGCAAATAGTAAAAGCCGACGTACGGCTTGTCGCCCTTTAGGCGACGAAGCCGGACCGTATGCGATCAGGCGTCCGCCTTTACCGGCTCGTGGCGGTAGCCCCAGGCAATCATGCCAAGACCGATCAGGATCATCGGGATGCACAGCACCTGCCCCATCGTCAGCCAGCCAAACGCCAGGTAACCGAGCTGGGCGTCGGGTACGCGAACGAACTCGACAATGAAGCGGAAGATGCCGTAGCACACGGCGAATAGACCGGACACGGCCATGGTCGGCCGCGGCTTGCTCGAATAGAGCCAAAGAATGACGAACAGGGCCACGCCTTCCAGCGCGAACTGGTAGAGCTGCGATGGGTGCCGCGCCAGCTGCTGCGGATCGGTCGGGAAGACCATCGCCCAAGGCACATCGGTCGCCTTGCCCCAGAGTTCGGCATTGATGAAGTTACCGATGCGACCGGCACCCAGCCCGATCGGCACGAAAGGGGCGATGAAGTCCATCAGCTCGAAAAACTTCTTGCCGTTGCGCCGGGCGAATATCCAGGTGCACAGCAGCACGCCCAGCAGACCGCCATGAAACGACATGCCACCCTTCCAGACCTGGAAGATCAGCGTCGGATCGTTGATATAGGACGCCAGATCGTAGAACAGCACGTAGCCCAGCCGACCGCCGACGATCACGCCCATGGCCACCCAGAACACCAGGTCGGAAAGCTTGTCCTTGTCCCAGGTGGGATCGAAGCGATGCAGCCGACGCGATGCCAGCAGCCAGGCTCCGCCGATGCCGATCAGGTACATCAGGCCATACCAATGGATTTGCAGCGGGCCAAGCGACACGGCCACAGGGTCTATCTGCGGATAAGGCAGCATCCGGATTTTCCTCAGATCAAGAAATTGATACCTACGCCCAACAGCAGCAGCGCGAACAGGCGCCGCAGCATTGAAGCGGACAATCGATGCGCCAGATTAGCGCCGACACGGGCAAAGAACATGCTGGTGATGGCGACGCCAACCAGCGCTGGCAAATAGACGTAGCCGACGCTCCAGTCAGGCAGATGCGCATCCTGCCAGCCAACGACCGCGAAGCTCAATGCACCGGCGATGGCAATCGGCAAACCGCAAGCTGCCGAGGTGCCCACCGCTTGCTGCATCGGTACGCTGCGCCAGCTGAGGAAGGGCACGGTCAACGAACCGCCGCCGATCCCGAAAATGGCCGAGGCCCACCCGATCACTGCGCCGGCAACGGCCAGCACTGGCCGTCCGGGTACACCGGCGCTGGCCTTGGGCTGCAGTGAAAACCCCATCTGCACCGACATGGCGATGGCGAACAAACCGATGATCTTCTGCAGCAGCGGGCCTTGAATCGACGCCGCCGTCAGGCTTCCCAGCGCCGCGCCGAACAGAATGCCAAGCGTCATCCAGAGCACCACCGGCCACTGCACAGCGCCCTTGCGATGGTGCGTCAGAATTGAGTTCATCGAGGTAAAGACGATGGTTGCCAGCGAGGTGCCGACGGCCAGATGAGTAAGTATCTGCGGGTCGAATCCCTGCGCTGTAAAGCTGAACACCAGCACCGGAACGATGATCAGGCCACCCCCGACACCGAACAGCCCTGCCAGTACACCAGCGAATCCGCCGAGAAGCAGATAAAGCGCGAACTCCATCGAGCCACCCTGAAAAACAAAGCGGCATGTTAGCGGAAAAACGCCAGCGGGGCGGAACGCGGCAATCCTCTGAAACGTAACCAGCGTCCTGCCGATGTGGCGTGGGCGCTGCGTTTTCGTCTAGCCTCGACGCTTGCTTGCAACCGAGTCCGGTTTCTCATGTGCTTGATCGTATTCGCCTGGCGCCCCGGCCATGCACAGCCGTTGATCGTCGCCGCCAACCGTGACGAATTTCATGCGCGCCCCAGTCTGCCGTTGGGGCATTGGGACGACGCGCCGCAGGTCGTAGCCGGTCGCGACCTACAGGCAGGCGGCACCTGGATGGGTGTAACCACGGATGGACGCTTCGCTGCGCTGACCAATATTCGTGCGCCCGGCGCCCCTCTTGGCGAGCGCTCGCGAGGCGAGCTGCCCGCACGCTTCCTGCGGGGCGCGCAATCGCCGGCGCACTATCTGCAGGAGCTGACTCGCAGTCTCGGTCATTATTCCGGCTTTAACCTGCTGGTCGGGAATCTCACCGAGCTCTGGTATCTCAATTCAAAGGAAGGGACGCCTCGCGCTCTATCGCCGGGCGTCTACGGTCTGTCCAATGCAGCGCTGGATACGCCCTGGCCAAAGCTGCTGAGCACTCGATCGGCGCTAGAAGCCTGCCTCGGTGCGCCGGAGCGCGACCGGTTGCTAGAGATCATGAGCGACTCACGGCCCGCCGCAGATGCCGAACTGCCGGCTACCGGTATCTCGCATGAGATGGAGAAGCTGCTGTCGAGCGCGTTCATTGCCAGTCCGGACTACGGCACCCGCGCCATCACTCTATTGCTCCGCCGCGCGGACGGTTCCATGAGCATGACCGAGCGCCGTTTCGACGCGAAGGGTGTGAGCGGTGAAACAGAGATAGACCTGCCGCCCACGACAACTGAGCCCGCAAAGGTGTTGGGTTAGATCGCGGCAGATGGATTAACCATGCGATCCAGGCCGAGATTGCGCAGGGTCAGCTGCACCGTGGCGTGGATGACCTGCGGGCTGTCCATTTTCATCACCTTGGCCAACAGCTCACGCGCCGTGACCGAACTGATCTGACGCAGCATCCACTTCACCTTTGGCAGGTTGGTGGCGTTCATCGACAGGCTGTCGAAGCCCATCGCCAGCAGCAGAATGGCTGCGCCCGGATCGCCAGCCATTTCACCGCAGATGCTGACCGGCTTGCCTTCGTCGTGCGCCTCTCGGACGACCCGCTGCAGCGCTTCGAGCACTGCGGGATGCAGGTAATCGTACAGATCGGCAACCCGCGGGTTGTTGCGGTCTACGGCCAGCAGATACTGAGTCAGGTCGTTGGAGCCCACCGAGATGAAGTCCACCTGACGCGCCAGTTCGCGGGTCAGGTAGACCGCAGCCGGCACTTCGATCATCACCCCGACTGGCGGCATTTCGACGTCGGTGCCTTCATCACGTACCTCACCCCAGGCGCGGTGGATCAGGTGCAGTGCCTCTTCCAGCTCGCGTGTGCCAGAAATCATGGGCAGCAGAATGCGCAGGTTGTTCAGCCCGGCGCTGGCCTTGAGCATGGCGCGGGTCTGCAGCAGAAAAATTTCGGGATGGTCGAGTGTGACGCGGATGCCGCGCCAGCCGAGGAAGGGATTTTCTTCCTTGATCGGGAAGTACGGCAGGCTTTTGTCACCGCCAATGTCGAGGCTGCGCATGGTCACCGGCAGCGGGTGGAAGGCTTGCAGCTGCTCGCGATAGATCGCCATCTGCTCCTTCTCGCTGGGAAAGCGCTCCTTGATCATGAAGGGCACTTCGGTGCGATACAGGCCAACGCCTTCGGCGCCGCGCTCCTGCGCGCGCACCACATCGGCGAGCAGACCGGTATTCACCCACAGCGGGATACGCAGACCATCGGTGGTCTCGCAAGGCAGCTCGCGCAGCACGTCGAGCCCTTCGGACAGCTGCCGCTCCTGCTCGGCCAAAACCAGGTATTGCTCGCGCAGGACCTTTGCCGGGTTGGTGATGATCTCGCCACGGGTGCCGTCGATGATCAGCTCGATGCCATCGACCTTCGAATATGGCAGGTCAACCGCCCCCATCACCGTGGGAATACCCATGGCCCGCGCCAGGATCGCCACGTGTGAGTTGCTCGAACCCAGCACCGATACCATGCCCATCAACTTGCCTTCCGGCACCTCGCCGAGCATCGCCGGGGACAACTCCTCGCTGACCAGAATGGTGTTGTCCGGGTAGGTCAGGCTCTGCTGGCGCGCCTGCTGCAGATAACCCAGCAAGCGCCGACCAATGTCCTTGACGTCCGAGGCGCGCTCGCGCAGGTAGGCATCGTCCATCATCTCGAAGCGGCCGACGTGGTCGCTGACGACCTGACGCAGCGCGCCTTGGGCCCATTGGCCCGTGCGGATAACCTTGGACACCTCGCCACCCAGGGCAGAGTCGTCGAGCATCATCAGGTAGACATCGAACAGTGCGCGCTCTTCCTTGCGCATCTGGGTTGCAAGCTTTTCGGACAGCGCACGCATATCGGCTCGCACTGCTTCGAGCGCAGCCTCGAATAGCACCAGTTCAGCGGGAATATCTTCAATCGTCTTATCCGGCACCACATCGAGGTCGGCAGGCGGCAGAACGACGACAGCGGTACCCACTGCCGCGCCGGGTGCGCCGGGGATACCGATAAAGCGGGTTTCCTGGATGCCCTTGCCCTGCCGGCCGAGGCCGCGGATCGAACCGGTCGCCTCGGCATGGGCGATAACACCGGCGAGCTGCGCACTCATAGTAACGAGGAAGGCTTCTTCACCCTCGTCGAACAGGCGCTGCTCTCTCTGCTGAATGACCAGAACACCCATTACCCGCCGGTGGTGGATGATGGGGGCGCCGAGAAAGGAGGCGTAGCGTTCTTCCCCGGTTTCAGCGAAATAGCGATAGCGCGGATGCTCACACGCATGCTCCAGGTTGAGCGGCTCCTCGCGCGTGCCAACCAAGCCGACCAGACCCTCGTTCGGGGCCATGCTGACTTTGCCGATGGCCTTCTTGTTCAGGCCCTCGGTGGCCATCAGGACGAAACGCCCAGATTCGGGATCGAGCAAATAGACTGAGCAGACGTGGCTGGCCATGGCCGCCCGAACTCTCAGCACGATAATGCCCAAGGCCGCCTTGAGGTCCTTGGCAGCGTTTACTTCCTGGACGATCTTGCGCAGCGTGCCGAGCATGCTCAGGGGCTTTCTCCCGTCAGTCCCGCGCCAGGAGGCGCGGAGCGAGTTCTTTTAAGGCGCGACGGTAAACCTCGCGCTTGAAGGTGACCACCTGCCCCAACGGGTACCAGTAACTGACCCAGCGCCAGCCGTCGAACTCGGGCTTGCCGGTCAGATCCATACGAACCCGGTCTTCGGCACCGGTAAGGCGCAGCAAGAACCATTTCTGCTTCTGACCGATACACAGCGGCTGACTATGAGTACGCACCAGCCGCTGAGGCAAGCGATAGCGCAGCCAGCCACGGGTGCAGGCGAGAATCTTGACGTCCTGCTCTTCCAGGCCGACCTCTTCGTTCAGCTCGCGAAAGAGCGCCTCCTCCGGCGTCTCGCGCGGGTTGATTCCGCCTTGCGGAAACTGCCAGGCATCCTGATTAATCCGCCGGGCCCACAGCACTTGCCCGACATCATTGGTCAGGATGATGCCGACATTGGGGCGAAAACCATCGGAGTCGATCACGGCATACAACCTCGCAAACGCATATCGCGGCATTGTTCCACAAAAACGTGAAAAGCAGAAAGCGCGCATGGAAGCCATTGATCTACCGGCTCCGATCCTCGATCCGAACGCTTGCCGGCTGCCATCTATCGAGCGATCCCGCTATGCTTCACCCCCCTTTATCCCCCGAGGAACGCAGCGTGCGCCTGGCTCTTTTCGATCTTGATAACACTCTCCTGGCCGGTGACAGCGACCACGCCTGGGGCGAGTTTCTCTGCCAGCGCGGGCTGGTCGACGCTGAGGCGTATCGCGCCCGCAACGATGCCTTTTATCAGGACTACCTGGCCGGCGCGCTGGATGTTTTGGAGTATCAGAACTTCTGCCAAGAGCTGCTGGGCCGTAGCGAGATGCCGCAACTGCAGCAATGGCACGCCGAGTTCATGCGCGACCACATCGAGCCCATCGTCCTGGCCAAGGGTGAGGCACTGGTGCGTCAGCATCATGAAGCCGGCGACCGGGTGGTGATCATTACCGCCACCAACCGCTTCATCACCGGGCCAATCGCCAAGCGCCTGGGCGTCGATACGCTGCTGGCCACCGAATGTGAGATGCAAGAGGGGCGCTACACCGGTCGCCTCACCGACGTGCCCTGTTTTCAGGAGGGCAAGGTGACGCGCATCGAACGCTGGCTCATGGAAAATGACCAGAGCCTGGATGACAGCTATTTCTACAGCGACTCGCGCAACGACCTGCCGCTACTGGAGCGCGTCAGCCATCCGGTAGCGGTCGATCCGGACCCCACCTTGAGGGGCATTGCCGAGCAACGCGGCTGGCGCATCATCAGCCTGCGCTGAACTCAGCGCTAGACCGGCTTGGCGCCCATCAAACCCATGATGGCGACTAGAATCAGCAGGATCAGACCCGCATAAACCAGCGCAAAGCGCGGCAGGCGCGCGGGCGCTGGGGCATCGCCCAGAGCCTGCCATGCACGCAGGCGGCCGCCGAGCAGCAGGCCTAGTGGCACTAGAACCAGGAACAGCACCGAGCTGGCCAGCAACCACAGCTGACCGAGCGGGAAACCTGCCAGGTGCGCCAGCCACCAGCCGGTCACCGGAAGCAACAAGGCAAATACCGCCAGCAATGGCAGCGACATCAACCGGGTGCGGCGCAGCTTGTTCTGCAGCACCACCGGATCGGCCCGCCGCCAGGCTTTCCACAGCATGATGATGTGGGCAATCAGCCCCAGCGTGAGGAGGATCGCCAGAGCGGCGTGAATCATGTTCAGCAGTTGGTAATGTTCCATCGATCCCCGCGGTACGGCTGGTCAGCCGAGAAAAAGTTGGTAGGCCGGATTGTCTGTTTCGTCCCAGTAGCGATAGCCGATCTTGTCCAGTGCGGCCGGCAACAGGTGACGGTCTTCGGCAGGTACCTGCAGGCCGGCAACCACCCGCCCGTCAGCCGCGCCGTGATTGCGGTAGTGGAACATCGAAATATTCCAACGCCCTCCGAGATTGTTGAGGAAGTTGAACAGCGCGCCCGGACGCTCCGGGAATTCGAACCGATAAACCACTTCATCACTGACGCCAGAGGCGTGCCCTCCGACCATGTGCCGGGTGTGCAGCTTGGCCAGTTCGTTGTCAGTGAGATCAAGCACGGGGAAACCCTTCGCCCGCAACCCATCCACCAAGGCCGTCCGCGGGTCGTTTTCCGGATGGGTCTGCACACCCACAAAGATGTGCGCCTCACGGTCCTCGTGGTAGCGGTAATTGAATTCGGTGATCTGGCGCTTGCCGATGGCCTCGCAGAAAGCCTTGAAGCTGCCAGGTTCCTCGGGAATGGTCACCGCGATGATCGCCTCGCGCTTCTCGCCAAGCTCAGCGCGCTCCGCCACATGACGCAGCCGATCAAAGTTCACGTTGGCGCCGGAATCGATGCCGACCAGCACCTGATGCTGGATGCCCTCGCGCTCCACATAGCGCTTGATACCGGCCACCGCCAGCGCCCCTGCTGGCTCGGTGATCGAGCGGGTGTCGTCGTAGATGTCCTTGATCGCGGCGCAGATCTCATCGGTGCTGACCGTGATCACTTCATCGACGTAGTGCTGGCAGATATCGAAGGTGTACTGACCGATCTGCGCCACCGCCACCCCATCGGCGAACAAACCCACCTGCGGCAGCACCACACGCTCGCCCGCAGCCATCGCCTGCTGCAGGCAATTGGAATCGTCCGGCTCGACGCCAATGACCTTGATGTCTGGCTTGAGGTATTTGATGTACGCAGCGACGCCAGCAATCAAACCGCCCCCACCTACCGGGACGAAGACCGCATCAAGCTGACCCTGATGCTGGCGAAGGATCTCCATCGCCACGGTGCCTTGCCCGGCAATCACGTGCGGGTCGTCGTAGGGGTGGATATAGACGTAACCCTTTTCCTCGACCAACTTCAGTGAGTAAGCCAACGCCTCGGGAAAGGCATCCCCGTGAAGCACCACCTTGCCTCCACGTGCACGCACGCCCTGCACCTTCAGTTCCGGCGTGGTGCGCGGCATGACGATGGTCGCCTTGATGCCCAGCTCACGGGCCGCCAGGGCCAAGCCCTGCGCATGGTTACCGGCCGACGCAGTAACCACGCCGCGCGCCAGCTCCTCGGGTGACAGCTGTGCCAGCTTGTTATAGGCACCGCGAATCTTGAAGGAGAACACCGGCTGCAGATCTTCGCGCTTCAGCAAAATCTGATTACCCAGCCGCTCAGAGAGCTGACGGGCAGGCTGCAACGGGGTTTCCACCGCAACGTCATAGACGCGCGAGGTGAGGATCTTCTTGACGTACTGTTCGAGCATCGTGAGCTATCTTGGCGGGCCTTGCGGGGCAGACGAGTCTACTCCGCGAAAAACGCCGCGACCACCGGCAATCCGCGCGCAAAACAGCCGTACAGTCTCAGCAGGCAAGACCCGCTGATGAGCCCCCGCTATACTCTCGCCCCACGACTTACTTACCGACCGGACCTTTACGCCATGACCCAGGATCAACTCAAGCAGGCCGTCGCCCAGGCCGCTGTCGACCTCATCGTGCCGCAGCTCACCGACCGCAGCATCGTCGGCGTTGGCACCGGCTCCACCGCCAACTTCTTCATCGATCTGCTGGCCAAGCACAAAGGATTCTTCGACGGTGCCGTGGCCAGTTCCGATGCCACCGCCGAGCGTCTGAAAGGTCATGGCATTCCGGTCTATGACCTGAACTCCGTAGCGGACCTGGAGTTCTACGTTGACGGTGCCGACGAGACCAACAGCCATCTGGAGCTGATCAAGGGCGGCGGCGCAGCCCTGACCCGCGAGAAGATCGTCGCTGCAGTGGCCCGCACCTTTATCTGCATCGCCGATGGCAGCAAGCTGGTCGAGCGCCTCGGCGAGTTTCCCCTGCCGGTGGAAGTGATCCCGATGGCCCGCAGCCACGTCGCGCGCGAACTGGTCAAGCTGGGCGGGGACCCCGTCTACCGTGAGGGTGTGGTGACCGACAACGGCAACGTCATCCTTGACGTGCACAACCTCATGATCGGCTTCGCCCCGGATGTCGAAGCGCAGATCAACAACATCGTGGGCGTGGTCAGTAACGGGCTGTTCGCCGCCCGCCCGGCCGACGTCCTGCTGCTGGGCACAACGGACGGGGTGCAGACGCTCAAGCGCTGACCTCTCGCGGCAGGCATTGATCAGCTCGGTGCGCGCCCCACGGCCGCATCCGGTGCTGCAAATAGCCATCGCGGATGGTAGTAGCCATGCTTCGGCGATCTGGATCGAAGGTCAGCGTCGCCGACTAAAGACATAGAAGCGGTTCGGCTCCGCTACGACGTAGATGTTGCCTTGCCCGTCCATGGCGACCCCTTCAGCCTGGTCGATGCCCTCCACCAGACCATTGAGACCGCCAAGCAGGCTGATAAAGCTGCGCGGCCGGCCCTGCAAGTCAAGCTCCACCAGCAGACGCGACTCGTCGGACAGCATCAGGGTATGCCCGGTACGTGGGTCGATGGCTACCGACGAGATATCGCGTACCAGCAGCGGCTGATCAGGGAGCGACTCAAGGGCGCCGGCAGCGCCGTCTTCTCCAGGGAAAGGCAGCTCGAACAAGCCCTGCGGATCGCGCTCCTTGGCCAGCAGCATGCGCTGGGTGCGCGGATTCCAGGCCAGTCCTTCGAAGCCTTTGTTTCCGGCACCGTCGAAACCCAGGTCATAGGTGGCGAGATCCTCGAGATCGAGGCTCTCGACCCCCGGCGCCAACCGGAACACTGCAACCAGTCGGCGCCGCTCATCGACGATACCGAGCTGTCCGTTATCCAGGGCTTCGACCGCTTCAGGATCAGAGAATCCGGTCAGGGTGATGCGCCGCAGCACCACACCGCCGGGGGAGAATTCCACGAGCTGCGGATTTTGTCCGGTGACGGTGAACAGCGTCCCGGTCTCTGCATTCCAGGTCAGGCCTGAGGTTTCGTCTTCCTCGAGGCCGGACAAGGTGGTCTCCAGCGCCAGTTCATAGTCCGGCAACCAGATGCTCGCCGCGCGCTCTTGGGAACCGACGTATTGCTCCTGCCAATACAGTTTCAACTGGTCGTTCCAATGCAGCATCCAGCCGGCCAGCAAGGCCATTGCAATGGTCAGAAACAGCGAAATGTAGAGGAACAGGCGGAGGCGGGAACGTCGGACGGCAGACTCAGGCATGTAGGCAGACCCAGGAAGAGCGTGCGATTACAGCATGACCTTCTCAGGGGCGATAGAGCGCTGCGGGCCGGGTACGTCAAACGTACCCAGCTCATATGCAACTTAAAGCACGCGGCTCTCGAAGCGCGACAGTCCGACCAGCTCCACTACCAGCTCGTCGCCCTGATGAAGAGGACCGACTCCCGCCGGCGTGCCGGTCAGCACGACGTCGCCAGGCTGCAGGCTGAAGTGCCCGGCAATGTGCTGCAACAGTGGCAGGATGGCATTGAGCATCTGGCTGCTGTTGCCGTCCTGACGCACTTCACCGTTGATGGTCAGGCGAATACCGATGTCGCCGAGGTCATCCACCGCATCGCCCGGCACGAAGGGTGCCAGCACACAGGCGCCGTCAAAGCTCTTGGCGATCTCCCACGGGTGGCCCTTTTCCTTCAGCTTGGCCTGCACGTCGCGCAGGGTCAGGTCCAGAGCGGGAGCAAAACCGGAGATCGCATCGCGAACCTCCTCTTCGTTCGGCTTGCGCGACAGCGGCTTGCCGATCAACACGGCAACTTCCGCCTCGTAGTGCACGGCGCCACGGTCAGAGGGAATGCTGAAACCACTGTCCAGCGGCACGGTGCAGCTGCCGGCCTTGATGAACAGCAATGGCTCGGTCGGCACCGGGTTGTTCAGCTCTTTAGCGTGCTCGGCGTAGTTTCGGCCGATGCAGACGACCTTGCCCAGCGGGTAGTGGATGGTCGTGCCGTCGGTGTACTGGTGCTTGTAGGTCATGGAGGGTTCCTGTCTGTTCAAACAGCGAAGATCTTGCCCGGATTCATGATGCCGTTCGGATCGAAGGCAGCCTTGACCGCCTTCATGTACTCGATTTCCACCGGCGAGCGGCTGTACTCGAGGTAGTCGCGCTTGGTCATGCCCACGCCGTGCTCGGCGGAGATCGAACCGTTGTACTTCTGTACGGTTTCGAACACCCATTTGTTGACGGTGGCGCATTTGCCGAAGAACTCGTCCTTGTCCATCGCGTCCGGCTTGAGGATGTTCAGGTGCAGGTTGCCGTCACCAATGTGGCCAAACCAGACGATCTCGAAATCCGGGTAATGCTCACCGACGATGGCGTCGATTTCCTTGAGGAAAGCCGGCACCTTGGCGATGGTCACCGAGATGTCGTTCTTGTACGGCGTCCAGTGGCTGATGGTCTCGGAAATGTACTCGCGCAGTTTCCATAGGTTCTGCAGCTGCTGCTCACTCTGGCTCATCACACCATCGAGCACCCAGCCTTCGTTGACACAGTGCTCAAAGGTCGCCAGCGCCTGATCGGCGCGCTCGTCGGTGGTGGCTTCGAATTCGAGCAGCGCGTAGAACGGGCAATCGGTTTCGAACGGTGCCGGCACGTCGCCACGGCCTAGCACCTTGGCCAGTGCCTTGTCGGAGAAAAACTCGAAAGCGGTCAGATCCAGCTTGTCCTGGAAAGCGTGCAGCACCGGCATGATCGACTCGAAGTCCGGCGTGCCCAGCACCAGCGCTGTCAGGTTGGTCGGCTGACGCTCCAGACGCATGGTGGCTTCCACCACGAAACCCAGCGTGCCCTCCGCGCCGATGAACAGCTGGCGCAGGTCATAGCCGGTGGCGTTCTTGATCAGGTCCCTGTTCAGTTCGAGCAGATCGCCCTTGCCGGTGACTACCTTCAATCCCGCCACCCAGTTGCGGGTCATGCCATAGCGAATCACCTTGATACCGCCAGCATTGGTGCCAATGTTGCCGCCGATCTGGCTGGAGCCGGCCGAGGCAAAATCCACTGGGTAGTAGAGCCCCTTGTCTTCGGCAAATTGCTGCAGCTGTGCGGTGACCACGCCCGGCTGGCAGACAGCGGTGCGATCCATCTCGTTGAATTTGAGAATCTGGTTCATGTAGTCGAACGAGACCACCACCTCACCGTTAGCGGCGACCGCCGCGGCAGAGAGACCGGTCCGGCCGCCAGATGGCACCAGCGCGACCTTGCGCTCATTGGCCCAGCGCACGATCGCCTGCACCTGCTCGATGCTCTTCGGGAACACGATGGCCGAGGGTGCCGGGGCGTATTGCTTGGTCCAGTCCTTGCCGTAGGTATTCAGCGAATCGGCATCGGTCAGCACCTTGCCAGGCTCGACCAGGGTCTTCAGCTCGTCGATCAGGGCGAGATCGGTCATCATGGGAACTCTCATTCGGTTCATGGTCACCCTGAGCACGCTTCAGCTCAGGACAGGGGTGTTTCGAGGGGCCTATATGCTAGCATACGCACCCTTTTGAAACGTGCCTCGGCAGCTCCCGACACCGCTGATACCGGGTCGGCCAGCCTTCGCTGGACACTTCGTCCTTCCCTCCGGCCTTAAGGTTTTAATGCAGATGAGCCAGACCTCTCTCGACAAGAGCAAGATCAAGTTCCTTCTTCTCGAAGGCGTGCACCAGAACGCTGTCGACACCCTCAAGGCCGCCGGTTACTCCAACATCGAGTACCTCAAGACCGCGCTGACCGATGCGGAACTGAAGGAGAAGATCGCCGACGCCCATTTCATCGGCATCCGTTCGCGCACCCAGCTCACCGAAGAAGTCTTCGACGCAGCGCAGAAACTGATCGCCGTCGGCTGCTTCTGCATTGGCACCAACCAGGTCGACCTGAATGCCGCCCGTGAACGCGGAATCGCGGTGTTCAACGCACCCTACTCCAACACCCGCTCGGTGGCCGAACTGGTGCTGGCCGAAGCCATCCTGCTGCTACGTGGCATCCCCGAGAAGAACGCCTCCTGCCACCGCGGCGGCTGGATTAAGTCTGCGGCCAACTCCTTCGAGATCCGCGGCAAGAAGCTGGGCATCATCGGTTACGGCTCCATCGGCACGCAGCTGTCGGTGCTCGCCGAGAGCCTTGGCATGCAGGTCTTCTTCTATGACGTGGTGACCAAGCTGCCGCTGGGCAACGCCACTCAGATCGGCTCGCTGTACGAACTGCTGGGCATGTGCGACATCGTCTCGCTGCATGTTCCCGAGCTGCCGTCCACTCAGTGGATGATCGGTGAAAAGGAAATCCGCGCCATGAAGCAAGGCTCCATTCTGATCAACGCTGCGCGTGGCACCGTGGTCGAACTGGATCACCTGGCTGCCGCGATCAAGGATGAGCACCTGATTGGTGCCGCGATCGACGTGTTCCCGGTCGAGCCCAAGTCCAACGACGACGAATTCGAGAGCCCCCTGCGTGGCCTGGATCGCGTGATTCTGACCCCGCACATCGGCGGTTCCACTGCCGAAGCCCAGGCCAACATCGGCCTGGAAGTCGCGGAGAAGCTGGTCAAGTACAGCGACAACGGTACTTCGGTTTCCTCCGTCAACTTCCCTGAAGTCGCCCTGCCTTCGCATCCGGGCAAGCACCGTCTGCTGCACATCCACGAGAACATCCCGGGCGTGATGAGCGAGATCAACAAGGTGTTCGCCGACAACGGCATCAACATCTGCGGTCAGTTCCTGCAGACCAACGAAAAGGTCGGCTACGTGGTGATCGACGTGGACAAGGAATACTCCGACCTGGCGCTGGAAAAGCTCCAGCACGTCAACGGCACCATCCGCAGCCGCGTACTGTTCTAAGCACGGACTGGCGGGACCGAACGGGAGGCTCATGCCTCCCGTTTTCGTTTGCCGCATGGGCTGAAACGGATCCGCATCGTTTGATCAGCTGGGGGCTGGGTCGCGATTCTCGCTCGAGCGGGTGTCTGGCCGAACCGGTTGCGAAGGGTTCTCGTCAGGGATTACCGGCGGCGCCTCAGGCAGCGACTCCAGCGTTGGCGGTCGCGGCTGGCCCTGACTTTCACCGTCTCCCTCGATGACGCCCTGGCGTGGCTCACGTGAGTCCAACGGATGTTCGCGGGCCTTTTCCGGGTGCGTTGGCCCGGTTCCGGCGGCAATCGCCAGCGGCGCTGCTAGCAGTATCGAAACGCATAACCAGATGCGTGTGACCATGATCTTCTCCCCTTGGCAGCCCCGTGCTGCCAGCCGCGACGGCGGGCGCTAACGGCTGCGCAAGAAAAAGCCCCGGGCAGCCGGGGCTTTTCATCCAGCTGCGACGGCAAGTCAGTTGCCAGTGGCACTGTTCCCAGTGGAGGTGGTATTGCCGACACTGGTGCCTGTTTCTGTACCAGGGCCTGCCGTCTCACCGTCAATGGTGGTGCCCGCACCGGTTGTCAGCCCATTGCGGTCAGTGTCGTCGGTGGTTTTGCCATCCATCATGGTGTCGTCACGATCGCCGTCCATCTTGCCGTCATGAGTGCCGCTTTTCATTGAGCTGCTATTGGCGTCGTAACGGTCCTTGTCATGAATGGCCTCGTTATCCGTTGTACCTGCGGCAAATACAGCGGTAGACATCAGGCCGGCCAGAGTCAGCGCCGCGATTTTAGTGGTTTGCATGATCGCTCTCCTGTTTCAAGGGGTTCACATACTCCGGCACTGGCCATGAAAATAAATTTCACGTGGCCGCATAACAGGATCTTTCAGAACCGTTGAAGGCCTTGCATGGCGGGCCTTGCGGGCATATAGCCGTTGGTCGCCAAGCTAGGATTCGACCGTTCATCGGCCATCTTCTTGCGCTTTTCCCGGACGCTGACCAGCGGTTCGCTATGGCGAGCGTGGCCGGGGACTAGCCGCTGGCGACCGATGATGCCGTAGACGAGACGGTGGGCTGGTGGATATTGCTTTGTGGCGGGCCTTTCAGACACCTGCAGCAGGCCGCGCCAGAAGGCGAAGCTGATAGGCAGCGCGATGATCGACAAGTTTAACGACTAGCCATTTTTCACCCGCAAAAGGTTCTGTTCGACGGCGCCAGTACGACTGCGAGCAAGCAGACCGGCAGACGATGTGCGCCCTGATCAATTCGCGCGAGAGGCACTGATGCAGGCTCCATCGAACGGGTGATTGACTCCACATGGATCATTCGGTCCGCCAAGCCGCTTTTTTAACCGTCTGTCGGGTTGTCATCCTCAGCGCGCAGATGCCGGCCTAATCCCAACGCGAACGCTGAACTTCGTCATTTCTGGCCGGTCGTTTAGTAACTTTTCTATGCAGCATAACGGCACCCCAGACCAAGGATTGAACATGGACGAAGCGGATTTCACCCACCGGGAACGTAACCGGCCTACTGTCACCCTGCTGACCGGCAATGAACTACTGGGACTGTTCTTCAAGCACTTTCTTGGTGAGCAGGCTCAGCTAGAGGTGGCCCTGGCGCGGCTCGAGAAAATCGTTCCGGGCAGCACCGATCTCTATCTACTCGACTCAGGAAACAGCCAGACCGAGCAACTGTCGACGCTGCTTGATCAGCTTGATGAGCAGACGCCCGTTGCGCTGGTCAATATTGCGCCGGAACAGGCCGAGCAGCTGGTCGACAAGCACCCCACCATTCGTGGCGTGTTTTACAGTCATGCCACGCGCGAGCACCTGCTCGACGGCATTCAGGTCCTACTGGACGGCGGCGACTGGCTTCCTCGGGTCTTGACCGAACGGCTGCTCAGCCAATGGCGACGCATGCGCCAACTCGCCGGCAGCAAGCCGTCACTGACGTTGCGCGAGCGCGAGATTCTCAGCCTGGCTGGCAAAGGCCTGTCGAATGCCGAGATCGCCGAACAGCTGTGCCTGAGCCCGCACACCATCAAGAGCCACATCCATAACCTGTTGCGCAAGATTGGCGCGTCCAATCGGGCCGAGGCGGCCTTTCTGCTTCGCGGGCGGCTGGATTGGTCCGAGTCGTGCCACGCCTGACGCTGTGCCTGTTGCTGCTGAGCCTGGTTGGCCCCCTCCAGGCCGAGGAGCCGCTCAGCCAGGCGCAGGGCGAAGCCGAGCTGAGTGGGCTGATCATCGACAACACCATCACCCGCTTCGGCCATGATTTTCACCGCTACCTCAGCTTCCAGCTGCAGGACGCCAGCGCGCTAGTAGGCGATCTGGTGGTGCGCGAACGCCCTTCGGCGCGCTGGGGCAGCCTGGTCTGGGTGGAGTACGGGCAGCTCACCGTCTACCGGCGATTTCTGCAGCCCAACGTAGCGGAGATAGAGGACATCGCTACCCAAGCCGCGCAATTGATATTGGAAGAGGTCAACCGCAGCAAGCTGCAGAACCTGCTTCAGGACACTTTCGACATGGACCGCGGCGAATTGTGAACGACAGAGGAGTTAATCCGTCCCGCTCATCACGTAGCGCTTGTTTTGCACCGTTCGATGGATGTTCAGCACCCGGTCCGCAGACAAGAATCCGAGCACTACTTCGAGGTGCCTGCATGGATCGTCTAGCCCTATTGCGCCGCGGCTTTCTCGCCGCCCTTCTGCTCACTGGTCACGCGGTTCATGCGGCCGATCTGATGGACAACGCGGACATCGCGGACGGCTCGTTGAGCCTCGCCAGTCCCGCGGCGGCCGCCTGGCAGCTGCCTGACCTGCAGGTCGCGCGGGTGCTGCAAACGGGCAGCGACAACCTGGCCGACGTAAGCCAGACCGGCACGGCTCAGCTGGCGAACATCGTGCAACAGGGCAGCGACCAGCAGGCCTTCATTCTCCAGCAGGGCGAGAACCAGATCGCAACCATTCTGCAGATCGGCGAAGGCAACCTGGCCGACATCAGCCAGATCGGCAGCGACAACCAGGCCGCGATCGCTCAGATCGGCTCAGACAATGCGGCCAGCATCGAACAGCTCGGCAGCGGCTTGAGCAGCAGTGTCACCCAATACGGCAGCGGCCAAAGCGTCCAGATCGTCCAGCATCGCTAATAAGAAGGTAACCCTATGCGCAGTCTGCATCTCCTCGCGTCAGCCGCTTTGCTGTCCGTCGCCATTGGCGCCCATGCCGACAACAACGCCAAACTCGTACAGACCGGCAATGACAACGACGCCACGATCAACCAGACCGGCCTGCTTAACGAGGCGACAATCCGGCAGAACGGTACGGCGAACAACGGCGCGATCTACCAAGGCGTCATCGCTGAGCTGAATGTGGCCAGCATCGTGCAAATCGGCAGCAATAAGGCCTCTATCTACCAAGGTGATGAAACTTACTTCTCTAGCGCCAGCGTCTATCAGCAGGGCACCGGCAACCGCGCCGAGGTCGAGCAATACTGGTACACGAACGACCTGCAGATCAGCAGCATCGGTGACAACAATTCCATTTCGGCCACTCAACTGGGATCAGCTCGGGCCGAGGCACGTCAGATTGGCAACGGCAATTCGCTGGTAATGACCCAGGACGGCGTTTTCAGCGGTAGTTGGGCAGCCGTGTATCAAGTCGGCAACGACAACAATGCCCGCATCGATCAGCGCAATGGCGGCGATAGCCAACTGGCCCAGAACGGCAATTCCAACGCTGCGTCGATCGCGCAGTATGGCCTGCGGGGTGTGCTCGCTTTCAACCAGGTGGGTGACGACAACCTGCTGACGGTCGAGCAAACCGGTCGGGACAATAGTTTTCGCGGCTCGTCGACAGGCAACTCCAACAGCGTCGAGTTGGTGCAAGGGTTCGATCTCAACCAAGCCAGCGTCGTACAGTCCGGTGATGACAACATCGCCGCCATCAACCAGCTTGCTGGTTACAGCGAGGCCCGCATCAACCAGGTCGGCATGGCAAACCAGGCCTCGGTCACTCAGAACGCCGAACTCATGAACGCGGTTATCTCGCAGACGGGGACCGGCAACATGGCCACCGTCAACCAACAGTGATCCAGACCTTGGCCACTACCTATGCTCACCGCGACCTTCGCCGCCATGCTGCTCGCCTCCGCCGGTCCGGTTGATGCTCGCCTGGAGCTGCTGCCCGAAGCTAACCGGTTGAATCTGCGGTTGTGCTTCAGCAGCGCCGAGGCACACCGGCTTAGCTACCAGCTGGAAGTAAGATCCAAGGGCCGCGCTGGCACCAGTCGCAGCCGCCAATCCGGCGAGCTGATCAGCGGGCCTGAAACGCAGTGTCCGCTGAACAACCGGCTGGGCGTGGCACCCGACAGCCAGATAGAGGCGACGGTCACCTGGTCCATCGATGGCCAGCAGCAAGCGCCGCTGCAGCAGGTCTACCCGGCAACCCAACCCTCCGATTCGGCCCCCTCGGCGCCCGATTCGACGCCGGCAGCAGCGGAACATCTCTTCGTCAGAGCCGACTCAGACTGGCGATAGCGGTCTTGGCTGGCTGCGTGCGAGCCGGCGCCCCACCTCGATGCCCTTCAGCTCGACGTAGTGATACGTCAGACTCGATATCGCCAGCACCATGCCCAGCTCAAGCAGCGTCAGCAGGTCGTCGACCAGGACGCTGCCGCTGCTGATGTAGCGCATGATCTGCTCGCTTCCCGGCTGCAGCACGATGGTGGTGTATTCGGTCCCGGAGAGCTTCGACAGCACAACCGCCGCACTGGTGAAGGCGAAGATAACCGCAGCATGGGTCAGGTAGATCGAAAACGAAAGTTCTCCCAGCCGGGCAAAGCCGCGGTGTTCCAACAGGTGCGAAACCGCGCCGCGCTCGCCAGCAAAAACCAGCACCACGCCACAGAACAACAGGCTGGCGATGATGCCCTGATGCGGCGTTTCGTGAGTCAGCGTGCGGTACACCAGCAGCAGGCAAAGCAGCTCGAGCACAGTGAAGAACGGCTTGTCTTCAAGACGGCTGATGGCCGGTTCCAGCTTCTGATAGAGCTGATAGGTCAACGCCCCGGCAAAAAAGCAGGAAGCGCCACGCCAAATGAAGGGTTTGATCACCTCCAGTTCGGCATAGAGCGCTGCGAAGGACACCACCGTGGCCAGCGCCAGAACCTGCCCGCTGTATCTCGGCATTGCCAGCAGCACCATCCCCAGGACCATATACAGGTAGTACTCGATGCTGATGCTCCAGGCCGGCGTGTTGAATGACAGGCTATTGAAATCGCCGAGCCAGCTCTGCAGCAACAGGGCGTTGGGCAGGATCTCGCTCGGCGCCGTCTTGCCAGTAAAGGCCGCATCGTTGAAGGAGAAGCCATGGTGTTCTGCCCATAACTTGCCGAATTCCAGGCCGATAAATACCAGCAGCATCAACAGGTGCAGCGGATACAACCGAAAGGTGCGGCTGATGATGAAGCGCTTGAGCACATCAGGCCCGAACTCACGCTTGCCATAGGCGTGAAACATCACGAAGCCGCTCAGCACGAAAAAGAACTCAACGAACAAATCGGCATGCCGGAAGAAACTGAGTTCGGAGAAACTCAACAGGATCTGAGTATGAAACAGCACCACCGCGACCGCACAGAGACCGCGAAAACTATCCAGCACAACAAAGCGTTTCATTACTGCACCTTGCTCGAAGCCGAGGCATAGCGCTACACGACGGCGTGCAGGCATTTGGGTCAATGGGTTAGCGGGAGGAATCTCCCAAGCCAGACTGAGAGCAATTGGCCATCAAAAGAGTTCCGGGAATTCTGAAACATCTGTACATATTTTCTCCGACCCATCGCCCATCAGAGACGCCGCGAACAACCCAGTAACCGCCCTGCCTCTCGCTTAACCCCATAGCGAAGGCCTGCCTCCAACCTCAATCAGCGCAGCCATCCATCGCCTGCCCGGAACCGGAAGCGGGGCCATGGCTTCTACCGAGCCAACCCATATCGCCGCTATCCGAGGAGATCCCGATGCGCATTTCTCTCAAACCCTTGCATGAGCAAGTCATCGTCATCACTGGCGCCTCGAGCGGGATCGGCCTGGCGACGGCCCGTCTCGCCATCGAAAAAGGCGCTCGCGTGGTGTTGGTCGCACGCAATGAAGAGGCTCTGGCCGACATCGAGCGTGACCTGAACGCCGGCGACCGCGTACTGCACGTGATGGCCGACGTTGGCGAGCGCGAGCAGCTGGAGCGTGTGGCCAGTGAAACCATTGCCCGCTTCGGTGGCTTCGACACCTGGATCAACAATGCCGGCAGCTCGGTGTGGGGACGCTTCGATGAGGTCAGCGACGAGGACCACCGCCAAGTCATGCAGACCAATTTCTGGGGCACGCACTACGGCTCTGCCATCGCCGTGAAGCACCTGCGAGACAAAGGCGGTGCGCTGATCAATATCGGCAGCGTCGAGTCAGCCAATGCCCTGCCCTTCCACAGCAGCTACAGCGCCAGCAAGCATGCGATCAAGGCGATGACTGACGTGCTGCGCGTCGAGCTGCAGAAGTCGCGCACGCCGGTATCGGTGACGCTGGTACGCCCGTCCTCGACCGACACCCAGTTCATGGACCACTCGAAGAACTACCTGCCCAGCGCCCCGGTGTTTCCGCCACCGGTCTATGCCCCCGAGGTGGGGGCGCGGGCGATTCTGCATGCTGCCGAGCACCCGCAGCGCGACGTATATATCGGCAATGCCAAGCTGCTGTCGCGACTCGCACAGAACGCGCCGCGCCTGGCCGACTGGGTAAATCGCGCCTTCGTATACGACACCATCCAGAGCGGCCGCCCAGACCGAAACCCGCGCGGCGCGCTTTACGCCAATGATGTCGGCACCGGTGTCGACGGCCAGGCAAGCGGCAACTATCCCGGCAGGGTCCTGACACGCAGCCTTTACACCCGCGCCGCGCAACACCCGGTCGCCACCACCGCGGCGGTGGCGGTGGGTGCAGCTGCGCTGGTCGCCCTACTCGGGCGTCGCAGCCGCTAGCCAATCGCCGGCGCAGCCCTCGCTGCGCCGTCGTTGCAGTCGTTCAGCTCAGGTTCAGCCAGGGTTCAGGCGCTGTTCAGCAGCCGGCAGGCAGGATGGAGACGTAAATTTCTTCACGCCTGCAAAGGAGCGACACATGAACAAGCTGCATACCCTGGCCATCGCCACTACTCTCAGCATCTTCACCCTCGGCGCCCAAGCCGCCGACAACTTCGCTGGCCTCACCTGGGGCAAGAGCACCGTCAACATCGACCGCTCCAGCACCCTGAAGCAGAACATGCCGGGCGCGAATCGCTTCGATGACACCATCAAGAACAGCGGCACCTGGGGCCTCCGCGCCGGTCAGATGACCGACGAGGCGCGCTACTATGCCACCTACGAAAACGTCTCCGACGACTACGGCAGCTCACTCAAGCTGCGTCAGCAGAACCTGATCGGCAGCTACGACCTGTTCTTGCCAGTTGGAGATACCACCCGCTTGTTCGGTGGTGCCAGTGCCGGCCTGACCAAACTCGAGAATGAGTCCAGCGGTTACCGCCGCGACAGTGACATCGGTTATCTGGTGGGCCTGCAGGCTGGTGTGCTGCAAGAAGTCGGCAATAACACCTCGATCGAAGCGGGTTACCGTTATCTGCGTAGCAACGCCGGCACCGAAGTGGCCGAACGCGGCGTTGGCAAGGTCGGTTCTATCGACCTGCATAGCAGCAAGCAGGCCTACCTGGGCATGAACTACAAGTTCTAAGCAGGCGCGCCTGCATCAACAGGAACACGGCCGGGATTGTCCCGGCCGGTTGCATGACAGGAGCCGCACATGAAAGTGCTGGTGGTGGAAGACGAGGCGCTGCTGCGCCACCACCTGCTGACTCGCCTGAGCGAAAGTGGGCACGTGGTCGATGCGGTAGCCGATGCCGAAGAAGCGCTGTACCAGACACGCGAATTCAATCATGACCTGGCGGTAGTCGATCTCGGCCTGCCGGGCATCTCCGGCCTGGATCTGATTCGCCAGCTGCGCAGCAATGGCGAGCGGTTTCCCATCCTCATCCTCACGGCGCGCGGTAACTGGCAGGACAAGGTCGAAGGGCTGGCCGCCGGTGCCGACGACTACGTGGTGAAACCCTTCCAGTTCGAGGAGCTGGAGGCTCGGCTCAACGCGTTGCTGCGACGCTCGTCCGGCTTCACCCAGGCGAGCATCGAAGCCGGTCCGCTCAAGCTCGACCTCAACCGCAAACAGGCGCTGGTGGATGGCGAGCCTCTGCCGCTGACCGCCTTTGAATATCGCATTCTGGAATATCTGATGCGTCACCAGCAGCAGGTGGTCGCCAAGGAACGGCTGATGGAGCAGCTCTACCCGGACGACAACGAACGCGACGCCAACGTCATCGAGGTGCTGGTCGGCCGGCTGCGGCGCAAGCTGGAAGCCCACGGCGGGCTTAAACCCATCGATACCGTTCGCGGCCTGGGCTACCTGTTCACCGAGCGCTGCCGATGAGCCGTCGCTGGCGCCGCTGGTTGGTACTGGCAAAGACCTCGCGCAACGGCAGCCTGTCTCTGCGCCTGCGCCTGATGCTGGGCGCCACCTGCCTCTCCGTTCTGTTCATGCTTGCCCTGCTGCCAGTGCTGCAGACTGCGTTCAGCCTCGCCTTCGAGCGGGTCATCGAAGCGCGCCTGGCCGCCGATGCCAATACACTGATCACCGCATCGCGCATCGAAGCCGGCCGGCTGATAATGCCGGAGCGGTTACCCGATGAAGAATTCGACCTGCCCGATGCCAAGCTGCTGGGCTACATCTACGACCCGCAAGGCAAACGGCTCTGGCAGTCGCGTTCGGCCCAAGATGAATCCATCGACTATCAGCCGCGCTTGCAGGGCGATGTCACCGAATTCCGGCGGGTCCGCGATACCGAGGGCGCCGAGTATTTCGTCTACGATGTGGAACTGCGGCTGAACAACGATCAGCGCCAGGCGTTCAGCTTCGTCACCATGCAACCCACCAGTGAATACCGCAGCCTGTTCGAGGAATTTCGCAGGCAGCTCTATCTCTGGCTTGGCGGCGGCCTGCTGGTGTTGCTGACGCTGCTCTGGCTGGGCCTGACCTGGGTCTTTCGCTCGCTCAAGCGCCTGAGCCACGAGTTGGATCAGGTTGAGGCCGGTAGGCTGGACCGGCTCAGCGACCAGCACCCACGAGAACTGCTGCGCCTGACCCGCTCGCTGAACCGCTTGCTCGATGGCGAGCGGCGACAGCGTGAGCAATACCGCAATTCGCTGGGGGATCTGGCGCACAGCCTAAAAACACCCCTGACGGTGCTGCAGGGCGTTGGCGAAGTCATCAGTAGCCAACCCCACAACCGCGACCAGTCCCGAGTCATGCGGGACCAGATCGAGCGCATGAGCCAGCAGATCGGTTATCAGCTGCAACGCGCCAGCCTCGGCCACAGCGGCCTGATCCGCCACCGGGTTGCGCTGCAACCTTTGCTGGTGCGCCTGTGCAGTACGCTGGACAAGGTCTATCAGGACAAGCGCGTGCAGGTCGAGCTGCAACTTCCGGCCAACGCCACCCTGCCGCTGGAACAGGGCGCACTGATGGAACTGCTCGGCAACCTGCTGGAAAACGCCTACCGGCTCTGCCTCTATCAAGTACGCATCAGCCTGCAGCGGGTCGACGAACAGCTGATCCTGAGTGTCGAGGACGACGGGCCTGGTGTACCGGCTGACCAGCATGCACGTATCTTGCGTCGCGGTGAGCGGCTGGACGCCCAGCATCCTGGCCAGGGCATCGGCCTGGCGGTAGTAAAGGACATCATCGACAGCTACGGCGGAGAACTCAGGCTGGATGATTCGGATCTGGGCGGCGCGGCGTTCCGGCTACACCTGCCGCTCGACTGACCCGACGAAGGGCTCTGAGGATGGATGCCAGCGGCGGGTACTGGCTGCTACAGTTCCTGGCCAAGTCACCTACCGGATGCGACAGATGTCACTGGACGACAACAAACGGCTGGTCCGCCAACACATCGACCTGAGCTGGAACCGCGGACACCTGGCCCTCGCCGAGAAGCTGCATAGCAAGGATTTTCTCTACAAGAGTTCCTTCGTCGGCCACCCGATGGCCAGCCCCGAGTTCGCCGCGATGGTGACCCAGATCCGTACCGCCATGCCCGATCTCGAAGTGGTCGTCGAGGAATGCGTTGCGGAGGGCGACAAGGTCGTTACCTGGAGCACCTTGATCGGCACCATCGAAACACCCGCGCTCGGCTATCCGCCGAGTGACAAGGTCTTGAGCATTTCGGCAATGGCGTTCTGGACCCTGACGCCAGGGCAGCATATCCGCGAAATCTGCACCATGTTCGACATGGAAAGTTTTCGCGCCCAGCTCGGACTGGCGACCCGCACCTACGCCGAAAAAGCCCTGCCCTGACGGCAGCTACCTGCCAAGAGGGGACCGTTCGATTATTCGAAGCAGTCATCGCCCCGGTTTCGCGGTCCATTGCACAGGCCCCGATTCCGAAAAGGCAGGTTGAATGCACCGCCCGCTGTTGCTCAAAACCCTGGTTTGTCTCGTTGTACTGGCGTTGATGGTATCCGCGATCAATCCGCATGACCGCACCACCTGGCTGCTGGAAGTCTTGCCGGTGGCCATCTTGCTGCCGGCGCTGGTGTTCAGCCACCAGCGATTTCCGCTTTCGTCCCTGCTGTATCTGTTACTGGCTGTCCAGGCGCTGGGACTGATTGCGGGCGGCCATTACACATTCGCTCGCGTGCCGGTGGGCTTCTGGCTACAGGACTGGCTGGACCTCAGTCGCAACCACTACGACCGCGTTGGGCATTTCTTCCAGGGCGTTGTGCCTGCGCTGATCGCGCGGGAACTGCTGGTTCGCAAGGATCGGGTACATGGCAAACACCTGTTGCCGTTTGTTTGCGTGAGCATGGCCATGATGCTAAGTGCCGTTTACGAACTGGTCGAATGGGCGGCGGCCCTTGCGCTTGGTCAGGGGGCCAAAGCCTTTCTCGGCATGCAGGGTGATCAATGGGACACCCAAGCCGACATGTTCTGCGCACTGCTCGGCAGCCTCACCGCCATGACGCTGCTGGTTCGTCTTCATGACCGCAGCATGGCTGCCATCGGAAAACCTCGACAAGACCGGACGGCCGTACAAGGTGAAACCGCGGGGTAAACCCTGCCCAGCAAATTAACTACCAATTTAATTGAATTGGATATTTGGCTGAATTAACCCATTAACGGCAGCGCCATCAAGTATCACAGTTGTCGATTTGTACTATTGATACGCTCACGTTTGTCCAGCTTCTCCTCGCTCGTAGCATTGGCCCCGTACCCATTACTACCGAGGACACTCTCATGAAAAAGCTACTAGCAAGTGTGATTCTGGCCACCGTCGCGTCCACTGCCTTTGCAATCCCGCCAAGCCATCCTCAACCCCTATTGGGCGAAGCTCAGGGCGCCGAAACCGTGCAGAAGCACGTCATCACCGGCCGCAGCGTTTCAGAAAACGGCTTTGATCGT
Organism: Pseudomonas sp.; assembly: GCA_022448005.1. GTDB lineage: Bacteria > Pseudomonadota > Gammaproteobacteria > Pseudomonadales > Pseudomonadaceae > Stutzerimonas. Next base: position 96,736 of record JAKUTK010000007.1, read on the forward strand.
ACCCCGCTTAGCGAACAGTTTGCAGAAGATGGTTTCGATCTCACCCCAATCAGTGACCAACTTGCGGAAGACGGCTTCGACTTCACACCTCAAGAGGAGCAGCTTGCCGAAGACGGCTTCGATCACACGCCGATCAGTGATCAGGTTGCAGATGATGGTTTCGACCGTACTCCGCATGGGCAATTGCTGGCGGAAGATGGCAGCGAGCGTACCGGGCTCGGTACAGCCTGAAGTTAACGCTTTAATGCAAGGCGCCGTTGGCGCCTTTTTCATATGCGATAAACATAAATCCAGCCGCCACATGTTTCGGCTACCACCATTGTTGGTTGGCTTGGTAATCCCACAGAGTCGAATACTTTTTTAAAACTGCTAACGAGCTTCACACCATGAGCTAACGCCGCAAGAAAACCATACCAGCTTTGTACATAAATGATCACAAAGTACAATACCAATGGTATCGTAACGCCACTATGCTGACCGCGTAGCCAGTTCACGGACGAACCCTCATAACCCTGTGAGCGTTTCCATGAACCTGACCGTCAAACTGAAGCTCGGCCTGAGCTTTGCAGCACTTACCCTTATTGTCTTGCTCGTCTCTGCCTTGGCGATTGTTGAGCTTGCCAAGTTCAACGATGCCTTTTCCGACTATGTCGAAGGTGTCAACGCCCGCGAAGAGCTGGCGTCAGCGCTACTCATTGCGGCTCAACGCCGCGCAGTTGCGGCCCGTAACCTGGTGTTGGTTTCCTCGGAAACAGATCTGAAGCTCGAGCATGCAGCCGTACTGGAAGCACACCGCGACGTTCAGGCCCATCTCCGCAACCTCAAGACGGCGGTAGATCAGCTCTCGGGTGCAGAGGCCAAAGAAGAAAAGCAGCTGCTTGCCGAGATAGCCCGCGTGGAAGGTCTTTACGGCCCGGTGGCGCTGGGTATCGTCGAGCGCGCCGTAGCCGGCCAGCGCGAAGAAGCGATTGTGCGAATTACACGCGACTGTATTCCCCTGCTCCGCCAGCTTCTGACCGCGGGCGAAGCCTATATGCAACACAGCCGCCGGGCGGCGAATGAGGAAGTCGAATCTGAGCGGAGCACGTACGACACTCAACGCAACCTGATGGTCAGCGTTTGTTTGGTCGCGGTGTTGCTCGCACTGGGGCTGGGCATCGGCATCGTGCGGAGTCTGCTGCGCACGCTCGGTGCCGAGCCACTCGACCTTTCCGCCGCCGCCCGCCGGGTTGCATCTGGCGACATGCGCAGCATGCCGGGTATTGAGCACGCGCCGGCTGGCAGCGTCATGGCCTCCCTCGGAGAGATGCAGCGCAGCCTCGGCGAACTGATTGGCCAGGTACGCCGTTCGGCTGAAACCATATCGGCTTCCGCCGAGGAATTATCCCAGTCTACCGAGCAAGCGAGCCAAGGCGTCATCGCGCAAAAACTGGAAGTCGATCAGGTCGCCACCGCAATTCACGAGATGGCCACAACGGTGCTTGAGGTCGCGCGCAACTCCGAGGAAGCGGCAAGCGCAGCGCTTTCAGCCGATCAGCAAGCCCAATCTGGCGAGGCGACGGCACGCCAGGCAGTGGCACAGATCAAGCAGCTCGCCGACGAAATGGCGAAATCAACCGCCGCCATGACGCGACTGAAGAGCGAAAGCGAACGGATCGGTGGCGTACTGGATGTCATCAAATCAGTGGCGGACCAGACCAACCTGCTGGCGCTGAATGCTGCGATCGAAGCGGCCCGAGCAGGCGATGCTGGCCGAGGTTTCGCCGTGGTGGCCGACGAAGTGCGAACGCTCGCTCGTCGCACCCAGGACGCGACGGTCGAAATCCAGTCGTTGATCGAAGGGCTGCAGCGGATTGCCGAGGAGTCCGCCAAAACCATGCAAGGCTGTAGCGATCTGACAGCCGTGACCGTGGCGGGTGTCGACGATACCGGCGCTGCGGTGGCCGATATCACCCGCAAGATCGCAGCGATTCAGCAAATGATGCACCAGATCGCAACAGCGGCCGAAGAGCAAAGCGCCGTAGCTGAAGAAATCAGCCGCAGCGTGACCCGAGTGCGCGATATTGCCGACCAGTCCGCGACGTCCAGTGAGCAGACGGCCGCTTCCAGCGTGGAGCTCGCGAGGCTCGGTAGCACGCTAAGTCAGCAAGTTGGGCGCTTCGAGGTCTGACCCAGAGCTTGATCAAATCAACTACTGCAGCTGTGAAGCCGGAGCCATTTGGCCCTTACTTTGGCTGGGTTGCAGGGTAAGGCGCCACGGCCGCCACGCCGGCCTGTTACCAGAACCAACCCAACCACAGCAAAGCGGCCAGCAGCCAGGCGCTCATGGTCAGTGCGCTGGTGTTCCAGAAGCGGTTCCAGCGGCGTTCCCGTTGGCGCCAGCGTGAGGCATCTGGGTGGACGGTTGGTACGGGCATTGGAGGCCGTAGGGTCAGACGTCGCAGTCGCAGCGACAGCGTCAGCGCCGGGTTAGGCAAATTGGCCAGGCGTGTCGGAACCGTCCAACCACGCTTGAGCGCCACGCCAGCCAAGCCCAGCGCCAGCAGCAGCGGCCACAGCGCCGCCCAGATGCCACCCGGATAGAGCCCATGCAACATCGGCTCGCGCAGGGCGGGCCAGAGCCAGGGCAAAAACAGCGCACAACCGCTGAGCAGCGCCCAGGGCAGCAGTTGGGTTAACGGCGGGCGGTTCGCCGGGGCGTCGCGAACATCCCGACGTAACAGCCATAGCGCGCGGATCAGCAGCAGGGAGGTCGTCAGGCTGCTGAGGCTCAGCCAGATCAGCCAGCCTTCGAACTCACCGGCATGCCATACGTCTTTCAAAGCCGTTTTGACTGCCCCGCCGCTGGTCAGCGGCAGCCCCACAATCGCCAGTGCCGGCAGCGCCAGCAGCACCCAGCCGATACGAGAGAGACGACCGGCGTGAATCAACCCTGCGGCTAGAAACAGGGCCCCCTTGGCCAGGCCATGATGGACGCCGTAGAGCATCAGCACGATGGTCATTGCCGTCAATTGCTCGGGATGCCGCCACGCCAGCGCCAGCAGCATCACCAGATAACCCATCTGACTGACCGACGAATAGGCCAGCACTGCTTTGGCCTCTCTCGCAACGAGCCCGAGCAGGGCCGGATAGACGGCACCAAAGATCCCCATGGCAAGCAACACGTCCGCCCAGCTCGACAGCAGCGGATCGCTCTCTGGCAGGCAACGCCAGATGCCCAGCAGCCCGGCCTTGAGCATTGCGCCGGACAGAACCGCACTGGCCGGTGCTGGTGCGGCCGGGTGCGCCAGGGGCAACCAGACATGCAGCGGCCAAAACCCTGCTTTCAAGCCCAGACCGATCAGCAACAAGATCAGCGTCAGGCCGTCCATGGGCAGCGCTTGCCAGGCAGCGAACGAGAAATCGCCTTGCGCGGCATGGCTGCGCAGCATCAGCCCGGCTAGCAAAGCCATCTCGCCAGTGATCGCCAGCTGCAAATACAACCGTCCGGCACGCCGCGGTCTGGGTCCACCCTGATGGACGATCAACCCGTAGGCGGCGAGGCTCATGGCACTGAAGCCGAGATAGAAGCTCAACGCATCGGTGGCGATGATCAGCAGCAGATTGCCAGCCAGCGCCAACAGCCAGAACGTCCAGAAGCGCAGCCGCTTCGGGTCGTCTTTCTGGCTGCTGCTGGCGAAGATGCCTGCGCAGCCCCAGAGCACGGCGGTGAACCCCAGCCAGGCGCGGCTGAGGTCGTCACTCGCGCCCCAGCGCACGCCCTCCCATAACATCGGCAGATCCAGCAGCGCCACTGGCTGGACGACCATCGCCAGCGCCGGCACGCAGGCCAGCCACAGCCAGCCGATGGCGCGCTCGCGCCAGATCGCCAGGCTGGCCGCCGCCAAGAGCGGCGCCAGCGGCACCAGTAACCAGAGCCAGGCGCCACTCATAGCGCGAACTCTCGGTTGACGATCAGTTGCGCCCAGCCCAGCGGGCTCAAAGCCGTACCCGCCAACACACCCACTAGCACCGACAGCATGGCCGTGAACAGCGCAGGCAAGAGCAGCATCCAGTGCGTTTCCCAGCGTTCCTCACGCCAGTTGTCAGCATGCCAGTCGGCGGGCGGAGAGAACCAGCCACGCCACAGCAATGGCAGAAAATAGCCGGCGTTGAGCAGTGCCGAGCCCATCAGTACCAGCAGCACCCAGTCCTGGCCGACCTCCAGCGCGCCCATGCCCAACGCCCACTTGCTGACGAAGCCGGCAATCGGCGGGATGCCGATCATGCCTAGCGCACCAATGCTGAAAGCAGTCATGGTCAGCGGCATACGTCGGCCGACACCGTCCATTTCACGGATGCGATGAATCCCCAGGGTTTCGGCAAAGTTGCCTGCACAATAGAACAAGGTGACCTTCATCAAGCCTTGATGAACCAGGTGGGCCAGCCCGCCAACCGCTGCGATGGGGCCGAGTAGCGCAACGCCCAACGTGACATACGACACCTGACTGATGGTCGAGTAGGCCAGGCGCTTTTTCAGCTCTTGTTGCTGCAAGGCGCGCACCGAGCCGTAAAGAATGGTCGCCGCGGCCAGCCACAGCAGCGGCTCGGCCATGTCCAGTTGATCCATCGCCTCGGCGCCATAGACGTCGTAGACCACCCGTATTATCCCGAACGCACCGGCCTTGACCACCGCCACCGCATGCAACAGCGCACTGACCGGCGCCGGCGCCACCATCGCCTTCGGCAGCCAGCCGTGCAGCGGGATCAACGCCGCCTTGACCCCAAGCCCGGCAACCAGCAGGACGAAGGCGACCCGCAAGGCCAGGTCGTGCTCGCCCACCGCTGGAAGCAGGTAGCCGCCCGGCTGGAAGTCCTGCCCGCCGGCCAAGCCATGCAGCAGCGCCACGCCCATCAGCACCAGCGCACCGCCGCCAACGGTGTAAGCCAGGTAAACGCGCCCGGCCCGCAGCGCTTCGGCCGTACCGCGATGCACCACCAGCGGGAACGTCGCCAAGGTCAGCATCTCGTAGAACAACAGAAAGCTGACCAGGTTGCCCGCCAGTGCGAGGCCTACGGTGGCGCTCACGCAAAGGCTGAAGTAACCGAAGAAGCGCGACTGCAACGGAGAATTTTCAAGGTAGCCAATGGCGTAAATGGTAGTGGCCAGCCACAGCACCGACGACAATGCGACGAACAACAGCGACAGCGCATCGCCCTGCAGCACCAGCGGCGCGCCGGGAAGGAATGGCAGACTGAAGCGAAACTCCAGGCCTTTGCTCACGCCATAGATCAGCGCCACCACCAGCAACAGCTTGATCACCACGCCACAGAGGTTGAGCGTGACCCGCAACCGATGCTGGTCTTCGTGCAGGGTGAAGATCAGAAGGCCCGGCACCAGCGAGCTGAGCACGATGGCCAGCGGTAGCCAATGGGTCCAATTCATCGCGCCACCCCACCGAGCCAGAGCAGCAAGGGCTCGCTGATCAGCGCCAGGCTGAGCACCAACAGCGCCGGCAGCATCGCCAGCCATTGCGCAACGGGATCAGGCTTGACGCTGGGTGGGTTGGGCCGTGCACGATCGAAGCCCAGCGCCACCACACGGAACACATAGGCCGCCGACATCAGCGTGCCGAGCAGCACACCAAAAGCCCATGGCCAGTGCTGCGGTTGCTCGAACAGCGGCTGCAGCAACAGCCACTTGGCGAGAAAGCCTCCACTGGGCGGCAGGCCGATCAAGCTGCCACCGGCAACCGCGAAGGTCGCCATGGCCACCGGCATGTTCTGGCTGGCCCCTTTCAGCGCGCGTACCCGACGCGTACCCAGCACCCGCTGTAGCTCACCAGCAGCCAGGAACATCGACACCTTGGCCAGCCCATGCGCCAGGATGAACAGCCACAACGCTGCCTCCATTCGCGGCTCCTGCCAATGCAGCAGCAGGCCGAGCGCCAACAGCGCATAGCCCAGCTGCGCAACCGTCGAATAGGCCACCAGCATTTTCAGACGTGGCGCGCGCAGCGCCGACCAGCCGCCAGATATCAACGCCAGGATGCCGGCCCCGGCGAACAGAAACCCGGCCTGACGCCCGAGCTCCGGTGGCGCGATCTGGCTCCAGATCAGCCACAGAATATAAATCGGTCCCTTGACCACCAGCGCGGAGAGCAAGGCGCTGACCGCCGTCGGTGCGCCGGAATGCGCCGGGGGCAACCACAGGTGCAGCGGCCACAATGCCGCCTTGAGCATCAGCCCGACACTCATCAGCAATAGCGCCAGCCGGGTCGTGTTGTCGGCCTCGGTCAGCTCGGCCAGCACCAGCACATCGAGCACGCCGTAGCGGCCATAGAACAACGCCACGCCGAACAGGTAAGCGAGCGACCCCGCCAGCGACAGCATCAGGTAGTTGAAGGCCGGTCGATAGGCCTTGCGCCCGACCAGTGCTACTAGCGCCACGGCACAGAGGCTCAGCAATTCAAGCGTGACGTACAGGTTGAACAGGTCCGCCGATAGCCACAGTGCGACCAGCGAGGCATGCAACAGGCAGGACAACGGCCAGTAATCCTCGTTGCCAGTGGCGTGCGGGCTGCGCGCTGCGTAGAGCGCGACCAGCAGATGCAGGCCGGCGGTAAAGACCATCAGCAGCGCGGTGAGCGGGGTCAGCTGGAACCGGATCGCCAACGGTGTCTCCCAACCGCCGATCTGCAACAGCTGCGGCCCGAGGCTGATCGCCTGCTGCAAGGCAAACGCCGCGGCAATCAGGCTGGCGGCGCTCATCAGGATCACGCAGAGGCCACTGCGAGCCGGCCGCAGCAACACCAGCAGCAGAGCTGCAAGCAGCGGTAGGGACAGGCTCAGCAACGCCGCATTCATTGTCGCGGCTCCTGCTGGCCCTTTGAATGCTCTTGACCTTGCGCCACGCCGGCCAACCGCAACGCCAGGGCGGTGGCGCTGACCGCCACCACCAGCCCGGTCACCACCAGCGCTATCAGCAGCGGATCGCTCGGCTGGCTGCGCGCCGCCAGGGCAATCATCACCAGAAACACGCCACTGCCCATCAGGTTGAAGGCGATGATCCGGCGCAGTGCCTGACGCAATGTCAGCAGGCCGTGCAGCCCCAGTAACCAGAGCGTGGCACCGATGATCATCCAGAACAGGCTACTGCTCATGAGGAGACATCCTCCCCTTCGCCCACCACCAGCAGGCTGAGGCTCGCAGCGATCGACAGGGTCGCTACGCTCTCGATCAGGACGATGAGCAGCTTGGCCGCCCCGCTTGGGTAAGTCAGCCAGCCCTCGCCCAGCCAGGCGGTCATCAACGCAACACCGATAAAGACCAGCAGGCCGCCCAGCACCAGCAAGCGCAACGGCGTGAATGACCAGCGCAACCGTGGCACCAAGCCCGACAAGCGCAGTAGCACCACACCCGAGGCCAGTAGCGCCCCAGCCTGAAAGGCGCCACCTGGCGCACTGGCTCCGCGCCAAAGAATGTAGCCGGCAGCCAGCACCAGCAGCGGGGCCAGCACCCGCGCCCAGGCTCGTAGAAGCGGCCAGGGCTCCGCCAGATCCAGCGGTCGCGGCCCCAGTTGCCGAGCACCAAGCAGCGCCAGCAGCAGGACGGCCAGTTCCAGCAGCGTGTCCCAGGCGCGGTAGTTCAGCAGCACGGCGGTTACCGGGTGGCTGACACCGGTCTCATCCAGATGCCGTGTGATCAGCGCCGGCATACGCGGCTCTATCTCGCTCAGTGGCGCCAGCCCTTGCACCAGCAGGATCAGCATTGGCAGCACCACAGCCGCGGCGCCCAGGCGCAGTCGCGTACCGGTGGCATCTGGCAGATCCGCCGGCCCGGGCTGGCGCGCCAGTGCGGTGAACAGCAGAACACCCGTCAGCCCGGCGCCAATCGCCGCTTCGGCCAACGCCAGGTCCGCTGCGCCCAGGCGCGCCCAGATCAACGCCAGCGCGAGGCCGAAGGCGATGAACAGCAGCACGCTGGTGTAGAGGTTACGACCATGCAGCGCGCCAAAGGCGAGCCCCAACAGCAGCAGGCCAAGCACGCCGTCGAACAGCCATTCAGTCATCGCGCGACTCCTCACCGGCCTGTCGCGCCAGCAACTGGCAGGCGGTGGCGCTGGAGGCCAGCAGCAACAGCCAGATCAGCACCATCTGCCCAACCTCCCATAGGCTGTCGGCACGCAGCGAGAGGCCGGCAATCACCAGCCCGAGGCCCAGGGTGTCCGCTTTGGTTAACGCATGCAGACGGCTGACGGTGTCGGGAAAGCGCAGCAGACCGATACTGCCCGCCACGAAAAACAGCAAACCGCCGATCAGCAGCAGCCAGCTGAGGCCATCCAGCAGCAGCTCAGTCATGCCGGCCCCTGCGCAACAATTGCACCAGCGCGGCGCTTGCGACTGCTGCGAGTAACCCCAGCAGCAGCGCCACGTCACGCAACGCCGGTTGGTGTTGCCATTGAGCAAGCACCAACAGCAAGGCCGTGCCGGTGGTGCCGAACAGCTGAATCGCCAGCAGCCGATCCACCCGACCCGGCCCCCACACCACGCGGCCGAGCCCGATGATGATGGTTAGCAGCAGCAGGGACGCGTACACCGCCATCAATGCGAGCGCCCCCGCACCAGGAGCTGCTCAAGTCGCTGTTCGAGTTCGCTCACGGTGGGTTTCCACGGTTGGCGCTCATCAAGCACATGCACCCGCATCTGGTCGCCCTCCACTCGCGAGGCCAGGGTGCCGGGTAACAGGCCGACCAGCGCAGAGAGCACCAGCCGCACCTGAGGCGAAGAGCTAGCAATCGGATAGTCGAGCCACGCGGGCTGCAGCGGTCGGCGTGGATGAACCGCACGCACGGCCACATCCCAGGCGCCAGCGGCCATCCTGCCGAGAAAGAAACCGACAAACCCAGGCAGCGCCCGCAGCGACGGGTGCCAGGGTCGCAACCCTAACCAAACTGAAAGCCCTGCGGCCAACAGGATGGTCGGTACGCCCAGCGACCATCCGCCACCTTCGCTGAAGAGTGCCCAGACCAACGCATAGATCACCACCCAGCCCAACCCATCCAACCATCGGCGAGCGCTTCCGACCTCCATCATCACTGCGTCTCCTTGTCTGGCACGTTCTGTTATGGAACGGGCTCTGGACCGGACGTTCCGCTGGATCGACGGGCTGGCGTGTTTCAATGCGTTGCCGAGCGATTCTGCGGCGTCGGGATGGCGATCTCGAGCGACTCGCCCGGCCCCAGCTGGCACCTGCCTTGAGCATAGTGCAGCGGCACCGAACCCGAGTTTTCATGGGCGGCGCGAACCCACAGCGAGCCGTCAGCCAGTTGCAGATGCAGGCGCGCCTGCCGGAACACCAGCGACAGCGCTATCTGCTGCAGCTCCGGCGGTGGCGAGGGAAAGATGTACAGGCCATCAAGCTCCAGACGAACCCCGAGGTAATGGCGCTGCAACACGTCGAGCGAGCCACACATTGCGCCGAGATGGATGCCTTCCTGAGTGCCGCTGTTGCCTGGCGAACCCAGATCGGTGGCCAGGGCCTGCTGGTAGTAGGACCAGGACGCCTCGCTGTCGATACCCGCCAGCGCACCGGCGCAGACAACCTTCGACAAACTCGACTCATGGGTGATGCGGGCGAGGTGATAGGCGACGGTGTGGCGTGTGCAGGCCATGTCATGGCGGTAACCCATACGCTCAAGGATCTGCTGCAGTGTCTGTCGGGGTAGCAAGTGATAAGCCATCAGCACATCGGCCTGTTTGGTCAGCTGGTAGCGATCGCAGCTGTCATGCCGCGCTTCGAGCATCCAGTCCAAGCGCGGCCGGTCGCCGTGCAGCCACTCCTGCGATGGCGCTTCCAGCTTGTCGAAACCTTCGAACTGGCTGAGCAATTGATCGTCGACGAATGGCAGGTAAAGACCTTCTGCAATCGCTTGCCAGTGTTCCGGCTCGTCCGGTTCCAACGCCAGTCTTTGCCGTAGCGCGGTTGCATCGGGCTCGCTGAGTAACGCCAGCACCTGCCGCGCGCGGTCGAGCGTCCAGGCCGCCATCAGATTGGTGTAAGTGTTGTTGTTCAACCCCGGCTCTGCCGCGTCCGGGTAGCTATTGTGATATTCGTCAGGGCCGATCACACCGCAGATCAGATAGCGCTGCCGCGACGCATCGAACTGCGCCAGGCTGGCCCAGAAACGCGCCACTTCAATGATCAGCTCACCGACCGGCCCGGCCAGCAACGCCTCGTCGGCGGTGGCCAGATACAGCTGCCAGGCGTCGTACGCCACGGCCGAACCGATATGCCGCTGCAGGCGGGTGTGGTCGGCCATCCAGCGACCGGACATCGGGTTGCACTGCCACGGCGGCGTTTCTTCTTCGCCCGTGCGTGCGCTGCGCCAGGGGAACATGGCCCCCCGCAGCCCAGCGCGACGGGCCCGTTCGCGGGCCTTGTCGAGCCGCGCATAACGGTAGTCGAGCAGGCTTCTGGCGAGTTCGGGCCAATGAGTGGTGAGTACCGGGTAGGCGAACAGCTCGTCCCAGAATACCTGGCCGTAATAGCCTTCCATCCAACCCCGAGGCGGAAAGCCAAGGTCACGCCCAACGCTGAGTGGCGACACGGTCTGCAGCAGGTGAAAGGCATGAAAGTGCAGCGCATGCTGCAGCTGCGGATCGTCCGCAGTGAGCGCGAGCCCCTGCCACAGCCTTTGCCAGGCTTCGGTGCTCGCCTGTTCCAACTGCTCATAACCGTCACATGGCAACTGTCGCTGTGCCTCGACACGCGCATCCTCGTCGGTTGCGGGTCGTTCCTCGTCGACCAGCACCACCGCGCACTTCTCGATGATCAGCCGGCCGCTGTCCGGCACGGTGCAGTCCGTCTGCTGGATCAACCGATGATCATCGAGGGTGGCGCGCCATTGCAGGGGTTGCTCGGGCGTCCTGATCTCTGTCGCCATCGCCAGTCGGCGGCGATGGTCGTGCAGCCAGGCGCTGAGTGCGGCCGCGCCCTTCTCGTCATGGTCGAAGGCAAGGTGCTGCAATCGCCGTCCTTCATAGGCACGGTTGCGGCGAACCCCAGCGTTGCGTACGCCACCGTCCAGCATTGTCCGCAGGCGCAGTTTGAGGCCGGGCGGCAACTGCAGCTCCCAGCGCAGCACGGCGAGATTGGGCGTCGCCATGCTGACCAGACGACGTTCCAGCAACCTCACCCGATATTCAGCCAGATCGAATTCGAGGTGCCGTTCGAGCACGCCGGTGTCCAGGCTCAGCGTTTGCCGATAGCGCTGCAGGTCGACCCTATCGAGGCTGAACCAATCGCCATCATCTAACGCAAAGCTGAGACCGAAGGGGTCCGGCAAGTTGACCAGAGCGGCCATCTGCACCGAGTCACCATTGACCTCTCGCGGCGCCTCGTCATACCAGCCGGCGCGGTAGAAACCCGCGTAGTGTTCGCTGTCATTCGCACGGGGTGTTACCGAAGCTTCCGGCGCACTGGCCTGCCACGACAAGACTCCGTTGCCCAGCGCGAGCAAGGCTTCGCGCCGTCGCTCATCGCCGCGGTCGTAATGCTCGAAGACGATCTGGCATCGCGTGTTCGGCTCAGCCATCCAGCCTCCTCGCCTTCTCGAGCAGCTTTTGCGCCAGCTCGATCACTTGTTTCCGATCGGCATATGCGGGCTGCGAGCCATAACCCGTGACGGCAAGGTTCGCCGCGGCCACGCCCCAGGCGGCGGCCTCCCGTGGCTCAAGGCCTTCAAGCAAAGCCACAGCGAACACGCCGGTAAAGGCATCGCCAGCGCCGGTGGTATCGACCGGTTCTACGTCGCCCGGCGGGATGTGCAGAGTTCGATCAGCCGTCGTCAGCACGCAGCCGCCATCGCCGAGCTTGATGCACACCACGGCAGGCCCGTCGCGCTGCAGTTGACGCGCGGCATTCGCAAGCTGGTCCAGGGTGTCGAGCGAACGGCCAACCAGCCCTTCGGCTTCCGAGACGTTCGGTGTGATCGCGTACAGCCTGGGCAACAGCGCCTGCTCCACCCGGTCGGGGAAGGACGGGTCGAGCACCACGGGAATGCTCTTTCGAGTTGCCACTTCCAGCGCCTGGCGTACCACCGGCGCCGGCACTTCGTAATCGAGCACCAGGCAGGCGGGGGTTGCGCAACCGTCGATGGCGGCGGCCATGGCTTCGATGGCCGCGTCGTCCCAGTAGTCGTTGGCATTGGTTGCCAGGACGATGTTCTTCTTCCCATCCGGCGGCACCATGATCATCGACACGCCAGTGGACTGACCGCCGGCGCGCCCGACGTTATCCACCTCAACGCCGGCCTGACGCAGCGGGTCGAGTGCCTGTTCGGCCAGCTCGTCATCGCCGACGCGGCCGAGTAACAGGCTGCGGTGCCCGAAACGCGCACCGAGATACGCCGTATTGCTTGCCTTGCCGCCGGACAGGCGACGCAGGTCATGGGCCAGCTGGGTTTCGCGACTGCCTGCAGGCTCGTCGACCCGCACCTGGAAATCGGCATTGATGCTGCCAAGCGACAGCAGGGTGAGGCGTTGCATGGGTATGCTCCAGCGGCTCAGGCTCGTCCTTCAACGGACCTGAACCGCCCGCGAGGGTTCGCGTTTCGCTGAGCGCGAGGCCTCAGCCGAGGCGGAATCGCGCGGTGTTCTGCGCCAGGCTGCGGGTGCCTTCACCGAGGCGATCAGCCACACCGTGCACTGCTTGGGCGCCTTCCAGCAGGCTCAGCGCGGCCTGATCGACGCGCTGGATATTGCCGCTGACGTCCTCGGCGGTAGCGGCTTGCTGCTCCACGGCGGTAGCGATCTGCACGATCATGTCGCTGACGCGCTGCACCGCACCGGCGATCTCGCCGAGGTGATCGCCCAGTTCGGTCACCGCGCCGGCATCGCTGTCGGCCTGGGTGCAGGCAGCGTTCATCAGCTCCACAGACTGCAGCACCACTCGCTGCAACGCTTCGACCATCGCGCTGATCTCTCGGGTGGATTCTTGGGTGCGCTGCGAAAGGCTGCGCACCTCGTCGGCGACCACCGCGAAGCCGCGGCCCTGCTCACCCGCACGCGCGGCTTCGATTGCGGCATTGAGCGCAAGCAGGTTGGTCTGCTCGGCGATGCCCTTGATCACGTCGACGACGCGATCAATCTGTTGCGCCTGCTCGCGCAGTTGACCGAGCGCCGCGGAGGTCTCGCCCATGCGCAGGGTGAGCTGGCGCATGCTGGCGGTGGTCTGCACGCTCCGTTGATTACTCTGCTCGGCGATTTGGCGCGTCTGGGCGGCGTCTTGCGAGGCCTGTTCGCAGCTTTCGGCTACGGCTTGCGCGGTCGCTGCCATCTCAGTCGCCGCAGTGGCGATCTGGCTGACCTGCGATTGTTGGTCTTCCACCGAACGCAACGATTGTTGCGCCTGCTTGGCCAGGGTTTGCACCGTTCCGCCCAAGGTCGCGCTCTGCTGGTTGACGCCTTGCAGCGAGTCGCGCAACTGCGCCACCGCCTCGTTCAGCGCGGTGCCGATCAGGGCCAGCTCATCATGGCCGTGGGTGCGCGTCTCGCAGCGCAAATCGCCGTCGCGCAGCGCCTGAGCCATTGCGGTAATACGCGCGGTGCTGGCGCGAATCGATGCTTGCAGGCAGACCAGCGTATACAGCGCCAGCAGCACCAGCAGGACGAATGCAGCCGCGGTGAGCGTCAGGGCGCGCAGCGATTGTTGACGGTATTCGGCCAGACGCTGATCAAGCGCGGTCAGCGTTTGCGTCTGAAGCTGGTGAGTCTGCTCTAGCGCGGCGTCCATGCCCTGCTCGAAGGTCTGGGCGTCCAGCTTGACGGCGCCATCGAACAGGTCGCTGTCGAGTTGCGCCATCCAGCCATCAATGGCTTGCAGGCTGCTGCGATAGCCCTGTTCCCAACCGGCCAGCGAAGCGGGGAGCTTGCCTTGCAGATGATCGCCGTACTTACCCAACTGAGCGCGTAGCGCGCCGCTGGCGCTGCGGATTTCACGCAACTGAAGACGGCTCTGCATGCTGAACTGGCCGGAAGCGACCACGCCCTGCCCAACGCTGGAGAGCACGCCGAGCTGCTGGACCAGACTCGGGGCGCCCTGGGTGACCATCTGCATCATCAGATAGGTATCAAGCCAGGGATCGAGGATCAGCCCACTCTCGGTGGCAATTTGTTCGCGCAGGGTCACGAGCGATTGCAGCGCATCGGTGAAGCGGTTGTAGGCGTCCGGCCACCAGGCCGTGCCAGCCAGAGCCTCGGTGCGCAAACCATCGCGCTGTGCCTCGAGCGTGCCGATAGCGGCGAGCACCGCGGCACTCGCGCCTTCCTCGTTCAACCCTGCCTGCAGCGCGGCCAGACTGTCATCGAGCTCGGTTTCGCTGCGGCGCATGGCATCCATCAGGGTTCGAGTTTGGTTGCTGATCTCGCGGTTGGTTTCGCTGGCTTTCCAGCGGGCCGTGAGATTGCGCTGCGAGACCAGCAACGCCTCAACCTGATCCAGCGCTGCAAGTTGACGCACACCGGAGCGCTCGTTTGCGACCAGCTGGAGCTTGTCGGTGTAGCCCTCGCCAATCGTCCAGATGGCGTAACCCAGCGGTAACACGAACATCAGCGCCAGCAGCTGAAACTTGCGGGCGAAACTGAAGCGTTCGAGGGTGCGCACTCCCGGCAGCAGCAAGGCATTCATTGCCGATCTCCTTGATCGTTCTTGGCATTCTCTGACCGGCGTGCCGGTGTGTTGCAGGATCAAAGCAAATGGCGCGCCACGGCTCGAAAGGCCCGACAGACAGCCAACGGGCGGCACCGTTAAAGCAGAACGCCATCATCATGAGCGCGGAGTCTTGTCATCCTTTAAAGACCTGCCTGACGGCGGGCGTGCAACGGCTCAACAGCACGGGGCCGTGCACCAAAGGCAGGCGCAACGCCCCGTGCTTGAGCGCTCGGGCGAAACCTTTCGCGTTGTCGCCGCTCGAATCACCAATGTCGATGGGTGCGCCTACGACAGCGAACCGCCCCCACGGGTGGCATGATCACCGGGCAGCAGCCCAAGCCTGTGTGATGCCTGGACTGGGCACGCGTGCGAGGAGCCTTCGATGAGTGCGATTGCGTTGATGATTGTGGGGCTGGCGGCGATGTCGCTGGGGTATGTCTTCTATTCGAAGTTTATCGCCGAGAAGATCTATCGCCTTGATCCCAACTACCGCACCCCGGCCCACACCATGCGCGACGGTGTGGATTACGTGCCAACCAACAAGTTTGTGCTCTGGGGCCACCACTTCACCTCCGTGGCAGGTGCCGCACCTATCGTCGGCCCGGCCATTGCGGTGATCTGGGGCTGGGTCCCGGCATTCCTCTGGGTGGTGTTGGGCACCATCTTCTTTGCTGGCATCCATGACTTCGGCGCCCTCTGGGCCAGCGCCCGGAACAGGGGCCAGTCGGTCGGCATGCTCAGTGGCCGGCTGATCGGTTCGCGCGGGCGCAGCCTGTTCCTGGTGGTGATCTTCCTGGTGCTGCTGATGGTCAACGGCGCCTTCGCCGCAGTGATTTCCAACCTGCTGGTCTCCACGCCAACCTCGGTGATCCCGGTGTGGGGTGCGATCGTCGTCGCGCTGGTGATCGGCCAGCTGATCTACCGCTATAACGTCAAATTGCTCTGGCCTTCGCTGGGCGGCGTCATCGTGCTCTATCTGCTGATCCTGCTGGGCAGCGCCTACCCGGTCAGCCTGCCGGATTCGGTGCTGGGTCTGAGCGCCAAGTCGTTCTGGATTCTGCTCTTGTTCGCCTATGCCGCCATCGCCTCGCTGCTGCCGGTGTGGGTGCTCTTGCAGCCGCGTGACTACATCAATGGCCTGCAGTTGTTCGTCGGCCTTGGCCTGCTCTACCTGGCCGTGTTGTTCGGCGCACCGGAGCTGGTCGCGCCGGCTTATAACACCGACTTGCCGCCAGACAGTCCCAGCATCGTGCCGCTGCTATTCGTGACCATCGCCTGTGGTGCCATCTCGGGCTTCCATGGGCTTGTCGCTTCGGGCACCACGTCCAAACAGCTGGACAAGGAAACCGACGCCCGCTTCGTCGGCTATTTCGGCGCGGTGGGTGAAGGCATGCTCTCGCTGGCCGCCATCATCTGCTGCACCGCCGGTTTTGCCACGCTGCTGGACTGGCAGCAGGTCTACACCGCGTTCGGGCAGGGCGGCGTGAATGCCTTCGTCCAGGGCGGCGGCACGCTGCTCGCCAACGGCCTGGGCCTGCCGGCAGAGCTCGGCGCCACCATTCTTGCAGTGATGGCGATCCTCTTCGCCGGTACCACCATGGATACCGGTCTGCGGCTGCAGCGCTTCGTGATTCAGGAAGCGGGCGAACTGGCAGGTATCAAGGTGAACACCCTGGTCGGTACCTTCATCGCGGTAGGCGTGTGCATGGCGCTGGCCTTCGGCGCGGGTGCCGAGGGCAGCGGCGGCATGGCGATCTGGCCTCTGTTCGGCACGACCAACCAGATCCTTGCAGGCTTGACGCTGGCCATCATTACCGTCCTGCTGATCAAGCAGGGTCGCCCCGCGATGTACACGCTGGTACCACTGGTGTTCCTGCTGGCGATGTCCATCTACGCGCTGCTGGTACAGATGGGTCAGTTCTACCGTGCCGAGAACTGGCTGCTTTTGGGCATGGATGTGGTGATCCTGATCGCCGCCCTGTGGGTCACGCTGGAATCGGTGATCGCCATGCGCAAGGGCCGCGACCCCGCCGCCGACATGACCACCGACGAGCCGCTTCCATGACGCAGCAACCGTTCCTGGAGCGCCTGTCGCACGGGCTGAAGGAGTTCTACGTCGCGCCGTATCGACGCACCTTCGCCCGCGCGCGGCGTGATGAGGACGATCTGTTCATGCTGTTGGTCTTCTCTGAAGCACTGGGGGTGCCCAACCCCGCCGCCTGGTACACCCTGGAGCTGATGCCGGAACTCTACGAGCGCTTCCACGACTGGCACCAGCGCATGGGCATGGAGCATTCGCCGCTGGATCACATCGGATGTTGCTGACGCTGGCGGCGCAACGCCGGGTGCTGTTCATCGGTGGCAAGGGCGGCGTCGGCAAGACCACGGTCGCTGCCGCCACGGCGCTCCAACAAGCGCGGGCCGGTCGCCGGGTGCTGCTGATCTCCACCGATCCGGCGCACAACCTCGGGCACCTGTGGAATCGCTCGATCGGTTCGAACATCGTGCGTCTGGCGGCCGGGCTGGACGGTCTGGAGCTCGACCCCGACGAGACCGTTCGCCAGCACCTCGACGAGGTAGGCAGCGCGCTGCGTCGGCTGATGCCGCCGCATCTCTCCGGTGAGGTCGATAAGCACATGGCACTGTCCCGCGATGCCCCCGGCATGCACGAAGCGGCGTTGCTCGAACGCATCGCGGACACCGTTATCCAGGGGCTCGCCGACTACGATCTGCTGGTCTTCGATACCGCCCCGTCCGGCCACACCTCGCGCCTGATGGCCCTGCCGGAAATGATGACCGCCTGGACCGAGGGCCTGCTGCAACGCCAGGAACGCAGCAAGCGCTTCGGCGACGTGCTGCGCAACTTCGGCAAGGACGACAGCGGCCTCGGCGAAAGCGTGCTCGGCCAGGAAAAGGGCAACGGCGAGGACCGTCAGCAGCGTGTGCGCCAGCTGCTCTACCGACGCCGCGAACGCTTCAGCCAGCTGCGTGACCTGATTCAGGACCGGCAGCGCTGTGCCTTCGTCATCGTCCTGGCCGCCGAGCGACTGCCGGTGCTGGAGACAATCGAGCTACAAGCACAGCTGCAACGCAGCGGTATCGAAGTAGCCGGGCTGGTGGTCAACAAGCGCTCCCCGGCCGACGCCGGCCCCTTTCTCGCCGAGCGCCACGCAGGGGAACAACGCCATCTGGATACGTTGCGACAAGCACTGCCCGGCCTTGCGCTGCAACAGCTGCCTCTACTGGCCGAAGACGTGGTCGGCGAAGCGGCGCTCGATGCATTCGGGGAGCGCTTGAAGTAGAACGATGCCGCCGGCCGGCGGCATAAGGGCGTGGTGAACAATTCCAGCTATGCGAGCTGCCATCGCTTCAGATGGCCGCCCGAGCATCAGGCCGAGAAAAAATAGCGGGTCAGATGAAAGAATACCGGCGCCGCAAAACACACCGAGTCCATCCTATCCAGCATGCCGCCGTGACCTTTGATCATGGTCCCCCAGTCCTTCGCTTGCAGGCTGCGCTTGATAGCCGAGAGCGTCAGCCCACCGAGAAACCCCATCACCACAATCACGAATGACATGGCCAACGACTGATAGAAACTAAACGGCGTAAGCCAGTACATGCATCCACCGGCCAGCACCGCCGCCAGTCCGCCACCCACCAGCCCTTCGACTGTTTTAGAGGGACTGACGATAGGCGCGACTTTGGTCTTTCCGAACAGCTTGCCGAAAACGTACTGCAGCACGTCGCTGATCTGAACGACGAACATCAGGTAGAACAGCAGCAAGGCGTTCTGCCCTTCGAACCCTTGCAGATCGAGAATGAGCAGCGCCGGTGCGTGGCTGATGCAATACACCGTAATCATGACGCCCCACTGAATCTTGGCCGCCCGTTCGAGGAATCCATCGGTCTCCTGTGACAGCACCGCAATCGAGGGCAGGAACAGGAATGCATAAACCGGAATCAGCAACGTGACCATCGAATACCAGTGGATGCCGATGAAGATGTACTGCAAGGGGATGAGGATGAAGAAGGCTGCAAACAGCGCATTGTGATCACCCAGTCGGGTGGGGGTCAGTGTGATGAACTCTCGTAGCGCAAACAGCGAAACGAAGGCGAACAGCACCACAGTCGCCGTGTTACCCAACAGGTACGAGGCGACGAAGACAGCGATCATCGACCACCAGGCATTGACCCGCAGGTTCAAGTTGTCGACCGTCGCAATAGCGCCATCCGATCTGACGAAGCGCTTCAGAATCAGCCCGGTGATGGTGGCCACCGCCAGTAAGGAAACCACCCCGGCCATTAATAGATAGAACTTGTTCTCGATCATCATTTGGCGAGCCTCACGACGGCTTCACGGGCCCGGCTCAAGAAGTCGCCGATCGCTTCGTTCTCGACCACCGAAAGCGGATCGCCAATCCTGATGGTGCAGATGATTGGCAGCGGCACGTGCTTGCCCTTCGGCATCGAGCGATAGAGGTTGTCCAGATAGATGGGGACCAGCAGCGCCTGCGGAAACGCCTGATGGAGGCGATACAGCCCTGACTTGAACTCGCCGGGAAGCGCCTGAAACCGGCGTGTCCCTTCGGGAAAGATGATGACCGAACAGCCTTGTTCCATCACACGATGCACGGGTTGCAGAGGGTCTTCACCTTCTCTGGATTTTCGATCGATCAGCACCGAGTTGAGCCCACGCGTTGCGATATATCTCAGGAACCGGTTCTTGCCCCAATAATCGGCCGCGGCAAGTGGCTTGGTATTGAGCCTCGCCTCCCTGGGCAGGGCTGCCATGATTGCCAGGGTGTCGATATGGCTGGTGTGGTTGGCGAAATAGATGCGCTGGCCGGATAGGTCAGGCGTGCTTTCGAAACGAGCGCTGGCACCCAGCAGTAGCCGCAAAACAGAGATCAATAGGGTGGAAAGCCACATCACTGGGCCTCCTTCAACTGACGCGCAGTTGTTCGGGTGCGGGTGATGCAGGTCACAACGGACCCAGCCGCGATGACGATTAGCGCGATATACAGCGCATTGTGAGTGGCGAACAGCAGAGACTCGGGAATGTTCAGCGCCAGGCCAGCCGTCATCACCGCCATGCGATGCTGCTTGGCCATGGGCCCGGCGAATGTTTGCTTGAGCCCGAGCGACCCGCCGAAGACCCGCACGTAGGCAGTCAAAGCAGCGGCAAGCGCAGCAAACCAACCTAAAGACGGATCGCCAGCTGCATACCCAAGCGCCACGATCAACAGGCTGTCAGCGATCCGATCCGGAAACTCGTTATACAGCCCACCCAATGTCGATTGCTTTCCGCCCTCGATCGCGACCATCCCGTCGAGCAGGTTGCATATCAGCCTGAACTGGATAAATGCGATTGCCGAAAGAGAGGCAAGTATGCCGGTGGACGCTGCCATACTTGCAGCCGCCACGGCAGCGAACCCGATACTGGCAACTGAAATCTGGTTAGGCGAGATATCACGATTGATCAAAAACGTGGCAAGTTCCATTGCCCAGCGCTTAGATCGGGATGTAATGGGTCTTCGGTTGTCTTGCATTCGGCGTTTCCTTCCCTGGTATTTATCCGTATTTGATATAAAGCGAAAGCTGTTATCTAGCCTCATAGAGAAAACTGCACTTGACCTAATTCGGCTGAGTATGCCGTACCGAACAGGTGCGCATAGTTATCTAAGCGCTCTCTTTTTCTACCAGCTTCCGTAAGGAATGCCGTACTTGTCGATATAGTATTTCGACGCGTTAGGCAGCGGGTAATAGTTGCCGCCTGATTTTCCAAGGTGGGGACCAAGAGGCTCTATTTCGGCTTGAGCACGAGCAACTGCGATTGGCTTATTGCATTCATTGCGGGTCCAAACCTGAACGACACCGCCCGGCGCCAAGCCAAGATGCAGTGCCGCCAAATAAAGTGCCGGTCGTTCAGGTGTTTCCGGGCAGCGCCGATGGGTGGATGTGTGCATGAGCTGCCGGGCTTCTTCAGGAATATCTATCCACACCCGATAGGTCTGCGGCTCCACTACCGACTGCCACCGTACATAGACGCGTCTCGGTAGATCCGCACCTACTACTCCGTGAATTCCACCGGACTTACCCCGAGGCCAGCCCCTCGCGAAGTCGGTTTCGTAATTGTCGATGCCGGTACCGACGATACCGCTGCTACCGTGGTCGAAGGTTTTGCCTTGGATATCTTCAACCAGACTCGCCTCTACCCATCCCACCATGTAGAGCGGTGAGAAGAACTCCAAACTCCACCATTCGTCCTTCGGATCCTTCGCCCCGGATAAGGGGTCAGCGGTCTGGCAGCCACTCAGAATCAATATACCCAGCAGGGTTATGACATGCTTTATCAAGGGACATTCCATTCAGCGATGTGAGGATGAAATTGGCGAACCTCGCCAACATTGGGAGCATTGATATATACCAGCCTTAAGCTGCTGGAAGCCTGCTTCTTAAGTGGGCTATTCCAGTGCGCAGAAACATGGATGTAGCGCAATTTTAACAACCGGTCCTCAGCAGACGGGACCTGATAATCATCGTTGCTAAATCGTTCATGAAGAGAAGTTAAATCGCCTGGAACTGAATAGCCTGGATCATTTTCATCGACTTCGTTGAACCTGACCCCATGTTTCTTAGCGAGCCCATGCATAAGCCGCAAATAGACACGAGAAAGCCCGCTACTTACCCGACGCTTTAGCTGCAGCCCGGCATAAACTCTCTTTTGCCGAGGCGCCAGACGATCCCGCGGATCGATTGGCAACAGCTGAGCCTCGGGCGTAACGATTTCCAGCATGGCCGCAGGCCAACCCGCGGCGATCATCTGCTGCTTGGCATCGGCCGCATCCTGGTAGATGGAGGTTGTCGTTACATCGACCCGCTGCTCTACCACCAGCGCTTGCATGGGGCTGACCAGAACTCGTTCCTCGACGTCGTCCAGGTAGCCGCCACCGATGTCCGAGTGGACGCCTGGAAGGACAATTTCGGTATGGTCCGGGCTGACCTCGCTCAACGGAAAGTTGGCGCGTATCTCGTCGCGGGCCACCAGCTGAACCACGTTCGTAAAGTACTTGCGCGGTAGGTATAGGTTCAAACCTGGAGTGGTAGCGCTTCTGACATTACCTAAGTTTGCCAAGCCGCCAACCGAAGCGACCGTATCGAACAGGCCAATGAAACCGACATGGATATCCCGTCCGTAGCGGTCGACGAAACCTTTATCAAACGCGCTAGCGTTGCTTTGCAAAGCCGCACCGAGAGGGCCTTGCTTGCCCTTGACGACTTCATTGGCGAAATGCCTCGCCGCTGCAGCACCGCGACTAAAACCAAAAACATCAAAGGTCAGGGAGGTAATTTCGCCGCCGGAATTCCCAGTCTTGGCGCGACCAATGGCGGCGCCGATACTGGTAAATGCGCGCTGGACGCACTTTAGAACACCGGTAGCGCCCCGCCCCATGGCATAGCCCAATGCGCTGTCTTCCTCGCCGCTGTCCGTACCGATTCCTTCGATATAGATCCTTAAGGGTATGTGCCGCTGCGGGCCGCTACCTTCAGCATCGGTCCGGTCGATGTGGAGGCTCATCAGCTTCCGCACATTAGTCACATCATTGCCATAACTGCTATCCGGCTCGGCCATGTATGGCTTGCAGGCGGAATCCAGATCCTCGGCCGCTATGGGGTGATGGGCGCCACAGGTCAGCCCGAGCGCAGCGTTGGTGGCGTTGTTGAGGGTGCCGTCGAAGAACACGCCAATACGCAAGGCCAGTTTGATTTTTTCGGGCGACTTGGCCGGTTCGCTGCTGTGGCGTTCGTATTCGGCCCAGCGCTCAGCATGGATGTCGACCGGCTGAACATCCTTCAACTCGGCGTCGCGCTTGGCTCTGGGGATATTGGGTATGTAACCGCTCATTGTTCCACCGTCCATGGTTGGAAGTCTGTGGCTGTGTATGGGCATGCTAGCCGTGGTCACGATGAACCAGACGCCACGCTATGGTGTGCTAGTAGGGCCGAGCGCCGGGGTTGTTTCAAGCGCATCGTTCACACTGTGCGTAGCGAGCGTTGCGGATATGTGCGGTAAACAGCAGGGCGGAAAGGTGACGCTGCCATTTCCTGAAATGCTCAACGCAGAACCGATCGAGCCAGTCACCTCCATCTGGTTAAACCTGCCAAGCCCCAACAGCGGACGATTGCCCCTTTCAAGTGCACTGAATCTCCGTATAGTGCGCCGTCGTCCTCCACACGCACCGACCTTACCCGGTCCGGCGTGGTCCGACGACCAGGGCATGACTCTTGCCTGACTATTGCCGCAGCCCACCATCCCGGCGCTGCGTTTGCCGAATGCCCTACCCGGGTGGCCGGCCTGATGCTGGAGATACACGATGTCTACCGAACCCGTCACCCTGATGGTGGCCCGCCGCGTGCGCGATGGCCGCTACCACGACCTCCTCGCCTGGCTGCACGAAGGCGAACAACTGGCCGCGGACTTTCCCGGCTACCTTGGCTCCGGCGTATTGGCGCCCCCGCCTGGCGACGATGAGTTTCAGATCGTCTTTCGCTTCGCCGACGAGCAAACCCTCGACTCCTGGGAGCATTCGGCTTCGCGTCGGGCCTGGCTGCAGCGTGGCAGTGAACTCTTTGGCCAGCCGCACGAGCAGCGCGCGCGTGGCATCGACGCCTGGTTTGGCGGCGCCGACAGCCCGCCGCCGCCGCGCTGGAAGCAGAGCATTGCGATTTGGCTGGCATTCTTCCCGGTCTCGCTGCTGTTCAACCTGATGTTTGGCGGCATGCTCGCCGAGCTGAGTCTGGTGATGCGGATATTGCTCAGCACCCTGGCGCTGACGCCGCTGATGACCTACCTGTTCATCCCGCTATCCACGAGGCTGCTGGCACCCTGGCTGCAGAGCTCGCCACGCCCCCGAGTAATGCCCACTAAACAGCCGATCACCGCCCGCTGATCGGAACGGCTGCGGCAACATCACAAACTTGTTGCCGTCATTCGCCTGACGCCACTAAAGTGCCATCATCGCCTGTCGATAAGTGACTGGGCGGTCGCGCCTGAGCGCGCCCGCCCGGTGCACCGCAGAGCACGAAACCCAGTCGAGGCGACCTGCAACAATAGGGGTTACCGCGACGGTTCGATATGGACATGCCGCAGCGGATGGACAGCCTGATGAACAACCTGGAACCACTATTCCGAACCCCGGCCGCCCTGCTGGCCCTGGGCTGCGTGCTGTTTCCGTCGACCGCCCCGCACGCGGCCCAGACCCTGAACTTGCTCAATTGGGAGGAATATCTCAGCGAAGCGGTGATCGAACGCTGGGAAGCCGAAACCGGCGTGAAGATCGAACAGGTGTACTTCGACAGCGGTGACAAGCGCGACGAAGTCCTGGCCAAACCCGACCATCTGATCGACATCGCCCTGACCGAGCGGATCAGCGCTTCGCGGTTCGGTCAACGCGGGCTGCTTGATCGGGTCGATGAGCAAGCGCTGCCCAATCTCAAGCACATTCCAAAGCGTTGGCGCGACAGCTGCGGCGCGCATGCTATTCCCTACCTCTGGGGCACACTGGGCATCGCCTATCGGGCTGACCGCCTGCCTGAGGCGCCAGAGTCCTGGGCGGACCTGCTTGAGCCGGCCAACCGCGACGAACCGCACATCATCATGATGGAGGACCATGAAGACATCCTCGCCGGTCCGCTGCTCTATCAACAGCGCTCGATCAATACCTCGAATGATGACGAACTGAAAGCGGCCTTCAGGTTGCTGCAGGCGCAATCGCCTGCGGTGCTGACCTACGAATACGTAATCACCTCGTTGCGCAGCCAGCGTTACCTCGACAAGGCCGACATGGCGCTGGCCTATAGCGGTGACCAGCAAGTGCTTAACGCAGTGCAAGGCATCGACGGCGAACCCTGGCAGTACATGGTGCCCAAGGAAGGCACGCTGCTATGGGTGGATTGCCTCTCCGTTCCGGCCAAGGGAGCGCAGAAGGCATTGGCCTATCGCTTCCTGAATTTCCTCAACAACCCGAAAGTTGCAGCACTGAACAGCGCTGAGCTCGGCGTCGCCACCACCAACGCCGCCGCCAAGGCGCTGCTGCCTGAGGCGATACGCCAGGACCCGACCATCTACCCGCCCGAAGCGGTGCTGCAGAACAGCCAGGTATACGAGACGCGGCCGCTGGAAGCGACGCAGACACGGCGACGCATCATCAGCGCTCTGATCAACGCTCATGACGCTCGGTAAGCGCGCACTGCTGTTGATCTTTCCGGTCATCCTGGTCGTCCAGCTGCTGGCCGCCACGATGGCCTACATGACCCAGCGCGCATCGCTGCTGGGTCTCGAACAGGCACGCCTGGCGCAACGGCTGTCGGCTTTGAAATCGGCTTATCTGGATTACCAGGCGTTCAATCGCAGCGCGCTTTACTCGATCACCGATAGCGAAGCGCTGCTGGCATTCCTGCGGGAATCGGACATCGCCTACCGCAACGAAACCCTCGGCCTGCGCATTCAGCAGAGCATCCGCTCACTGTCCAGTGCGCGGCTATCGTTCGTCTCCTTTGCCATCGTCGAGCCGGACGGCGACGTCGCCTATTACTTCGAAAGCAGCCTGTCGCCGTTCGCCAGCATGAATGCCACCCAGCAGCGAATCGTGAGCGAGGCCAAGCAGGCCGCCGACACCGACGAAATGGTCTATGTAGAGGACGCTGAAGGCGGACCGCTGCTGCTGGCCACCGATTTCATCCTGCCGGCCTCGGCCACCCGCCCCTTGCCCAGCCAGCGCGAGGAGGCGTTTACCCTGCAACTGGCCGTGCGCCCGGAGCAGTTCATCGCCCTGAAGAACCAACTCGAGGCCGACTACGATGCCGCGGTCGAGATCGCCCCGGCGCTGGATGCCGAGACGTCACGCCTATCGGCGGACGTCAAGCTGTCGGCATCAGTGCACGCACGCCTGACGCCTCCGCCGCACTATCTCGCCGAGCGCTTGCGCAAGCTCAGCCTCGCCTTTCTCATCGGCGGCTCGCTGATCTGCCTGATCACCAGCGGGTTGCTGCTGCTGCTGATCCGCCGCTACGTCACCGACCCCATCAGCCACTTGGACAAGCAGCTCACCGACCTGCTGCTGTGCAAGCGGACGGCGCTCGACGAACCCACCGACGGCGGTGAAATCGGCCGTCTGACGCTGAACATGAAGACGCTCCACGAGCGCAACACAGAAGCACTGCAGCGCATCCAGGAAATCTCCTGGACCGACAGCCTGACCCACATCAGCAACCGCGCCCACTTCGGCATATTGGCGGCGGCCATGCATGCGAAGTGCGAGCGAGGCGGACAACATCTGGCTCTGCTGTTTCTCGACCTGGACAACTTCAAACAGGTCAACGATCAACACGGCCATGATGCCGGCGATGCGCTGCTGCGGATCTTTGCCCTGCGTGCACAGCGCGCGCTTGAACGGCATTGCGAATCCCGTCCGGAGACCGAAACGGCCTTCGCCCGGCTCTCCGGTGACGAGTTCGCCGTCCTGCTGTTGTCCCCGGCCGCCAACGACAGCCTGACCGAACTTACTGACGCCTTGCTTGGCTTGTGCCGCGGCGGCTTCCGGGTGGACGACCGCCTCTATCAGGTCAGCGTCAGCATCGGCACCGCCCGCTACCCCGACGACGCCGCCTCGGTCACCCAGCTGCTGACGCGCGCCGACAGCGCGATGTATCAGGCCAAGGCCATGGGCAAGAACTTTGCCGTGGCGTTCTCGGCAGAGCTGGAGCAGCGCGATCAGCGCATCCGCCTGATCGAGGAACAATTGCGCACCCTCAACGGCGACGACCAATTCCGTCTGGTGTACATGCCGGCAGTGGACCGTGAAGGAGCGGCGGTCAGCTGCGAGGCCTTGCTGCGCTGGCACTCGCCGCTGCTGGGCACGGTCTCACCGGGCGAATTCATTCCCATCGCCGAGCGTGCAGGCCTGTTTCCGAAGATCGACAGCTGGGTGATCGACCACGCGTTGGCCGGTTACCCGCAACTGGCCAGCCTGTTCGGCGAGGGCGTCATCCTGGCGATCAATGTGTCGTCGGCGCAACTGGACGATGACCGCCTGTGCAGCTACCTGACCGAACGCGCCGCGCACCATGGTATCTGCACCAGCCTCATCGAAATCGAGCTCACCGAAACCTTCGCCGCTGAACTCAGCAGCAGCACCATGGCGGCGGTGAGTGCAATTCGGATGGCCGGGTTCCGTGTCGCCATCGACGATTTCGGGGTCGGCTACACCTCGATCCAGCAATTGCTCGAATACCCGGCCGATACCATCAAGCTGGACATGGCGATCATCGAGCGACTGACCCGCCCGGAGATGCAGCAAAGCCTCACCGCGATCGTCGCGTTTTGTCAGGCCCAGGGCAAACGGGTCAATGCCGAGGGTGTCGACAGCCTGGAAAAACAATCCGCGCTGCTGCAGGCCGGCTGCGACCTTTTTCAGGGCTACCTGATCTCGCCGCCGCGTACGGTAGCGGCGCTGGCGGAATGGGTAGCGGTGCGTACTCGGTCGGAGACCGAGTTGCGTCTGGAACGGTTGCCGCCGCTCACGGCGGTGCAGCCCAGCTAATCAGTGCCTCGCCGCGAGCGACTCGTTTCGGGCGCTTGCGGGCGACTGCTCTCAGCCGGCGCATTGTTTGCGTTCCAAAGGTCCCGGCACGGCTGCATCAGCCATTGTCGTCCTGCTCCTTTTCGCCCAGGCGGCGGTACAGCGTTCGCCGGCCGATGCCGAGCAAGGCCGCAGCGCGGCGCTTGTTGCCCTCGACCCGCTCCAGCACGTGCTGGATGTAGCGCAATTCCAGCTCGTCGAGGGTCGGCAAGAGGGGGCCGTCGATCATCAAGCCGAGCAGTTCGTCAGCCTGGCGCTCTGGCGGGTTGTCCTGAAAATTGCCGATGCGTGCCGGCAGGTGCTCCAGTTCGATACTGCGGCCGTGGCAGAAGGTCACCGCCCGCTCCATGGCGTTCTGCAGCTCGCGTACGTTGCCGGGAAAGGGATAGCGCCTGAGCTGCTCCAGCGCCGCGGGGGACAGGCCCCGTACCGGGCGACCGTCACGTGCGGCGAAATGCGCGACGAAGCCGGCGGCGAGCAGTTCGCGGTCTTCCTCGCGATCGCGAAGCGGCGGCACCTGCAGGATGAAGGTCTCCAGGCGAAAGAACAGGTCTTCACGAAAGGACTCCCGGCCGGCGGCGGTTTCCAGCGGCCGGTTGCTGGCAGCGATGATGCGCACATCAACGTTCAATTCGCGCTCGCCACCCACCGGCCGGATGGTGCCCTCCTGCAGCACACGCAGCAGCTTGGCCTGCAGCGGCAGCGGCATCTCACCAATCTCGTCGAGAAACAGAGTGCCGCCATCGGCCTGCTGGAACAGCCCCTTGTGGGCGCGGCTGGCTCCGGTGAAAGCACCCGCGGCATGACCAAAGAACTCACTTTCCAGCAGTTCGGCCGGCAGCCCGGCGCAGTTGATCGCGAGGAACGGGCGCCCGGCCCTTTCGCTTTCGGCGTGCACGGCGCGCGCCACCAGTTCTTTACCGGTACCACTTTCGCCGATCACCAGGACCGGCCCGGCTGCACGGGCCAATTGGCGGATCTGATCGAACAGCCCGCGCATCACCCGGCTGCGCCCAAGCATGCCGTGGAAACGGTCGTCGCTGAGCAACTGCTGAAAGCGCCGCACCTCATCGCGTAGATGGCGTGTTTCCAGGGCGCGCGATACGGCGAGGCCGAGGTGGTCGAGGTCCAGCGGTTTGGTCAGGAATTCATCAGCGCCTTCCTTGAGCGCCGCCACCGCCTGCTGAATGCTGCCGAAGGCGGTGATCACCAGAAAGGCGGGCGCCGCCTGCATCGACTTGACCCGTCGCAGCAGCGCCATGCCATCGGCACCTGGCAGGCGCAGATCGCTGAGCACCAGATCCGGCTCCCAGCCTTCCAGCAACGGCACCGCCTCCTCGGCGCTGGGCACGGCTCTCACGCTGAGTTCACGATCCTCCAGCTCCTCGACCAGCAGCTGACGCAGGCCGTCGTCGTCTTCCACCACCAGCACCCGCTGCGGTGTGCTGTCATCCATTTGCATTGCCATCCTCCTCACCGGCCAGCGCCAACGAAATACGAAATGCCGCGCCACCGAGCGAGCTCTCGACCAGTTCGATCCGCCCGCCGCACTCAGCAACCACGCCGTGCGCCACAGCCAGGCCGAGCCCGCTGCCCTGACCCACCGGCTTGGTGGTGAAGAATGGCTCGAACAACGCCGCACGGTGCTGCTCGGCGACGCCAGGACCGTCATCCTCGACCTGGAACAGCAGGCAGCCCTCTTCCCGCCACCAGCGCAGCAATACCTGTCCGCCGGGGCTGGCCTGAGCGGCATTGCGCAGCAGATTGGTCAGCGCCTGCTCGAAACGAGGCGGATCGACCTCGCAGAACAACGGCTCGGGCGCTGCCTCCAACTGCAGGGTCACGTTCAGGACGGCCAGCTCGTCCGCCACCGCGGCAGCCGATGAGTGCGCCAGCACCTCGGCAGGCATGCGTCGAACAGGGCGCCCGGCGGCACGACCGAAGTCGAGAAGCTGGCCGACAATCTCGCTCAGGCGCTGTACCTGACTGCGGATCTGCAGCAGCCCTTTGCGCTGGCCATCTTCCAGCGTCTCGCTGCGCAGCACCCGTTGCGCTTTGCCATCGATCACGCTGAGCGGGCTGCCCAGCTCATGGGCAACGCCTGCCGCCAGCCGCCCCACGGCGGCGAGTTGCTGGGAGCGCCGCAAGCGTGCTTCGAGCTCCGCCTCGCGCGTTTTCTGTTCGGCCATGCGCTGCTCGGAATCGGCGATGCTGTCGAGCATCTGGTTCAGCGCCCGGCCGAGCACGGCGATTTCCTGCGGGCCGCTGCGTGGGGCGCGGTGTTTACGATCACCTTCAGCGACACGGGCCATGCTCTGGGTCAGTTGCTGCAGATGGCGGCCTATGGCTGACCAGTGCCCGAGCAGGACGATGCAGACGGCCGCCAGCGCCAGCACCGCCGCCGATATGCCGGCGATGAGCCTCAGCCTGCGGGTGTCACGCTCGAAGTCGTTCCAGCGGCGGGTTACCTGCAACAATCCGTTGATGCGCCCCCCGCTCTGCTCCAATGGCAAAAAGTAGGAATACACCTCACGCCCACGGATGCGCTGATAGCCGCCGCGGCGTTTGCCGTCGGCAGTGAGTTCCTGAATCGAGGTCTGGTCCTGGTCGGGCTCGATGGCGCCGGCGAAGGCCACCAGCTCACCCTGATCGTCGTAGAGGTAGGCACCGTAGACACGACCAACGCCGAGTACGGATTCCAGCACCTGCTGCGAGGTGCGTTCGTGTTTCTTCTCCAGACTGTCACTCAGCGGCAGCCGAACCGCCCGCGCCACCAGCTCGACCTCTTCCTGCAGACGCCGCTCGCTGTTGCGCTCGACCGTCCACAGCATCAGATAACTAAAGCCGAGCATGATCGCGACCAGGGGAATCACCGCCTTCAACAACAGCGCGCCGCGCAGGGTTGAAGTTCTTTGCCAAACTGCTACATGTGCCATTTTGGCACCATACAGAGTGCCCTTCAGCCCGTCGAGGCAAACGGGACGAGCGGTACAAATGCCTAGAAATCAATAGGTTAACTATTTATCACTAGACTGGCATGGCTGATGCAACGTCCTGAACGTCTCTTACAGAATCAGGATCAAGCCCATGACCATGCTCAAATCTCGTGTCGTTTCTGCCAGCCTTCTAGCCCTGTTCATGGCAGCGGGCAGCTCTCAGGTGTTGGCGCAGCAGGCCAGCCAGCCGCAGGCGCCGCAGACCGCACCAGCCATGCAAGCCTCGGACATCAGCGATAAGAAACTGGAGAAATTCGCCGAGTCTCTCGATCAGATCATGGAGATCCGCCAGGATTTCACGGCCAAGCTGGAGAAAACCGGCGACCCAGCGGAAGCCCAGCAGCTGCAGCAGCAGGCCAACGAGAAAATGTTGGAGACGGTGCAAAACAATGAGCTGAGCATCGAGGAATACAACGCCATCAACCAGGCGGTACAGAACGACCCTCAGCTGCGTGACAAGGTCATTTCGATGATCCAGAGCTAAGGCTCGTCAGCGTCATCAGAAGCCCCGCTCATCAAAGCGGGGCTTTTCCATGGGCGCTCGTCAGGCGTTCAGTTGGCCCGCTGTGCCAGGCCCTTGAGGAAGTTACGCAGCAACTGGTCGCCACAGACACGGTAGTTGCTGTGCCCGGCCTTGCGGAACAGCGCGTTGAGTTCCGGCTTGGAGACCGGGAAGTCGACCGACTGGAGGATCGCGTGCATGTCGTCTTCCTTCAGCTCGAAAGCGACGCGCAGTTTCTTCAGCACCATGTTGTTGGTCACCGGCAGCTCGATAGGCGGCGTCGGCCGGCTTTCATCCTTGCCGCGCTTGTAGATCACAAGGCCATCGAGAAAGTGCGCCATGATCCGATCGGGACAGGGTTTGAAGCCGTCCTCGTCTTCTTTCTTCAGGTAGGCCACCGCTTCGCTGTCGGGAATCTCGCAACCCGTAAGCCGAGTGATCTCGGCGATCTTGGCGTCGTTGACGTTGAGGATGTAGCGCACGCTGCGCATCACATCGTTATTGATCATGGGTCGCTCCGACTTCAGAACCTAAACAAGGCCCGCATGGTGAAGTTCGTTAACCAGAAAGGGAAGCGAAAAGCTCGCCGGCCCAATAACTGCTACACCCCGTCGGATCAGGCGAACACGGCCGGGCTTTGATCGACAAAATAGAAAGCAGTGAAAAAGCTGCAGCACCTGGGCCCCGAAACCATTGCGGCCGTGGATACCAACAGCGGACGACATCGAATATTGCCAGGCCGAAGATGGCAGCGCAGATACCCGAGCCGAGGAGAATCGACATGAAAACAATCACCCCGTCATTGGCCACCCTGTTGTTCTGCACCAGCGCGCTCGCCGTCACCCCCGGCACGCAATGGGATTACTCAGGCGAAAAAGGGCCCGAGAACTGGGCGACGCTCACCCCTGAATTCAACACCTGCGCCGGCGAAAATCAGGCGCCGGTCAACCTGCAAGGCTTCGTGGAAGCGGAACTGAAACCCCTGGCAGTCGACTACAAGGCCGGCGCCAGCGAGGTCGCTAACAACGGCCATACGGTGCAAGTGGCCTACGAGCCGGGCAGCACGCTCACCCTGGATGGCGAGACGTTCCAGCTCATCCAGTTTCACTTTCACATGCCCAGCGAAAACCACATCAAAGGCCAGTCGTATCCGCTGGAAGGCCATCTGGTGCATGCCGACGAAAACGGCAAGCTGGCAGTCGTGGCAGTGATGTTCAAGGAAGGCCAGCAAAACGCTGTACTCGCCGACCTCTGGAGCGCTCCGCCGACAGGCGGTACGAAACAGCCCGTGGCGCAACAGGTGAACATCCGCGACATGCTGCCAGCGGATCTGGATTACTACCGGTTCAATGGCTCGCTGACCACACCGCCCTGCTCGGAAGGGGTTCGCTGGCTGGTGCTCAAGCAGCCCATCGTCGCCTCGAGCGCGCAAATCCAAGCCCTGACCGAGGCCGTTGGGCATGCCAATAACCGCCCACTGCAACCGGTGAACGCTCGGGTAATCCTGCAGTAGCTTCCCGCTTAGGCGACCGGCCATCGCGTCCGCGGCGGCCGGCGCGCCCCACTCGATCCTCGTTCATGACAGCCTGCCCCGCCGCAGCTAAACTGCGCGCCGCGCGAGCCACCCGGGTTCGCCGCGTCGCCACCTCACCTCTGCCGGGGCCACCGGCCAGGACCTGTCATGATTCGCATCAACGAACTGCAACTGCCGCTCGACCATCCCGCCGAGGCCCTTCGCCACGCCATTGTGGCGCGCTTGGGAGTCAGCGATACCGAGCTGCTCGACTTCAGGGTGTTCAAGCGCAGCTACGATGCGCGCAAGAAGAACAGCGAAATCACCTTTGTCTACATCATCGATGCCAGCGTGGCGGACGAGCCGAAGGTGCTGGCGCGCCTGGCCGATGACCGCAACATTCGTGTTTCGCCAGACACCGGCTACTACCCGGTCGGCCAGGCGCCAGAAGGGCTGAGCGAGCGCCCGCTGGTGATCGGCTTCGGCCCCTGCGGCCTGTTCGCCGCGCTGACGCTGGCGCAGATGGGCTTCCGCCCGATCGTGCTGGAGCGCGGCCGTGATGTGCGCAGCCGCACCAAGGACACCTGGGCGCTGTGGCGCAAGAAGGTGCTGAGCCCTGAGTCCAACGTGCAGTTCGGCGAAGGCGGCGCGGGGCTGTTCTCCGACGGCAAGCTCTACAGCCAGATCAAGGACCCGAAGTTCTACGGCCGCAAGGTGATGCACGAGTTCGTCCGTGCCGGCGCGCCGGAAGAGATCATGTTTGTCAGCAAGCCGCACATCGGCACCTTCCGCCTGACCGGCGTGGTTTCAACGATGCGCGAAGAGATCAAGGCGCTCGGCGGTGAGGTGCGATTCGACAGCCGCGTGGTCGATTTCATCATCGAAGATGGGCGTATCCAGGGCGTGCGCATGGCCGATGGCGAAGAGTTGCGTAGCCGCTACGTGGTACTCGCGCTGGGTCACAGCTCGCGCGACACCTTCCGCATGCTCCACGAGCGTGGCGTCTATATCGAGGCCAAGCCCTTCGCCGTGGGCTTTCGCATCGAGCACCCGCAGTCGCTGATCGACAACGCGCGGCTGGGCAAGTACGCGGGCCACCCGGAACTGGGCGCGGCCGACTATAAGCTGGTCTACCACGCCAAGAATGGCCGCGCGGTCTACAGCTTCTGCATGTGCCCGGGCGGCACGGTGGTGGCGGCAACCTCCGAGCCGGAGCGCGTGGTGACCAACGGCATGAGTCAGTACTCGCGCAACGAGCGCAACGCCAATGCCGGTATCGTCGTTGGCATCAACCCGGACGAGGATTTCCCCGGCGGCCCGCTGGCCGGCGTCGAGTTGCAGGAACGGCTCGAGTCACGCGCCTTCGAGCTGGGCGGCCGGGATTACTGTGCGCCGGGGCAGCTGGTGGGCGATTTCATTCGCGGCAAACCGTCGAGCGAGTTTGGCGAGGTCGAGCCGTCCTACAAGCCCGGCGTAAAGCTGGGCGACTTGGCGCCGTCGCTGCCCGACTACGTGATCGAGGCCATCCGCGAAGCACTGCCGGCTTTCGGCAAGCAGATTCGCGGCTTCGACCGCGCCGATGCGGTGCTCACAGGCATCGAGACACGCACCTCTTCGCCGGTGCGGATCAAGCGCGACAACGAGTCCCTGCAGAGCATCAACACCCGCGGCCTGTATCCCGCCGGTGAAGGCGCTGGATATGCCGGGGGCATCCTCTCGGCAGGTGTGGACGGCATCAAGGTCGCCGAAGCGGTCGCCACGGCAATGCTGGCCGATCTGCAGGGCTGATCCTGTATAGCGCGGGCGACGGCGATGCCGTTCGTCCGTGCTCCTCTCTCTGTTGCCTGTCCATCAAACCCTTTCGCTACGCGCGGCGGCGGCGCTAACGGCTGCGCGTCACGAGACGGCACGGCAAATTTGCAGTGACCTTTTTCGGTCCGTGAGAGGTCGACACCTTTACACGGCTGCTCCCGATGCAGCTGACCCTCTCTAAAAGCGCGAGCGGACCGGATCAGGAGGCAAGGGTGGCGAAGGCAGCAAAAATCATTGGCATCGTGCTGGCGGCCCTGGTGCTGCTGGTGGTCATCGCGGCAGTACTGGTACAAACCCAGTGGGCCCGCGAAAAGATCGAAGCCCAACTGAGTGCACGTCTAGATGGGCGCGCCGTCGAGATCGGCAGCCTCGACGTCGATTGGGGCTTTCCGCTGGGGATCAGCGTTGGCGACGTGCAGGTCGCTAATCCCGAGTGGGCCGAACACCCCTATATGCTCAAGCTTGACGCCATGCAGGCAGAAATCGATGTGGGCGCATTGTTGACGGGTAACGTCAGTCTGCAACTGCTTGAGCTCGACAATCCCGAGGTTCATCTCGCACGACAGGAAGACGGGCGCTCCAACTGGGCAGCCTTGACCGGCAGCGAAAGCGACAGCAGCGAGCCGCCCATCCAACCTGAGACGATCCGCATCCAGAACGGCCAGCTGACCTATCGCGACGCCAAACTGGACGCCCAGGTTGAACTCGACATCGAGACGACCGATAACGGCCCGGGGCAGCGCCAGTTGTCTATCGAAGGCTCCGGTACTGTACAAGGCAAGCCACTGACCCTGAGCCTGACGGGCGAGCCCCCGTCTCAGGCATTGGCCAGCGGTGCACCCTATGCGGTCTCGCTCAATGCGCAACTGGGCAAGATTCAGGCGAGCTTCAAAGGTGAAGCCAAACAGCTTCCAGCGCTTGATGCCCTACAGGGCAAACTGACGGTGAGCGCGCCAGACTCAGCCGAACTGATGAGCTTCGACAGCCCAGCCATCGACGTGCCGGCCTTCGACTTCAACACCCAGCTCAAGCGTGATGGGCAGCGTTGGGCGCTGCAGGACATGGACCTCAACACGGGCGAAAGTCACCTCACCGGCTCGCTCGTTTTGGAGCGTGGCGATACGCCCGAACTGACCGCAAAGCTGCAAGGCAACAGACTCGACCTCAACCGTTGGGGCGTGATGCGCTTGCTCGACTCCGAACCGAACGGCGCACAGTCGCAAGCCAAGGACAACGAGCAGTCGCTGCAACAAAGCGCTCAAAACCTGCTGCAGCCTTTGCGTCGCTATCGCGGTGAGCTCGACCTCAACCTGGAGCAGCTCCTGTATGGCGATGCCGCACTGAGCGACATTGTGCTCAAGGCCAATTTGGCCGAGCAGCAGTTGAAAATCGAACGCCTGCACGCAGCCCAAGGCGAAGGGGCTGTAGATGCCAGCGCCTCGCTTGATCTGACCAAGAATTCGCTGAGCGGAGCGGTCGACCTGACCGTTGAACAGCTAGACCTGGGCCGCGCCCTCGCTCCTTTGGGCTATCCCAGGCTCGGTACGCTGGACGGGGAACTGCACACCCGGCTGGCGCAGGACTCTGCCCGTCTCAGCGACACGCACCTGCGCTATGAAAACCCGACACGGGATCTGCGGGTCGAGGTCGACGCGACTTCCACCGACTCCGGCCTGCAACTGACGGGCGATGCCTGGCGCAACGACGTACCGCTGCAGTTCGAGATCGATGTAGGCGCGCTGGAGGAACTGTTCGTCGATCAACCCTATCCCGTCGAAGGCACGGTCAAGTCCCGCGAAAGCCACCTGACCGTGAAGGGCACGGTCACCGACCCCTTGCAGTTGGAAGCGGCGGATCTCGCGATTTCGCTTGAGGGGCCGAACCCGGCCAACCTCAACCCTCTGACCGGGTGGAGCCTGCCGTCGCTGGCCGGATATCAGCTGAGCGGTCAGCTGCTGTGGGAGAACCAGCAACTGCGCCTGCAGGATCTGCGCGCCAACTGGGGCGATAGCGACGTGAGCGGCGACGTTCGCCTCAGCCTTCGCGGCCGCCCGATGCTCTGGGCCAACCTGCATTCGGACACGCTCGAGACCTCTGATTTGAAGGCGCCCGATACGCCGACAGACCCCGATGACGGCCAGGTATTTTCCAGCGAGCCGCTGGGACTGGATGCCCTTCGCGACCGCGATGCCATCATTCGCTACGAGGCCGACCAGGTACTGGCAGAAGCGATTCCGTTGAATGCGGTCGACTTCAAAGCCGAGCTGGACGACGGTGTCTTGGTCGTCGAACCCCTGACCCTCTCGATAGGCAAAGGGAAAGCCAATGGCCGGCTGCGACTGGACGCTCGCCCGCAGCAACCCACGGGCGAGCTGCACCTGGATATCACCAGCGTCAACCTCTCCCCGATTCTGCGCGAGGCCGACCTGTCCAAGGTCGCGCAAGACTCCGCAGGCACCATCGGTGGGCAGCTGGATGTCACGCTCGAGGGGCAGTCGCTGGGCGAGATGGCGGCCAACCTCGACGGCAAACTGGAACTCGCCATGTCCGGAGGCAAGCTCGACATGCTGGCCGTGGAGCTGCTTGGCCTGGATGCAGGCGAAGCGGCACTCGCTGCCCTAGCCGATTCGGATCAGGTGGATATGAACTGCACCTACCTGCGCTTCGACTCAACTGCCGGCACCGCCAAACTGGAGCAGTTCTTTATCAGCACGGCCGACAGCAACATCACCGGCGGCGGCACCATCAAGCTCGACAGTGAACGACTGAATCTTGCGTTCGAAGCTCGCGCCAAGGACTTCAGCCTGCTGTCCGGCAACTCACCCGTAGAACTGCAGGGCACCCTGAGCGACCCGCAGGTCAGCGTTGTGACCGGCGAGCTAGCCGCCCGTGCCATTGCCAGTGTGGTCGGCGCACTGGTCGCGCCGCCGTTGGCCATCTTGCCGTGGCTGGAAGCGGGCCTCGGTGAGGACTCCGGCATTGGCTGTCGCAAGGCGCTCAACGAATTCGAGCAGAGCGGTAACTGAACGCGCCAGACGACAGGTAGCGATGGTCAACGCGAACCGCCCATGAGGCGAGCGAGCGTACCGTCTGCCTGCAGCGTTTCGAAGGCGGCCTGCGTGCGCAGGACGGTGGCATCGTCGGTCTGACGGCTGAACGCCATATACAACTGTGTCGAGTGATCAGGAGTAAAAACGCGTTCGACCTCGCTCGGGTCGAGCCCTGCTTCTTTACACATCACAGATATGTCGTGCTCGGGCATGGGCATCAGGTCAACCTGACCATTGAGCAGGCGTTTGAAGTTGTCGCTGTTGTGCGCCGTCACCACGATCTTTTTGAAACCGTTGGCCTGCAGATACTGATGGCGCACATCGTCGCGCAACACACCGACCCGATAGGCTTTCGCTGCCTCCAGGTCGGGCACCTTGATATCGTCTCGCTCACGTAATTTGTAGAAGTGATAGTCGATGCGCATGATCTCCCCCACCCAGCGGAACAACGCCTCGCGCTCCGAGGTGCGCGCGATGAGGTAGATCAGCACGCCTGGCTCCTGCAGCGCCATATCGTAGGCACGCGCCCATGGATACAGACCGATCTGGTAGTCATCCAGCCCTGCACGCTGCAAGGTCGTCTCGACCACGTCGGTGGCCGCGCCACTGACCTTGCCCGCTTGCAGGTAGCTGTAGGCCGTCTCCTCGGTCACCACCCGCAACGGCCCGGCATGTGCCACCGCGCCAAGTAACCCCAGGGAAACAGCGATCCAGGCAATTGGGCGCATCATGCGGTCCTCGCGGTCATCAGTCGGAAATACGGTTGCGGCCCTGCGTCTTGGCTCGGTAGAGAGCCTCGTCGGCGCGGCGCAGCAGTTGTTCGAATTGGTCCATGCTGTCCGCGTCGAAGCCGGCGAGGCCAATACTCAGCGTGACATGGGGCGAAACGGCCGAGGCCTCATGTGGCAGCGCCCGCTCGGCCAGCCGCTGCTGCAGCCTTAAGGCCGAACGATGCGCGGACTCGGCATCCACGCCGGGCAGCAGTACGACGAATTCCTCGCCGCCGAGCCGCGCGACCACCTCGCCGGCACGGGCAAACACGTACCTGAGCGTATCGGCTACCCACTGTAAGCATTGGTCGCCCTGCGCATGGCCGTAGTGGTCGTTGTAACGCTTGAAAAAATCCACGTCGCACATCAGCACGGTCAGGGGCTGGCCGAGACGCATCGCGCGGCGGAATTCGACTTCCTTGATTTCGTCGAAATGCCGGCGATTGGCCAAGCCGGTCAGCGGGTCACTACGTGAAAGCTCTTCCAGCAGCACATTGGCAGCGCGCAATTCGGCAGTACGTTCCTCGACCAGCTCGGCGAGGCGGTCGCGGTGCGCGGCCAGTGCCAGCTCGTCCTGATGTTGCCGCTCAAGGTAAGCCGACAGTTTTAGCTGGACACTGTTGATGCCCGACTCCAGCAGGCTCAGCTCGTCCTGGCGTTCTACCGACCGATCGAGGCGCAGGGTCTGGTCGAGATTTTCCGGAGTCAGGCGGGTCAGGTGCTGGGCGATCCGACGCACGTGCAGCGTGACCGTGCTGTTGAACATCCACATGATCAAACCGGCCAGCAGGAGCGACTGGATGACCTGGGTGATGATGATATTGGTCACGTCGTCAACGAGCCGTCTCCAGAGCAGCCCTTCGTCGCCTTCGAGCCTGAGCTCGCCCACCGTCTCGCGGGCCCCGGCGTAGGCTTCGTAGGTGAGACGACGCTGCAGCACCGGCGCGCGGTGCTGAGGCTGCTGCTGCGGCCGTTGGCGCTGAATGACTTCCGGTGCACGCCCGGCGCGGAAGATCCGCAGTTCGACGCGGCCAACCGGCTCCGCACTGGCGACGCTGTCGAGCTGCGTTTCCAGTGCGTCGCTGTCCATTTCCCAGATTGCTTTGGCCAGATTGCTTTGGAATACCTGGTCGATCAGCACCAATTCGGCATTCATCGCCGAGCGGCCATCCTCCCAGGCCAGCCAGGTCCGCAAACCCACGGTTGTGGCGGTAAACAACAGGCAGAAGCCGAGCGTCGCCAGCACCAGGCGACGCCCGAGCGAGCTGCTGGGACGCTGTGCGCTGACGGGGGCAGGTGTATTGACGTTCATTTCAACCAGCGGGCGGCGATTGCGTCATAGCGCCCATCGGCACGGACGCGCGCGAGCGCTTGGCGGAAGCGCTCGACCACCTCATCCGATGTGTGCCGGCTGAAGGCCATGCACAAGCCGTTCGCGCCGCCTAGGTCGTCCAGATTCAATTGAGGGACCGCAGTATCGTCAGGGCTGCCACTGGCCTGACGGACCAGATAGTGAGCATTCAGCTCGTTGGAGATCCACAGGTCTACTCGTCCGGCCTTGAGCTTTTCGTAGTTGTGCTCGTATTTGTTGCTCGACTGCAGGTTGCGGCCGATGGCGAATCCCTTGTCGATCAGATACTGCTCACCAACATCTTCTTTCACGGTGGCGATCTGGTACTGGCGGGCGTCGTCGAGGCTCTTGAGGTTGAACTCGGTGCCAGGGAGTGAGAACAGGAACCAGCGCGTCGGCGCGATTACGCCCACCCACTTGAACAGATCCTCACGCTGCGGGGTGCGAGCGATGGAATAGATAAGCACGTTTTCCGAGTTCAGCGCGATGTCGTACGCTCGTGCCCATGGCATCGATTGGATGCGCGCAGCCTCCCCCACTTCGTCCAGAACAGCCTGTACCACCTCGGTGCCCATGCCGGTGAGCTTGCCGTCGACCGTCATGTTGTAGATACTCTGTTGGCGTTCAAGCATTCTTCAGATGTTTTTGGCTGAAAAGCTTGGAGGAGTCGAAGGGCACCCCGAGTTTGAGGCAGGCCCAGAGTCCCGTCAGGTACTTGCGCATAACGGCGCACAGTGCCTGGATTTTCTTCTTGCCGCGCTTGTGCAAGGCCTCATAAAACGCCTTGGCGTTGGGGTCATGGCGCACAGCCGACAGGGCTGGCATGTAGAGCGCACTGCGCAGGTAGGCATTGCCTGCCTTACTCAAGCGTCCGGGCTTGTTGACGCTGGTGCCCGATTGGCATAGCCGGACGTCCAAGCCGGCGTAGCGGCTGACCTGAGGAGCTTTCAGCTCTCTGGGCAGCACGCACAGTTCCGCCAGCAAGGCGATGGCGCTGGCTTGACCGATGCCCTTGGCTTGCTGGAAGTTCGCCAAATACTGTTTGTGCTGCGGCTGCTGACTGATCAATTCGACGGCAGCTCTGGTCAGCTTCTCTATCCGTTGATCCAGTCGCGCGATGCCCTCGGCTTCGTCGGCGATCAGCACGGTCAGGGTGGTCGACTTTGACCGCAGGGCATGCAGCCGGTTCTTGGCCTGTGTGCGGGTCGCAGTCAGGCGGTTGATCTGTCTGCCAATGTCGCGCAGGCCCATCAGCGTATCGT
>JAKUTK010000070.1 GCA_022448005.1 Pseudomonas sp.
GGCATCACGATGGTCGGGCCTTTGATCAGGGTGAACTCGGGCGGAAGTCCGGGCACGGGTTCAGGCGCGGCGCCGGTATTGCCGGGTGCGGTGAAGCCAGCGGATGTGGATAAGGCAGGAAAATTGCTGATTCAGGCGCAGAAACAGGCGTTACAGCAGGCGGCGCGAACCGCCCTGCCGGTCTGTGAGATCTGTCAGCAAGCGGAGGCCAAGTTATGACCGCTCCATCGCTGCTGCATAGCTATCTGCTACTCGACGGCGCGCAGATCAATGATCTGGCCGCTCGCATCTACGGCCTGGAAGAATCTCCGTCGCTGCATCTGCTCTATCAGCAAAGCGCCTATGAGGCGCTCGCCGAAGTTGGTCCGCTACTGGTTGCCGTTCGCCCGCATAGCGAACTGGCGCAGCTGTTCCATCGGGAGTGGCAAGCAACGGCCGGCGTTTGGCTGGAGTCAGATGCGAGCGAAGACGATCTGGTCGCACACCTGCGCAGCCTGATCCATGTTCGCCTGGGCAGCGCTCAAACCACGCTGTTCCGCTATTACGACCCCCGCATCATGGCTTTATGGCTGGGCGCGCTAGAAGCTGATGAGCGCGCCCCCTTAATGGGAGCGGTGAAACGCATTCGCCTGCTGACAGACTCGGGTGCGGAACTGGAGCTACTACGCGAGAGCAAGCCGCAGTCAGTTGCTCGCTATGACCATACACCTTGGCTGCGCCTTTCCCAGGCGCAACTGGAGCACATGAACCAGGCCAAGCACGCCCGTTTCGATGAGCGTCTGCTGGAGCATTTGCATCGCTTTTATCCCGAATTGCTACAGCACATGGATGTTGTCGTTCAGCAGCGATTCGCTGCCCTATGCCGGCAAAGCGCAGCGCGCTATGGCTACAGCGCGGCCGACGAAGTCACCCGCTGGGCTGGCTTGATGATCGAACTGGGCAGCGATTTCCCGCAGGCCCCTGAACACGAAATTTATCAGCAACTGCTCGAACAGCGGGGCCCATTGCCCGCTCAACACCTCGACAACCTCATCGCTGAACTGCAACGCCAGTTGCTGCGCACCGACAAGGAGTCAGTTGCATGACCGCCCGCCCTGAGGATCGAACACTACGCCTGGCCCAAGCCGACAAAGCCGCACAACAGGACTTCGAGAGGGACGACCTGTCCAGCCCCGTCGCCAGCTGCCCCGCACGCCAAGACGAAGTTTTTATCGTCCCTGTGCGCTATGCCTTGGCCGAACTGGCCGCAAACCATGTCCGCTGCAATCCCGCAACCAAAACCCATAGCCACCCTATGGCCCTGCGCCGCTTGCGCCCCGGTTACCTTTATCTCTGGCATGGCCAAGGGCCCCTGCGCCGCTTCGCCGTAGCCGCCGATGGCCAGTTGCTCGAACAAGGACTGGATGCCCCCGACAGCGGTGTGCCCAACGGCAGCGTCGCGGGCATCGCACTAAACAAGCAGCACGACGCCCTGTTGCTTTATACCGAAATCCCTTTGACCGTCGCCGTCCACCAGCGCCTCGCCGACGAACCGAACGAACGCAGCGCCCGCATGCGCCTCATCAGCCTGACTCAAGTTGCGCGCACCCTGGAGGCCGAGCACTGCCCGGCCCTGGACAGCGCCGAGCAGGTCGTGGCCGAGCTGATGCCCGAGATTCGCGATAGAGCCCTGTCCCACGACTACGCGCAGAACGGCGAGGCCTACCGGGAGGGCGTGGATACCCTCGGACAGCAGATGATGGGCAACCCAACCCCTGGGCGCGTTCAGACCTATGTCCATGCACGCACTTGGCTGCACGAGCGCGAACAAGCCGCTGCCCGCCAACCTGGGGCCGCCGAACACGCACCCGGCGAATGGAGCGCGCAACCATGGGACGTGCCCGCGACAGATACCTGGTTGACCCAGGCGCGCAACCAGGCCGGTGCGCTACATGGAGTTTTCACCAGCCTGGACGATGATCTGGGAGTGCTACGCGACCTCAATCGTGAGCAAGGCATTGTCAATCTACGGGAGGAAACCTGGGATCACCAGAACGCCCATAAAGGCCTGATTGCAGGCTTTATCAATAGCCTGATCACCGAAGATGGCGCGGAGCTGAGCAATCTTCTCAATTACCGCTACAGAGACCGCGATATCCAGCTCACTCCCGAGCAAGGTGAAACGCTACTCAAAGCCAAGCACGAACTCAAGCCTTTGCTGGATCAGGAAACCGAGGTCAATCAGCGCCTCAGGCACAAGATTGGCAATGCCGCGGCGGATGCGCGCATTGCCGACATCCACCGTCGCGAAGAACTGGTGTTGGCGCCGACCAGGCCAATCATCCCAGCGGACCTGCATGGGCAAATTCAGAGCGTGGTCATGGCCTATCAGGCCGAAAAAACCCGCAACA
Organism: Pseudomonas sp.; assembly: GCA_022448005.1. Lineage (GTDB taxonomy): Bacteria > Pseudomonadota > Gammaproteobacteria > Pseudomonadales > Pseudomonadaceae > Stutzerimonas. The sequence continues at coordinate 2,391 of JAKUTK010000070.1, forward strand.
TGACCGACGCCAAAAGCGGCGCCCAGGTCGCCGACCGTGTCCAGCTGGCCAGCATGCAGAAGTGGATTGCCAAGGTCGCCGAGCCGCACCGGGAATGGCTGACCGCACGCCGCGAGGCACTGCACAACGATATGTCGAGTTATCTGGCGCGCCACGGCCAGGCGCTTTGGTATGCCGATTATGCGGACGGTACGCATTGCAGCTGGTTGAGCGAATTGTCGCTCAACAGCCTGAGCGAGTTGTGCAGCACCGGTGCGGGCACCCAGCTGGTTACTAATCTGTTACGAGCGCCTTCTGTCGATAAGCCGTTCAGCTTGCTTAGCAGCGGCTTCACGCCTGAGCTGGTGGAGTTGGCAGACCGTGCCAGCGATGTGGAAGGTGCATTGACCAGCGCCAATCAGGCTGCCATCGGACAGCTGATCGGCAGCCTGGTGGTCGGTGGCAAGTTGGCCTGGCTCAGTGATCTGGGCGGCCCCGCAGGAGACGACTGGAGCAAGGCGGTATCGCGTTTGTCCGCGGCCTTCGCTTCCTTGCAGGCCGAGCATCTGTCCGCGACGGCAGCGGTCCCGGCCAACCTGATCCAGCGTTTTCCCCGGCCGTTGCAAGGCCTGATGCTGATCATACGCCTGTGCGTGGACGCTCCGATCAAGGCTGGCAAAATCGGCTTTGTTCTCAGCGGCAGTGTTGGCCAGCGCCTGTGGGACTGGGGCCAACAAGCCGGCCAGAGCCTGCAAAAGGGTCTGGCGCCGACCGTCACCGGCATCAGGAGCCTGAATACCTTTGGCGGGGTTCTGCCCCTCGCCGCATTGCTACTGCACTTGAACAATGTGCGTGAACTCAATGTGCGTGACCAACATCGCGATAATGATGAGGTGCGCACACGGGAATATTTGGCCGAGAGCCTTAAGATGGGGGCTGCTTTTTCGGCGGTTGTGGGAGCGGCCTGGGAAGCAACGGGGCAAGTCGAAATTAGCAAGTTTGGCGTCAAAGCCCCGATCGTAACGCTGTTTGGAGCCATAACAGGCGTACTTGCTATGTTTGCCAGCTTGGCGGACCTAACCAAACTCTCCGCCGAAATGCAAAAAGACGGAGCCTACTGGACACACAACCATTGGACGCGCCTGGGACATGACAGTGCCGTGCTTGGCCTGATGGCGGCACAAACCGGGCTGGGCGGCCATGCCACTTATATGGCGCTGACCGGCCAATGGACCACTCAGCAGGCGATCAAATGGTTCACCCTGCGCCTGGTGCCGCTGAACTGGGTACTGCTGATCGTCGAGGGCCTGTACCTGGCTTGTAACTATTTCAAGGACAGCGATCTGCAAGCCTTTCTCGCACAGTGCTGCTGGGGTAATGAACGGCGCTGGGGCGACAGCCCCACCAGCCAGAGCGAGGAACTGCAAACCCTAATCGACCTGCTGTTCAAACCGCAGCTACTGGCCGAATCCAGGCTGGTCAGCCGGCAGATTGGCCATAGCGGCAATAACATCGTGCTGGACAGCCAAACAGCAAGTCTGCAGCTGTATTTGCCCGGTGCCGACCCGGAGCGCACCCTGCTGTATGTAAAACTGATTGCCTTCGACAAGCTCAACACCCCGACCGACTGCACCCCGCAATGGCTGAATAACCTCGAAACCTACTGGCTGCCCATTCATCAGGGCATGGGCCTGCGTCTGGCCGGGGCAGTACCGGGACGCGCCGACTGCGCCTACTGGCAACTTCAGGTTCTGTACCATAGCCCGCTGGCCATGCAGGCCGGCACACTCGGCCCGCAAGAGCTTATGGTCGGTGGCGGCATGGGTAGGCGCTATATCATCACCGGCTCGAGCATCGTCGAGCATGGCTCCAGCGACGGCACCCTGCTTAGCGACCGCTACAGCGCCATTGTCGTTAGCCCAAGCCAGCTAAAACCCAAGGACGCAACATGACCGAACATGCAGGCGAAATCGACCAAGGCTTGCTCTGGAAGGAGGAACACCTGGCCCCTTTACCTATCCCCACCGGGCAGCCAGCTAGCGACCTGGTGAATATCATCTGGCGCAAGAATCAGGTCTATCTGGATATCGGTAGTTTCGTCATGGCGGGAGGTTTTATTACCCTGCATTGCCTGACATTCATATGCCTAGTAGTCCCTGCGTGGGTTGCTACATCCGGGGATTACTGGCTCAGTCTTGCGATGCTCGCTGTGGGGGGGGGACTTATGGGCACTCTCTGGTGCTTCTTTATCAAACAGTGGCGCAAACCACTGACTCCACCTATCCGTTTCAACCGCCAACGCCGCGAAGTCTGTATCACCGAACCGGACGGCAGCTACTGGTTCGTGCCCTGGGAGCGCGTATATGCCATAGCGCCCAGCGTCACCAACCTGGGCACCTATGGGGCGACCAAGCATGGCAGTCTGGTGCTGTGGTTTCCGCTCAAGGGCCGGGAACATGAAACCTACGGCCCCGACAAGAAGGGCTGGGTGTTGATGGTCAATCCCGGCGGCGGTATTTCCTCAATGGCGCAGTGGGAGTGTATTCGCAGCTTTATGGAAGTCGGCCCGGACGAAATACCGGAGCCACTAGAGAATATTTGTGGCTTAAGCCTTAAGCAGATTTTTTTGCGTGAATTCGAGAAGTCTCGCCAAGTGAGGGGACTTTTTCTTACTGTTGTTTGGGAGGTTGGCATCATGTTCCCAATATTCAATCCAATGGGGGCCCATTGGATAACACGTAAAAAACTCGCCCATATCCCCGACCTTGCCGCCCCCGAAGTCGTCGAATGGTCCAGACCCCTGCCGCACGCGCAATGGGCCAAACGCTCACCCGAACTGGAGCAGGCCATCGCCGAGCGTGAGGCTGAGCTAGCCGCGCAGTAATGGTCGTCCGGCCATGCAGACCTGCACTCTCGGCCCACAAGGGCTTGTGGTCGGAGGCAGCACGGGTATGCGCTATATCATCACAGGCTCGAGCATCGTCGAGCACGGCTCCAGCGCCGGCCCCCTGCTGAGCGACCGCTACAGCGCCATCGCCGTTAGCCCGAGCCAGCTACAATCCAAGGATGCGACATGATCGAACACGCCGGCGAACTAGAACAGGGCTTGCTCTGGAAGCAGGAGCACTTGGCTCCGCTGCCCATCCCCACAGGGCAGCCCGCCAGCGATCTGATGAATATCATTTGGCGCAAGAACGAGGTTTATCTGGATATTGGTAGCTTCGCCATGGCAGCAGGCTGGCTCACGCTGCATTGCTTAACACTCTTGATTGCCGCGAGTTCCATATGGATCGCTTCAATTGGAGATATTTGGCTAAGTCTTGCGATATTTGCATTTATGGGGGGGGGGCTTATGGGTACCCTCTGGTATTTATTTATCAAACAATGGCGCAAACCGCTGACACCTCCGATTCGCTTCAATCGTCAACGCCGCGAAGTCTGTATCACCGAGCCAGACGGCAGCTACTGGTTCGTGCCCTGGGAGCGCGTATATGCCATCGCTCCCAGCGTCACCAATCTGGGCACCTATGGTGCGACCAAGCATGGCAGCCTGTTGTTGTGGTTTCCGCTCAAGGGCCAGGAGCATGAAACCTACGGCCCCGACAAGAAAGGCTGGGTGCTGATGGTCAATCCCGGCGGCGGCATTTCCTCAATGGCGCAGTGGGAGTGTATTCGCAGCTTTATGGAGATCGGGCCAGATGCAGTACCTGACAGCTCCCATGCAGAAAGAAGTAGCAAAGTGGAGCAACAGGGATACCTCGGCGTTTGGCGGGGGCTTTTCGGCCAACTGTTCGATGAGCTGAAAGCCAAAGAGTACGCTGCCACCTTCTCAACCTTCACCGGGCTGACTATTTTTGGTGCACCTTGGATCGCCGTTTTACTGACCAAGAAACTCGCCCATATCCCTGACCTCACCGCCCCCGAAGTCGTCGAATGGTCCAAGCCCCTGCCACCCGCGCAATGGGCCAAACGCTCACCCGAGCTGGAGCTGGCCATCGCTGAGCGAGAGGCCGAGCTGGCGTCGGTGGCTAAACCCGCTTAACAGTTCTGCGAAGCCCTCTCGCGCACTGTTCCGGCACCTCCACGCACACATGAATCGCATCATGCCGCCAATACTCCACGTCGCAATCGATCAACCGATCATGCTGGTCGCGGTTGAGGCGGGTGATGCGCAGGGCTGGGCTACCGGGGGCGGTGCGCAGGGTTGATGCGGCTTCCGGATGCAGTGCGGTGGGGACCATGTCGAAGCGGACGCGGCCGTAGTGGATGCCGTATTCGCTGGCATAGAGCTCAGTCAGCGAGCGGGTCAGGTCGTAATCGAGGATGCCCGGGAAGTAGCTGGGGTTCAGATAGTGCTCCACGTAAAGCACCAAGCGGCCATCGATGCGCCGGGCACGGCGGATCTGGATGACGCCGGACAACGCCGGCAATCCCAGTCGCGCGCACATGTCTGCCGCAGCGGGCACCAACCGGGCCGACAGGACCTCCGTCGCTGGGGTCCGGCCCTGCTCTTGGACCATGGCGTGGAAGTGGCTACGCACAAGCGGGTTGTAGGCAATCCGAGGCGGTGAGACGAACCAGCCTCGACGATCCTCGCGGTAGATCAGCCCCTGTGATTCCAGCTGGCCCAGCGCCTCGCGCAGCGTGATACGCGTGGTATCGAACAGCTCGCTGAGCTTGCGCTCAGACGGTAGCTGGCCACTGGGCTGGAGCAACCCGTGGGCGATCTGCTCCTGCAAGGACCGGCAGATTGCCGTAACCGCTCGCGGTGCTTCGTCACGCATCACTTACCCCCATAGCTGGTCCAGACCAGTGCCAAAGCGGAGCGATTGCTCCCGTCATTTTTTGGCCGATGCCGACTTTCAGGCTAGGCAAGCTAAATGACCGGCGCATGACATCAGTGTGTAAAGCAGCCCATTTGCGTCTGCTCTGGCCCGATCAAGCGTATCGGTGAAAACAGATGAAACCGCGCCAAGCAAGGCGCTCAGCCTGAGCTAGGCTTGCTACGGCACTCCTGTCGCGGTGTCGCTCTAACGGGCGGCGGCGGAGGCATCGACATCAAAATGTCATTTGCACCCCCTAGATTGGCTCCAGTCTTGCTGATCTAGACCAAACTGACCTGCGAAAGGAGCTTCTGATGAAACGACTGCTGCTGGCATCACTGCTGGGATCGGCGATTATTGCCTTGGCGACATCGGCAAACGCTGCACAAACGGACCTGAAAGGCCTCGAAGAGGCGGCGCGTGCGGAAGGTGAGGTCAACAGCGTCGGCATGCCGGACAGCTGGGCCAACTGGAAGGACACCTGGCAGGACCTGGAGCAGAAGTACGGCCTCAAGCACATGGACACCGACATGAGCTCGGCGCAGGAGATCGCCAAGTTCGCCGCCGAGAAAGACAACGCCACGGCCGACATTGGCGACGTTGGCGCCGCGTTCGGGCCGATTGCTGTCCAGCAGGGCGTCACCCAGGCCTACAAGCCAAGCACCTGGGAGCAGATCCCTGAGTGGGCCAAGGACAAGGACGGCCACTGGATGCTGGCCTACACCGGATCGATTGCCTTTATCGTCAACAAGCAACTGGTCGACAAGGCACCGACCTCCTGGGCCGAGCTGAAGGATGGCAAGTACAAGGTCGCCATCGGTGACGTCAGCGCGGCTGCTCAGGCCGTAAACGGAGTACTGGCGGCCGCCATCGCCAACGGTGGTGACGAAACGAATATCCAGCCGGGCCTGGATTACTTCGCCGAAATCGCTAAGCAGGGCCGCCTGTCGTTGTCGAACCCAACGATCCAGACGCTCGAGCGCGGCGAAGTGGAAGTCGGCGTGGTCTGGGATTTCAATGGTCTGTCCTACCGCGACCAGATCGACCCGAGCCGCTTCGAAGTGCTAATCCCCTCCGATGGTTCAGTGATTTCCGGCTACACGACCATCATCAACAAATGGGCCAAGCACCCCAACGCCGCCAAACTGGCGCGTGAGTACATCCTCTCCGATGCCGGTCAGATCAACCTCGCCAAGGGCAACGCGCGGCCGATTCGCGCCGAGCACTTGACCCTGCCGGCCGATGTGCAGGCCAAGCTGCTATCGAACGAGCAGTACGCCAAGGTCAAGCCCATCGAGAATGCCGAAGCCTGGGAAGCGACCTCCAAGGCGCTGCCGCAGCAGTGGCAGGAAAACGTGATCATCGAGATGGAGTGAGGCATCGACGGGGAGGGTGGGCTGACGCAACCCTCCCCATCTACTGACTGCCTTCAACAGGAACGCCTCATGCGCAAAGCCATCCTCGTGATCCTCGACGGCCTGAGCTATTCGGTAGCCGAGCACGCGCTGGGGCACCTCCAAGCGTATTGCATGGCCGGGCGCGGCGCCTTGTATCAACTGCAGTGCGAGCTGCCTGCGCTGTCCCGACCGCTGTATGAGTGCATACTCACCGGCGTGCCGCCCATCGAGAGCGGCATCGTGCACAACGACGTGGTGAGGCTGTCCACCGAGCGCAGCATCTTCCACTACGCGCAAGATGCCGGGAAAAGCACGGCGGCTGCGGCCTATCACTGGGTCAGCGAGCTCTACAACCGCGCGCCGTTTCACGCGGCACGCGACCGTCACAGCGACACCCCCGCGCTGCCGATCCAGCACGGGCATTTCTACTACGAAGACCACTACCCGGACTCACATCTGTTTGCCGATGCTGAAAGCCTGCGACTGCGGCATAAGCCTGACTTCCTGCTAGTGCACCCAATGAATATCGACGATGCCGGCCACAAGCACGGCCTGGATTCGTCTCAATACCGCAACGCGGCGCGGCGCGCCGACATCCTGCTGGCGGAGTATCTGCAGCGTTGGCTGGATGACGGCTATCAGGTGCTGGTCACCGCCGACCACGGCATGAACAACGATCGATCCCATAACGGCTTGTTGCCGGAAGAGCGTGAAGTGCCGCTGTTTACGCTGGGCTCGGCGTTCAGTCTCGATATCTCGGCACGTCCGAAACAGACCGAGCTGTGCGGCATTCTGTGTGAGCTGCTCGGCGCGCCTCACGATAAACCGCTGTGTCGGGAGCTGCTGAAATGACCGCGCCGCTCCAGAACAACCTCAAGACCGCGGCCATACGCGACCATGCGGCTCCGACCGCCGTCAGCCGCAGGCCAGTACGGGGCAAACACCTGGCGCTGCTCTGCCTGCTGCCTTTCGCCCTGTTCTTTTTCGCCTTTCAGATCGCCCCGCTGCTGTGGGTGACGGTCAACAGCCTGAACACGCCCGAAGGCTGGGGCCTGGCCAATTTCCATAAGATCTTCGGTTCAAAGTTCTACCTGCAAGCCATTAAGCACAGTCTGCAAATCTCTTTCTGGTCGAGCCTGTTCGGCATCGTCATTGCGATTCTCGGCAGTTACTCGCTGCGTCAGGTCGATTCCAGACTGCGTGACTTCGTCATGGCCTTTTCCAACATGACCAGCAACTTCGCGGGCGTACCGCTGGCCTTCGCGTTCGTCATCCTGCTCGGCTTCAACGGGGCACTGACGATCCTGCTCAAGCAGGCCGGGATCATCGAGGACTTCAACCTCTACTCCAAGACTGGCCTGATCGTGCTCTACACCTATTTCCAGATCCCGCTGGGTGTGTTGCTGCTCTACCCCGCGTTCGACGCGCTGCGCGAGGACTGGCGAGAATCGGCCTCGTTACTCGGTGCCGGCACCTGGAGCTACTGGCGCTACATCGGCCTGCCGGTGCTGACCCCCGCATTGCTCGGCACCTTCGTCATCCTGCTGGCCAACGCGCTGGGCGCCTATGCCACTGTCTACTACCTCACCACCGGCAACTTCAACGTGTTGCCGATCCGTATCGCGGCGATGATCTCTGGTGACATTTCCCTGGACCCGAACATGGCCAGTGCCTTGGCGATGGTGCTGGTGGGTCTGATGGCAGTAATCACCGTCGCGCACCAGCTGCTGCTACGGAGGAGCTACCATGCGAGCCGCTGAAGCCAGGCGTGGTCTGCTCTACCACCGTATCGTGGTATGGCTGCTGTTTCTGATCTTGCTGCTGCCTCTGGCGGCGACCTTTCTCTACTCGATCTCCAGCAGTTGGTCGGCGACTATCCTGCCGGACGGGCTGACTTTCGATTGGTATCTGCAACTGTGGAGTGAAGAGCGCTTCCTGCGTGCCTTCGGCCAGTCCTTGCTGGTCTGCTTCGGCGCCCTGGCGCTGGCGGTGGTGCTGATCTTGCCGCTGCTGTTCGTGGTGCATTACCACTTCCCGAAGCTCGACGGCCTGATGAACATCCTCATCCTGCTGCCCTTCGCGGTGCCGCCGGTGGTGTCCTCGGTCGGGCTTTTACAGCTGTATGGCTCGGGACCGCTGGCAATGGTCGGTACGCCGTGGATCCTGATCGGGGCCTATTTCACCACCGCCCTGCCGTTCATGTATCGCGCGATCAGCAACAATCTGCAGGCGATCAACCTGCGCGACCTGATGGATGCCGCTCACCTGCTCGGCGCCAGCACCTGGAAGGCAGCCTTTCTGGTGGTGCTGCCCAACTTGCGCAAGGGGCTGATGGTGTCGCTGTTTCTGTCTTTCTCCTTTCTGTTCGGCGAATTCGTCTTTGCCAACCTGCTGGTGGGCACGCGCTATGAAACCCTGCAGGTGTACCTGAACAACATGAAAAACAGCAGCGGCCACTTCAACAGCGCGCTGGTGATCTCCTATTTCTTCTTTGTGCTGGTGTTTACCTGGGCGGCGACTCGGCTGAATCGTGAGCGCACGGCATGACTGCGCGAGCAGTTCGTGGGTGGGCTTTAGGTCTGAACGGTGGGCGTTAGGCCAGCCTCCACGGCTATGTGCTGAGTCCGTCGAGCGTGCCCCGGGAGGCCCAGCTCTTTCAAACTGATCCATGCCACCGCAGCGGCAATTCGAGACAGGAACCCTCATGAGCTACCTTTCCATTCGCGGCCTGCATAAATCATTTGGCAATACCCAGGTCTTCAGCGACATCAATTGCGAAGTCGCCAAGGGTGAGCTGATCACCCTGCTCGGCCCGTCTGGCTGCGGTAAATCCACGCTGCTGCGCTGCATCGCCGGACTGACCGAGGTGGACGGCGGGCAGATCTTGCTCGACGGCGAGGACCTCGTGCCGCTGTCTCCACAAAAGCGCCAGATCGGCATGGTGTTCCAGAGTTATGCGCTGTTCCCGAACATGACCGTCGAACAGAACGTCGCCTTCGGCCTGCGCATGCAGAAGATCGCCCGAGACGAGAGCGCACGGCGGGTGGCCGAGGTGCTGGCGATGGTCGAGCTGAATGATTTCGCCCGTCGCTACCCCAGCCAGCTTTCCGGCGGCCAGTGCCAGCGCGTGGCCCTGGCGCGTTCGCTGGTGACCCGCCCCCGCCTGTTGCTACTCGACGAGCCCTTGTCAGCGCTGGATGCGCGCATCCGCAAGCATCTGCGTGAGCAGATCCGCGCGATCCAGCAGGAGTTGGGACTGACGACCATTTTCGTCACCCATGATCAGGAGGAAGCCCTGACCTTGTCGGACCGAATCCTGCTGATGAACGCCGGGCGCATCGTCCAGAGCGCCGATGCCGAAACCCTCTACACCACGCCAGTGGATGCCTTCGCCGCCGGCTTTATCGGCAACTACAACCTGCTCGCCCCGGACATCGCCTCGCGATTGCTGCAACGCCCAGTTGATGCGCAGGTGGCGATCCGTCCGGAAGCCATCGCGCTGAGCAACTCGGCCGACGGCGGCAGCAACATTGCCGCCGTGATCAAAAGCCACAGCCTGCTTGGCAACGTGATTCGCTACCGCGTCGAAGCACGCGGCGTTGAGCTATTGGTCGATGTACTGAATCGCTCCGCCGCCGATCTCTTTCCCCGCGGCTGCCAGGTTGGCCTTACCATCGACGCTTCGGCAATTCACGAGGTGGCTTGATGGCCCTGGCAATTTTCGACCTGGACGAAACACTGATTGATGGTGACTGCGCCAGTCTCTGGGCCCATGAAATGGCCAAGATCGGCTGGGTGGACGGGGAATCCTTTCTGCGCAAGGACGCCGAGCTGATGGCCGAATACGCCTTCGGCACGTTGGCGATGGAAGACTACATGGCGTTCAGCCTGACACCGCTGGTAGGCCGCACGGCCGAAGAGGTGGATCACGTCGTCGAACCCTTCGTCGAGGATGTGATCGAGCCGTTGATCTATAACGACGCCATGCGCTGCATTGCCGAGCATCGCAAGGCCGGTGATCGCATTCTGGTGATTTCCGCTTCGGCGGAGTTCCTCGTCGGAGCCGTTGCCGAACGCCTCGGGATCAAAGAAGTGCTGGCCATTCAGCTGGAAGAACAGCACGGCTTCTACAGCGGCAACACCCGTGGTGTGCTGACCTACCGTGAAGGCAAGGTGACGCGGTTACGTGAGTGGGCCGAAGCGGCGGACGAATCGCTGGAGGGCGCGCACTTCTACTCAGACTCGATCAATGACCTGCCGCTGCTCGAGCAAGTGGCGCATCCGCATGTAGTGAACCCCGACCCGCTATTGCGCGAACAAGCTGAAACCCGGGGCTGGTCACAGCTGACCTGGACCTGATGCGCGCCCGTGCGCCTCAGGCGTTGGCATTCAATGGCAGCAGAACCCTGAACAACGCACCCTTGCCCTCTTCGCTCTCGACTTGAATCTGGCCTTTGTGTGCTTTGACGATCTGTTCTGCGATGAACAACCCAAGGCCGAGGCCAGCACTGCATTCACTGCCTTCGGCGCGCTCGAACTGGCAGAAGATGCGCTCCAGGCTCTTCGGGCTGATACCGATACCCTGGTCGCGCACTTCGATACAGGCCCCAGACTCGCTCGCGCCGACACTCACCTGCACCGGATTACCCGCACCGTAACGCATGGCATTGGTGAGCAAGTTGGCCAGCACCTGCTCGATACGAAACTCGTCCCAGCAACCGATGATAGGTTCGGGGCGCTGGAACAGCAGGGTGCAGCCGCTCACCTCCATCTGCGGGGCGAAATTTTCTACCACGCTGGCTACGAGCTTTCCCAAATCCACCTGCGTCGGCCGAATCGACAGCTTGCCGGTGCGGATACGCGACACATCGAGCATGTCGTCGATCAGGCGGATCAGGCTCTGGACCTGGCGCTCATCCTTGTCGACCATCTGCCGCAGCTTGTCCTCGCTGAACGCCGCGGCGCTCCCGCGACCGAGCTGTAACTTACGCAGCTGCACTTCCAGAATGAGCGTATTGAGTGGCGTTTTCAGCTCATGGGAGACGATCGACATGAAGTCGTCGCGCATGCGCACCGCATTCTCCAGCTCGGCCTTGGTGCTGCGCAGCTCGTCCAGCAGTACTTCCTGTTCGCGTCGGCTGCGCTCCAGCTCTTCCAGCTGACGCGCCAGGCGCTTGCGGTTGCGATACAGGTCGACGAAAACGCTGACCTTGCTTCGCACCGCATGGGTATCCAGCGGCTTCTGCATGAAGTCGACAGCACCGCTTTCGTAGCCCTTGAACGCATAGTCGAGCTCGCGCCCGGCGGCGCTGACAAAGACGATGGGGATCTGCTTGGTGCGCTCAGTACCGCGCATCAGCTCGGCCAGCTGAAAACCATCCATGCCCGGCATCTGGACATCGAGAATGGCCAGTGCAAATTCGTGGCGAAGCAGCAGCTCGAGCGCCTGCTCCGCCGACTCAGCCTGATGTACACGGATGCCCGGCCCTTTCAACAGGGCCTCCAGCGCCAGCAGGTTTTCCGGCAAGTCATCGACGATCAGCAGGTTCGCTTCATCGGCTTGGTTGGGCATCGGTCACTCCAGTTCACGCAACAATCGGTGAATGTCGCGCAAGGGCAAAATGTAATCCGGCGCGAAGCGCTGGAGTGCAGCAAGTGGCATCGTCGGAACCTCGGCTTCGCCGGGCTCCTGAACGATGGTGAGGCCGCCGGCCTGCTTGATCGACTCGAGACCGGCCGCGCCGTCCTCGTTGGCCCCGGTCAGGAGGATGCCGGCGACGCGGTCGCCCCAGGCATCTGCCGCTGACTCGAAGAGCACATCGATCGAAGGTCTTGAAAAATGCATCGCCTCATCCTGGCTGAGCGACAGCGTCATGTCCGCCTCAACCAGCAGGTGATAGCCCGGCGCTGCGAAGTAGAGCGTGCCGCCGTGCACCGGCTCCTTGTCGCGCGCTTCCTTCACAGCCAGATCGGTCTTGCGCTGGAAGATTTCCACTAGCTGGGTTGGCCCTTTCGGGGGCACATGCTGAACCATCAGCAGCGGCAAGCGAAACGTACGCGGCAACCCCGACACCAGCGCACTGAGCGCGGACAACCCCCCAGCCGACGCGCCGATCACCACGGCATCCACAGGCCGGGCGGGCAGCTTGGTTGAGGCTTCGGCAGGCGCTTTCATAGCTTGCGGAAAATCCTTTCCTGCTTGTTGAAGGCTTCGAAACGCTCGGCATAGCCGGAAAACTCGAGAGTTTCCTTGCTGCCGAGGCCGAGAAAGCCGCGATGACAGAGCGAATTGAGAAACAGACCAAAGGCCCGATCTTGTAGCGGCTTGTTGAAATAGATCAGCACGTTGCGGCAGGAAATCAACTGCGTTTCGGCGAATACGCTATCGGTCGCCAAGCTGTGATCGGCGAAAGTTACGTTTTCTTTCAGGGACTTATCCATGATTGCCGAGTCGTAGGCGGCCGTATAGTAATCGCTCAAGCTGTGCTTGCCACCGGCACATTGGTAGTTATCGGTGTACTGGCGCATGTTATCGATGTTGAAGATGCCCTGACGCGCACGCTCGAGCGACCTTGGGTTGATGTCGGTTGCGTACAAGATTGTGCGTTCGAGCAGCCCTTCTTCCTTGAGCAAGATCGCCATCGAGTAGATCTCTTCGCCCGTACTGCAACCGGCAATCCAGATCTTCAGTGACGGGTACGTGCGCAGTACCGGGATCACCTGTTCACGCAACGCCAAGTAATAGCTGGGGTCACGGAACATCTCGCTCACAGGAATGGTGAGAAACTGCAGCAGCTCCATGAACGCCTGCGGGTCGTAGAGAATCCGGCGCTGCAGCTCCGAAATGCTCTCGCAGCGCATCTGCTTTAGCGCCAGCAGCACGCGGCGCTTGAGCGAAGCACTGGAATAGTCGCGAAAATCGTAGCTGTAGCGCAGATAGATCGCTTCGATCAGCAGCTTCAGTTCGATGGCCTGGTTGCGGTCCGGCATGTCAGAGCAGCTCCACCTTCGGCAGCCAGACGCGGATCAGCGAGAACAGACGGTCCAGGTCGATGGGCTTGGCCAAGTAATCGTTGGCGCCCGACCGCAGGCAGCGATCCTGATCATCCTTCATCGCTTTTGCGGTCACGGCGATGATGGGCAGCTTGGCGAAGCGCGGGGCCTTGCGGATCTCCTGCATGGCGGTGAAGCCATCCATTTCCGGCATCATGATATCCATCAGCACCAGGTCGATATCGCCGACGTTCTGCAGCTGCGAGATGGCCTCATAGCCGTTGCGGGCAATCTCGATCAGCGCACCCTTCTGTTCCAGCGCGCTGGTCAGGGCGAAGACGTTACGCACATCGTCGTCGACCACCAGAATCTTGCGGCCCTCGAAGGCCTTTTCCCGGCTACGCACACTTTTCAGCATCTTCTGCCGCTCCGGCGGCATGTCGGATTCGACCTTGTGCAGGAACAGCGTGACCTCATCGAGCAACCGCTCCGGCGACCGGGCGCCTTTGATGATGATCGAACGCGAATACTTCATCAGCGCCGCTTCTTCGTCGCGGGTCAGATTGCGTCCGGTATAGACGATGACGGGCGGGAACGAACAGATATCTTCACGGGCCATGCGTTCGAGCAGTTGATGGCCGTCCATATCCGGGAGTTTGAGGTCGATGATCATGCAGTCGAAGACCGTGGTACGCAGCAGTTCGAGGGCTTGCTCGCCGAACTCCACCGCGGTGATCTCGATATCGGCGTCCTCGATCAACCGCGAGACGCTCTCGCGCTGACGGGCGTCGTCTTCGACCAGCAGGATACGTTTGACCTTCTGCGCCAACTTCTCCTCGAAGCGGCCAAACACGGCCTTGAGGTCTTCACGCGTCGTCGGTTTGGTCGCGTAGCCGATGGCGCCCATCTGCATCGCGGCTTCCTTACGGTCCTCCACCGAGACGATATGCACCGGAATGTGCCGTGTGATGGGGTTTTCCTTCAGCCGTTCAAGCACGGTCAGCCCGGAGTGGTCTGGCAAGCGCATGTCCAGCAGGATCGCATCGGGACGGTACTGCACAGCCGTGTCGAAACCGTGATCGGCGTTCTGTGCGATCAGACAGCTGTACTTCAGCTCGTGGGCCAGATCGCGAAGGATGCCGGCAAACTGCGGCTCGTCCTCGATCACCAGCACCGAACGCTCGAACGGGAAGCGCTCGCGGTCGTCCGCCAGGGCCGCCACGCCCTGGCTTTGCTCCTGTACCGGTCGCGGCGTTGCAGCAATAGGCGTCACTACGGGCGCTGGCGCTGCCTGGATATTAATCGGCGCAGGTAAAGGCTCGGGCTCCTGCTCGGCCACCGGGGCACTGTAGTTCTCCGGAACGATCAAGGTAAACACGCTGCCGGCCCCCGGCTCGCTACTGACCTCGATGGTGCCACCGAGCAGCTGGGCCAGTTCGCGGGAGATGGACAAGCCCAGCCCGGTGCCGCCATAACGCCGGTTGGTGGTGCCATCGGCCTGACGGAAGGCTTCGAAGATCACCGCCTGCTGATCGGCGGGGATACCGATTCCCGAATCACGCACAGCAAAGGCGATCTGCTGGTCGTCACGGCGCGTGACCCGAAGTTCGACCAAGCCCTTCTCGGTGAACTTGAATGCATTGGACAGCAGATTCTTGAGAATCTGCTCCAGGCGTTGGCGGTCGGTAAAGAGGCTGGATGGCACGCTTTCATCGAGTTGAACATCGAACTGCAAGGTCTTTTCCAGCGCCTGGGCGAGAAACAGGCTCTTCAGCCCATCGACCAACCGCGTGAGGATCAACAGCTCGGGGTGTACATCCAGCTTGCCGGCCTCGACCTTGGAGATATCCAGAATATCGTTGATCAGACTGAGCAGATCGTTGCCCGCCGAGTAGATCGAGCGTGCGAACTGCACCTGGTCGTCCTGCAGATTGCCGTGCGGATTGTCTGCCAGCAATTTGGCCAGAATCAGCGAGCTGTTCAGCGGCGTGCGCAGCTCGTGGGACATGTTGGCGAGGAATTCCGATTTATATCGACTGGCGCGCTGCAATTCATCGGCGCGCTCTTCGAGCATCAGCTGCACCTCATGCAGACGATGATTTTTCAGGTCCATTTCGTCGCGCTGCTGCGCCAGCGCCTGGGTCTGTTCGGCGAGCTGCTCGTTGGTCTGTTCCAACTCGGCCTGCTGCTCTTCCATGTGTGCCTGCGACTCACGCAGGGCGTTGGACTGCTCTTCGAGCTCCTCGTTGGCCGCCCGCAGCTCTTCCTGCTGCACCTGCAACTCCTCGTTGAGCTGCTGGGTTTCAGCCAGCATGCGCTGCAGACGCTGACGGTAGCGCGCGGCTTCGATGGCCGAGCCGATGTTCTCGCTGACCCGCTGCAGCAACTCACGGTCTTCATCAAGCAAGGGCCGCAAGAAACCGATCTCAAGCACGGCGTTGACCATGCCGCTGTCCTCGACAGGAAAGATCAGCACCGACGCTGCGTCAGCGCTGCCCAGCGCCGAGCTGACGTTCAGGTAACCCTGCGGCACATTGTCGAGCCGCATCACGCGGCGCTCCAGGGCCACCTGGCCCACCAGCCCCTCGCCAAGCTCCAACGAGCGACCGGATTGCAGACGTTCCCGGTCCCAGCCGAACTCCGCGACGCGCTGCAGCTTGCCATCCTGGGTGACGTAGAGCGCGCCAACACTCATGCCCAGGTAGCGCGCGAGGAAGCCAAGCACGTTCTGACCCAAGGTTGGCAAGGCCTGCTCGCCAATCATCGATTCACTGAGCTGGGTCTGGCCTGTTCGATACCAGGCCTGCTTTTCCAGAGCGGCGGCATGCGCCTGTTGCTGTTCGAGCGACTCCGAGTAGCTGTCCGACAAACTGATCAGGTCACGCCGCCCGAAATACACCAGCAGGCCGCTGAAAATCAGGCTGAACAGCAGGAATGCGCCGATCAGAGCGGTGGTGATCGTTTCGGTCGTATCGGTACGTTCGGCTCGGATTTGTCGTTCGTAGGCGATGAAATCGTTGAGCAGGCGACGCTGCTCTTCCTTCAGCTCCAACCCTTTCTGGCTGCGTACATAGTCAACGACGGATTCGTTCAGCGCCCGACGGTCGATTGCCTCCTCCGCAAAGGCGATCCATTGTTCATGCAGGCGGCCGATGCGCTCGACTCTATTCAGCTGGACCGGGTCGTCAGCGGCGTACTTGCTCATCTGTTCGAAAAGGCTTTCGTATTCCGGTAGCTGATTACGGTAGGGCTCGAGAAACGCCTCTTCTCCGGCGATCAGGTAGCCACGCATCGAGGCCTCCAGATCACCCATCACCTTGAGCATATCGTGGGCATAGCCGACGCCCACCACCGAGCGCTCGACCCAATGGCTGACATTGATCAGGAAATAAACAATGGCGCTGAAGAAAAACGCGCTGAGGAAACCAAAACCGAGCGGCACCGCCACGTTGCGGTTAAGGATTCGCTTGAAGTGATTCTGATCGATGAAAGAGTCGCCCATCTGGTTCCTTCTTGGTCACTGTGCTTACGACAGTGACCCACGGCCACGCCGGCAGATGCATCCGCGCGAGGCGAACGTCTCCGATCCCGACAAGTTCTTGGTGATTCGCGTGAGATGTCATAAGCCACGCAGTCGATCGGGGACTTTACACCGCCTCGCTTGCAAGCACAAAAAAGCCCGGCGAATGGCCGGGCCCGATTGCTCGCGGGTCAACCCTTAGCGACGGGCGATGATCCAGACCGCATGAATGATCCCCGGGATATAGCCCAACAAGGTCAGCAGAATGTTAAGCCAGAAGGCGCCCCCCAGGCCGACTTGCAGGAACACCCCCAGCGGCGGCAGCAATATCGCGATGATGATGCGGATCAGGTCCATTGTGGTTCCCCTTAAGTCTGGTTTAGCCAATCGGTCTACTGTGAATCGACCGGTTAGCCGGAAAGGGGTTCCTTTGACTGCAGCAATCGGCGCGCCTGCAGATAGCGCGTCGGGGCGTTTCGATGAGCAACCGCAGCCGAAAATGACAGCGATTTCAAGATCCGGTAGCGACCGTTTGAGTCGCCTGGGACACCCAGAGGGCGCAAGAAGGAGAGAACGCGGCTGGCCTTGGAATGCAGTCAGCTGAATGCGTCGATGCCGTCTGCCTTGTGAGCTACGCGCAACGCCGAGCAATAACGCTCAGCGAGGCGACTATCGCCGATAACCCAAGCCGGTCGCCATAAGCGAATAGTCGAACATGACAGTCAAGATATCGGCTTTTTTTAACGCTCACGACGAGCAGGCGGTTCGGACTTGTTGCGCTTGCGGCGTATGTTGATCCAGGACAGCACGGCCAATGCCAGCATCAACCCGGTCATGTTGTAGTTGCCGATCGCAGCGTAGCCCAAGGCCGCCAGCGAACAGGCTACAAAACCGATCCAGCGCACATACCCCATCATGGTGCGGACCGCTCCACCCACGCGATCATCGTCTTGCTGCCCCATCAAACCGACCTCGCCCGCATGCGCTCAAGCTCCTTGGCATCATGGCTGCAGAACAACGTCACCTCGTTCTTGTGCTCCAGCGAAAGGGCCCAGAGTCGATGCTGATTTGCCAGGCGCGCTGTGCGATCAGCCTCCATCATGCGTTGATAGAAGCGCAACCCCGGCGTGCAGGCGCGTTCGGTTTGGCCCACCTCGTCCCGGTAGAAATAGGCATCACCGGCGTGCAACAGCCAACCGTCGCCAGTCTGCAGCGCGACGCCGGCGTGGCCATGGGTGTGTCCGGTGAGCGGGATCAGCAGAATCTCCGGCGGAAGGCCGCGCAACTCGCGTACCGCCTGAAAACCGAACCAGGTGTCCCCGCCGGGCTCGTAGAACTGCCAGTGGCGCACCTCATCCCATTGCTGGCGGCGATAGCGGCGGTGGCCGAGGAAGCTGTGAGTCGAGCGCGCCGCGTCCATCTCGCGCTGCAGCACGTGCACCTGGGCATTGGGGAAGTCCTCGAGCCCGCCGGCGTGGTCGAAATCCAGATGGGTGAGCACGATGTGCTGCACGTCGGCCGGACTGAAACCCAACTGCCGAACCTGCTCCAGCGCCGTGAAGCGAGGCTCGAATTTGATGTTATTGAGGGCAATGAAGAACGAGCTGAGCC
Source organism: Pseudomonas sp. (assembly GCA_022448005.1). Classification (GTDB taxonomy): domain Bacteria; phylum Pseudomonadota; class Gammaproteobacteria; order Pseudomonadales; family Pseudomonadaceae; genus Stutzerimonas. Next base: position 20,714 of record JAKUTK010000070.1, read on the forward strand.
GCTTGCGTGGTTCCAGCACTTCGCAGCTGCCGAAGCCGGTGTCAACCAGCACCAACCCGTGCCCGTCCGTCTCGATCAACAGGCAATGGCATACCAGGCTGGCCGTCAGCCCACTGCTGAAGCCGTCGAACAGCTTGCCGCCGAACGGGCACATACAACCGCAATTGAGATGATGAACGCGCATGAAAGTCTCCTCAGGCCCGGAACGCCGCACAACGGCACGCTGCATCGCAAGGCGCCGTTGATCAGCTTCTTATCAGCTGTGAGGCTTACGAGCCGCGCAGAGTTCAGGTGCCAGCGACATGGACCGATGATCTGTGTCACGGTCGCGGTGAACCCGTGGCCGGCTGGACTATCCTCTGAAGACTGCCTCGATCAATCACCTGGCACCAACCCGGGAGGTCACCGCTGATGCGTCGTCGCTCCACTCACCGATTCGCCTGGCTGATGACTCTGCTGCTGGCCTTCATCAGTACTGCGCACGCCGCCGATTCGGTCATGGTGCTGCGTGTAGACGGGGTTATCGGCCCAGCCAGCGCCGACTACGTCATCCGCGGCATCCAGCGGGCGCAGGAGGCTGATGCACAGCTGCTGGTGCTAGAGCTGGACACACCCGGCGGGCTCGACATTTCGATGCGCGCCATGATCAAGAAAATCCTCGCCAGCCCACTGCCGATCGCCACCTATGTCACGCCCAGCGGTTCGCGTGCGGCCAGTGCCGGTACGTACCTGCTCTACGCCAGTCATATCGCCGCGATGGCCCCCGGCACCAACCTGGGCGCCGCGACACCGGTGCAGATCGGCGGCAGCGGCGGCGGCCCACCGGTGCCTTCACCGGATGCCGAGCAGGAAAATGAAAAGAATGGCGACGCCATGAGCCGCAAACAGGTGAACGACGCAGCCGCTTATATCCGCGGCCTGGCGCAATTGCGCGAGCGCAATGCCGAATGGGCCGAACGGGCTGTGCGCGAGGCCGTCAGTCTGTCGGCAACCGAGGCATTGGAGCTGAACGTAGTCGACTACCTGGCTGACCACCTTGATGACCTGCTGACCCAGCTCGACGGGCAAACCATCCAGACCACTGCCGGCCCACAGACAATGAGAACAGCTGGCGCCACTGTCGAGCGCCATGACCCGGACTGGCGAGTCCGCCTGCTGGCCGTGATTACCAACCCCAGCGTGGCGCTAATCCTGATGATGATCGGCATCTATGGGCTGGTCTTCGAGTTTTCCAACCCAGGCACCGGCGCCGGCGGCGTCATTGGCGGGATCTGTCTGCTGCTGGCGCTGTTTTCGTTGCAACTGCTGCCCATCAACTATGCCGGGGTTGCGCTGATCCTCTTGGGCCTTGCGTTCATGATCGCTGAGGCCTTCGTGCCCAGCTTCGGCGTGCTCGGCCTCGGCGGCGTGGCCGCTTTTGTCACCGGTTCGGTAATCCTGATCGACACGGAGGTGCCAGGCTTCGGCATTCCACTGGCGCTGATCGGCACGCTTGCTGTCATCAGCGCGTTGCTGGTCTTTGCCATTGTCAGCATGGCGCTGAAAGCCCGACGGCGACCGGTGGTCAGCGGCGATGCCGAACTGATCGGCACACTGACCCATATTACCGGCATCAAGGCGGATGAGCCGGACACAGGTTGGGTGCAGCTGCACGGCGAACATTGGCAAGTGCATGGGACCGGGCCATTGCAGGTCGGCCAGCAGGTCCGCGTACTGGCGCGGCATGGTTTGCAACTGGATGTGACTGCGGCCGACGGGCCGTCAACCGAGAAGAGGTGAAGCATGGGTCTTGAAATGAGTTTTGTCGCCGTCGCGGTACTGGTGATTGCGCTGCTGGCGTCGACGTTTCGCATCTTGCGCGAATACGAGCGCGGCGTGGTGTTTCAACTGGGCCGTTTCTGGAAGGTCAAGGGGCCGGGGCTGATCCTGATCATTCCTGGCATCCAGCAGATGGTCCGGGTCGACCTGCGCACCCTGGTGCTCGACGTACCGACTCAGGATGTGATTTCGCGCGACAACGTCTCGGTCAAGGTCAACGCAGTCGTCTACTACCGGGTGCTGGATGCCGAGAAGGCGATCATCCAGGTCGAGGACTATCACTCGGCGACCAGCCAGCTGGCGCAGACGACGCTGCGCGCGGTGCTTGGCAAACATGATCTGGACGACATGCTGGCCGAGCGTGAACAGCTCAACAATGACATCCAGCAGGTGCTTGACGCGCAAACCGACGCCTGGGGAATCAAGGTCGCCAATGTCGAAATCAAGCATGTCGACCTCGACGAATCGATGATTCGTGCCATTGCCCGGCAGGCCGAAGCGGAACGCGAGCGGCGCGCCAAGGTCATTCATGCAGAAGGCGAGCTGCAGGCCTCGGAAAAACTCATGCAGGCCGCCGAGATGCTCGGGCGTCAACCCGGCGCCATGCAACTGCGCTACATGCAGACGCTGAGCAACATCGCGGGCGACAAGAACTCGACCATCGTCTTCCCGCTGCCCATGGAGCTGCTGCAGGGCATGGGTAACCTCACCAAGAAAACCGAGTAGAGACTTTTATGCCCTTGCGCTCCGCCGTACCCGTTGTTCGCCTGCTGTCGGTCTGCCTGTTGATGCTGACCCTCGCTGGCTGCGCGGCTTTCTTCAAGCACGACCCGCTCAACGTACAGGTGGCCGGCATTCAACCACTGCCCGGGGAAGGACTGGAGTTGCGCATGGCGGTGAAACTACGGGTGCAGAATCCCAACGACCGCCCGCTGGATTACGACGGCGTAGCGCTGGAGCTGGAAATCAACGGACGCAACCTGGCCAGCGGCGTCAGCGACGCAAGCGGCACCATCCCACGCTTCGGCGAGACGGTATTGAGCGTGCCGATGACCATCTCTGCATTCTCCGCCGCGCGGCAAGCGCTGGGCCTGGCTGAGCATATCGGCATGGATGAAGTGCCCTATGTGCTACGCGGGAAGCTGGCGGGCGGCAGGACGTTCGGCACGCAGCGGTTCGTGGAGAAAGGCACGCTTGATCTGAACGGCGCGCTGCCGAGCCCATATCGGCGGTAACTCGCTAGGGCTCACAGCCGGCAAACGCGCTCTGGCAAGCGGGTAACTTAGCGGCCGGCATCTCCCAACGCTTCGCGAGCAAGCTCGCTCCTTGTATCTCGACTGCTGCCTCATTGTGGGCAATAGTCCCCGACTGATCATCGGGGGA
>JAKUTK010000071.1 GCA_022448005.1 Pseudomonas sp.
AAGAACGGTGAAGATTTCCAAGACCCGGTATCCGGTGGACCGTAAGGCTGCTCCGCTTAAGTGAACAGCATTACGCCTAGTGCGGGGCTTTTTTTTGCGCGTCGCGCTGTCATGGATCGAAAAGCCGAAGCGCGCATGAACTCGCTCCGGGCTCAAATCGACCATCGGTCATATTTCTCGGCGCCGGGTCAATTGCTCGACTATGGTGATTTTCTCGAATCGCCAAATAACAAGGGCTTGCGCAATGAAACTTGAAATCGCTCGAGGATTGTTTCTTGTCGGTTCACTGGGTGTTGCATCGCTGTGTGCGGCGGCATGGAGTGAGCCTGACGCGAAGGTGGTTGCGAGGAGCGATTTCAGCAGTCATTGCGCGGTGCCGCGTGTTGCCGGCGCCTCTGTATCAGAGGCGCGCCCCGATCAGGACTTGCTGTTGCTCATGTACGGGCTTTCCCAGAGCCTGGTAGGGCGCAGCTGAGCAACTTTCTCGTATTCCGAGCTCTGCTCAATAGCCCTCTGACGGCCGCGCGCTTGTGGCCACTGCTGTCGCCTGGTCCGGGGTTGCCAGCACCGTGTACACAGCCGGTAGCACGAACAGGGTGAACAGTGTGCCGACGGTCATGCCTGTGGCGATCACCAGGCCGATATCGAAGCGACTGACCGCTCCCGCACCGCTGGCCAGGATCAACGGAACCATGCCGAATACCGTCGCCGCGGTTGTCATCAAGACCGGCCTGAGTCGGATCGCAGCGGCTTCCTCGACCGCTTCACGACGGTTCAACCCCTGATCTCGACGTAACTGATTAGCGAACTCGACGATCATGATGCCGTGCTTACTGATCAACCCGATCAGCGTCACCAGCCCCACCTGGGTGTAGATGTTCATGCTCGACAGGCCGAGGAACAGGGGAACCAGCGCACCACAGACGGAAAGCGGCACCGTTACCAGGATCACCAGCGGATCGCGGAAACTCTCGAACTGTGCCGCTAGCACGAGAAAGATGATCGCCAACGCGAGCGCAAAGGTCGTGTACAGCGCATTGCCTTCCTGGATGTACTGACGCGATGCGCCTGCGTAATCGAAGGTGTAACCCTGCGGCGCCTCCTCCAACGCAATGCTGCGCAGTGTCTCGATGGCTTCGCCCATGCTGACGATCGGGAAGCCCTGGATGGTCGCTGCATTAAGCTGCTGGAACTGGGACAACTGGGTCGGTCGGGCGCGGTCATGAACCCTGATCAGGGTCGACAGCGGCAGCATGTCGCCCTGCTCGTTTTTGACGTAGTAGTTGTTCAGCCAGCCTGGATTATCCCGGTAGGCCTGCTCGACCTGGGCGATGACCTTGTAGCTGCGTCCTTCAATGGTGAAGCGGTTGATCTCGCTTTCGCCGAGCAAGGTGGCCAGGGTCAGGCCGAGGTCTTCCATGGTGACGCCCATTTGGGCCGCTTTTTCCCGGTCAATGTCGACGACGATTTCCGGTTTGTCGAACGCCAGGTCTACATCGAGAAACGCAAACTTGCCGGAAGCCTGGGCCTTTTCCTTGATTCGCTCGGTAACCTGTAACAGCGACTCGTAGTCGTTGGCGGTATTGATGACAAATTGGAACGGCAGGCCTTCGCCGGTTCCGGGCAGTGAGGGCAGGTTGAAGCCAAACACCTGCAGGCCCGGGATCTGATCGATCTTGGCCTGCACCTCGGGGAGCACCTCCATCTGGGTGCGCTCCCGTTCATCCCAGGGTTTCATCAGAAAGCCGCCAATCCCGCTCTGTACGCCGTTGAAGCCATTGATCTGGAACCAGGAGTAGTACTCGGGGAACGACTTGAAGATCTCCAGAAATTGATCGGTGTAGGCATTCAGATAATCGAGGTTCGCCGTTTGGGGAGCACTTGCCATCATGAAAATGATGCCCTGGTCTTCCTCTGGAGCCAGTTCGCTTTCGGTGAACTTGAGCAGCAGCGGAATCAGCCCGAGTACGATCAATGCAAATACCAGTACCACCGGCCGCGTGTTCAGGGTGCCGTGCAAGGCGCGCTGGTAACGCGCCTTCAACCGGTCGAAGAGCTGGTCCAGGCGGTGCGCCAGGCCACTCGGGTTCTCTTCGTGACGTAGCAGGCGCGAGCACATCATCGGCGACAGGGTCAGCGCGACCACGCCGGAAATCAGCACAGCGCCGGCCAGGGTCAGGGCGAACTCCTGAAACAGTGCGCCCGTCAGACCTTGCAGAAAGCCGATCGGTGCATAGACCGCGGCGAGGGTGACGGTCATGGTGACGACAGGCATCGCGATTTCTCTCGCGCCGTCGATCGCTGCCTGAAAGGGCGTTTTGCCGTCCTCGATATGCCGATGGATATTTTCCACCACGACAATGGCGTCATCCACGACCAGGCCGATCGCCAGCACCATCGCCAGCAATGTCAGCAGGTTGATTGAATACCCCATGGTCTGCATGAAGAACAACACGCCGATCATCGAGAGCGGGATGGTCACCACCGGGATCAGTACTGAGCGCACTGAGCCGAGGAACAGGAAGACCACGACTATGACGATCACCACCGCTTCAGCGAGGGTCTTGACTACCTCATCGATGGAGGCCTGGATGAACCGCGTCGCGTCATAGGCGATGGTGACCTTGAGGCCGGGCGGCAATTGCGATTCGATCTGGGGCATTACTGCCCGCACTTCGCTGATGACATCCAGCGGGTTGGCACTCGGCGTGCCCTTGACGCCGATATAGACCGAGGGGATCCCGTCGAACGAGCTGATCGCGTTGTAGCTTTCTGCGCCCATCTCGACGCGCGCCACATCACCCAGCAGCACACGGCTGTCGCCCTGAGTCTTCAAGGGGATGGCGGCAAAAGCCTCGGGGGTCTTCAGCTCGGTATCGGCGTTGATGCTGGTGACTACGTACTGCCCCTTCACCTCACCGGCGGCGGACAGGAAGTTGTACTTGCGCACGGCCTCGTTCACGTCGCCGGCCGAGAGTCCGTAGGCGGCGAGCTTGACCGGATCCAACCAAAGGCGCATGGCGAACACCTGATTGCCGAGAATTTCCGCCTCGGCCATGCCGGGCAGGGTAGCCAGCTTTGGCTGGATGACCCTCGACAGGTAATCGGTGATCTGCGGATTGCTCAGCTGCTCGCTATAGAAGCTTATGTACATGAGCGCCGTGGAATCGGCCGCCTGCTTGTTCAGTACCGGGTCTTCTGCATTTTGAGGCAGCTGGTTCTTGACCGAGTTGGCCTGACTGAGCAACTCGGTATAGAGGCGATCCGTGTCAGCCCCGATACGCGCATAGACCGAGATGACCGAAACGTTCTGCTGACTGACCGACGTCATGTAGTCCACGCCTTCGGCGCTGGCCAGGCTCTGCTGCAGGGGCTGGGTGATATAGCCCTGGATCGTTTCTGCGTCGGCGCCGGGATAAGCGGTGGTCACCGTGATCAGTGCGCTTTCCATTTGCGGATACTGGCGGATCACCAGGCTGTTGAAGGCCTGGAAGCCAAGCAACACCAGCAGCAAGCTGATCACGCTGGCCAGCACCGGACGGCGAATGAATGGATCGGTAAAAGCCATGGGGTCTATGTCCCTTCAATAGGCGTCTCAGCGGGCTTCGGGCTTGAGCTCGAGGGTGCGCTTTTCGGCAATGGCGACGTGGGCGCCGCTGTCCAGCTTGAGCTGCCCCGCAACGACCACCTGCTCGCCGGCTTCGAGTCCCTCGAGAACTACCACGCGACCGTCGCGTCGCTCTCCGGTTTTGACGAAGCGCCGCTCAACAACCAGGTAGGGTTCGTCGGTCTCGGTCGCCATGGTGCCTTCCTCGGGTTCGGGAGGCTGACCCTCCTTCACCACCAGTACCGAATTGCCATACAGGGTGTAGGTGATCGCGGTTTCCGGTACCACGATCCTGGATTGCTCGCTGGGCAGCAGCACCTGCAGATTGGCGAACATGCCGGGCAGCAGGCGCTCGCCGGGGTTGGCCAGCTCTGCGCGAACCTGCACGTTGCGGGTGGTGACCTCAACCTTGGGGTTCAAGGCGACGATACGGCCCTCGAACTGCTCACCGGGGAAAGCGGCTACCTGCACACGCACGGGCTGATCGATGGCGAGCAGAGGCACTTGCTGTTCAGCCAGGTAGAAATCGACGAACAGCGTCGACAGGTCCTGCAGCGTGGCAATCGGTGTGCCGGCAGCGACGAAGTCTCCGACATCTACCTGACGGATCCCGATGGTTCCGGAGAAGGGGGCGAGAATGCGCTTTTTCGCCAGGCCGGCCTTCAGCTGGGCGACGGTGGCGTCGGCTTTTTGCGACTGGGCGTTGAGCCGATCGAACTCGCTGCGAGAAATGGCCTTTCCCTCGATCAGGCTGCGTGCTCGTTGGAATTCCACCTTGGCCAGATGCAGGTCCGCTTCCGCGGCTGCCAGGCTCGCCTGTTCGATCTCGCTGTCCAGCAGAACGATGGGCTGACCCTTCTGCACTTTTTCACCCGAGCGGAACTGCACGTCGCTGATGGTGCCGGCGATCTCTACCGAAAGGTCGATGCCCTGCGAGGCGGTGAGCGTGCCAACCGCCGGAAGCCGGCTTTGCCATGGCTCCTGACTGGAGGCGACAACCTCCACGTTGATCGGCGGCTTCGGTGCCTTGAATTGCTGAATCTGTGTGTAGATCGAGTTGAACTTGAGGGCGGCAAGGATCAATACCACGACGATCACCGCGCCAAGCATCAGCAGCATGCGGCGCAACATTTTCCGTATTCCTTGGAGTAATGAGCCGGCTGACCATGGCTATGCAACGACGCAGCCGTATCGAATGCGCAAGCCACGACCAGCGCAGTTATGCACCAACCATGGCGTCGTGATTCAGCCCTGTAGAAGAGGGAGAATGGACGTTAGCTGCGAACCGAGTGCAAGTAAAGCGGGATATCAGGCGTGCCTGAGGACCAGGAAAAGGGCGTCAACAGTGCGCTTCGCGCGCCAGGCCGCTGTGTCGAATGCGCTTACGGCCCCGCGTGGGCAGGGCCTTGCCTTTGATTAAAGTCAGCCAGCCAGGCGATGAGTGACTTCGCTGAGCTGAGCGGACAGCCCGTGCAGATTGCGACTGGCCTTCTCGGTGCGCTCTACGTTGTCCTGATTGGTTGTGGCGATGGCGGTGATCTCAATCAGGTTGCGTGAGATGTCTTCTGCGACAGATGTCTGTTCTTCTGCAGCGGTCGCGATCTGGCGGTTCATGTCGCGAATCGCTTCCACTTCCAGAGTGATGCGCTGCAGCATGCCGCCCGCTTCCGTGACCTGCTCGACGCCTGCGTCGCTGCGGGCCTGGCCGTTTTCGATGGCCCGTACGGCATCCACCGCCCCCGTCTGAACCGTGTCGATGATCTGATGGATTTCCGCCGTGGAATCAGCCGTACGTTTGGCCAGCGTGCGCACCTCGTCCGCCACCACGGCAAAGCCGCGCCCAGCGTCGCCGGCGCGGGCGGCCTCGATGGCAGCGTTCAGCGCGAGGAGGTTCGTCTGGTCGGCAATGCCGCGAATCACTTCCAGCACCTTGCCGATACGGCCGCTGTCGGCCTCCAGCCGGCGGATGACGCTAGCGGTGTTACTGATCTCGCCGCGCATGTGGGTAATCGTCTCAATCGTCGAGCGCATCATGGCTTCGCCTTGTTGCGCCGACTGGTCGGCTGCGTCTGCGGCATGCGCAGCGTCTGCTGCGTGGCGTGCAACCTCTTGCGCGGTGGCAGACATCTCGTGCATTGCTGTCGCCACCTGATCGGTGCGGGAAAACTGCTCGCGTGTGCCTTGGCCCATCAGTGCCGCAATGGCGTTGAGCTCCCCGCTGGCGGTGTCCAGATCTGATGTGCTGCGCTGCAGACGGGTGAAGGTATCGGCTAGGAAGTCGCGTAGCACATTGGCGGCAACCGCAAGACGACCCAGTTCGTCAGCGCGGCTCGTGTCCACGCGCTCTTTGAAGTTGCCCTTGCTGAGATTGGCAACATGATCGATCAGATGGCGGATCGGATTGATCAGGTTGCGATTGACCAGCCAGGCACTGAGCAGGCCGATCAACACGGCAGCAGCGAGCATGATCAGCGAGCCCGTGATTATGGTCCGGTCTGCGGCCTGACTGATGGTCGCCGAATTGGCAAGCGCGGACTCGCGTAGCTGCTCCACTAGGGCGCTGAGCTGCTCACTGGTGGCGCGGTCGATGCCTTTGACGGCCGCGTCGCCAGCAACCGGGTCACCGCCGGCCGCGATGAACGCGTCGCGTCCGGTGCGATAGGCCCTGCCGAGCTTCAGATGTTCGTCACGCAATTTTTGAACCTGGGCGGTCAGGGCTGGGGCGCTTTTGCTTTGCTGCACAAGGGTGCCCAACAAGGCCTGTACCTTGCGTTCTTGCTCCTCGAAACTTTGCCAGTATTTGGTGAGGTTTTCCGGAGACTTGCCGCGCAGCAAGACGTTCTTCCACTCCTGAACCTGCACCTTGAATTCAAGGTTTGACTGGTCGATGAGGCGCGAAGCTTCGATCGGTCCCTGGAGAAGACGTTGGTAGGCCGCGATTTCATCGGAGAGAAACGAAAAACTGGCGAGCGCGATGGCCAGCATCAACAGCAAGCTGCCGCCGATCAGCGCGAGCAACTGTGCACGCAGGGACTTTTTCAGGAACATCTTGGCGTTCTCGTATCGAAGGGATGCGCTTGCTTGACCGGCAAGTGATTTCGAGCAGTCAGGGAAACTGTTCGCTAGACGGCTTTTCGGCCGCTTTCTTCGATACTTGAAGGCCTTCAGACCAGTCGCAGATGGTTGTCCCAAAGCCCTGCGGGTAGCTGCAGCGGGGTGCTGACGACTTCCTTGCCGGCGCAGTCGATGAGGCGGCAGCGACCCTGACCTGAGCTGACAACAAAACCTTGTTCGACTGCCGCCACGCCAGCACAGTCCGGCAGGTGGATTTCCTCGCGCAGCGCGGTTGTGTCCAGGTCCCAGATGAACACCTTGTTGCCACGCGGCGCGGTCACGGCCAGCAGGCGAAGGCTGTCATTGATCGCCAGGCTCGCGGTGTACTGGTTCATCGTCTGGCGTTGCGCTTCACCCAGCGGGAATGCCTGGAACGCCTTGCCGGGACGCTTGATGGCCAGCAATGGCACCTGATCCATCGGGTCGCCTTCATACTGCTGGCCCGACACCACCGTGCCGTCAGCCGCCACCGCCAGGTGACGCACGCTGTTCATCTGCTCTGGCAACTGCTCCTTGCTGAGCAGCGTGCCGTCACGGCGCAGCATCACCAGGCTGGATTCCATGGCATGCAGATTCATCATCTCCCGGCTGTCGGCCTCTGTACGGATGCCGCCATTGGCGATCACCAGTGTCTCGCCATCCGGCATCCACAGCAGCTGATGCGGGCCGATGCCGTGGGTGGATTGCTCACCACTGCGCACCAGCTTACGACCCTCGACACGATAGACCCCGAGAACGCCGCGGCCGGCCTCGGCGGTGTCGTTCTCGGTGGTGTAGAACCAGTCGCCACTGGCGTGGAAGACGCCGTGCCCATAGAAGTGGCGGTCCGGCGGCGACGCCAGTACCTGCAGCAGCGTTCCGTCACGGCTGTCGATCAGATAGCTTTCACGGCTCGGGCGGCGTCCGACGAAGACGGCGAGCGGCAGGTGCGGGTGCGCGTAGACATCGTGACAGCGCTCGGCGACGGGCGTGGCGAAAACCTGGCTGCCGTCGAGGCGATAGCCAACCGCGTAGTGGCGACCATCGGCATCGTTACGTGCCGACAGCAGCAACGGTTGTTCGGTGTGATGCGTCAACGTCCAGCCGCCGACGGCTGAAGCGGCCACCAGTGCGCTGCCCAGGCCCAGGAAAGCACGACGTTTCATGATCAGTCTCCGTCGTGGGCGTTGAAACCGATCTGCACCCCAAGAGCGCGCGCCAGTTCGGTCTGGTGCAGCCGGTGCAAGGCGTCGATGTCCTGATACAGCGCATCAAGACGTGCTCGGCCGGCTTCGTCAGCGATCAGCTCGCTGAAGGGCAGCATGATGTCCACTAGATGCTGACGTGTGGTTTCGTAGGCAACGTCGATGCGCTTGGCCAGATCAGCCTGTTCGGCCGGGACCAGCGCCTTCAATCCGTTTCCATCGGTACCAATCCAGAGCCGCTGGGCGCCAGCGAGTGCGGCATCGATGCTGGGAAGCGTAGCGTCGCTGCGCCAGGCTTCGGCCTGGAAGGGCTGAGGATAGCCCTTGCTCTGGCGACCGAGCGGTGCGCCAAGCTTTTTCTTCAGACCGTCCAGGGCGGTGACCTGAACGCGAAGCAAATCGGCGATCGCTTCGGTCGATTCGGCATAGCGCTCGTTGGGGAACTCGCTCAACTGGGCGGCCATGCCATCTTTCGCCTTCCAGGCCTGCAGCATGCCGGCTGCGAGCTTTTGCTGATGCTCACCAATGGCTATCAGCAGCGGGCAATAACGCGCCTTGGTTGCACTTTCGCTGAGGTCGACGGCTTTGTCATAGAGCACGTACTCGTAAGCAGACAGGCCCTGCAGGACGACGCTGCCGTTCTCCAGATCGGCCTGGGTCAGCTGGGGCTTCCTTTTCAGCAGTGCGGTGACCTGTCGACCGACAAGATTCTTCTTGTCAGGCCAGAACTGTACTTGCCACGCCCGGTTGCCTTCACCCATCGGTCCGATCAGCAGCGGCTGCAATCCCGCCCAGGCAAGCTGCGCCTGCAGGAACGCCTGGCGCGCATCCTTCAGCTCTTCATTGCCTGCACAGAAGGCGATGCCGCTGGCTGCCATACGGCGGTTGGCTTCAGCCCAGTCGGTATAGGCCGGTAGCAGGACCTCGTCGGTCAGTGCCTGGCTTGTTTCCTGATACGGGTCGGATGGCGTACAGGCGCCTAAAAGCAAACCCAGTGCAGTGGCCGTGACGGCGCGAAAAATCTGGTTGCGGTACATGTTGCTCCTCAGGACTGGGCAAGGGTGCGTATGGTTGGGCATTTAAAGGGACCCGAGAAAGGCCAGCAGGGCGCTGCGCTCGTTATTGTCAAAGCCAAGCACGGCCTGCTTGGCACGCTCCGCTTCGCCGCCGTGCCAAAGTATGGCTTCGAGCGGATTGCGGGCGCGACCGTCATGCAGCAGCTGGGTGTGGCCGCTGACAGCCTCGGTCATGCCGAGGCCCCACAGGGGCGGAGTACGCCATTCACGGCCACTGGCCTCGAATTCCGGCCGGTGATCGGCAAGCCCTTCGCCCATGTCATGCAGCAGCAGGTCGGTGTAGGGGCGGATCACTTGGTTCGCGAGTTCCGGTTCGGCGGCCTCGCCGGTGGTGAATTTCGGGATGTGACAGCTCTGGCACCCTGCGCGATGGAACAGTGTCTTGCCGGCCAGGACCTGTGGATCGTCCACGTTGCGCCGAGCCGGCACGCCCAGGTTGCGCGAATAGAACAGCACCAGCGACAGGATATGGTCGCTGACTTCGGGCTCGCCGCCGTCGGGCATCGCCAGGCACTCGGTCTGCGCTTGCGTGCAGCTGCTGCCGGACAGCAGGCTGGTCGTCAGACCCATGTCGTTGAAAAAAGCGTCAGCGTTCTGCTGGTTCAGATTCGGCTGTCCGGCTTTCCAGCCGAAGCGGCCCAAGGTGGTTTCGCGGGTAACCTGATCGAACACCCGGTTCGGGCGCCCGGAGATGCCATCACCGCTGCTGTCGTCCGGATCGGCGTTGGCGAGTATCGCCGCCTCCGGAATCGCTTCCAGCAAGCCGAGGCCTACCATTGCCGGGGCCACGCGGACCGAGAACAGCGTGTCGGGATGCATCGGGCCGTAGCCCAGGTCGGTAATTTTCAGTTGCGGCGAACGCAGTTCGACTTCGAAGCCGTCTGCGAAGCGTTCGGTATGGGTGCTGTAGCTAAGGCGTACTTTGCCCTCCGGCGCAACGCCAGGAATCGCCATGTCCTGCAGTTGGCCGCCATAAGTGGGTTCAGGCGCTATGCCACGCTGATGGACCACTTCGGCGTGCTCCTCGCCTGCCGGAATCGACAGGCGCACCAGCATTGACACGGCGTTGCCGCGCTCGGCTTCCGCCGGACGACCACGGCCATCCTTGATGTGGCAGTTCTGGCAGCCGTTGGTGTTGATCAGTGGGCCAAGGCCGTCGCGTGCCGTCGTTGACGAGGGGGCGATAACCCAGGGGTTGCGGAAGAAACTGTTGCCGACGCTGAAGTCCAGCCGGCGCACCGGTGACAGGTTGGCAGAGGGCATCGAGAAGGCATTCTGGTCGGACTTGATGACCGTGGTGCTGCCCCCGGAAAGCGCCTCGCCTGGTTCTGCCTGTTCAAAGCGCGGCGGGTTTTTGTCGCAAGCGGTCAGGCCCAAGGCCAGCATCAGTGCAACGACAGGGAAGTAAAACGGACGCATCGGTAACCCTGAGCCTTTCAAAGGTCGGCAATCTTAGCAGGCTACGAGTGTTTGAATAAGAGCAATTTGCATTTGGCGGCAGGCCGATTGGCCAATCGAGCAATGAAGCCCGGGGGGAGGGTGCATCGGTGCCAGAGGGAGCGGCATTGCGCCGCTCCCCAGGCGGGTGTATCAGAACTCGTGGTCAGCGGTGTCCGGGTTCAGGTCGCTGATGCCCAGAGCGGCAGCTGCCTTTTCGATCGAGCCGGTCTGCTGGACCAGCGCGCCGATAGCAGCGCGAACCTTTTCCTGACCTTCACTGTTGTCCGGGCCAATCAACTGATCAAAGGCCTCGCCATTTTCGGCGCTTTCGACCAGCACGCGCAGTTTGGCTTCGGTGGTTTCCAGATCGGTCTTCAGCGTGCTGTTGACCTCAGGCGCAGTGCCTTCCACCAGCGATGCCAGGCTTGGGCCGGTCATCTTGGTGCCGTCGATGCGCTCGTACTCGCCCAGATAGACGTTACGGATGCCCTTGGCGTTGTAGTAGTGCGAGTTGTGCGTGTTGTCGCTGAAGCAGTCGTGCTCGTCTTCCGGCGAGTTGGCTTCCAGCGCGACCTTCATGCGCTCACCAGCCAGCTCGCCTAGCGACAGGCTGCCCATGCCGAAGAACATCTTGCGCAGGCCATTTTCGGCTGACTCTGTTTCCAGGCTGGCGCGATAGTTGTCGGCAACGCCGGCTTTCCACTCGCCGACCATTTCTTCAAGGTCGCTGACCAGCAATTCGGTGGCGGCCTTGAGGAAGGCGCGACGGCGGTCGCAATTGTCGCCGGTGCAGCCTTCGCCTTCGATGAAGTCGCTCACCGGGCGTTCGCCGGCGCCCGCATTGGTGCCGTTCAGGTCCTGGCCCCAAAGGAGGAATTCAATGGCGTGGTAGCCGGTGGCAACGTTGGCTTCGGAACCGGCCAGTTCGTTCAGGCTGGCCAGCTTCTCGCCGGTGATCTCGCTGACATCGATCTTGTCTTCGCCAATCTGCAGCTCTTTGTTGGCGATGATGTTGGCGGTGGCGCCAGGGTTGCCGAGGGCGTGCTGATAGTCACCTTTGACGTAGTCGATCATGCCTTCGTCCAGCGGCCAGGCGTTGAGCTGACCTTCCCAGTCGTCGACGACCGGGTTGCCGAAGCGAAATACTTCGCTCTGCATATACGGAACGCGGGCGGCGATCCAGGCCGCTTTGGCCGCTTGCAGGGTTTCTTCGGTCGGATTGGCCAGGAGAGCGTCAACGGCATCCTGCAGCTTCAGAGCGGCAGTGTGCGCATCGCTGAAGACAGCATGGGCGATATCGGCGTAGTGCTTGACCACGGCCTGCGCGGCTTCGCTGTTCACGGTCTCTTGGGCAGCCGGTGCCGGTTCGCTCTGGGTGGTGGCGGCTTGCGGGGCAGCGGCCTGTTCGGCCGGAGCTTTGTCTTCGCCGCAACCAGCGAGTGAAATGGCGACAGCCAGAAGGCTGGCGGTAGCCCAGACGGGAGTGCGTAGCATGGCGGGTTCCTTTGCTTGCAGGGTGGTGTGAGTGAGTCGGCAGCAGGGCTGCGACAAACGGATGCAGAACATAATGCGAAAGATTTGCATTTTGTGCAAAGAAAATGCGTGCGACAGGTCGCGTATCGCCTCCGCCGGCGCAGCTAGAATGCCGTCTCTGAAGTCTGGTCATCTTATGGAGTCGCCCTGATGAGCCTGAGTGCCGCCGTTGCATGTGTCCTGCTGTTTCTCGCCGCGGCTTATGCCGTGCTTCTCTACAACGGCCTGGTGCGACTCAAGCACGGCGTAAGCAAGGCCTGGTCGAACATCGACGTGTTGTTGCGCCAGCGTCACGATGAATTGCCCAAGCTGGTGGAAACCTGCAAGCAGTACATGCAGCACGAACGCAGCACCCTGGAACAGGTGATCAGAGCGCGCACTGCGGTGTCCGATGCCCGCGAGCAGGGCGATGTCGGCGCACTTGGCCAGGCGGAAACCGGGCTTCGTGCAGGGCTGGGGCGTTTGTTCGCCTTGGCTGAGAGCTACCCGGAACTGCGCGCGAACGAGAGCTTTCGTCATCTGCAGCAACGCATCAGCGGGCTGGAAAGCGGCATCGCCGATCGCCGTGAGCTTTACAACGAATCGGTCAATCTCAACAACGTGCGTGTCGAGCAATTTCCCGATGTGTTGCTGGCTCGTGCGTTCGGGTTTCGCGAGGCCGCCTTGCTGCAATTCAGTGAGGCGGAGAAAGCCGATCTCGACCTCAAACCGTTGTTCGGTTGAGCGGGGGCGGAATGCTGCTTAGCGCTGCAGGCGTGGCGATGTGTCTGGTTGGCGGCTGGCTGTGGATCACTCGCTGGTCAAAATTGCGTCACCTGCTGGATACGCCGACGTCGCGGATCCGCTCGGCGGCGCAAGGCTACGTCGAGCTGGCCGGCGTACTGCGAGGCCTCCCTGACATGCCGCCGTTGATGGCGCCGTTGACGGCCAAGCCCTGCCTCTGGTGGCGCTACCGTATCGAGGAGTATCAATCCGGTGGCAAGCGCGGCAGCTGGAAAGTGCTTGAGCAGGGCAGTAGCGAGGAGCTGTTGCGGCTGTTCGATGCGACCGGAGACTGCCTGATCGATCCTCGAGGCGCTGAAGTGCTTCCCGCGCGGCGTGACCGTTGGACCGGTAACCAGCGCCGCCTAAGAAGTGCGCCGCCCGGTGGCGTACTGGCCTGGCTGACTGGCCATCGGCAGTACCGCTACACCGAAGAGCGGTTGCATGCCGATGAGCCGCTGTACGCGATCGGTGATTTTCGTACCTCCGGCGGCGGTCGGCAGGGCCTCGACCTACCGACCGCCCAAGGCCAGGTGGTGCGGGAATGGAAAGAAGACTACGCAGGGCTGTTGCAGCGATTCGACAACAATCGAGACGGCCAGCTCGACCAGGTGGAGTGGAACCGTGTGCGCCTGGCCGCGGACCTCGAAGCACAGCGGCGCCACCGGCTGGCCGCGGACCTCGAAGCACAGCGGCGCCACCGGCTGGCCAGTAACCGGCAAGCGCTGCACCAACTGGTGCGCCCTGGCGAGGGCTTGCCGTTCGTGCTGTCCAGTCATGGCGAAGAAGTGCTCGTCAGGCGCTATCGCTGGCAAGCGGCTGGCGGCGCGGTGCTATGTCTGTTGGGTGCAGCGCTGCTGGCGGCTCGGGTAGCGGGTTGAGCCGCAGCGACATCCAGTGAATCTTCCGCGTTTCGCTTAGCACTGATCTTTATCGAGCAAGGTATCGACGGTCGGAGGGCTGCTGCAGCGCTGCCGGGCGCTTGCTGACTTTGCCTGATACATCGCCTCATCGGCTCGTCTGAGTAGCGAGGCTTCGTCAGTTCCGTGCTCGGGAAAGTAGGCGACGCCAATACTCGGTTTAATCGCCAGCGCCAAGCCGGCGAGGTCTATGGGCGCGTGCATCGCGGCAAGGATGTGCGTGACCACCACCGTGGTATCGGCTGCTGTGGGACTGCCTTCCAGCAACATGACGAACTCGTCGCCGCCCATCCGCGCAACCGTGTCGGTTTCGCGGATGTGTTGCGTCAGCCGTTGGGCGAAGGCTTGCAGCAGCAGGTCGCCGACGCTGTGGCCATAACCATCGTTGACCTGTTTGAATCCGTCGAGATCCAGATACAGCACCGCTAAGCGCTCGTCGTTGCGCCGCGCCCGTGCCAGGGCGGTTTTAAGTCGGTCGAAGAGGAACGCGCGGTTGGGCAGGCCGGTAAGTTCATCGTACTGCGCCATCCGCTCAAGGCGAGCCTGCAGTTGTTTGCGTTCGATGGCGGTGGCGACCTGGTTGGCGATGAACTGCAGCAAGTCTATGTCCTGCTCGCAATAGGTCGCGTTTTCTGCCGTATCGTTGAGCAGCAACGCGCCGATGCAGCCCTGAGCGGTGGCGAGGGGCGCTGCCAACCAGCAGAAGCTGTCCGTGGCGGCCAATGCCTTGAGGTTGTCGCAGCCCCCCTCGCTATTCGCTGTCAGTAGTAGCGCTCGCCCGGTCCGAGTAACTTCCGCACACAGCGCCGCCGCCGGCTCGAGGGGAAGCCGTGCCGGATCGCCACCGGTTCTGCAGTAAGGAAATGTCGGACGGCCCCGATCCGGGGCGTTCAAGGCTACAAAACAGGTCGGCGCCGGGATCAGTCGGCCGGTGATCTGATGGACCTGTTCGAACAGTGAAGTCAGATCCGCGGTGTTGTGGGCCGCCTCGGATATTGCATAGACCGTCTCTTGCAGCGATTCAGACCGCTTGCGGCCGGTGACGTCGCGCGCTACGCCGACACGCAGCTGATCACCTTCGGACCAGCGGGCCGACCACATGATGTCCACCCTTTTTCCGTCCCTGCGGATGTAGCGATTCTCGAAGTGCAGGCTAGGCTGGCCTGACATCACCTGCTGTGCCGCCAACAGGGTGCGTTCGCGGTCTTCAGGCGCTACCAGCTCCATCATCTGGCGACCAATCATCTCCTCCTGCGTATAGCCGAATATGCTTTCGCATGCCGCACTGACGTACACGAAATGGCCCTCGGCATCGACGACGCAGACCGCGTCGAGCATGAGATCCAGAACAGTTTCCAGAGAAGGACGAGATTCGGTTTTCATCGTACGTACCAATTTGGTTACTGCGCGGTATAGGGTCGTATCGGTGTGGTCAGCCTTGAGTGTAGTGGAGCCCCTCTGAAGCCGATAGCGGTCTGGATGGCGATAAGCCATTACCGCCCACGGTTTGGCTTTCAGCTACGTTTTTCGGCAATCCAGATGGTGTGTCGAGTGCCGCGATTCCCGTGAGCGAACACCTGGACCTCCTCGGCGATGAACCCTGATCTGGCGAGGCGTTGGGAGAACGCCTGATCGGCGCTGGCCGACCAGACGGCAAGCAAGCCCTTGGGACGCAGCGCTCTGGCGCAGGCGTCAAGCCCGGTTGAGGAGTACAGCCAGCTGTTGCTCTTGCGCGTCAGCCCCTCGGGACCGTTGTCCACATCGAGCATGATGGCGTCATAGCCCTGCGGCTCGCTCTTCAGAACCTCGGCGACATCCTTGCGCAGCACGCGGGTACGTGGGTCGTTGACCGGCATGCCGGATTTCTCGCCCAACGGGCCGCGATTCCAGTCGATTACGCCGGGCACCAACTCGGCGACCTGAACCTCGGCATCCTTGCCCAGATGCCTGAGCGCCGAGGCGAGTGTGAAGCCCATGCCCAGGCCGCCGATCAATACTCGCGGTTGTGGCCGATGCGCGATCTTTCGGCAGGGTATTTCTGCCAGCGCATCTTCGGACCCGTGCGTGCGGGTGTTCATCAGCTGGTTACCGTTGCCGCCCTGAATCTTGATGACGAAATCGTCACCGTACTCGAACAGGCACAGGGCACCGCCGCCATCCGGGATCTCGGCGGTGTCGATCAGTACAAAACGCTTCATCGGTGACGCTCTTGGGTTGAAATTGGAGGGGCGCGGTTGAAGCGCGGCACGGCAAACAACACTTACAGGTGTTCGGAGTTGAGTCGGCGCTCGAACCGCAGCGACTGGCTGAGCAATGCGGTCAATTCCGCTGCGGGAATGGGTTTGCTGTAGTAGTAGCCCTGGCCTTCGTTGCAGCCTTCGTCGATCAGGTAGCGCTCCTGCTCGGCAGTTTCCACACCTTCGGCGATCACCAGCATGCCCAGGCTCTTGCCCAGCTGGATGATGGCTCGAACGATGGTCGTGTCGCCCTCGACAGCCGCCATGTCGCGAACGAAGCTCTTGTCGATCTTGATCTTGTCGAGCGGCAGGCTTTTCAGATAGCTCAGCGATGAGTAGCCGGTGCCAAAGTCGTCGATGGCGATCAACGCACCGGAGCGACGCAGGCAGTGCAGGTTATGGGTGGCTGCGGCGATGTCTTCCATCAGACCCGTCTCAGTCACCTCGAGCTCCAGCGTCTCGGGTGGCAACTTGTGACTGCTGAGCAGGTTGCTGATCATCTCCGGCAGTCCGGCGTGGTGAAGTTGTACGGTGGACAGGTTGACCGCCATGCGCAGGTCGCTGAAGCCTTGCTGATGCCATTCGCTCAGCTGTCGGCAGGCCTGGTCGAGCACCCACTCGCCTATGGCGATGATGCTGCCGTTCTGTTCGGCGAGGGGGATGAAGATGTCGGGCGGAACCATCTTGCCGCTCGGGTGGGACCAGCGCAGCAAGGCTTCGACACCGGTAATGCGTTTGAGGCGGTAATCGATCTGTGGTTGATAGACCAAGTGAAACTCGCCTCGGGGAAGCGCTTCGGCCAGGTCATTCTGCAGCTCCCGACGGGTCCTCATTTCGCTGTCGATGCTGGCTACATAAAACTGGTAGCGATTGCGTGAGCGGCTCTTGGCCAGCGTCATGGTCTGTTCGGCTTTTTGCAGCAGCTTTTCAGTGCTGTCACCGTCTTCGGGGTACAGGGTGATACCGATGGTGGCGCGCAAACGGATGTGTTGCTCATCGAGGGTGACGGGACGCTCCAGGTCGTCGAGCACCTTCTGCGCCAGTTCGGCCGCTTCGTAGGGCTGTTCGAAGCCGACCAGCACCAGGACGAATTGATCACCGCCCAGCCGCGCCAACGCCCCGACTCGCCCGCTTTGACTGCGTAACCGATCGGCCAGCGCCACCAGCAGCCGGTCGCCGTTCTGATAGCTGAACTGCTCGTTCATGCCCTTGAAATCATCGAGTCCGAGGCAGAGTACGGCCACGCGGCGTTGCAATCTGGCGGCCTCGCTCAGGATGTTGTCCAGCTGCTGCTGCAACTGCTGGCGGTTGGGCAGGTTGGTCAGCGAGTCATACCGGGTCATGCGTTGCAGGTTGCTTTCGGCCGCATGACGCAACTGCATGTTGTGCTGAATGGAGGCGAGTAAACCATTGGCCGTTTCGACCCAGAGGCCCAGTTCATTGCGCTCATGCCCTTTTGGCATTGGCAGCGAGTGCTCTCCGGGGCGGCCCGGGTTGATGCGCGACATGTGCTCGATGAGCTTGGTCAGCGGTCGCGTGAGCAGCCACTCATAGATCAGGTACAGCAGGAAACCCAGCACCAGCGCGCGAAGTATGCCGACGACGAAGAGCACCACCGAGCTCCTGAGGAAGGCGTCTCCATAGGGGGCGGTATCGAGTGTGATGCGCAGATCGCCGTAGTATTCGTTGTAAGGCGGGCGGCCGATCAATGGGATCGAGAACTCCTGATCGCGGCCGAGTATCGGGTCGGTCAACCAGCGCGAGGAGTGCGACATGAGCGGGCGGGACTTGGCCGCCAGCGGTGCTTCGCCGGGAAGGCCAATCGAGGCTTTGCGAATCGACTCGTGCTGGAACAGACCTTCCATGACCTGGGCACCCATTTCCCGGTCCAGGCTATAGATCGCCTGAGTGGACGGGTCGCGGGTCATGCGCAGGATTCGCTGAGCTTCGGCATCGATCAGCTGGCGGGTCGTGTAGGCATCGAAGATGATCTGCGCGCAGCTGAGTACCAGGCCAACGGCAAGCGCGGACAGCAGGACGATACGGAGCAGTGTTCTGGACAGACTGTTGCGCAATGCGGTCAATAGAATTTCCTTCTTCCGAGCCGGTGGCCAGCGCAAGTATTGGTTGTCGTGTGTGATGCGTCAAAGACGCGGGCTGCGGGCGCGAAGCAGAACGTATCAGATTGGCGGGTGTACCGCCGCCCCCTTGATCGAATCCTGATTGAACCGGAAAACGACGCCGCAGGGCTATGCCACAGGTCCCATTGCGGTTTGATTGCAGCGTTAGCCAACAGGATTCGCTTCCTTTACCTCGCAGCCTTTGATGACCATCCGTGTGATCGTTTCGGCCGCGGCTTCATAGTCGGCATCATCGAGCGCAGTCTTGCCTGTTACGGTGGAGATCTGCCAATCGAAATCGGCATAGGTCTGGGTCGCTGCCCAGATGCTGAACATCAGGTGATGGGGGTCGACGGCCGCCATCAACCCCTTGTCAATCCAGCCCTGAATGCAGGCCACATTGTGGGCGGCCTGGGCATTGAGCTGTGCGGCACGCTCGGCCGGTAGATGGGGTGCGCCATGCATGATCTCGCTGGCAAACACCTTGGACGCGCAAGCGTGCTCCCTGGAAATGCGAATTTTGGTGCGGATATAGGCGCGCAACACGTCTGCCGGTTCGCCGGGCTGATTGAACGGAGCAGATGCCTGCAGCAAAGGCTCGACGATGCTGTCCAGCACCTCGCGATAGAGGTTTTCCTTGCTCTTGAAGTAGTAGTAGACGTTGGGCTTGGGCAGTCCGGCGCGGTCGGCAATGTCGCTGGTCTTGCTGGCGGCGAAGCCCTTCTCGGCGAATTCTTCGCTGGCAGCACGAAGGATCAGTTCTTTGTTGCGCTCGCGGATACTGGACATAGGGCCTGTTCGATTCATGACCACCCAGCCTGGTGGCCTGCCGCCGCATCCTAGCATCGGCTTCTGAAAGGCCTCAAGACGGCTGGGAGAGCGACAATTGGAAACGTTATCGTCGAATAATGTATACAAAACGTTTTGGCTGGCCGCTATTGTTGCTGCGTTCACGCTGCAGGGCGGTCGGTAGGATGGCGAGCCGCGGCTGGCGTGCAGTGATTTCGGCTGAATAAAAGGAGCTGTCTATGAAGCCCGTTATCGCCTCGCTTGCCCTGACATTTTCATTTCCTATATGGGGTGAGACGACCTATGTGGTCGGGGTCGAGCAGGCTGATTTTCTTCCCCATTACAGGGGGGATGAGAAAGGTAATTATCAAGGCTTTGGGCGCGAGCTTCTCGACAATTTCGTCGCCCATACCGGGGTTAGTCTGACGCTGCGCGTCATGCCCGCAGACGCCCTGTTGCCCGCGCTGTTGGCAGGCGAAATCGACGCCAAATACCCCGATAGCCCTACCTGGTCGACGCAGGCGAAGGCTGGTGCCTTGCTGCAATACAGCCTTCCGGTGGTGAATTATGTGGATGGTGTGATGGTGTTGCCTCGTCGCGTAGGGCTTGGCATCAATCAGCTCAGGCGGCTCGCAATTGTCGATGGGTGGACGCCCCGAGGCTACGAAGACCGGATCGGCACGAATCAGATATCACTGGTCGGGAGTAAGGAGCTTCCGCACATGGTGCGACAGACCCTGCTAAAGGATACGGATGGCGCCTACTACAATGTGGTTGTGGCTGCTTACTACCTGAACAATATACGGGCCAAACCAGGCGCCTTGACCTTCGATGCTGGGCTGCCGCACACGCGCGGTACGTATCACCTGTCCAGCATGGGGCACCCTGAACTGATCGAGCGTTTTGACCGTTTTCTCGCTGATCGGCGGGTTGAAGTGTCCTCGCTCAAGGATAAGCACCAGGTCGAGGCCAGCCTAACGTCTGAATACATCGGAATGGAGCAATGGAAGGTCGACTTCCTCGAGCGGCAAAAGCTCAAGCGCACCTCAGATGAGTGATTTATCGGCCTGACACGTGAAGCTGCCAATTCACCTGCTGACTGCTGCTGTCGCCAGGCACACACGGTTGCGTCCACTGTTCTTGGCTCGGTAGAGCGCCTCGTCTGCATCGCGTAGTAGCGCCTCCAGGGTGCCAGCCTCGAGCAGACGTGCCGCACCGATGCTCACTCTGACCTCAAGCCGACTGCCTTCGAACTCGAAGAGTTCGGCTTCGGTGGCGGCGCGAATTCGCTCCGCCAGCTCGGCTGTGGTTGCAAGGTCGGTTTCTTTGAACATCAGCACGAATTCTTCGCCACCCCAGCGCGAGACAAGGTCGGCCTGGCGCACCTGCCGAGCAAGGGTCCTGGCGAAATGGCGTAGGACGAAATCGCCAGCCAAGTGGCCATGCTCGTCATTAAAACGCTTGAAATGATCCAGGTCCAAAATTAACACGCAAAGGCTGCTGTGGTGTCGCCTGGCTTCCGCAACGGCTTGCTCAGCCAGCAGACCGAAGCCATGGCGATTGAGTAGGCCGGTGAGAGCGTCGTGGGTCGCCATGCTTTCGATTCGCTGCAGATATCGGCGGCTTATGAAGCCGACCAGGCTGAGAACGGTGCCGGTGACGCTTACGCATATCAGCAGGTTGATCCATAACGCCCGACGCACCGGAGCCATGACACCGCTTTCCTGCTTGTCGACCATAAGAAACCAGTCTAGCTCCGGAATGTAGCGAATGTTGATGAAGTGCTGTTCGCCCTGGCTCTCATAAGCAAAGGCGCCTGGACGAAGCTGGGGTAGTTGTCGGTTCAAGTCCTTGAGGCCGGTAACCTCGTCGAGAAGGGTGCCTCTTGGTTGGCCGTTCGGTCCGCCTCGTTCGCCGCTCATGGCAATGCGGCGGTCGGCATCGACGAAGTAGATGTTGCGTTGATAGCGGCGTTGATACGTGTCGATCAGATCGACCACCCTCTCAAGGGTCAGGCCCACCCCCGCGACCCCGCGAAAGTGTCCGCCCGGTCCGGTGACCCTGTAGTTGATGAACATAGTCAGCCGCGTGACGTCCACGACGATTTCCCAGGGCGTGCCGCCTTGTTCGAAGCGGTAAAACCAGCGATCAGCTGGATCGTTAGGGTCCAGCGCCTGCGTTGAGCCTTCGGTGTAGTACGACTGCGAAGCCTGCGAGGCGAAGAACGCGGTTGAGGTGTTGTAGCGCTCCTGAATGGCTTGCAGGTAGCGGGTAATGAGTGCTGCGTTGGGCTCGCCCTGATCCAGCCAATCGAGCACGAACGGCTCTTGAGCCATGGCCGACGAGACTTGCACCAAGCGCACCAGATCTTTCTGGATTTCCCCAGTAATTACATCGGCTGTGAGCGGCAATTCTGTCCCGATAATGCTTTGTCGGATGGTTTCGCGGGACATGTAGTAACTGGCCAGGCTGCTGATGGCGAAGCCCAATCCGATGATCAACGCCAGTAGCGGGAGGAAGGAGCGCTGCTTCAGTGGCATTTGCGGCATCGACTATTCCTGCTGTTCCGGTACGCGAACAATTGCTTGCCATTCTATCCGCTGCAAATAGGTGCAGCCCGACGTGCTTATTGAATTATCCGCCCAACGGTGTTCAAGAGAATCTGTAAGCATCCGATAGCATAATGACGCCAATTTTATATTGTTGTATACATACACGCATGGAAGTTGTGTACGTTAAATAAAACAACAGAGGTCATGACTATGCCTTTTATGCAACGCAGTATTCAGTGGCAGCTGATTGTCAGCATGGGGGCGGCTCTGCTTGCCAGTATCCTGATTGTCATTCTGGTCTATTCGTCGGCGGTCAACCGCCTCGCCGAGCGCTATCTGGTGGGGCAGGCGCTGCCTGCCAACATTTCCGCAATCCGCAATGACATCGAGCGCACCCTAGCAGCGCCGATCACTGCCACGGCCGGGATTGCCGGCAATACGCTGGTTCAGGACTGGCTGCGTAACGGCGAGGGCGCTGACCAGGCGGAAGCAATGGGCCGCTATCTCCAGGGCGTCAAGGCTCAGCAGAATGCCCTGACTACCTCGATTGCCGTGCTCGACAGTGGCAACTACTACTCAGAGGCAGGACTCTCGCGCACGCTCAACCGCAGTGCTGTGGGTGATGGCTGGTTCTACAATCTGGTCGACAGCGGCATCAAACAACGCTTCGAAATCGATATAGACAAAGCCTCTCGCCAGCCCACCCTGTTCATCAACCAGCGCATCGAGGATGGTGGTAGGACCCTGGGGGTGGCTGGGCTTGGCTTCAGCTTGAAGAGCATGTCCGAACTGATCAGCAACTTTCGCTTCGGCGACCGTGGAGAGGTATATCTGATCAGCGGCGGCGGTCGCGTCAAGGTGCATCCGAAAACCGAGAACAACGATCAGATCGAGCTTGCCGCACTGACCGGTAGTGAAGCGGCGCAGAAGCTCCTCAACGGCGCAACCGACGCGGTGCGCTTCGAACGTGATGGCGAGGCGTTTCTGGCGGTCGCTCAGCCATTGGAAAGCCTGGGCTGGGTGTTGGTCAGTGAAGTGCCGGAAGCGAAAATCTTCGCCGAGGCACGCCGCACCTTGTGGACCATCAGCCTGATCGGTGCCTGTATCGCGCTGTTCTTCCTCGGTCTCGTGGTGTTGCTGGCGCGCGGGCTGGTGAAGCCTATTCGTCAGGTTACCAACGCGCTTGTTGAAATCGGTGGCGGTGGTGGTGACCTCACCCGTCGTCTGGATGAAAGCCGGGCTGATGAGCTGGGTGATCTGGCCCGTGGCTTTAACCGCTTCATCGGTAGCCTGCGCGGGTTGATCGGTGATGTGCTGAGCACCAGCGAGCAGCTGCGCAGCTCTGTGGGACAGGTCGCCCAGGTGGTAGACAACACCGCGACCCGTGCGGGCCGCCAACATGAAATGACCGACATGGTCGCCACCGCCGTGCACGAGATGGGTCTGACCGTGCAGGAGATCGCACGCAACGCCAGCAACGCCGCGCAGGCCTCGCAAGGGGCGCGTAGCGAGGCGATCACCGCACGGAAAGTCGTCGGCGATTCGATTGCGCACATCGAAAAGATGTCGGGTGATATCGGTCACGCCGCTGAGTCGGTTACTGATCTGGCGCAGCAGGTGGCATCCATCGACAAGGTGCTGGCGGTGATCCGCAGCATTTCCGAACAGACCAATCTGCTGGCCCTCAACGCCGCCATCGAGGCCGCCCGCGCCGGCGACATGGGCCGCGGGTTCGCCGTGGTC
>JAKUTK010000072.1 GCA_022448005.1 Pseudomonas sp.
CTACACCCGCGATCTCTCCACCGCGATGAAGGCGGCCGCTGGTTTGGACTTCGGCGAAACCTACATCAACCGTGAGAACTTCGAGGCGATGCAGGGCTACCACGCCGGAGTGCGCAAGTCCGGCATCGGCGGCGCGGACGGCAAGCACGGCCTGTATGAGTACACCCATACCCATGCGGTGTACATACAGAGCTGAGTGACTTGAGGTGACCAGAACCCCGCCCCGGCGGGGTTCTTGTTATTCGGCCGAGCAATCGGCCAGCCCACCGAAACTACCGAGTCGCCCGCAAGACATCACTTATGCGGCGCGGCGAGACCATAACGGTGCAGCTTGCGATAGAGGGTGGCGCGGTTGATGCCGAGAGAACGAGCCGCTGACGTAACGTTGCCGCCATGCTGCTCAAGTGTCGCTTGCAAATGGGCCGCTTCGGCAGCGTCGCGGGTCGTCTCCAGCGACTGCGCAACGGACCGTTCTGCCGGCACCGCCATGATCTCTGGCGGCAGGCAACCCAGACCGATCACCCCATCGTCAGCCAGCGCGACGGCACAGCGCAGCACGTTGATCAGCTGGCGCACGTTGCCGGGCCACCGGTAAGCAGCCAGCCGCTCCATCGCCTCGGCAGCAAGCTCGACCTGTTCATCACCGCCCTCGCGTCCTAGAACGCGACGGATTAGCCCGGCGCGGTCCGCCCGGTCGCGCAAAGCGGGCAGCCTGACAGTCAATCCGTTGAGTCGGTAATACAGGTCCTCACGAAATTCGCCTGCGGCCACCATGGCGGGCAGGTCACGGTGCGTCGCGCAGACCAGCTGCACATTCAGCGACACCGGCGTTGCGGCGCCCAGCGGCACCAGCTCCCGCTCGGCCAGTACGCGCAGCAACCGCGTCTGCAGGTGCGCCGGCATATCGCCAATTTCGTCGAGGAACAAGGTCCCGCCATTAGCCTGTTCCAGCTTGCCCTTCATCCCCTGTCGGCTGGCGCCGGTAAAGGTCCCGGCGCGATAGCCGAACAGCTCGCTCTCGATCAGCGACTCCGGAATCGCCGCGCAGTTGAGCGCCACGAAGGGCCCCTTGGCGCGCACGCTGCCCTGATGGATCGCCCGCGCAAAGGCTTCCTTGCCGGTGCCGGTCTCGCCGGTCAGCAGCAATGAAATATCCCGATCGAGCACGCGCCGCAGCTTTTGGACGGAGCGTTGCAGGCCTGGGTCCTCCCCGGCCAAGTCTTCAAGCGTAGGCTGTGCCGGAATGACGTTCAGGTCGCGCTCGCTTCTGGCGCGCGGCGCGGGGGTCGACGGCATACGTAGCGTGACCTCCAGCGCGGACCCGCCGGCCAGCCGTAACGATGCGCTGCGCTGGCCACCGTGCGTCAGGGTGATCAACTCATCCAGTGACATGGGCAGAACATCCTGAACCGCCTCCCCCACCAGCGCGCTCCCATGGCCCGAGGCCATGAAGGCGGCGCGATTGGCGCCGAGGATCCGGCCTGCCGCATCGAGCGCCAGCAAGCGCTCATTACCCAGGTCACCGGCATCGCCGCCCAGAGTCAGCATGGCGCAAGTGGCATAGCGCTGGTGGAAACTGGCGTTTTCGATAAGTCGGGCGTACAGGCTGACCAACTGCAGCGTCAGGTACTGCGCCTGCTTCGGCCCGCCACTGTTGAGGCACGAGGCATTGAGACAGCCCAGCAATGCACCCTGTGGATCGAACAGCGGCGCCACCGAGCAACTCAGCATGGCGTTGCTGCTGAGAAAGTGCTCGTCCCGGTGGATGATCAGCGGCTGGCCCGCTGCCAGCCCCGTACCGATGCCGTTGGTCCCTACCAGCGACTCGTCCCAGCAACTGCCAACCACCAGCCCCGAATCCGCATAGGGGCTGTACTGCCCGGGCAGCCGCGCATCGAGTGTGATCCCGCGGCGATCACTGAGCAGCACCGCAAACCCGGCAGGATTCAGACGCCGCGACAGCCCTTCCATGCCCTGGCTCGCGATGGCCAGAAAGTCATGGTGCTCTTCCTGATGCAGACGGATCTCGTGATGCTCAAGCTGAACGTGGGCGGCAGGTTGCGCCGGGTCAAGTCGGTGCTCGTGGACACTGCGGTACCAAGATTCGGCAATCAGCCGATCCGGGTTGGATCCTCGGTCGGCAAAGTGCGTGGCAACGAATGCAGAGAGTTCGGTTGAAAGCTCTGATGGCGGACGCGCGATCATGCGGGACTCCAGACAAGGCGCCGAGTCGGGCCTTGCGTAATTGTTCGTATCGGCCGTGGAGCAGCCAAAACCAAGCCTAGCACGGCTGCTCTAGGCCAGGCCGCCTGCCTGCCGGGTTGCGGTCTTTAACGTGGCCGTTTCGTTGATTGAGCTTCGTGGCGCTGAGAGGATTGTGTGTTGTTTCGCAGGGAAGGGACGGCTATCGGTGGCGGGAATTGGACTATGGCTGAAGAGGGTCGACCATCCTGGGCCTCTGAATTGCCGGCAGGTTGCTGCCAGCTAGGGTCAGGTATCGCCCGTGATGGGGGCGGTCATTGGTGAATGGTTGCGTGCTTGATAAGTTTGGGTACCGAGAAAGACGCCCCAAGCCAGCCAACATCCGGGCGCGCTCAGCGAACAAAAGAGGGGTCAACCCGAGCCGCCGTTGTCGCTCAGAACCTCGTTGACGTCCCGCTTCATGCCGGTGCTACATTGCTCGTCCACAGCCGCACAAACAACCCCACTTAGCGAGGCGCTCATGCTCAACCATGTAATGGTCGGTTCGAATGATATTGAACGGTCGAAGCGGTTCTACGATGCCGTGCTCGGCCTACTCGGCGCAGGCGAGCCAATCCGTAACACCGGGCCTACCGGGCACACCCGCCTCTTCTACCGACACGATGGCAGCCTCTTCGGTGTTACCGAGCCCATCAACGGTGAAGAAGCGACGGTCGCCAATGGCGGCACGATTGGTTTCAAGTGCAATTCGGCCAAGCAGGTCCAGGCGTTCCACGACATCGGTGTGGCCCATGGCGGCACAACTTGCGAAGATCCACCGGGGCTGCGCGAAAGCAGCCTAGGCCCGATGCACCTGGGCTATGTGCGCGACCCTGACGGCAACAAGCTGTGCGCCATCTACCGCGCGCCATAATCGGCACTGCACCGCACAACCAAGAGCGGCGCCACCGTTGAACATCTATGCGCTGCACCCCGGCTGCGGCGCATGAACGCTAACAAGACGGCTGGGTTCCGGGGCCTCAATCCAAACGCACGAGCGCCCTGATAAGCCTTAAAACAAGCCCGCTAGCGCGGGCTCTGTTTCACCTGACTTAAGAGCGGGCTACCTGCCCTGACCTGAGTCGCCAGCAGCAAACCGGCGAAAATAAGTCCGCCGCCAATCCAGTGGAACAGCTGCAAGCCTTCCCCCAGTAGCAGCCAGCCGAGAATCGCGGTGAAAACTGGCATCAGATAAGTCGCCATTGCCGCTTTGGCTGCGCCAACGGTTTTGACGCCGTGGTTCCAGGACAGATACGCGATCAGCGAGGCGAAGACCGCCGTGTAGGCGATGACGCTGAGGTTGGTCAAACTCGGTGTGAAACCGCCGACCTGGCTGAATTCGAACAGGTAGAACGGCAGGATCAGCGGCGTACCGATTGCCATCAACACGCCTAGCAGCGTTAACGGCGGAACTTGGAGAAAGCTGCTCCAGCGTCGCAGCGACAGGGTGTACAGCGCCCATACCAGCACGGCCACGAGCATGATGAGATCGCCAGCCTTGAACGCCAGGTTTGCAAACGCATCCCAGCTGCCACGGCTGATCAGATAGACCAATCCGCACGCGGCGATAGCCATGCCGAACCAGGCGCGACGGGCGGGCCACTCACCCAGCAGCAGGCCACCGCCGACAAAGGTGAACAACGGCAGACAGGTGTTGACCAGGGTGAGGTTGATGGCTTCGGTGCTTTGCGCAGCTGAGTACAGCAACGAGTTGTAGCTGCTGATACCCAACGCCGCGACGACCAGCAAGCGCCAGCCGGCGGCGCGAAGCGTGGCGCGATGCTTCCAGATCGAGCGCGCCACGAATGGCAGCAACAGACAGGTGGCCAGCGTCCAGCGCCAGAACGCGAGGGTCAGCGGTGGGATCGCCTCATGAAAGGCGCGCGCCACCAGAGCGTTTCCGCTCCAGCAGAGCACAGCGAGCAACAGCCCAGCGAAGGCCCATCCCTGACGCGACGCCATCAGACGGGCTGACGCGTGCGCAGGCGGTACTGCGGCGGCAGCTGATCAAGACCGCTGATGGTCACGTTGAGGTTCTTCCAGATACCGTCCCTGATGCCATAGATGCAGCCGTGCACGGACAGCGGCTGGCCGCGGTGCCAGGCGTTCTGGACGATGTTGGTGTGGCTGACGTTGGCGACCTGCTGGATGACGTTGAGCTCGCAGAGGCGATCCACCTGCGCTTCCTCGGTCGGGAAGCTGGCGATGTGCTCGCGGTGCTCGTAATAGAGATCGCGGATGGTGCGCAGCCAGCCGTCGATCAGCCCGAGCTGGTCGTCACGCATCGAAGCGCGAACACCGCCGCAGCCGTAATGACCGGTGACGAGAATGTGTTTCACCTTGAGCACATCCACCGCGTACTGAATCACCGATAGGCAATTGAGATCAGTGTGCAGGACGACATTGGCGACGTTGCGGTGAACGAAGAGATCGCCGGGCAGCAGGCCGACAATCTCATTGGCAGGCACGCGCGCATCCGAACAGCCGATCCAGAGGTACTCCGGCACCTGCTGCTTGGCCAGTTTGGTGAAGAAGGTCGGGTCTTCCTCGATGATCGCTTCAGCCCAGCGCGCGTTGTTCTCGAATAACTGTTGAAGCTCGTTGCTCATCGCCTGCCCCTTCCATTCCGACACGCACGTTACGAACCGGTCGGCGTTTTGACAAGCACGCAGACCGGTACGTCACAGCATTAGACGGTGAAGAGCGGATTCGCCTGGACTTCTGCTCGTGGGCGGGAAGAAAAGGCGCGCAGGTCGCGCAGGAAATTGTCGCGCCAGGCATCCAGGTCAGCGGCACGTATCGCCCGCATCATGTGCTCGTAGCGATCCTTGCGCTCGGTCAACGACATGCGCATCGCGCGGTCCAACGCCTCGGCCATGCCGATGCAATCGTAGGGGTTGATGATCAGCGCCGAGGTCAGCTCCCGCGCGGCGCCGGCAAAGCGTGAAAGCACCAGCACCCCGGGGTCTTCCGGGTCTTGGGAGGCAACGAATTCCTTGGCAACCAGGTTCATGCCATCGCGCAGCGGTGTGACGAAGCCGATGTCGGACTGGCGAAACAGGCCCATCAGGGCGCGACGGTCGTGGCTCTTGTTGAGATAGTGCAGCGGCGTCCAGTCCAGATCCGATAGCCAGCCATTGATGTGTCCGGCCTGGCTTTCCAGCTGCTGCCTGATCGCCTGATAGGTCTTCACATCCGAGCGAGAGGTTGGCGCGATCTGGATGAACTCCACCGCACGCCGATGCTCCGGGTAGCGCTCAAGGAACGCCTGGTAGGCCATGAAACGCTCCACCAGCCCCTTGGAGTAATCAAGCCGATCGACGCTGACGATCTTCTTGCGGCTCACGTCGGTGGTGCGCCGCATGGGCTTGGTGCGACCCTTGTAGGACTCGGCAAGATCCTGGATCTCATCCGGCACCACGCCGATGGGATAGACCCCCGCGCGGAAGTTCTGACCATAGGCCGTCAAGCTGCCATCCGACTCGAGAATGCCGCGCACCTCACGGGTCATGTAGTCCTGGAACGCAAGCCGATCGGTCTCGGTCTGGAAGCCGATCAGGTCATAGAAGCAGAGCGTCTTGAGCAGCTCGTTGTGCGGCGGAATGACCGTGAGGATTTCCGGTGGTGGGAACGGAATGTGAAGAAAGAAGCCAATGCGGTTGCGGATGCCCAGTTGGCGGCAGGCTTCGGCGAAAGGAATCAGGTGGTAGTCATGGATCCAGATGATGTCGTCAGGCTTGAGATGGGGCTTGAGCTTTTCCGCCAACATGGCATTGACTCGCCTGTAGCCCTCGTACTCCTGCCGGTTGTAGCGGGCCAGGTCGATCCGATAGTGGAAGATCGGCCACAACGTGGCATTGGAAAAGCCGCGGTAATACTGATCGTAGTCCTGCTTGGTCAGGCCCAGCGTGACGTAGGTGATATTACTGACGGTCTCGGTGTTGGTGTGCGGGGAGCTGCTCACGTCCCCGCTCCAGCCAAACCAGATACCCCCAGCCTGGCGCAACGCGTCATGCACACCCACTGCAAGCCCGCCAGCAGCGACCTTCCCCGCCTTGATCGGCGCTACGCGGTTAGAAACCACTACTAGTCGGCTCATGGTAGTTCTCGCTTCAATCTGGTTTTATTGGATGTTCCTGCGGCTCGAGCAGCGAGCTCTGCAACCGGTCCAGCCAGGCGGCAACAGCGTCCACCGACTCCAGCCGCTGCGTGGCTTCAGTCGCTCCGCTGCCCACCTTGATCGAGACCCCGCCCAGCTCGTTGACGACCTTGAAGCCAGCTTCGTCGGTCAAATCATCGCCAATGAAGACGGGCATCCGCCCGGCAAATGGCGCCTCTTGCATGAAGGTACGGATGACTTCGCCTTTGCTGGCACCGCGCGGCTTGAGCTCGAATACGCACTTGCCAGGTTGAAGCGCCAGCACCTCACCATAACGGGAGACGAAATCTTCGGCCACGTGACGCGCTGTCTCTTCCAGCTCAGGGGCCAGGCGGAAATGCAGGGCAAAGGCGACGCCCTTGTTCTCCAGGGACAGGCCTGGAAGCTCGGCACATGCCTGCGCCAGCTCGCGCTGAATGGCATCGAGCACCTCGTTATCGAGGGCCAGGTTTTGCAGCTCCCCGGCTGCGGTACGACGCTCCGCGCCGTGAACGCCGGCTGCCGGCAGCTGCAGCGGAGTGAGCAACCCGTCGAGCTGACTGATTGGCCGACCTGAAACGACTGCAACCGGGATGCCGTTGGCGCTCAGCTGCTCCAGCGCGGCCAGCGAACGGGGCGGGATGAAAACGAGTTCTGGACGCGGCTGGATATCAGCGAGCGTGCCATCAACATCGAAGAAAAAAGCGCAGCGCCGAGTCTCTAGCTCGGGTTGATCATCTTGTTTACTCATGTAGCTGGGACCCCCGAGCAACGGTGGTGGTTCGCGTTTTTTATCGCGGTAGCCGCCTGCAATTCAATAAGCACAGCCACTGCAGCTTGGTTCATAAAGCCGGAACCGGCCAGCGGCCGGCCTGAATCTTCACAACGCCACCGGGTCACAACCTGCAAGACCAGAGTTCTAGCAGGAGGTTGTCATGAACGATTCCAAGCCCTACACCCCTAAGGAAATCGACACTACCGAGGACCGCATGGGCTCCATCGAGCAGCTCGATTTCGATCAGCATCAGGACGATCGTAAAGGCCGCATCGGCGATGAAGTGCCTGCCGAAGAACTCGAGGACGAGTTTCCGCCAGAGCGCGTAGCCGAAGCCGGCATGACGACTGGCGAAGTACCTGGCGGGCAGACCACCATGGACGACATGGCGCCAGAGACGCTGATTCCTGACGATGGCTCTCGCTCACCGCACGAACGTGGTCATGGCGGGCCGGCCGATCAGGAGCTGAGTGAAGTTTCGGAGCATCGCATCGGTGCCGATGTCGACCTGGACGAGGCCGAAGCGGGCCGCTCCGACCCGCTGGACGGCAAGCCGTGGGACGGCCCGGCAGAGGGTGACCCGGACACAGGTCTTGGCGGCGGCGACGCCGTGCTGCATGAAAATGACGATGTGATGGACGACGACGAACTCGGCGGCGACGCCCCGCTGGATTCTGGCCGGGACAAGGCCCCGGGGCAGTAGCGTCTACAAAGCTGCCTGCCATACGCAATGGATGCATGGCGATAAAAGAAGGCCCGACTCTTTTGGAATCGGGCCTTCTTGCATCAGACCTTCGCTTCTCAGTCGATCAGCGTACAGGCCATCACCAGAGCATCCTCGCGGCCCTCCGCGGACGGGTAGTAACCACGGCGCCGCCCGACCTCGTTGAAGCCATAACGCTCGTACAGACGGTAAGCCGAAGTATTGCTCGCGCGCACCTCGAGGAAGCACTCGCGCCCGCCACGCTCATGAGCCCGTTGCATCAGGTGTTCCAGAAGCCGCAAGCCAAGCCCGTGGCCCTGACTCTGTGGCTTCACCGTGATGTTGAGCAGATGTGCTTCGTCGAGAATGACGTTGATCACGCCATGACCGACCTGCTGCTCGCCCTCGAACATCACCCAGCATTCATAGGCGGTGAGCGCATCGGTGAAGATGCCGCGGGTCCAGGGATGGCTGAAGGCCGCATATTCGATTTTCAGCACGGTTTCGATATCCGCCGCAGTCATCGGGCGGAAGCTCACTGCATCACTCATGAACACTACTCGTGGACCCACTCAAACCAGTCACCCAGCGCGGCATGCTGCGGCGCATGGCTTTCCACAGCTGCGCCTTGCTGCCGGGCTGCTCCATCAACTGCTCCAGCCCCGGTATGGTCAACGCAAAGCCCAGGCCTTCAATGGTCAACTCGCGGTAGCAGGCGTCCGCCTCGACTTCGCCAGCAAACCGCAGCGCGGGCGAACCGACCAACCAGAGGCAGGCACACCCCATACCCTCGAGCTCAGCGGCAACCACGCCTTGCACATAGTCGCGCGCGGCCTCTGCACCTTGATCAAGGCTGCCGCGATGGAGCAGCGGCCAGCGAATCGGCTCACCGTCACCGACCTGCTGCGGGCTGTCCGGCAGCCTGGCGGCTCGCAAAAGGTCCTTGAGCAGGATGTAAGCCGGATCGCGGCTCTGGAAGGATTCTCCTGTAGGCAGCTCGACCAAGAGCAAGACATTGCCCGCACGCAACAACTGCAAGGCGAAGCGAGGTGGCGGTACGGCAACTTTCTGCTCGGCGGCGACCGCTTGCGCCTCGCCGGTCTTGGCGGCTGACTTTTTTGGCTCAGGCATGGCGACCCGCGACATGACCGAGCGAACCGCATCCGCAGCCGGACTCGCCGAAGCCGCCGCTGCCGGCACTATTGCCTCAGGTGCCGCAAGGGTCGGTTGTGGCGCCGAGCCAGGCTCGACGACTGGCGCGGCCTCTTCTTCCGCCTCGAAGAACTGCAACAAGTCCGGCCGCGAAGGCGCGGCAAACGGCAGCTCAGCGCGCGGCAGCCAGGTGGTGATCTGCATGGCATCGAGAAAGGCCCGACGCCGACTTTCGGTAATCAAACCCCGGCCACCTGCGGATGAGCCTTGGCGCCAACCTGCATCAGATTCAGCGCATTGAGGTAGGCCTTGGCCGAGGCGACGACGATATCGGTGTCGGCACCGTTGCCATTGACGATGCGCCCGCCCTTCTCCAGCCGCACCGTGACCTCGCCTTGCGAGTCGGTGCCCTTGGTGATGGCGTTGACCGAATACAGCTGAAGCGTCGCGCCCGAATTGGCTATCGACTCGATGGCCTTGAAGGTCGCATCGACCGGTCCGGAACCCTGTCCGGACGCGGCCTGCTCATTGCCGTCCACGCTCAGTACGAGCTTGGCGTCTGGCACCTCGCCGGTCTTGCTCGCCACCTCCAGGGTGACCAGTTTGAAATGCTCCTGCACGTCCTCGGCCAGCGTGTCGGACACCAGCGCCTGCAAGTCCTCGTCGAAGATCTCGTGCTTCTTGTCCGCCAACTCCTTGAAGCGGGCAAAAGCCGCGTTCAGCTCGCCCTCGCCCGGCAGGACGATACCCAGTTCCTCGAGCCGCGAACGGAACGCAGCGCGCCCCGAGTGCTTGCCCATCACCATCTTGTTGGCATTCCAGCCCACCGATTGCGCGGACATGATTTCGTAGGTTTCGCGGTGCTTGAGCACGCCATCCTGATGGATGCCGGACTCATGGGCAAAGGCATTGGCACCCACGATGGCCTTGTTCGGCTGCACCGGAAAGCCGGTGATTCCGGAGACCAGACGCGAGGCGCTGAGGATGTGTTCGGTCTCGATCCGGGTGTGCACGTCGAGCAGGTCCTGGCGGGTCTTGATCGCCATGACGATTTCTTCCAGGGCGGCATTGCCGGCGCGCTCCCCAAGCCCGTTGATGGTGCACTCGACCTGGCGAGCACCGGCGACTACCGCGGCAAGCGAGTTGGCGACGGCCAGACCCAGGTCGTTGTGGCAATGCACGGAGAAAACAGCTTTATCCGCGTTGGGAATGCGCTCAAGTAGCTGGCGGATGGTCTCGGCATACTGATGCGGAATGGCGTAGCCGACAGTGTCCGGGATATTGATCGTACGTGCGCCGGCGTCAATGGCCGCCTCGATGATGCGGCACAGGAAATCGATTTCCGACCGCCCGGCGTCCTCACAGGAAAACTCCACATCGGCGCAGAGGTTGCGCGCTTTGGTCACCGCCCGAACGGCCTGCTCGACCACTTGGTCCGGCTGCATGCGCAGCTTGTACTGCATATGAATCGGGCTGGTGGCGATAAAGGTATGGATGCGTCCGGAGTTGGCCCCAGCGAGTGCTTCGGCAGCGCGTTCGATATCGGCATCAACGGCGCGGGCCAAGCTACAGACGGTGCTGTCCTTGATATGGTCGGCCACGGCTTTGACGGCGGCGAAATCACCCGGACTGGCGATGGCGAAGCCGGCCTCGATCACGTCCACTTTCAGCCGCTCGAGGGCCTTGGCGATGCGCAGCTTTTCTTCGCCCGTCATGGAGGCGCCGGGGCTCTGCTCACCGTCACGCAGAGTGGTGTCGAAGATGATGACGCGATCATTGCTGCTCATAGGAAAGTCCTCACGGCTGCCAAGCGCCTCTCATGGGGCGCAGTTGTCTGCGGATTGTCGCGTGAAATGAACGGGGCGGGAAGGCACAGCTGCGTTCGTAGAGGAGATGTCGCTTTTACTTCACCACGTAACATGTGTGGTGCTGACCCTGGTGCGTGTGCCATCACCGGCCAAAAACGTCTGTGGAAAACGCTTCGCGGTTTTCCACCCTACAAATGCCAGACCCCACGTTGATACCTAGGGTGGAAGTCGCGTTTTACATCCACCGCCGCGCCGCGGACAAAGTAAAAGGCCCCGCTGCCAGAGCAGCGGGGCCTTTCGTTCTTGCGTGCAACTCGTCGCTGGCTTACTGATCCCAGGCCCGGTCGCCGCGCTCGTCCTTGATCCGAGTCGGCAGGCCCATCGCATCGAGCAGCTTGAGGAATGGCTGCGCCGGCAATTGCTCGACATTTACCATGCGCCGCGCATCCCACTCTCCACGCGCTACCAGCAGCGCGGCGGCAACTGGCGGTACGCCAGCGGTGTAGGAAATGCCCTGGCTGTCCGTCTCGGCGTAAGCCTCTTCATGGTCGGCCACGTTGTAGATGAACAGCTCGCGCGGCTGGCCGTCCTTCGTGCCTTTGATGAGGTCGCCGATGCAGGTCTTGCCGGTGTAGCCAGGCGCCAGCGAAGCGGGATCAGGCAGCACGGCTTTCACCACCTTGAGTGGCACCACTTCCAGGCCTTCTGCTGTACGTACCGGCTGCTCCGAAAGCAAGCCGAGTTTGTTCAGCACGGTGAAGACATTGATGTAATGGTCACCAAAACTCATCCAGAAGCGGACGTTCGGTACGTCGAGGTGCTTGGAGAGCGAATGCACCTCGTCATGGCCGGTCAGGTAGAGGCTCTGCTCGCCCACGATTGGCAGGTTGTCGGTGCGTTTGACCTCGAACATGCGGTTGGTCGTCCACTGGCTGTTCTGCCAGCTGTAGACCTGACCGGTGAATTCTCGGAAGTTGATTTCCGGGTCGAAATTGGTCGCGAAATATTTGCCGTGCGAACCGGCATTGACGTCCAGAATATCGATCGACTCGATCTTGTCGAAGTATTCCTGCTGCGCCAGGGCGGCGTATGCATTGACCACGCCCGGGTCGAAGCCAGCGCCCAGAATGGCGGTGACGCCCTTTTCCTGACACTCGGCCAGGTGTTTCCACTCGTAGTTGCCATACCACGGCGGCGTCTCGCAAATCTTGTTCGGCTCTTCGTGAATAGCCGTATCGAGATAGGCTGCGCCAGTGTCGATGCAGGCGCGAAGAACGGACATATTGAGGAAAGCCGAACCGACGTTGATGACGATCTGCGATTCGGTTTCGCGAATCAGTGCCTTGGTCGCCTCAACATCCAGTGCATCCAGCGCATAAGCCTTGATTTCGCCGGGCTGCTTCAGGCCGCCCTTGGCCTCTACGCTGTCGATGATGGCCTGGCATTTGGAGATGCTGCGCGACGCGATGGCAATACGACCGAGTTCGTCGTTGTGCTGCGCGCATTTGTGGGCCACCACCTTGGCGACACCTCCTGCCCCAATGATAAGAACGTTCTTCTTCAATTTCTTTTGATACCCCTTTTTAGCTGCCGGCCTCAGGAAAGGCTGGACAGGTAATCGTCAAAGTTGAATTCGCGAACCACCTCGACGCTGCCGTCGAGCTGCTTTACAACGATGGACGGCATTTTCAGGCCGTTGAACCAGTTTTTCTTGACCATTGTGTAACCCGCTGCGTCGATAAACGACAGCCGATCGCCGATGGTCAGCGGACGATCGAATTGGTACTCGCCGAAGATATCGCCGGCCAGACAGGATTTGCCGCACACCATGTAGCTGTGCTCGCCGTCGTTCGGCGCCATCTTGGCGTTGAGGCGGTAGATCAGCAGATCGAGCATATGCGCCTCGATCGAGCTGTCGACAACCGCAAGATTCTTGCCGTTGTACAGGGTGTCGAGCACCGTCACTTCAAGCGAGGAGCTGAGGGTAATCGCCGCTTCGCCCGGCTCCAGGTAAACCTGCACACCATAATTCTCGGAGAAAGTTTTCAGGCGGGCGCAGAAGGCATCGAGTGGGTAGTCTTCCCCGGTAAAGTGGATACCGCCACCGAGGCTGACCCATTCGACTTGTTCGAGCAGATGGCCGAAGCGCTCCTCGATGGTGCCAAGCATCTTGTCGAACAGCTCGAAGCTGCCGTTCTCACAGTTGTTGTGGAACATGAAGCCGGAAATCTTGCCCATGACCGAGGCGATTTTCTCCGGGTCCCACTCGCCGAGACGACTGAACGGGCGCGCCGGATCGGCGAGCAGATAGTCGGAGCTGCTGACCTGGGGGTTCACGCGCAATCCACGAATGGTGCCTTCGGTGGCCGCCTCGAAACGATCGAGCTGGCCGATAGAGTTGAAGATGATCTTGTCGCAGTTGGCGACCATCTCTTCAATTTCATCATCCGCCCAGGCCACGCTGTAAGCGTGGGCTTCTCCTGCGAACTTCTGCCGGCCAAGCTTGAGCTCGTACAGTGAAGATGAAGTAGTACCGTCCATGTACTGCTGCATCAGGTCGAAAACCGACCAGGTGGCGAAGCACTTGAGCGCCAACAGCGCCTTGGCGCCGGACTGCTCGCGTACATAGGCAATCTTTTCCAGATTGCCCAGCAGTTTCTGTTTATCGATGAGGTAATACGGCGTCTTGATCATGTGTACGTGCCCCGAAAAGGTCGCCGGCAGGAAGCCGACCGCTTCCCGTTTGGAAAAAAGGGCGAATTGTGCCGGTAACTAACGCATATCGAAATAGCATTTCGACACTTCGTCGACTTTCATGATGTTCGGTCGCCACGAAATCGCTGGGCTGCAAAGATGCACGGCAGACTAGCCTGTGAATGATGACGACCGGGTGAACCCTTTCATTTGCGGATGGGAGTGCCGATCAGGGCGCATCCGATCGTCTCCGCCTGCCATCAATCCTGGCGGGGATGCAGTACAATTTGCGCCTTTTTTTCATGGCTGGATTGGCGCCTCGATGATCGAACCCAAGCGCGTACTGCGCGCCCTCGCCGAACACTGGACATTGCTCGAGCCACTGTGCGAGCGCTTCGACGCTGGCACCCTGAGCCTGATCGAGCTTCGTCACCAGCTCGCGGCACAACTGCAGGAAGGTACACCCACTGACATCACGGCCCTGCTTGATCAGTGGATCCGCCTGGACATCCTGGTGCCGGTGGCGAAAAGCCCGAATCGCTTCGAGCTTAACGCGCAGATCCATGACTTCCTGGCTTACCTGCGCCGCGAACATCGGCTCGGCCTGTGCCTGGAAATCGAAGCTTACCTGCGTCATTTGGAGCGCCTGGCCGGGCACATCCAGGACGCGTTCGAGATTCGCGACGGTCAGGACCTGGCCCGCCAGCTGCGCCTGCTCGACATGCGCGTGCGTGACGTGCTGAAAAAGCTCGCTAATGATGAACAAGCGCTGATCGGCGTCGCCGATCGAGCCAAGACCAGCGATCGGCAGATTCCGCTGCGGCAACGTTATGCCGAAGTCCTGGCGACCTGGGACGAGTACGTCGAACCGATGATCCAGCTGGTCGCGGCTGACGGTGCCTTCGAGCAAGGCGTCTACCGGGTCGAGCAGGTGCTGATGAAGCTGCTCGGCGAGCAACAACGACTCGGCCAACTGGTCGATGATGATCTGCTACTACGCACCCACGCGCGGATTCTTGAAATGCAGAGCACTGCACAGCTGACCCTGCGTCATGCTCGTGAGCTGTTGCTGCCCTTGCGCGAGGAGGCGCGCCGGCACAATGCGGTGACACGCGGCGCAGCGTTGGCGCTATCGGCAATCCGCAAGAAAGGGCTGGACGCCGTTCCGCAGGCCTCGCTGCCCCTGTTCACCCGACCACAGAGCACCTTCCTCGGCTCAGCCAGCCAGGTCGAGGCCTACGTCTATGCCTTGGCCCGCTTTGAGCCAAAACCGGCGCAGTTCCCACGAGCCGGCAGCAAACGCAAGACCGACGAACCGCGTTCTCCGCTAACGGCGCGTGAAATGCTCGACCGCTGCGAACAGGCATTGCCGCTGCCTGACCTGATGCAGTGGCTGCTGGAACAGGAACCGGAAGGTGCAACCGATGAGCTGCTCTACTGGTTTTCGCGCTTGTCCCGCGATGCACGCTTTCAGCGCGACCGCCTGGAGCGGCGCGAGTACCTGACGCGCGAGCATCAGGTCAGCCTCAGCTCATTCGCGCTGTTGGCTAATGCCAATGGTTGAGCCTTGTGCCACACGGTCAAGCTGCCGCCCGTCCCGACTATCCACTTTCGTGAAATGCGCTTCGCGGTTTCACACGATGATTGCCTGAGTTGCGTATGAACATCGACCTGAAAGAAATGACCCAGCTGGCACCGATTTTCCGCGAGCTGTTCAAGGGCTATCACCTGTCACGCAGCGAGCCCGAGTGCTACGCCCAGCTATCCAACATGCAGGACCAGTACCGCGCGCTGTTCAAGGCGCTCGGCTTCGAGCTGGTCTGCGACCCGCGCGGTTTCTACTATTTCGTTCCCGAGCAGATGGGCGCGCAGGTCAACAAGACGGCTCAGCGCCTAGCGTTGTTTACCTTCATCCTGGTCGAACATCTGGCCGATCAGGGCCGCGATCCGCTTGCGGTTCTCGATGGAGGCACACTGGGTCGGGATGAACTGCCGGCCTTGCTGGATAAGTACCGCGACCTGTTTCTGCAGGCTGAGGTGACCACCCAGGACGAGCTAGAAGAAAAAGTCATCCGCCGGCTGACGCAACTGGGTTTTGCCGAAGACAGCAATGGCATTTACCGTTTCCTGCCGCCCATGCACCGTTTCCTCGACGTCTGTCTGTCGGTTCAGCAGGACCGCGACCTCGCGGCAAGTCTGCACAGCAGTGACCTGCCGCTTCCCGCCCCTCAGCTCATCGCCGAGGAGGATGACATCATTCTTCTCAACTGTGATCCGGACGAATCCGAAGACGATGCCCTTGCGCGTGCCATCGCTGAAGAAAAGGAACTTGAAGCATGAGCCAGCAACACTACGGTATCCGCCGCTTTGCCCTGCTGAACACCGCAGGCTACAGCCTCGGCATTTTTCCACTGGAAACGCCGCTGTCTGTATACGGCGCAAACAACCTCGGCAAATCCGCATCGATCAACGCATTGCAGTTTCCGATTCTGGCGCGTATGTCGGACATGAGCTTCGGCAAGTACAGCCTGGAGCAGTCGCGCAAGTTCTACTTCGCCAGCGACACCAGCTACATCCTCGTCGAAGTCGCCCTGCCCCATGGTCCTCACGTGATCGGCGTGGCCGGGCGGGGACCGGGTGGTGGCTTCGGCCATCAATTCTTCGTCTATCAGGGCTCGCTGGACCTGGACCACTATCAGCAGAACGGCACCTGCCTGCGCCAACGTGAGCTGTTCGCCAACCTGGAGCGCGCCGGCATCAAGGCCTACGAGGCCAAACCGGATGAACTGCGCCGGCTGTTGGTCGGTGGGCATACCGCGATTCCGCTGGACATGACGCTAATTCCGTTGCGCTCGACCAGCGAACAGAGCCTCAAGACCTTCCGCGCGCTGTTCATCAACCTGTTGCACATGCGTGAGATCACCGCGGCCAAGCTCAAGCAGCTGTTCCTCGACGCCTTCGAGCACAGCCTGCGCTCGGGCAGCGTCGACTATATCGCTGCCACCGAAGAAGCCTTCCGCGATGTGCGCCGCATGGAGCAGGACTATCAGGCGCTGGTCGCCGCCGGCCCGCTGGTCGAGGCGCTGGCTTCCGGTGTCTCCCAGCGCGAGCTGCTGCGCGGCAAGTTGCATCGTCTGTCCCCGTTGCTCGACTCGCTACTCGGCACCTGGCAGGACTATGCTGGCGCCCGCAAGGAAGAGCTGGTCATCCAGGCCGAACACTATCGCCGCGAGCAGGACGGCTTGCAGAACGAGCAGCGTGGCGGCACCGCCGAACTGATGCGCCTGGAACGTGAGATCAGCGAGATACAACGCTGGCTGGGTGAGCTCTCGGCGTTGAAGAACCGCTTTGCGCTGGTCGAGGATGCCCGCGTACTCGAGCAGCAACTTCTCGCCGCCAAGGATGCCCACGATGAGCTTGCTGGCGCGCTCTCCCAATCGCGCCAGTTCTCCAGCGAAGATCTCGACGAACGCCTGCGGGACTTGGAGAAGCGTCTCAAGTCTGTCCGACAGCAATTGGACCATGCGGATAACAACAGCTACTCCCGCCTGCGCGAAGAGTTTTCCCAAGCCGACGTCGACCGCCTGATGCGCCTGTTCAATAGCCAACTGTTCAGCCTGCCCTTGGGTGACAAAGGCATTGCCATGGACGATGGAGAGATGTGGGTCAAATCGCTCGAGGCGGTGCTTGACGGCTTCAAGGGGGAACGCTTTGAAGCGCCCGGGCTTTCTATCGACCTGTCCCATATCGAACCGCCCGCCCTGCAGGCACTGGCCGATCGCGCTGCGCTGCGTGACCAGAAAGACCGGCTGGAGCGAGAGCTGAAACAACTCAAGGCTCAGCATTCGGTGGCGGTCGACCGTGCTGCGAGCAAGGCGCAGGCCGAGCAGCTGTATCAACAGGTACTGGACGCTCAGAAAGCGCTGGAAGACTTCCGCCGTTGCCAGACGCTCTCCACCGAAGAAGATAACAAGCTCGAGCAGCTGGCCCAGGCGGAGGCGGCGCAGGACGAACTCAAGCGGACCAGCGATGCGTTTACCGAGCGGGTACAACACCTCTCGGCGAAGCTGCAGCTGGTTGGCCCTCAGCTGGCGGATCTGGAAGCCAAGGAGCGAACGCTAGAAGACGCGCTGCGTCGTCGCCAGCTGCTACCAGCAGATTTGCCCTTTGGAACGCCATTCATGGATCCAGTGGACGATTCGCTAGACAACCTGCAACCGCTGCTCAACGACTATCAGGACAGCTGGCAAGCGCTGCAGCGAGTCGACGGGCAGATCGAAGCGCTCTATGCGCAGGTTCGCCTCAAGGGCGTCGCCAAGTTCGACAGCGAAGAGGATCCGGAGCGCCGCTTGCAGCTGCTGGTGAACGCCTACGCGCATCGCCAGGACGAAGCCCTCACACTGGCCAAGGCGCGTAGGGCGGCAGTTACCGACATTGCCCGTACCCTGCGCAACATTCGAAGCGACTACGACAGCCTCGAACATCAGCTGGCGTTGTTCAACCGCGAGATCAACAAGCGCCAAGTGTCGAACCTCGAAAGCTTCCGTATCGTCCTGGCGCCTAACAAGGATGCACTCAAGCACATCGACCAGATCATCCACAGCGCCGGGCAATATGAGCAAGGCGAGACGCTCTCGGTATTCGACCTGCAGCAAAGCAGCGAACAGGACAGCAAGAACGAGGAGGCCAAGGAGTACCTGGCACGCCTGGTGGCGGCCAATAACAATCAGCTGGGCTTAAAGGATCTGTTCGAACTCGCCTTCGAAATCACCAAGGTAGGGGGCCAACCGGTTATTCACACCGACATCGACGGTGCAGCATCAAACGGCACGACAATGACCATCAAGGCGCTGACCAATATGTACCTGTTGCTGCACCTGATGGACCGGGAGCAAGCAGGGCGCATACGCCTGCCGTACTACCTGGACGAAGCTGCCGATATCGACGAGCGTAACCAGCAAGCACTGATCGAAACCAGCTTACAGCTCGGCTTCGTGCCGATCCTGGCCTCGGTCAAACCGCAGGTCTCAGCGCACGTAGCCATCGACCTGGAAGGCGGCAGCGGTCCG
The DNA here is from genome assembly GCA_022448005.1 of Pseudomonas sp. Taxonomy (GTDB): domain Bacteria; phylum Pseudomonadota; class Gammaproteobacteria; order Pseudomonadales; family Pseudomonadaceae; genus Stutzerimonas. The sequence goes on from JAKUTK010000072.1 coordinate 18,581, forward strand.
ACCGGCATCTACATAGACGAAGCGGATTGGAAATACATCAAGCGGCGCGAGCAGGCTGGGCAATCGGCTGTAGCAGCTGAGCGAAACGGGGTACGAGAAGCCGAACCGATCAGCTGAAAGCTGGGTGGCGAGCCAGTCTGCCGGTGGGATGGGTTAGCTCATTGAAAACGGGCGTCTTTCCTGGCGTTCGTAGCCCAGTCCGCGCTGCCTGTCTCTTTTCAGTCAACTGAGCCGGCTGGGCATTGTGAATCGCCCCAGGTTTTCTAGACACTCTCCAGACTCTGGAATTAGCGCTTTTCGAACTCTACCGGCGACAACTGTTTGCTGAAACCACGCCGGCGTTTTGGGTTATAGAACATCTCGATGTAATCGAAATCATCAGCGCGAGCATCCTGCCTGGTGCTGTAGATCTTTAGCCTGATCCGCTCCCGCTTCAGCAGCTGGAAAAAGCTTTCCGCTACCGCATTGTCATGGCAGTTGCCCCGTCGACTCATGCTGCCAAGCAAGTTGTTGGCTTTCAGGAAGCTCTGCCAGTCACCGCTGCTGAACTGACTCCCCTGGATGCCCTTCTAAAGATCAAGCGGTGATTTGGGTCTGTCGGATCTGACGGTCTCGCTTGCTGATGAGATAGTAAACCTCGCGGGCGATATAGCGCTTGAGGCAGCGTATGGCTTCGAGCTTGGAGTGTCCTTCGCTCACGCGCTTCTCAACATAAGCCTTCGTTCTAGCATCAGTTCTTAGCCGCCCGATGGCGATGATATGCAATGCACTATTCGCTGCCCGATCGCCGCCGCGATTCAGCCGGTGGCGCGTCGTTTTCCCTGAAGACGCAGGAACAGGGTTAACACCACACAGGGCAGCGAAGCTAGCTTCCGACTTGAGCCGGTTACTGTTATCTCCTGCGGTCAATAGCAACTGAGCTGCTGACTCGTATCCTATGGCGTTGCGCGAGACCAACTCAGGAGCAAGCTCGTCAACCAGAGCCGCAATCATGACATCTAGGTCAGCTACTTCATCATGAAGTTCTAGGTATCGCCGTCCAAGCGACTTCAACGCGATCCTATACGCTGAGGTTGGGCTCCGATAGTCGGAAAGGTCGGGGCGCCATGCGGCGAGCGTACGCATGAGCTGCATACGGGTCATTGCCCTCAGCGGTTCCCGCAGTTCGTCAGGAGCACAAACGATAGTGTTCTGGATCAGCTGTAATGCGACACGACGAGCAGCGATAGCCGTTTTACGGCATACCTTCAGCACCCTCAGGGACTCAATTAGGCCATCGCGAGTTTTGGGGGTTACTGTGCGCACCCCAGCGAAAGCAGCGTGGGCGGCATTCTGTGCATCACGGATATCGTCTTTGCCACGTTTGCGCCTATCGCTTTTGTCAGGGGCAGTGACCTCAAGCACAGTAACCCCGGCTTGCTGCATATAGCGAAGCAAGCCAGCCCCGTAGGTTCCGGTACATTCGATACCGATCCGGGAAAGCTCGCCGAATGACCGCATCCAAACCAGCATTTGCTTGTAGCCATGACGAGTGCTCGGGAAGGTCTGGCTATCCAACAACTTATCATGCTGGTTAACGACTGCGGCGACATGAAGATCTTTATGTGTGTCGACGCCGCCAACTATCACGGTCGCGACGGTAGAGGTCAGTTGAACATCCATTTTCTGCTCCAGTCGTGAATTACGAACAAGGCGATTCCACCGAGACCGTATACCTGGACAAGACAGTAACGCGACAGAGCATCAGGCACTTCTTGAGTCACATGTATCGGCGAGGTGAAACCTCACCGCTAAGCAGTTCGGGTAACCGACAGATCCAGGGAAAGACAATTCGTCGATCAGAGTGTGGGTCAGGTCATCCAAGCTGCTTTACGGCATCAGATTCCACGATAGGCCGAACGCTATAAGGCATGGGCTTTTCGAGAAAACGGACATCTACATTCTTACTGTCTGAGTGAATCATCACCTCCTGCTTTGGCTTGCGTCGCCAAACCGCCATCAGCAATGCATCAATGGCCAGATCGCTGGTCATTTGCGGCTTCATTGACCAACCGATTACCTGCCGCGAAAACAGATCGAGCACCACCGCCAAAAATAACCAACCCTCATAGGTGCGGATGTAGGTTATGTCCGTAACCCATACCTTGTTCGGTTCAGTGACATTGAATCGACGCTCAAGATGATTCGGTGAGGCCACTGGAGGCTTGCCACCATAACGTCCTGGACGCCGCCGATACCCCGTCTGCGAACGCAGGCCTTCCTGGCGCATTAATCGAGCAACGCGATGCCTGCCGCACTGTTCTCCCAGCTCACGCAGGTCGTCATGGATTTTGCGGTAACCATAGACGCCACCGCTCTCTAACCAGGAGTGCTTGATCAAACCCAGCAGCCGCTGATCATCCTTTGCTCGTGCCGACTTCGGCTCAGCCAGCCAGGCGTAGTAAACGCTGGCATGTACTTTCAGGGTCAGGCACAGGCGGCGAACCGAATAGTCTGCGGATAGCTGACTGATGAAGGCGTACTTCAGCCGCACTCCTTGGCAAAGTACGCGGCGGCCTTTTTTAGGATGTCTCGCTCCTCGGTCACGCGCTTGAGTTCAGCCCGCAAACGGCGTAGCTCAGCGTGTTGGTCGTCCTCTTGCGCGCGCTGCTCTTGGGGCTTGCTGTAACGCTTCACCCAGGCATAAAGGCTGTGTGTCGACATGCCCAAACGAGCAGCGACCTCAGCCACCGGCAGACATCGCTCGATCACCTGCTTGACTGCTTCTACTCTGAATTCTTCGGGATAACGCGGGTTGCTCATGGCAGCTCCTAATGGGCCGTATTATGAGGCCCGGAGGTGTCTACAAAACCAGGGGCGATTCACATTGGGAGGGAGTCGGCGCCATCTTTCATGGCGCTGGATTATACCGACTCAGGCCACGTAACGCGGCGTCAGAACCTGGTGCGGACGGTTGCGCCACAGGTCGATGCCATCGAGCAGCCAGTTCAACTCGTCAACTGTCAGCTCGATGGCTTCGTCGCCAGCATCAGGCTTGCTCTTGAAGCGTTCGGCTTCCAAGCGCTTGAGCCACAGGCAAAACCCGTTGCGCTCCGAGTAGAGGATTTTCACCTGGCTGCGAGTGCGGTTGAGAAACACGAACAGTACCGGGTTGAACACTTCGACTTTTATATCTAAATCGACCAGTGCCGCCAGGCCGTTGATGGATTTACGGAAGTCAACGGGCTTGGGATAGAGGTAAACCTTCTGCACTTTGGCATCGGGACGCATCATGGTGGCTGCTCCTGAAAATTCAGGAGCGCAGCATCGTCCAGTTCTTCGGTCGGTTTGAAGATGGGGTTTATGGAGCGTTTACGTATTACTTGCCACGCGTTCCGTTAAAGGCCTGACGACGCTCACGCTTGCATCGCGTGATGCGTATCACCGCCCCAAGCCGAGAGAACATGGGTTTGACTCCCAGGCTTCATTTGATGATGCAGCCTGGGCTTGTTCAGTCCAAAGCGTTCGGGCCGCCCTTTCTAAGCGCGCCAATCACGTCATCACTGCTCGGACTCATTAGCGCTTGCATCGCTCGTTTCCGCTTGTGATGCAATGTTGCGGCCTCTCGTGCGGCCTCCGCATGCTCGCATAATCACTGATCGTTTGTGCCTGTAACTAGTACGTCTCTGCGAGTAGTTGGCCCGACCGCATCTGCTACAGAGTTTAAGCGCCAGCGATGGATACCCTACTTTTCAGCGCCCAAAGACAAACCCCCGATCTTCTTACGAAGATCGGGGGTTTGGTGTAGAAGCTTGACGATGACCTACTCTCACATGGGGAAACCCCACACTACCATCGGCGATGCGTCGTTTCACTACTGAGTTCGGGATGGGATCAGGTGGTTCCAACGCTCTATGGTCGTCAAGCAATTCGGTTGGGGAGTCGGTGTTGAGTCGCTTCCCCTAATTGGGTATGTGATGGTGTTGCAGTATTGGTTTGCTTTGCGATCGATGCGTCTTTTCGGTTTGTTTGTCGACTTCAACCGTCTGACACGCAAACATCAGATTGTTTGGGTGTTATATGGTCAAGCCTCACGGGCAATTAGTATTGGTTAGCTCAACGCCTCACAGCGCTTACACACCCAACCTATCAACGTCGTAGTCTTCGACGGCCCTTCAGGGAGCTCAAGGCTCCAGTGAGATCTCATCTTGAGGCAAGTTTCCCGCTTAGATGCTTTCAGCGGTTATCTCTTCCGAACG
>JAKUTK010000073.1 GCA_022448005.1 Pseudomonas sp.
GCCGAGTTCGCGCCGTGCCGACCTGGCGTCTCCAACGGCAAAAGAAACCTGCCCTGGTATGGAAGGCGAACGGTAGCCACGGCCGTTTCGTTCCTACCGTCGGATTGAAGTGCTCGCTACCCCAACGCTAGCGAGCCAGTGCTGCGGTCGCCTTGTCACCCGGCGCACAAGCACAGCGAGTCGAACGGTGCACCGAAGCTGCGGTAAAACCGCTGCGGTGCAACCTGCGGTTACTTAACAGTTCAGAGCACGTGTTTGGATATGTACTTCGAGATTTCAACGATCGAAGTCCTGCCGGTGAACTCGAACCTGACCTTCCCCAGTGACGAGAAATACACCTCCAGCTCCGAGTCCAGATCGAAGGTCCCCGACGTCTCCACCGAATAGGCGACGATGTTGTTGTAGGGCAGGGACGTGAAATCCTTCTTGCTGCCGGTGATGCCCTGCACGTTGACCGCGATGATCCGCTTGTCCGTAAACACCACGCCGTCGCGCATGGACTTGTAGGAATCGATCACCTGTTCGTCGTCCAGTAGCAGCGAGCGGACCCGCTCTGCGTATTCATCGTTCTGCTTCAGCTTGAAGAAACCCTTGTTATCGAAATCGATCATCGCTGCGTTCCTCATCATGGATCGTTGTCGCCTCATGCTGCCCTAGCTGAACGCGGCTTGCCAGAGCGCTTGCGGCCTTGACACCTGCAGACAGCTTCCGATCAAATGTTACGGTATAACATCTTATCGGAAGCGGGCATGAACAGCAGTAAGGTTGCAGCAAGCATATTGGGCATTGCCGCCGCGGCAGGTTTGACCAGCATGTCAGCGTTGGCGCAGGAGTCAGACAGCGCGGTTCTCGAAGAAGTGGTCGTCACGGCAGACCGGGAACAAGTCGCAGCAGAGGGCTACCGGACTCGGCGTTCAGCGAGCGCCACCAAGACGGATACGCCGCTGGAGGAGGTTCCGCAGGCGGTCAGCGTCATCCCCGCCACGGTGCTCGAAGATCTGGACAGTTCGCGAATCGAAAAGGCGCTGGACTATGCGGGCGGCGTGGCGCGGCAGAATGACTTCGGCGGCCTGACCATGTATGAATACAGCATTCGCGGTCTGACCACCTCGGAGTTCTACAAGGACGGCTTCAGCGTCAACCGTGGCTACATGAACCCGCAGGACCCATCCAACGTCGAGCGCATCGATGTGCTCAAGGGGCCGGCGTCCAGTCTGTATGGTCGCGGTGACCCAGGCGGCACCATCAACATCGTCAGCAAGCGCCCGCAGAACGACAGCTTCGCCCGGCTGGACCTGAGCGCGGGCCGCTGGGATCGCTATCGCAGCAGCCTGGACGTCAACACGCCGCTGGATGAAGAGGGCACGATGCTCTATCGCATGAATCTCGCGGTGGAGGACAACAAGGGCTTTCGTGATTATCGCTCCAGCGAGCGACAGTTCTTCGCGCCCGCCTTCAGCTGGGAGCTGACACCGCAGACGCGCCTGCTGGTGCAGGCGGAGGTCATCCGTAGCAGTCAGGTATTCGACCGCGGCGTGGTTGCGCCGAACAATCACCTAAGGAGCGTCTCCCGCTCCGACTTCTTCGGTGAGCCCGGCGACGGCGACATTGACAACAACAACGAAAGCCTGCAGGCCGAGCTCGAGCATGACCTGAACGCCAGCTGGACCGTTCGCCTGGCCAGTCACTACAAACAGGGCCGCCTGAGTGGCGGTGCCACGGAAGCGAGTTTTTTCGAAGACGACGCGCGCACTCTCAACCGTGAGTACCGCTACCGCGATTACGAGTGGCAGGACAGCATCACCCAGCTGGAGCTGCGTGGCCTGGTCTATATCGGCGACATCGAACACAACCTGCTGATCGGCACCGAGTACGAGCGGTATGCCAAAGATGAGCGGTTGATGCGCAGTCGACCCGTTTCGCAAATCGATATCTACGAACCGGTTTACGGACAACCACGACCGCAATTTAGCGTGGGCGTTGGCGGGCGTAGCACCGATCGCCACGAGTTGATCCATTCCAGATCGCTGAATCTGCAGGATCAGATGCGTTTCAGCGAAAAACTCTTCGGCGTCATCGGCGCGCGCTACGACCATTACGAGCAACGGCTGGATAACGAAGTCGCCGGCACCCGTGCCGAGCAAACTCATGAAAAGGTCACGCCGCGCATTGGGGCGCTGTATCAGCTGACACCTGAAGTCGGCGTGTTCGCCAATGCCTCGCAGTCATTCAAGCCCAATAGCGGCGCTGATGCGTCAGGCACGGCATTCGATCCGGAGGAAGGCGTCGGCTACGAAGCTGGCTTCAAGTTCGATCTGCTCGACAGCCGTCTGGGCATGACCATCGCTGCGTTTCACCTGACCAAGGAAAACGTGCTCACAGCCGATCCGGTCGACTCGACCTATCAGATCGCAGCGGGCGAGGTGCGCAGCCGCGGTATCGATCTGCAGTTGACCGGACAGCTGACCGACGAAGTTCGGGTGATCGGCGCCTACGCCTATGTCGATGCCGAAGTGACCGAGGACAACACCCTGGCGCGCGGCAGCCGCTTGCTCAACGTGCCCGAACACAGCGGCAGCCTGCTGGGTGTGTATGAGTTCCTCGACGGTGGACTGCGCGGTTTGGAGCTGGGGGGCGGGGTCAATTACGTCGGCGAGCGCTCCGGCAACGTGGCGGACAGCGGCTTCGAACTGCCGGGTTACACCACTGTGGATCTGCTGGCGCGCTACAAGGCCACGCCGGACCTGACGCTGGGCCTGAACCTCAACAACGCGTTCGACCGCACCTACTACGAGCGCTCCTACAGCAACGTCTGGGTGATGCCGGGCGAGCCGCGCAACCTCAGCCTGAGTCTGTCGCTAAATCTGTAACGCAGAGTCGGTCCACCCCGGGCCGGCTCGTCACTCACTAGATTCAAAAAGGATGGAAGATGAACAAGCACCACGCGAAATACGCCATGGCTTTGATTGCTGCGCTGATGGCAGGGCAGGCCAGTGCCCACGGCATGTGGACCGAAGAGCGTCGCGGCAACATCGAGGTGATCTACGGTCATGGTGCCGAAGACAACGCCTTTGACCCGAAGAAAATCTCCGGCGCCTGGGCGACAGATCACCATGGCGGCCGAATTCCGGTCACCGTCGAGCGGCTCGAGGACCATGCACGCCTCAAGCCGCTGGAGCCCGCCGCGGTGCTCAGCGTGGCGCTGGATAACGGCTACTGGACACAGTCGCCGGACAAGGAGTGGCTCAACGTTGGCGAAACAAAGGTTCCCGGCGCGCTGGATTCCGGGCGCTACTACAAGTACAGCCTGGCGGTGCTGGAGGAGGGCGCCAAGCTGCCTGAGCTGGACAAGCTGAAACTGGTCATCGTGCCGCAGCGTGATCCCTTGGCGGTTGAAGTAGGCAAGGCGCTGGAGGTTCAGGTCCTGGTCGACGGCAAACCCGCGGCCGATGTCGAGTTGATCGCCGACTACGTGAACAATCCGGACGAGGTGGCCGCGACCACCGACAAGCAGGGCAAGGCGAAGATCACCGTGCGCAACCACGGCCTCAACGTCATCGCCGCCTCCACCACGGTCCCGAGCGAAGACCCGGACGCACGCGTGCGCGGCATGTTCTCTTCGCTGAGTTTCGTCAGCGCCAAGCACGAGCACTGACGGTTGATTTCGTCAGCGATACCAGCCCGATCGAAACGTAACTACTGCTAACTGGTGGTTCGTCAGTCGTGCACGTGCCGGGCAGCGCGAAGCCTCAAACGCTGCAGCCTGGGGGTCAAGTCAGATGTGTGCTCGCCTTCTGCAGGTTGAATCAGGGCGAGCAGTGTTTCCAGTCGCTCGGCATTCTCCGCGAGGCAGCCAACCCGCAATGGGTGCTTGATCCTAGCGTAGACTCAACCCTTGGCCCTGTTGGGCCTGCGTTTGGCGTCACGCGATCACCGCTGTTAATCCGGTTCCGTTATGCATCTGCCGGAAGCATTCACCGCCCAGGGGTTACTCACTCCGGCTCAGATGGGATCGGCAGTTTGTCGCTCCGGGTGAAAAACCGGCCAGTAGGCTATCGGGGCTATGGCGATTCATCTTGAGTATCCTCGATCTCGAGGTGGGCCTTAAGGCCGTAACACCCCCTTTTGCGACCGGTAAAGCGCTGGGTCGCGCTGGCCTTCCCTGTATTGGTACGCGCATCGCCATAAGCGGGTACGCCTGCCTGCCACTTGCGTGCTCCGCCTAAAGGTTGTTTTTCCTCACCGCAAAATCGGCTAATGGCAACCGGGCACTTTGCCTAAGCATGAAGTCCTCATCAGGGTTGGCTATCGTTGGTAAATCGCCCGGGTTGAACCCGCCATGTGACTCACGGTCGTTTGAAGACACAAAGCGAAACGGGATGACGATGCTTTCCAGCGTAATGATGGTCTTTGGTACACGTCCTGAGGCCATTAAAATGGCTCCGCTGGCACGTGCCCTGCGCCAGCTGCCCCAAATCGATCTGCACATCTGCGTGACCGGCCAGCACCGGGAGATGTTGCATCAGGTACTCGAGACGTTCGAGCTCGTGGTCGAGCAGGACCTGGCGGTGATGACCCGTGGCCAGACCCTCAACGGCCTCACCGAGCAGTTGCTGGTACGACTCGACCAGGCCTATGGCGCTTTCCAGCCCGACCTGGTACTGGTTCACGGTGACACCAGCACCAGCTTTGTTGCCAGCCTTGCCGCCTTTCACCGGCACATCCCGGTAGCCCACGTCGAGGCCGGTTTGCGCACCGGCAACGTGCGATCGTCCTGGCCGGAGGAGGCCAACCGACGCATGACCGCTGTGTTGGCCGAGCTGCATTTCGCGCCCACCGAACGCTCGCGCGAGCATCTGCTGCGTGAAGGCACGGCCGAGGACAGTATCGAAGTCACCGGTAATAGTGTGATCGACGCGCTGTTGTGGATGCGCGAGCGCCTGCATACCACTGGCTGGGCACCGTCCACCGAGTCCTCGCTGCGCCCGCTCACAACGCCTGGCCGCGTGGTGCTGATTACCGGCCACCGGAGAGAGAATTTCGGCCAAGGCTTCGAGCGCATCTGCCAGGCGCTGGCGACGCTCGCCGAGCGCTACCCGGATGTGCGCTTCGTCTATCCAGTGCACCTCAACCCGCAAGTGCAGCAGGCGGTGTACGGGATTCTTTCCGGGCGCAATAACGTGCTGCTGGTCGAGCCGCAAGACTATAAAACATTCGTCTGGCTGATGGACCGCGCCACCCTGATCCTCACCGACTCGGGCGGCATTCAGGAAGAGGCGCCCTCGCTCGGCAAGCCTGTACTGGTGCTACGCCGGCATACTGAACGACCGGAGGCGGTAGAGGCAGGCACGGTGCGCCTGGTCGGGACGCAGATCGCACGCATTGTCGAGGAAACCGTGCGATTGCTCGACGACCCTGCGGCCTACGAGACCATGAGCCGAGCGCACAACCCCTACGGCGATGGCCAAGCCTGCATGCGCATCGTCGCGCGGCTGCAGTGCTGGCTTGCCGAGCGCGCCGAACAGGCGGGCGGTGAATGACCTTTTTGCTGGTCGATGGATTCACCTACGTGCTGTACGGGCTGAAATGGCTGATCTACCTACTGGCTTGGTTGATGCTTCTTCTCGGGCTGGACGATCTGGTGATCGACGTTACCTATTGGGTACGCCTGGTCAGGCGCCGGTTCGGCGTCTACCGACGTCAGAAACGCGCTGATGAAGACCTACTCTTTCAAGCCCCCGAGCAGCCGCTAGCTATCATGGTGCCGGCCTGGCACGAGGTCGGCGTGGTCGGGTTGATGGCGCGGTTGGCGGCATCGACACTGGACTACGAAAACTACCAGATATTTGTTGGCACCTACCCCAACGACCCGGAAACCCAGGCTGACGTCGACGACGTGTGCCTGCATTTTCCTAATGTTCATAAGGTGGTTTGCGCGCGGCCAGGCCCGACCAGCAAGGCCGACTGCCTGAACAATGTGATCGATGCCATTCTGCGCTTCGAGGCCAACGCGCGGGTGCAGTTCGCCGGTTTTATCCTGCACGATGCAGAGGATGTGGTCTCGCCCATGGAGCTGCGGCTGTTCAACTACCTGCTGCCGCGCAAGGACCTTATCCAGGTGCCGGTCTACCCCTATGCGCCGGAATGGAACCACTTCACCGCCGGGCACTACGTCGATGAGTTTGCCGAATATCATGGCAAGGACGTAGTGGTGCGTGAGGCGCTGATTGGTCAGGTGCCGAGTGCCGGCGTCGGCACCTGCTTCAGCCGGCGGGCCATCACCGTCCTGCTGGAACAGGGTGACGGCATCGCCTTCGACGTTCAGAGCCTGACCGAGGACTATGACATCGGCTTTCGCCTCAAGCGTCAGGGCATGGCCGGTATTTTTGCCCGCTTCCACGTGCGCGACCCCGACCTCGCCTCGCTGAGCGAGCACCGCTTTGGTGTCTCCGCTTATTCCAGCCGGGTCATCTGCGTGCGCGAACATTTCCCGCGCTCGCTCCAGCATGCGATCCGGCAGAAGTCGCGCTGGATCACCGGCATCGTCTTTCAGGGCACTCGCACGCTTGGCTGGAGCCGCGATTGGCGGCTGAATTACTTCCTCTGGCGTGATCGCCGCGGCGCCATCGCCAACCTGCTGGGGCTCTTGGTCAATTTGCTGTTCGTCGTGCTGCTCGGGCTCTGGTTGACGGGGTTGTTCTGGCCCACGGCCTGGCACTTTCCGCCGCTGCTGGAAGATGATCCGCTGCTGCGCGCGCTGCTGATCGCCAACGGTGTGCTCCTGGCCAACCGCTTGTTCCAGCGCTTCTACTTCGTCACCCTGTTTTACGGACTAGGCCAGGGCCTTCTGTCGGCGCCCCGGATGATGTGGAGCAATCTGGTCAACTTCCTGGCCAACCTGCGCGCGCTGCGCCAGGTGATTCAGATGGGCGACTCGCGGCGCGTTGCCTGGGACAAGACCACCCACGAATTCCCGGCACTGGCCGACCCGCGGCGCACGCCCATCGGGCTGCGTCTGGTGGAGCTCGGCGCGTTGGACCAGGAGACGCTGGACGAGGTGATCATCGCGCCGCGTCAACGCCGCCTCGGTCGCGAATTGCTGCTGCGCGGGCTGATCGACAGTCATCAATTGGCGCAGGTGCTGGCCGAGCAGGCGGACCTGGACTGGGCGCCGCTCGACCCGTTCGAGCTCGACCCACGTCTGATCGAAACCTTTCCGCTGCGCCTGGCGCTGCGTTACTCGGTGCTGCCAGTAGCCCAGGAGGGAGCCACGCTGGTGCTGGCCAGCGAACGCGCCACCAGCGAGGTTTCGCTCGGCGCCATCGCCCGCCAACTCAAGCGTCCGGTGCGCTGCCGGTTGGCGCCCCAGGGGCGAGTGACGCTGGGGCTGCGCCACTGGTATGGCGGTACCAACCTCTCCGAGCAGGCTCAGATGGTGCTGCACACGCTGGCCAGCCGCCACCGCGACGGCGAACTGATGGAAAAGGTCTGCCGCCATCAGGTACTGCTCGGCGACCTCATCCAGGAGCGTGGCCTGCTGCCGGCGCCCTTGCTCGGCCAGGCGCTGATCGATTTCGATCCGACCCGCGATTCGCTTGGCGAGCATCTAATCGAGCGCGGGTTGATCAGTCGCGAGACACTGGAAGAGGCCCTGCGCGAGCAGCAGGCTGAGCAGCGCGCCGCTTATGACCTGCTGAGGGCCGCCTGATGCGGGCATGGTTGCTGGTGGTCTCGCTTCTCGCGCTGCCTGTGGCTGCCGACGAGCTGAGCGAATTTGAGCAATTCCGCAGCTTTCCATACCTCGACCGCGCCTACCGCGCCGTGGAGCGCGACGACTGGGCCACGGTCGAGCAGTTGATGACTCACCTGCTCGACCGCGTGCCGGAACAGGCCGAAGCGCGGCGCCTGCTGGTCCAAGCGCTGGCCGGGCAAGGCCGCTACGCCGAGGCTGAGCGTGAAGCCGCACGGCTGGCCGGTACGGTAGAAGGCGCCGAGGTCGTGCTCGAATTGCGCCTAGCCTGGATCGACCGTGATCTACCGGCGGCGGAGCTGGTGGAGGGATGGCTGGACGACAGCTTGGATGCGCAGGACGAACGTCTCTGGCAGGCCTACAGCCTAGCCCTGGGGGAAAGCCAGGGCGACCCCGCGGCGCTCGCCTGGCTGCAGGGCTTGCCGAGCCGTCCGGCGCTGCGACGCTGGCGCGCGGCACTGGCCGAGCGTTTACAAGACTGGCCGGCGGTGATTGCCGAACTGGGGCCGCTCCTCTCTCTCGAGCCGCTAGATTGGGCTCGTCTGACCCAAGCCTACGCGCAGCAGAACGACGATGCCGCCCTGCGCCGTCTGCTCGAAAATGCGCCCACACTCGGTGCCGCCATCGCCGTGCAACGGCTGGCCGCGCAGCGAGCCATTGCCGCTGGCCGCACCGAGTCGGCCAGGGGCTGGCTGCTCGATCTCGAAGCGGCGGATGCGCTGGGCGAAGACGAGCGTCTAAGCCTGTGGGAACTGGCCCGGCAACGCGAAGACATCGGCCTCGTGCAGCGCCTGTCCGCCGCGCTTGGTCGGCCCTGCCTCGAGACTGCCGAATGGTTGTCGCGGCGCGATGCCTCGGCTGCTTACGCCCAGCTGCGACGCTGCAACCCGGTCGAGAGCCCGTCGCAGTGGCTGGTGCTGGCGCAGCGGCTGGAGGCCAGCGAACTGCTGGTCAGCCGTACGCTGCCGAACGCGTTTGAAGATGAGCGTCGCCAGCTACTAGTCGATCTGTGGCTCGATCAGGGCCGTAGCGCGCTAGCGTTGGAATGGCTCGCGAAGCAACCGCAGACTGATGCTGTATTACGCCAGCGTGCCGGGCTGCTGCAGCGCGACGGTAAACGCCGGGCTGCAGCGGAGCTGTGGGCGCAGCTGTACCGGCGCCGCGGCGAGTTGAACGCATTGGATCAGGCGAGCTTCATGTTGCTGGCGCTGGGTGACCGGGACCGCGCGCTTGCGCTGCTGGAGCAAGGCTTCGATCGACATGACGAAGACTTGCCTGCCGCGGTGCGGGCGCGCCTGGCCGAACTCTATGCAGAGCCGCAAACGCCGCTGTCTTTGCCGCGCATTGAGCGGCTGCTGCCAGGGCTGAACCGCGATATACGCGCCACGCTGCTTGGGCGATTGGCTGAAGCCGGCGCGTGTGCGCTGGTCCAGCACGACGCCGGCGATCAGCCGGAGGAGATCGGCCAGTGGCGTGCTCTTGGCCGCTGCGCCATGCCAACGCGGCCGGGTGAGGCCGTGGTCTGGTATCGCCTGGCCGCCGCGCGCGGCGATGCAGGGAGCCGCCAGGCACTGGCCTATGCACTGGATGCGGCGGGAGATGCATCTGCCGCGCACCGCATTTGGCGGGACTATCGCGAAGCCGATCTGGACCACCCGGCCCGCTTGGCTGCGGCCCGCAGCGCGCTGGGCGCAGGTCATGCCGACATCGCCGAGCGTCGTTGGGGGGCGGTCGCGCCTGGTGATGATGCAGATGTATGGCGTCTGGGTGCGGCCATCGCTGCGGCGCAAAGCGCCCCGGACCTAGCGCTTGCCCGCCAGCGGCATGTACTGGCGCTGGCGCCCGCGGCTGATGATTTTTACGTTGCGTCCGGCCTTGCCCAGCGAACCGGGCAGCCTGACCTGAGCCTGGCGTGGCTGCGCGAGGCCCTGCGCCGTGCGCCAGACACGCCGCGCTTTCGGGCCGAACTGGCGCTGCGCCTGGCTGCCGCCGAATCGGCAGCACTACGACGCGAAGCCATCCCGTTGCTCGAACAAGCCAACAACGATTATCCCTATGACTTCCGTCTCGCCGAGACCCTCGCGCTGAGGTATCAGGCCGAAGGCGACAGTGCTGCTGCTCGCCGCCAGCTGCGTCGTGCCATTGACCTGGAGCAGGCGCCGCTGACGGTTGTCGAGGATGACGCGTTAAGTCTGGAACGGCGTCGCTTTCGCCAACGCCGCGCTCACGAGGCATTGGCGCGGCGAAACAGCACTACCCTCGCCAGCACCTGGTCGCCGGCCGGCATCGCCAGCGTGGGCGTGCCGACCGGCGAGGCCAGTCGCGCCGAGAACTATCAGATCGCGGTTTGGGATCTTGCCCTGGGCGAAGAGCCCAACCGCGCCGGCCGAGCGCTGGCCGTCTACGGACGGGTCATCAGCGGCGGTGAGGGCTACACCCGTTATGGCGAATCACTCGGGGTCGGTATTGGCCTGCGCTACAAGCCGCTCGGCGACGGGAACCTCAATCTCTATGCCGAGCTGTACGGCGAAAGCCAATTGGGCGCCGGGGAGGGTTTTCACCTTGGCGACTGGCTGAATCGGCCCAAGGTCGTCGATGAGCACCTGGCCGACGGTGCGACCCGGCTCGATTTGCTGCTGCGTGCCAGCGCCTCGCTGCTCGACCAGGGCGACTACCGCAATTACTGGCGCACCGGTCAGGACCAGTGGAACGAACGTTCGCTATTTCTCGACGCCGCCATCTGGACTCGGAGGGGCGAGCGTCAGCTGCTGGCGCGCTACCAGCAGGGGCGGACGTTCAAGTTACCCTTGCCCGGCGCGCAAACATTGATGCCCTACGGCTTCGCCCAGGCTACAACGCAAACCGCAGACGAGCCCTGGCGCGAAGACCTGCGTGCCGGCCTCGGCCTGCGCTGGCAGCTGCAGTTCGACGACGACCGCTACAATGCCTACCGCGGCCGCTTGTCGCTGCGCCTTGAATATCAGCAATCGCTCGGCGGAACGCTCTACGCTAAGGAAAACGGCTGGCTGACTGGCCTGGAGGTAACGTTCTGATGCGTGCGTTTGCTTTGTTGCTGTGCTTGCTGTTGTGTCCGCTCGTGACAACGGCCGATGAGCGTCTCATCTGGCAACCGCTCAACTCGGATGCTCGACTGAGCGAGGCGCAGTGGCGGGAAATATGGCGTGCCAGCGCGCGACAGGGCGTACACACGGTGATTGTGCAGTGGACGCGCTTCGGCGATGAGCGCTTCGGCGAAAGCGGCGGTTGGCTGGCTGAGGCGCTTCGCGCGGCACGGGCCGAGGGCTTGGCATTGGTGCTCGGCCTGTACTACGACCCGGACTACTACCAGCAAATGAGCGAACGTGACGACGTCGCCTTCTACTGGCATCAGCAGCTCGGGTTGTCGCTGGAGCAGGCGCGACGGATTGAGCGCGACTGGCAGTTGCCAATCGCCGGCTGGTACCTGCCGATGGAGCTGGATGACTGGAATTTTCGCGACGCCAGCCGGCGGGTAGAGCTGCAACGACAGCTCAGCAGCTTCGCCATGCAACTGGGCCGGCCCTTGCACCTGAGCGCTTACAGTGGAGGGTTTCTCGCACCCCAGCCATTCGCTGCTTGGCTCGATGATATCGCCGCGCAGGGGATCGAAGTCTGGTGGCAAGACGGCGTTGGCACTGCAGCCCTGGCGCCGCTGGTGCGGCTAGCCTATGCCAGCGCGCTGCCGTGCAGGGTCGGCGTGATCCGCGAGGCCTTCCGCCAGGTCAGCGGCGAAGGCGAGCCCTTCGCCGCGCTGCCGGGAACACCTCGCCCGGCGCCGATCTGTCACGCCAGCGCCGTATTCGAGCTGCGTTATCGCCCATGGGGACGTCTGTTGTACGAATACTTCAGGCCCCTCAATGACGAGCATAGCGGTCATAAACTGCTGTTGAGGAATAGGCCGCGATTGCCAGCTAGCGAAATTCACCCGCAGACAGACCCTTGATAGCGGGGCTTGATAACGATCACCAGGATAGGCCCTAGGGCACGTGCCTTTGTGCGGCCTGAGCGATATCAGCAACGCGGTGACTAGTTGATTAACGCACCGTCGCGACGAACAGCGCTTGGTCATTCAGGTATAGCGTTGGCGATCAGGCGGGCCATCCACTGGTCACTAATTCTTTTCGCACGTCACGGTTTGAGCGCGATGCTGGCGGGTAAAAAAGTCAGCGCATGTTTATCTCAGCCTGACGACCGGCATTGAAGATCTTTTGGGTAGTGACCGATCCGGGGACTGAATCGAAGGATTCGCGAAGAAAGGCGAATCAGGAATTGGCGCACCAGGCGGGATTCGAACCCACGACCCCTGCCTTCGGAGGGCAGTACTCTATCCAGCTGAGCTACTGGTGCGTTGCGGGCGCAATCATACGCATGTCGTCTGCGGTCGTCCATGGCGCTTCGGCAGCTGCTCAGCGCGCAGTGCTGTGGTTCTGATAGCCGATCGCCGCTTCATCAGGTCTGGTTATGGTGCGTTAATTTTTCCGAACAGGGTGTTGCCCGATATGGGCCAGCAGGCCTAGCATGCGTTCGATATCTCAAACGCTTTAGCTCACGGCAGGAACCCTAGGGCTGTCCCTTGCTCTGACTTAACTCGAGCAGTTCCACTGCCAATCGCCTTTCCAATCGGCCAGATGGCCTCGGTCCAATACCCGGCACCCTGCCGGCTCTCAGGAGACTGCCATGCAACTCAAAGACACCAAGCTGTTCCGCCAGCAGGCTTATATCGACGGCGCCTGGCAGGACGCGGACAGCGGCCAGACCATCAAGGTCAACAACCCGGCCAGCAACGAGATCCTAGGCAGCGTACCGAAAATGGGCGCTGCCGAAACCCGCCGCGCCATCGAAGCCGCCGAGCGCGCATTGCCAGCCTGGCGTGATCTGACCGCCAAGGAGCGTTCGCAGAAGCTGCGCCGCTGGTTCGAGCTGATGATGGAAAATCAGGACGACCTGGGTCGGCTGATGACGCTGGAGCAGGGCAAGCCGCTGGCCGAGTCCAAGGGCGAGATCGCCTATGCCGCTTCCTTTATCGAGTGGTTCGCCGAAGAAGCCAAGCGCGTCTATGGCGACACCATTCCGGGCCATCAGAAAGACAAGCGCATCATCGTCATCAAGCAGCCGATTGGCGTCACGGCGGCCATTACCCCGTGGAATTTCCCGGCGGCGATGATCACCCGCAAGGCCGGCCCAGCGTTGGCGGCGGGTTGCACCATGGTGCTCAAGCCGGCGAGCCAGACGCCTTTTTCCGCGCTGGCGCTGGCTGAGCTGGCGGAGCGTGCGGGTATCCCGAAAGGTGTGTTCAGCGTCGTCACCGGTTCGGCGGGTGACATCGGCAACGAGCTGACCGCAAACCCGACGGTGCGCAAGCTCAGCTTCACCGGCTCTACCGAAGTTGGCGCGAAGCTGATGGAGCAGTGCGCCGCGGGCATCAAGAAGGTGTCGCTGGAGCTGGGCGGCAACGCGCCGTTCCTGGTATTCGATGACGCCGACCTCGACGAAGCCGTCAAAGGCGCCATGCAGTCCAAGTACCGCAACGCCGGCCAGACCTGCGTCTGCGTCAACCGCATCTATGTACAGAACGGCGTGTACGACGAGTTTGCGAAGAAATTCCAGGCTGCGGTCGAAAAACTGAAGGTTGGCAACGGACTCGACGAGGGCACCGACATCGGCCCGCTGATCGACGACCGCGCGGCGGCCAAGGTCAAAGAGCACATCGAGGACGCCGTCGCCAATGGTGCACAGGTACTCACCGGCGGTAAGGCGCACCAGATGGGCGGCAGCTATTTCGAGCCCACGCTGATGGTCAACGTGCCGCACAACGCCAAGGTGGCGAAAGAGGAAACCTTCGGACCGCTGGCGCCGTTGTTCCGTTTCGAAGACGAGTCCGAGGGTATCGCCCTGGCCAACGACACCGAGTTCGGGCTGGCGGCCTATTTCTACGCCCGCGATCTGGGTCGGGTGTTCCGTGTGGCCGAAGCCATCGAGTCAGGGATGATCGGCATCAACACCGGGATGATCTCGACCGAAGTGGCACCCTTCGGCGGCGTGAAGTCGTCCGGTCTGGGCCGTGAGGGTTCGAAATACGGCATGGATGACTATCTGGAAATCAAATACCTCTGCCTGGGGCTGTAACGCCTCAGTTCAGCCGCCTGGGGTGGATGCATTCACCCCAGGGTTGCGGGTGCCGCGGCTGATTGCTGGGCCGTTACCTCTTATACCCTCCCGGGACCGGGTGCCCAGCAGCCTGGAGCGACCGGTCGTCAGGAAGTACCGAGTGCATCGCGCAAGCGATTCGTCGCGGCGACGCTCATTTACCGCTCTCTGTTCTCTGCCGCCCCAGTGGTGAGCCGCTTCCTGCATCCCGTCCCATCCTATCTCGTTGCATCTTCTCCAATGGGCGTCGCCCCAGATCTCACTTATGTTTCTAGCGCTGTCGCGGTTATGGCGGTTGCCAGTCGAAGCGATTATTGACAGTCTCTCGACATGCGGAAATGACTCGACTATTCTGCTGTGCGAAACATGATTCCGTGAAATAACAACTCCAATCATTCATTTCACAAGCGGAGGCCAGCCATGACGGACGCCGTACGGCTCGAACTTCAGGGCGAGATCGCTCTGATCACGGTCAACAACCCACCGGTCAATGCGCTCGGGCATGCCGTGCGCGAAGGCTTGCTGCAGGCCTTTCAAAACGCGGAGGCGGACACGCAGGTGCGCGCGGTGGTGCTGGTCTGCGAGGGCAATACCTTTATTGCCGGGGCCGACATCAAGGAGTTTGGCAAGCCGCCGCAGGCGCCGAGCCTGCCGGAAGTGATCGAGGTCATCGAAGGTTGCAGCAAGCCGAGCGTCGCCGTTATCCATGGCACCGCGCTGGGTGGTGGGTTGGAAGTCGCGTTGGGCTGTCATTACCGCATCGCCCGCAAGGACGCCAAGGTCGGTCTGCCGGAAGTGAAGCTGGGCCTCTTGCCCGGTGCAGGCGGAACACAGCGACTGCCACGTCTGGCCGGTGTCGAGAAGGCGCTGGACATGATCGTCAGCGGCGCGCCCATCGGCGCAGCCGAGGCCGTCGAGCACAACATCGTCGATGAGCTGTTCGACGGCGAACTGGCCGAGGCGGGTATCAGCTTTGCGCGCCGTCTGCTCAATGCTGACCGCGGGCCGCGTCGCAGCGGCGAGCAAACCTTCGGTCTGGAAGGCGCCGACAACGAGGCGCTGATCCGTGCCAAGCACGCCGAAGTCGCCAAGCGCATGCCCGGGCTGTTCTCGCCGCTGCGTTGCATCGCTGCAGTCGAGGCGGCCACTCAATTGCCGTTGGCCGAAGGCCTCAAGCGTGAACGTGAGCTGTTCGCCGAATGCCTGAACTCGCCACAGCGTGGTGCGTTGGTCCACGCGTTCTTCGCCGAACGCCAGGCGAGCAAGATCAACGATCTGCCAGCCGATGTGAAACCGCGGGCGATCAACACCGCCGCGGTGATCGGCGGCGGCACCATGGGCGTTGGTATTGCCCTGTGCTTCGCCAACGCCGGGGTGCCGGTGAAGCTGCTGGAAATCAACCAAGACGCGCTGCAGCGCGGTCTGCAGCGCGCCCGTGACACCTACGCGGCCAGCGTCAAGCGCGGCAGCCTCACCGAGGACGCGATGGAAAAGCGCCTCAAGCTGGTCGAAGGCGTCACCGAATACGCGGCCTTGGCAGACGTCGACGTGGTGGTCGAGGCGGTATTCGAGGAGATGGGCGTCAAGCAGCAGGTGTTCGAACAGCTGGACGCGGTGTGCAAGCCCGGTGCGATTCTCGCTTCGAACACCTCATCACTGGACCTGAACGCCATCGCCGCCTTCACCAAACGTCCGGAAGACGTGGTCGGGCTGCACTTCTTCAGCCCGGCCAACGTCATGCGCCTGCTGGAAGTGGTGCGCGGTGAGAAGACCAGCCACGAAGTGCTCGCCACCGCCATGGCCATCGGCAAGAAGCTGAAAAAGGTTTCGGTGGTGGTTGGTGTCTGCGACGGTTTCGTCGGCAACCGCATGGTCTTCCAGTACGGTCGCGAGGCGGAGTTCCTTCTGGAAGAGGGCGCCACGCCAGGGCAGGTTGATGGCGCGCTGCGCAACTTCGGCATGGCCATGGGGCCGTTCGCCATGCGTGATCTGTCCGGCCTCGACATCGGCCAGGCGATTCGCAAGCGCCAGCGCGCGACACTGCCGGCGCACCTGGATTTCCCCACCGTTTCCGACAAGCTCTGCGCTACCGGCATGCTCGGGCAGAAGACCGGTGCCGGCTATTACCGCTACGAGCCGGGCAACCGCACGCCGCTGGAGAATCCCGAGCTGGCGCCTATGCTCGAAGCAGCTTCGCGGGAAAAGGGCATCGAGCGCCGCGAGCTGGATGAGCAATACATCATCGAACGGACCATTTATGCGCTGGTCAACGAGGGCGCGAAGATCCTCGAAGAAGGCATCGCGCAGCGCTCCAGCGACATCGACATCATCTACCTGAACGGCTACGGCTTCCCGGCCTTCCGTGGTGGCCCGATGTTCTATGCCGACAGCGTCGGCCTGGACAAGGTGCTGGCACGGGTCAAGGAACTGCACGCACGTTGTGGCGACTGGTGGAAGCCAGCGCCGCTGCTGGAAAAACTGGCCGCCGAAGGCCGCACCTTTACCGAATGGCAGGCCGGGCAGTGAGCTCCGCCCGCCTGCAATCCGAACGCAGCATGAGGACCTTCCCATGAACGTCAACTACACGGCCGAAGAGCTCGCCTTCCGCGATGAAGTGCGCGCCTTCCTGACAAACGAGCTGCCGGCGGACATCGCCGCCAAGGTCAAGCTCGGCAAGCATATGTCCAAAGAAGACCACGAGCGCTGGCAGCAGATTCTGGTCAAGCGCGGCTGGTACGCGCCGGGCTGGCCAGTGGAGCTGGGCGGCACCACCTGGGGCCCGGTCGAGAAGCATATCTTCGACGAGGAGTGCGCTCAGTTCGGCGCGCCGCGCACCGTGCCGTTCGGCGTCAACATGGTTGCGCCGGTGATCATCAAATTCGGCAGCCAGCAGCAGAAGGACCACTACCTGCCGCGCATCCTCTCCGGTGAAGACTGGTGGTGCCAGGGCTATTCCGAGCCGGGCGCCGGCTCCGACCTGGCGAGCCTGAAGACCCGCGCCGTGCGCGACGGCGATCACTATGTGGTCAATGGCCAGAAGACCTGGACCACCCTCGGCCAGCACGCCAACATGATCTTCTGCCTGGTGCGCACCGATCCCGAAGCCCAGCAGCAGCGCGGCATCAGCTTCCTGCTGATCGACATGAGCACGCCGGGCATCAGCGTGCGGCCGATCATCACCCTCGACGGCGACCACGAGGTCAACGAAGTCTTCTTCGACAACGTCCGCGTGCCGGTGGAAAACCTCGTCGGCGAAGAAAACCAGGGCTGGACTTGCGCCAAGTACCTGCTGACCCACGAGCGCACCGGCCTGGCCGGCATTGGCGCCTCGAAGGCAGCACTGGCACACCTCAAGCGCATCGCCATGAAGGAAGTCTGCGACGGCAAGCCGATGCTCGATGATCCGCTGTTTCGCGCCCAGGTCGCGGAAGTGGAGATGCAGCTGATGGCCATCGAAATGAGCACCCTGCGCATCCTCGCCGCAGCGAAGGAGGGCGGAGTGCCCGGCGCGGAGTCCTCGATCCTCAAGGTCAAAGGCACCGAGATCCGCCAGGCCATCACCAGCCTGCTGCGCAAGGTCATCGGTCCGTACGCGCTGCCATTCCTCGAGGAAGAGCTGCAGCTGGACTACGACGGCGAGCTCTTGCACGCCGACTACAGCGCATCGCTGGCCGGCGACTACTTCAACATGCGCAAGCTGTCGATCTTCGGCGGCTCCAACGAAATCCAGAAGAACATCGTCTCGAAGATGATTCTCGAGCTGTAAGGGGGCACCGCAATGGACTTCAAACTGACTGAAGAGCAGCAGATGCTGCAAGACACCGCGGCGCGCCTGGTGCGCGACGCCTACCCGTTCGAGCAGCGCGAGAAATTCAGCGAGTCGGAACTGGGCTTTTCTGCCGAGTTCTGGGGCCAGCTGGGCGAGCTTGGCCTGACTGCCGTGCCGTTTGATGAAGAGATTGGCGGCTTTGGCGGCGGTGGCGTGGAAACCATGCTGGTAATGACCGAGCTGGGCCGCGGCCTGACCCTGGAGCCCTACCTGCAATCGGTGATCTTCGGAGGTGGGCTGCTCACTCAATTGGGTAGCGACGCGCAAAAGGAGGAGCTGCTGCCGCAGGTGGCGGCCGGTTCACTGCAGCTGGCAGTGGCGCTAGACGAGCCGCAGAGCCACTACAACCTCAACGACGTGCAGACCAAAGCCGAGTCGGCCGACGGCGGTTATCGCCTGTCCGGGCGCAAGGCCGTGGTCATCGGCGGCCACAGCGCCGGGCAGATCATCGTCTCCGCACGCACCGCCGGCGACAGCCGCGATGAGACGGGCATTAGCCTGTTCCTCATTGACCCGAATGCTCAGGGCGTCAGCCGCCGGGTCTACCCGACCATTGACGGGCGCAAGGGCTGTGAGCTGTTCCTCGACAACGTGCAGGTCGGTGCGGATGCGCTGCTCGGCGAAGTTGGCAATGCGCTCCCGGCGCTGCGCTACCAGCAAGGCCGCGCCATCGCCGCGCAGTGCGCCGACGCCCTGGGCAGCATGGACGAGGCCTGCAAGCTGACGCTCGACTACCTGAAGACGCGCAAGCAGTTCGGCGTGCCGATCGGTAAGTTCCAGGTGCTGCAGCACCGCATGGTCGACATGCAGACCGAACTGGAACAGGCCACCAGCATGGCGATCCTCGCTGCGACCTTTGCCGACGGCGAAGACAACGACGACCGCCGCCGCATCATCGCCGCTGCCAAGTACATCTGCGCCCGCGCCGCACGCAAGGTGGCCGAGGAAGCGATCCAGCTGCACGGCGGCATCGGCATGACCTGGGAATACAACCTCGCCCACCACGCCAAACGCCTGGTGATGATCGCCCACCAGTTCGGTGACGATGACCATCATCTGAAGGCGTACGCGAAGTTGATGCGGGTGGCGTAACCGGCTGACCGCGTGACAGCAGAACCCGCTCTCAAGAGCGGGTTTTTTGTCAGAGCAGAACGTTGGTAAGGGACGGCGCTCGGTAGGGTGGATGTCGCCTTTCACATCCACGCTGGCGGTCTGGCGCGCATGGGTGGATCGGTGAAGCGTGATCCACCCTACGATCGCAGGCGTGTATCGCGGCTCACGTAGATGATCTGGTTGGTCGCAATGAGGCTACGTCGCCGTTGCCAACTCACCCGTCTGGCCCTGGTGGCTCTGCTCCAACTCTGGCAGCAGATAATCCGTCCAGAGCGTCGGTGCGAAGGCACGGCGGAAGAAGCCGAAGTGACCGATGCGATCGGCACCGACTTCGTCTGGGGCGATGCGGTGCATCTGTTTTGGTGCGGCGGTGTAGAAGCCATGCAAGGACTCGGTATTGCGCGCCGACATCATCTCGTCATCGGTAAATGACAACGACGTCAGCGGTGTCTGCACCGCAGCGAAGGCCTGGCGCATGGGTTCGCCCTCGATGCCCACCAGGTAATCAGGATGCAAGCACCAGCGACGCCACTGGCGGATGACGCCCGCCGGGAGATCGCCGACCGCACCGATACGCCCGCCGGGGAAATAGCCGAACAGCGGCGTGAGCAGCGGGGCCAGGCCGTGCCAGAGCAACCAGGCTTGTCGGCGAATCTGTGGGCTGTTTTCGCGCCAATAGCCGCTGCCGGCCGCAATGGTCACGATACGTGTAAGTCGCTCATGACCTTGCACCAGCGGCAGGATCTGCGCGCCGACACTGTGGCCAATCCAATAGAGCGGCAGCTGCCCAGCCGTCTCCACGACTTTTGCCAGAACGGCGCTGCAATCATGCCGGGCCCAGTCAAGGACGTCGACGTTGAGCTGGCGTAAAGGGACATGCCGGGACTGGCCCATGCCGAGATAGTCGAAGGTCACTGCTAGCAAGCCGCGCTCGGCAAGCCAACTGGCGAAATGGGCATAGAAGTCCTGTTTCACCGCCATCGCTGGAGCGATCAGCACGGTGCCGCGTGGTGTCTCGGCGGGGTGATACCAGCAGGTGGCCAGCTGATGGCCGTTACCGTTGTCGATCGATCGCGCCTCAGCCTGTATCGTCGCCATGCCTGTTCTCCGGTCTTTTTGTAGGGTTTGGATCGGTGCAGTATAGGAGCAGCAGAAATTATTTCTAGAACATTATTCTAGTTGGAGGCCGGATGGCCCGAAGTAGTCGTAAGCAGGAAATTCTTCAGGCCGCGCTCGCTTGCTTTACCGAGTTCGGGGTGGAGGCGACCACCATCGAAATGATTCGAGACCGTTCCGGCGCCAGCATCGGCAGCCTTTACCACCATTTCGGTAACCGCGAGCGGATCATCGCTGTGCTTTATCTGGAGGGCATCGGTGAATACGCCGCGCGATTGGAGGCTGGACTGATCGATACGCTGGATGCCGAGGCGTGCGTGCGGCTGTTCGTGACCAGTTATATCGACTGGGTGGTGGCGAACCCTGATTGGGCCCGCTTCGTCCTGCATAACCGTGGGCGGGTCGAGGCCGGGGAGATGGGTGAACGGCTGCGCGAGGTCAATCAGGCCCATGGCGAGCGCGTCAGCGCGATCTTGCGTCGACACCGGGAGAGCGGCGCCTTCAGACGGATGCCGGGTGATTGCTTTCTGGCCGTGGTGATCGGGCCCTGCCACGACATGGCCCGCAACTGGCTGGCCGGACGTTCACGTACAGCGCTGGCGGATTGCCGCGAATTGCTCGCGGACATCGCCTGGGCCAGCGTCAGGGCGCAATGACGGCGGACTGATCGCCATCTCGCGGAGTCGATGAGCAAAAGCTCGATGAAGCCTACACTTCCCGCTTGACTGGGTGTCGCTTAGCCGATGGATCAGACGCCCAGACTTTCGATATCGCGCGCGAGCATTTCCAGCTGGTGTGCCAGCGAGCCGCGTAGGGTTTCTTCGCTGAGCTGGAACGAGGGCGCGCCGCAGGTCAGCGCCATGATGCTGCCATCGGCCAGGTGCAACGGCACGCCGGCGGCCATCACGTTGCGGTCCCAGTCACCGAGCGACAGGCAGAAGCCGTGCTGGCGGAACTCAGCAAAGGAGCCGTCCAGAGACTGCTTCATGGTTGCCCAGTTGTCTCCGTATTTGGTTTCCAGCGCCCCCATCAGGTGTTCGCGCTCCTTGTTCGGGGTCGCGGCGAGGAAGGCGCGGCCTGCCGCCGTGGTGGCCAGGGGCAGGCGTACACCGGCGTCCATGCGCAGCGTCGAAACCTCGGCCGGCCGGCAGTTTTCGATATAGATCATCGACAACCGGTCACGGCAGGTGAGCCCCACCGAGGTGTTGGTGCGACGCGAGAACTCGTCCATGTACGGTTTGGCCAGCTGGCGCACGCGCAAGTTGGAGACGTAGGCATAACCGAGCGCCAGTACGCCTGAGTCGAGCTGATACTTTTCCAGCTGCGGCGAGTAGCTCAGGTAACCGAGCTTGGTCAGGGTATAGGTCATGCGCGACACCGTCGGCTTCGGCAGCCCGGTGATGCGTGCAATATCCTGATTGCCCATGACCACCGAGCCGTGAGTGAAGGCACGCAACACATCCAGTCCGCGCGAAAGCGCTTCGACGAATTTGCGGTCCTTGGGAGTATCGGTGTCTTCGATGTTGCTCATGGTGGTGTCGGTCTGTCTGGTGGTAGGGCGGCGGCGCGCACGATAGCAGATCGCCCATTGCTCGGCAGGGCGGGCTTTGCCAAACGGGCAGGCCAGCCTTGAAAGCCGACTGCGGTTAGGTGGTAAGCGCCAACTTGGTCATGATAGCCTAAATTAACGGTTCTGCATTCCGCACAGTAAAACGTTGGTTCGCATGCGTGGGAAAGGTTGGCTAAAACTAGCATTATTAGCTCGTTGCTTACGGATAGGGTTCGGTGCTAAATGGCCTCGGTCCGTACGTATACGGAGCGGTACTCGGTGGACTTGGTCGTTCTGACAGTGCTTCCTATATAGAGTGGGCAATCACGCAGGCGACGAACGGTTTCGTCCGGCGAGCCTCGCCAGGCTTGGGCCAGGGAGGAATTGAGCCAGAAGAGGCGGACGCCGAAAAGTCACACCGCGCTTGTTGCTCAAGGGGCTTTCTGATATAAAGCAGCGCTCTTTTCTAGGGGCCCGGTTTCTTCGCTTGCCGCGTAGCCGGTAAGACCCCAACGAAACGTGGCGCTGAGCGCCAAATGACAATTGAATTCAAGCGGCCAACCCATGCCGGGTTGGGCATGTGGTTTTAGAGGGCTGAGGCATGTCGAGAGTCTGTCAAGTTACCGGTAAGGGTCCGGTAACAGGGAACAACATTTCCCACGCGAACAACAAAACCCGTCGTCGTTTTCTGCCGAACCTGCAGCATCACCGCTTCTGGGTCGAGTCCGAGAACCGCTTCGTACGTCTGCGCCTGACTGCCAAAGGCATGCGCGTTATCGACAAGCGCGGCATCGACGCCGTTCTGGCTGAACTCCGCGCTCGCGGCGAAAAGGTTTAAGGAGAAATATCATGCGTGACCTGATCCGTTTGGTGTCCAGCGCCGGTACCGGCCATTTCTACACCACCGACAAGAACAAGCGCACCACCCCCGACAAGCTCGAAATCAAGAAATTCGATCCTGTCGTACGTAAGCACGTGATGTACAAGGAAGCCAAAATCAAGTAATTGATCGGCCCTTGAAGAAAAACCCGCCACTACAGACTGTGTGAAAACCTAGCGGTCTGAACGGTGGTTAGAGAAAATGCCCGTATCGTGAGATACGGGCATTTTTCG
>JAKUTK010000074.1:0-1925 GCA_022448005.1 Pseudomonas sp.
ATATCCGGGTGCGATACAAAAAAAGGAATGAGGTTGGTCGAATTGGAAACCCACTGAGCCCAACCCATCAGGCATCGCCAATGTCTTCGCCGAACATCATCCGATGTCCTTCGGGCGTCGCAACGCCAAACTCGCGCATGCCCCATGGCTTGTCGGATATCGGCTGGAAAATAACGGCGCCTCGCTGCTGGTATCTGGCGTAAAGCTCGTCAATGCCGTCGCAGTTAACGTATGCGAAATAGGCGTGCTCATGGGTATCACGGGCCGACACTTCGTCCGGGCAGTGCCCGAGCATCACGTGAAAATCCCCGAGGCTGATGAATGACCAGCCCTCGACGCGGAATCGCACAGAGAAACCAAGCACGTCGAGAAAGTAGCGCTCGGTTCTCTCCAGGTCATCTACGGCGAGCACGTGCTGGGTGGCTTTAACGGTGAACACTGAAAAGCTCCTTGAAGGATGGATACAGGAGAACTGCGGTACGGCTACGCTTCAGCGGCCAGTTGATCAAGGGCTTGCTCATGTTCGGGCTCCTCCGCCTGGAGCCCGATGCGCTTTCAGCGCGGCCGGACCCCGTCCAGTATCAGGGACTGCAAGCTCTGCAGCGTTTCTTCAAAGAACGCCGGGTCGTCCAGCGTGCGGCCGGCGACGGCTTCGATCTGCACGCGGAAGTCGGCGTAGTGCTGGGTGGTTGCCCAGAGCGAAAAGATCAGATGATGAGGACTGACTGCCGCCAGCTTGCCGGCATCTATCCAGGCCTGGATCACGGCGACCTTGTTCTCGACAAGCGCACGCAAGGGCTGCTCCAACTCGCCCAACAGCAACGGCGCGCCTTGCATGATTTCCATGCAGAACAGCCGGGATTCTTCGGGATGGTCGCGGGAGAGTTCGAGCTTGACGCGCAAGTAGTCGCTGATCGCCTCGATCGGGTCCTGCTCGGCTGAAAACGCCTGCAGCGGCCGCAACCAGACCTCGAGCAGTTGCCGCAGCACGTTTGTATAGAGGTCTTCCTTGCTGCCGAAGTAGTACAGCAGGTTGGTCTTTGACACGTCGGCCTGGGTCGCGACCTGATCCAGGCTGGTGCCGTGCAGGCCGAATCGCGAAAAAAGCCCAAGGGCAGCGCTGAGGATGGTGGCCCGCTTGCTCTCGATCATGCGGGCACGGCGGTCCACTGCGCTGGCACTGGGAACACGTGCCGTGCCCTTCTTCTTGGCGGTTTTGCCGGCGGTCAGGCGTCGGCGTGGAGCTGTTGGGGTCTGGTCTGTCACTGCATTACCGGTTGGGCGCAAACGGGTCGTTACTGTAGCGCGCCGGAGGCCATTGCGGCACAAGCAGACGCTCTGCAACCTGATTGCGCGCTTTTTGCGCATTGGCGGGGCCGCCCGCACAAACCAGGTGCTCCGTTTCGGACCAAATGGTCTACCTGAATAGCTAATGTAGATCCATCTTATTGATCCATAAGTAAATTCAACTTCTGGCCTGCTTTCTGCTAAGCCTCTGTGACCCTGCCCGCCACGTTCGGGCAGCGCTTTCTAGCCACTGCGAACAGAGGTGCTCCCTATGGATGTTGGTGTTTTCATTCCGATCGGCAACAACGGCTGGCTCATTTCCGAAAACGCGCCGCAATACATGCCGACCTTCGAACTCAACAAGGCCATCGTGCAGAAGGCCGAGGGCTACGGTTTCGATTTCGCCCTGTCGATGATCAAGCTGCGCGGCTTTGGCGGTAAGACCGAATTCTGGGAGCACAACCTGGAGTCCTTCACGCTGATGGCCGGCCTCGCCGCGGTAACCAGCAAGATTCAGCTGTTCGCGACCGCTGCCACCCTGACCCTGCCGCCGGCCATCGTGGCGCGCATGGCCTCGACCATCGATTCGATCTCCGGTGGCCGCTTCGGCGTGAATCTGGTGACTGGCTGGCAGAAGC
>JAKUTK010000074.1:1935-7832 GCA_022448005.1 Pseudomonas sp.
CGAGTACAGCCAGATGGGCATGTGGCCGGGTGACGAATTCTTCGGCAACCGTTACCAGTACCTCGGCGAGTACGCTCAGGTGTTGCGCGATCTGTGGGCTACCGGTCATAGCGACTTCAAGGGCGAGCACTTCCAGATGGAAGATTGCCGCGTCAGCCCGGTACCGCAGGCGGACATGAAGATCATCTGCGCGGGTTCCAGCGACGCTGGCATGGCCTTCTCGGCACAGTATGCCGACTACAACTTCTGCTTCGGCAAAGGCGTGAACACGCCGACAGCCTTTGCGCCAGCCACTGAACGGCTGCTCAAGGCCACCGAGAAAACCGGTCGTACGGTCACCTCCTGTGTGCTGTTCATGGTCATTGCCGACGAAACCGACGAGGCCGCCCGCGCCAAGTGGGAGCACTACAAGGCCGGCGTCGATCAGGAAGCCATCGCCTGGCTGGGCGAACAGGGCGCGGCAGACAAAACCTCCGGCAGCGACACCAACATCCGGCAGATGGCCGACCCCACCTCAGCGGTGAACATCAACATGGGCACCCTCGTTGGCTCTTATGGCAACGTCGCGCGCATGCTCGATGAGATCGCCACTGTGCCCGGCATGCAGGGCGTGATGTTGACCTTCGATGACTTCCTTGAGGGTGTCGAAGCCTTCGGTCAGAAGATCCAACCGTTGATGCAGAGCCGTCGCCATATCGAGCCGCTGAAGGAGTCCGCCTGATGAGCGCCGCGGAGCACCTTTCAGGCTACGGACTGAAGCCCGCCGGCGACATCATGAAAATGCCGGCACGTCCGGAACCACTGGCAATGAGCGCCAGCGAGACGGCACTGATTGTCGTGGACATGCAGAACGCCTACTCCGCCAAAGGCGGGTATCTGGATCTGGCCGGCTTCGATGTGTCGAGCACCGGGCCGGTGATCGAGAAGATCCTGCAGGCGTTGGCCGCCGCACGTGCAGCAGGTATTCAGGTGGTCTTCCTGCAGAACGGCTGGGACGCTCAGTACGTTGAGGCAGGCGGTCCGGGTTCGCCCAACTGGCACAAGTCCAATGCCCTGAAAACCATGCGCAAGCGGCCGGAGCTGGCCGGCACTCTGCTGGCAAAAGGCGGCTGGGATTATCAGTTGGTTGACGAACTGAAGCCTCAGCCCGGCGACATCGTGGTGCCCAAGCCGCGCTACAGCGGATTCTTCAACTCGCATCTGGACAGCACCCTGCGCGCCCGTGGCATCCGCAATCTGGTGTTCACCGGCATTGCCACCAATGTCTGTGTGGAATCGACCCTGCGTGATGGCTTCCACCTCGAATATTTCGGCGTGGTGCTGGCCGATGCAACCCATCAGGCCGGGCCGGAGTTCGCCCAGCAGGCAGCGCTGTACAACATCGAGACGTTCTTTGGCTGGGTCTCCAGCGTGGACGATTTCTGCAGCACCTTCGCCCAGGCCGAAGCCACCGCCACTGTTTCCTGATTCATAACGACAGTGCCGCCTCGCAGCGGCCCCATACATCGCCTTGCAAGAGATCACCCGACATGCCCAAGCAATCCATCATTCCCGCCGGCACCGGCAAACCCATTGCGCCCTTCGTACCCGGTTCCATGGCCGATGGCGTGGTCTACGTCTCCGGCACCCTGCCCTTCGACAAGGACAACAACGTGGTCCACGTCGGCGACGCCGCCGCCCAGACACGCCACGTCCTGGAAACCATCAAGGGCGTCGTCGAGGCCGCCGGCGGCAGCATGGACGACGTCACCTTCAACATGATCATGCTCACCGACTGGGCCAACTACGCGAAGGTCAACGAGGTGTATGCCGAGTACTTCCCCGGCGAGAAGCCCGCGCGTTATTGCATCCAGTGCGGTCTGGTGAAACCCGACGCGCTGATTGAGATCGCCAGCATCGCGCACGTCGGCCAATAGCAACGCCGCGAAGTGCCACGCTGAGGTGTAAGGGCGGCGGGGGGCGGCCAACGGCTAGATCGGCTCGATCAACAGATTCGTGCTTTCTCCGCCCGACATTTACAGATGCTGTTGCGAGCAACCGGCCTGGCCTCTCGCAGCCGATGCGCCAACTCATGCGTGAATCGATCTGTAAGGAGGTTCGTTATGCATTATGAGATCCACGGCCGCCAGGAGGCGGACGCTCCGACGGTGGTCTGCAGTTCAGGCCTTGGCGGCGCGGGCGCGTTCTGGACGCCGCAATTGCCGGTGCTGACCCAAGACTACCGCGTGGTCGTCTACGATCAGCTCGGCACTAACAAGAGCCAGGCCTCGTTACCCGAGAGCTACTCGATCAACACCATGGCGCTCGAACTGCTGGACCTGCTCGACAGCCTGAATATTCACCAGTGTCATTTCATCGGTCACGCGCTGGGCGGGCTTGTTGGTCTGCAAATGGCCCTGCTGAGCCCGCAACGGTTACAGAGCCAGGTGCTGGTCAATGCCTGGAGCAGCCCAAACCCTCACAGCGCACGGTGCTTTGCCGTACGCCAGAACCTTTTGCGCGACAGCGGTCCGGCCGCGTACGTGCAGGCGCAATCGCTGTTTCTCTACCCGGCGGACTGGATCGTCGCCAACAGCGAGAAACTGGCGAGGGACGATGAACACGCACTGGCGAATTTCCCGACCACGGCCAGTCTGCTGCGGCGGATCGGCGCGTTGCTGAGCTTCGATATCGAGGCCGAGCTGCCAACGATCCAGACGCCTACGCTGCTGATCGCCAACCGCGACGACATGTTGGTGCCCTGGAATCGCTCGCAGCACATGGCAGAGGTCCTTCCCAACGCCCGACTGGCATTGCTGGAATACGGCGGACATGCCTCCAGCGTCAGCGACAGCGAACCCTTCAACCGAGTCCTGCTGGACTTCCTGGCCGAGCAATGCGGCCAGGCCGCGGCAGCCTGAGGACACTGAAATGCACACCCCATTCGATTCACAAGCCCTTGCGACCCTGTTCAGCGAAGGCCGCACACACAGCGCCTGGCTGGACAAACCGGTGCCGGACGCGCTGCTCGAACAGCTCTATGACCAGGTGCGCCTGGGCCCGACCGCCGTCAACAGCTGCCCCGGGCGCTTCGTTTTCGTGCGCACAGCCGAGGGCAAGGAAAAGCTCGCGCCGTGTCTCTCCAAGGGCAATCTGGACAAGACCATGAGTGCTCCGGTGACGGTGATCGTCGCCTATGACGAGGATTTTCCCGAGACGCTGCCCGAGTTGTTTCCCTTCGCCGACGCCCGTAGCTGGTATGCCGGCCAGCCGGCACTGATCGCTGAAAATGCCCTGCGCAACAGCTCCATGCAGGCTGGCTACCTGATCCTCGCCGCGCGTGCTCTGGGCCTCGATTGCGGTCCGATGTCCGGCTTTGACGCCAAGGCTCTGGACGAAGCCTTCTTCCACGACACGAGCTGGAAATCCAACCTGCTGATCAACCTTGGCTATGGCGATACCAGCAAGCTGCGCGACCGGCTGCCACGCCTGCCTTTCGACCGCGCCTGCGCGTTCGCCTGATGGAGACCCGATATGAACCTGGCTGAACTCGACCCCACCAACGTCACCACCCCGCCCGTGATCAAGCAGGACTACCGCGACGCCATGGCGCGCCTCGCCGCTGCGGTCAACGTGATCACTACCGACGGCCCCGCTGGGCGCGCCGGCTTTACCGCGACAGCCGTGTGCAGCGTGACTGATGACCCGCCGACTTTGCTGGTCTGCCTGAACCGTGCGGCTTCGGCGCACGCAGCTGTAACGGCCAACGCGCAGCTCTGCGTCAATACGTTGGCCAGCGGACAACGCGATCTGTCCAACCAGTTTGGCGGCAAAACGCCGATGGCCGAACGTTTCGCTGCCGCGAGCTGGACCACCTGGCTGACGGGCTCGCCCGTACTGGAAGGTGCCGCTGTCTCCTTCGATTGCCGCGTCAGCCACAGCACCACTGTCGGCACTCACGACATCCTTTTTTGCGAAGTACTGGCCCTCAAGCACCAGAACGACGCGGACGGCCTGGTCTATTTCGACCGCGCCTACCACGGCCTG
Source organism: Pseudomonas sp. (assembly GCA_022448005.1). Taxonomy (GTDB): domain Bacteria; phylum Pseudomonadota; class Gammaproteobacteria; order Pseudomonadales; family Pseudomonadaceae; genus Stutzerimonas. Next base: position 5,962 of record JAKUTK010000074.1, read on the forward strand.
CAAGGCAGTCACTGACCCGCAACCCTGACCTGCGCCTGACCAAGCGCAGGTTGTCTTTCCGACACCCGCCACGGCTGGCCGTCCGGCCAACGTTCCCGTTTGCACAGCTTGCTTTATGTTATGTTATAACTATTGCATCCCACTGGCTGTGCATACCCCCATGACCGAAACCGAACTCCTCGCGCTACCTGCCGACGCCTATATGAATGAAGCCCAACAAGGGTTCTTCCGAGACTTGCTATTGCACCAGCGCGCCGACTTGCAGGCTCGCATTGAGGACGAGTTTCAGCAGTTGCGCGAACAAGAGCCCAGCAGCGATCCATCCGATGTCGGCACGGCTGAAGAGCAACGTCAGTGGCAGCTCCGGCTGCTGGAGCGGGAAAAGAAGCTGCTCGACAAGATTGACGACTCGCTGGACGCCCTCGCCCGCGGCGAATACGGCTGGTGCGCCGAAACCGGCGAGCCCATCGGGCTGAAGCGCCTGTTGCTGCGGCCCACCACGACGCTCTGCATTGAAGCCAAAGAGCGCCAGGAACTGCGCGAAAAACACCAACGAACCGCCTGAGAGACCGCCATGAATCGCCTTCCCGTAACCGTGCTGTCCGGCTTTCTGGGCGCCGGCAAAAGCACGCTGCTGAACCACATCCTGAAGAATCGCGAGGGTCGCCGCGTCGCGGTGATCGTCAACGACATGAGCGAAATCAACATCGACGGTGGCGAGGTCCAGCGCGACGTCAGTCTCAACCGAGCCGAAGAGAAATTGGTCGAGATGAGTAACGGCTGCATCTGCTGCACGCTGCGCGAGGATCTGCTCGATGAAGTGGCCAAGCTGGCGCGTGAAGGCCGCTTCGATTACCTGCTGATCGAGTCAACCGGCATTTCCGAGCCCTTGCCGGTGGCCGAGACCTTCACCTTTCGCGACGAGCAAGGCCAGAGTCTCGCCGACCTGGCACGGCTGGACACCATGGTCACGGTAGTCGACGGGGTCAACTTCCTGCGCGACTTTCACGAGGCCGAGCCTCTGGCCAGTCGTGGCGAAACCCTGGGCGAAGAGGATGAGCGCTCGATCACTGACCTGCTGATTGAGCAAGTGGAATTCGCTGACGTGATCCTCATCAGCAAGATCGATCTGATCTCCAGTGCCGAACGTGAAGAACTGGGCGCCATCCTGGCCCGTTTGAACACCCATGCCGAAATCCTGCCCATCAGCAGGGGCAACGTGGCGCTGTCGAAAATACTCGACACCGGACGCTTCGATTTCGAGCGCGCAGCGCAGGCGCCGGGCTGGCTCAAGGAACTGCGCGGCGAGCACATTCCTGAGAGCGAAGCCTACGGTATCGCGTCAACCGCTTACCTGGCGCGTCGCCCATTCCATCCAGAACGCTTCCATGCCTTCCTCAACCAGGAGTGGAGCAACGGCCGGCTGCTTCGCTCGAAGGGCTATTTCTGGCTGGCCAGCCGCCCGCAGGAAGCCGGTAGCTGGTCCCAAGCCGGCGGGCTGATGCGCTACGAATACGCCGGCCGCTGGTGGCGTTTCACTCCAGACGCCCAGTGGCCCGTAGACGAGGAATCGCGTGCGGCAATCCGCTCGAAATGGCGCGATGACAGCGGGGATTGCCGTCAGGAACTGGTCTTTATCGGCCAGCACATCGACTTCCATCGCCTGCGCGCCGAACTCGACGCCTGCCTGCTCAGCGACTACGAATGGAACCTAGGTCCTGAGCAATGGCTGCGCCTACCCGACCCGTTCGTGCCCTGGCATCAGGAGGTTGCGTGATGCTGGCGCGGCAGCCCGTCAGCGCAATCCCACAGCAAGTATTCGGACACGCCCCGGCAGTCCTGGGCGATGCGCTGCTTGAGAACGTCAACCT
>JAKUTK010000074.1:7842-22607 GCA_022448005.1 Pseudomonas sp.
CTGTTGGCAGCGCCAACTGCCGCCTCATATCGCCGGCTTCGCACAGAGTTTGATGGCACTGGGTGAGCCCTTGGCCGAATCGTTGACCATCGAGCCTGATGCAACCGGCGAGGTCGAGACGCTTGCTGTAGCGATGGCTTATCGAGACATTGCCGGGCACGCTGGATTCGTGGCTGACGTCGCCTGGTTGGTCCGCGCATTCAGCTCTCTTGTTGAAGCACGCCGGATCGGGCTGCGACTGAGGATTCTGGACAAGACAATGTGCCCACGCTTCCACGTCGACCATGTGCCCTTGCGCCTGATTACCACCTATGCCGGCGCGGGCAGCGAGTGGCTGCCTGAACACGCCATACCGCGCCATCGCCTCGGCGATCCCACGGTCGCACCGCAGGGCATCGAGCGACTGCTGGCGGGTGAAGTCGCGCTGTTTAAGGGAGAGAGATGGGAGGGTAACGAAGGCGCTGGCATCATCCACCGCTCACCGCAGGTGGCGCCCGGCGAGCGCAGGCTGATTCTGACCCTGGACTGGCTGGCCTGAAAAAGGGCCGGCAGCTATGGCTGCTCGACCCTCGGGACCCAACGGCATATCGATCACGCCGCCATCTTTTCGCACTCTTCAGCGCATTGGCGACAGGCTTCAGCGCAGGCCTGGCAGTGGTCCATCTGGTGCTTGCCACATTCTTCAGCACAGTCGCGGCAGGCTTGCGCGCAGATGCGGCACATCTCTTGGGCGAGCTTGCTGTCACGGGTCATGAGCGTGGCGGCGAGCGCACACAGGTCGGCGCAGTCACGGTCAAGCTCGATGCAACGGGCCATCATTTTCACGTCGTCTTCGCGCAGACAGGATGCAGCGCAGGTTTCACAAGCGATGGCGCAGTTGGAACAAGCCTGGATGCATGCCTCGAATTTGGCATTGAGCATTGGATACCTCCATGGTCGATGTTGAGGGCAGCGATGGTTCGCCCTTTCAGATATTTCGTGCTGATCGCGCTGTTCTAAGTTCAGTCTGATCGACCCAGTGGTCCTTCCATCCCCCTGCGGCCGGAGTATCGGGTCCCCGCTCGGCTACGGTCGCCGCTACAATCCTCGATCCCTTTTCACAGCCCGCGATGCACATGACCTCCACCCTTGCCTCGCCTTGCGAATATCAGGAAACCATCCGCAAGAGCCGCTTCCTCGCCAAGGCTGCGCCGGTGTCCAGCCCCGAAGACGCCCACGCGTTCATCCAAGCAGTCAGCGATGCCAGCGCCACGCATAACTGTTGGGCGTGGAAGGTCGGCAATCAGTACCGATTCAGTGATGACGGCGAGCCCGGCGGAACGGCAGGCCGACCCATGCTGACCGCCATTGAGGGGCAGGACTGCGACCAGGTGGTCGTGGTGGTGATTCGCTGGTTCGGCGGTATCCAGCTAGGTACTGGCGGCCTGGCCCGAGCCTATGGCGGCGCTGCGGCAAAATGTCTGCAGGCTGGCGAGCGCGTCGAGCTGGTTGCCAGGGTTCGCTGCAGCTGTCACTGCCGCTTCGCCGAGTTGGCGCTGCTCAAGTCGCGCCTGAGTGACTATGACGCACTGATTGACAGCGAAACCTTCGACGCAGAAGGCGCCGAATTGCAACTGGCCTTCCCAGCGGCGCTGCAGCCGCAGGTGCAGAAACTACTGTCCGACATCAGCCGTGGCCGCTCCGAACTGCACTTGCTGGAGCCTTGAGCATCGCGTCTCGTTGAACTGCTCGATATCAGAGAAGTCCCTATAACAGCGGCACTTGCCGTTGGGTCGGCGCAGTCATGCGCATGTCCCCCAACATAAACGAGTGGAAGTGCCGAGACACGCATTCCGCTGCGAAACAGGAGTCTGACGAATGAAAAGCAAATATAAGTGGCTGATCCCCGGCGCCGTGCTGCTGACAACCTTGGGCATGGCCGGTTGCGATGTCGAGAAAACCGAAGAAGGCTCGCTCCCAGACGTAGAAGTCGAAGGCGGCAACATGCCTGAGTACGACGTTGATGCGCCAGAAGTGGATGTTGGCACCGAGGAAAAGGTCATCACTGTGCCTGACGTCGATGTCACCATGCCTGACGATGATGAGCCGGACGTAGGTGAACCAGTGGAGCCACGCGTTCCTGCCCCCACTCAGAACTAATAGATTGTAGAGGCGTGCGCCTTACCAGCGCGTCTGCACTCCAAAGCCACGCTGCCTAGGCAAGCGTGGCTTTTTTTCGTCAGCAGGTTTTCCACTGATCGTGTGCATCACATTGTGGATAACAATGGGACCAATGTGGCAAGCCCAACGGCGGCGCGGCCTGGGCACCTTCGTTCATTTTTTAACCGAAACGCTTTAGCAGCCCGCTGAGATGCGAAAAACCATTGATTCTCAAGCATTTTTTACGCTTCAAATCAGCTTGGACAGGTGATTTCACGTCGCCACCACGCATCTGTTTTGTTATCCGCAGAACAGGTGGACAAGATTGTGGATAACCGTTGGGCTGAGCGCGCTTAACCGCGCCCGCTCTCGCTTCGACGACCTTGCTCATTTTTTGCACAGTCCGTTCGGCACGTGATCGAACTGAAGGTGCGACGCGGCGAGATCAATCCACAAGCGGCCAATCTGACCCTGGGGTCAATCCGGCCAGCGTGATTAAATGCGCCTTTTCCAGATGGGGAATTTCTCATGTACGACTGGCTAAACGCCCTACCGAAAGCCGAGCTTCATCTGCACCTCGAAGGCTCGCTCGAACCCGAGCTGTTGTTTCGCCTGGCTGAACGCAACAAGATCGCCCTCCCCTGGGATAACGTCGACGCGCTGCGCAGCGCCTATAACTTCGGCAACCTGCAGGAATTTCTCGATCTCTATTACGCCGGCGCCGATGTGCTGCGCACCGAGCAGGACTTCTATGACCTGACCTGGGCGTACCTGCAGAAGTGCGAAGAGCAGAACGTCGTGCACACCGAGACCTTCTACGATCCGCAAACTCACACTGATCGCGGCATCCCGTTCGAGGTCGCCATGCGCGGTATCAGCGGCGCGCTGGCTGACGGCCGCGAGTTGCTTGGCATCAGCAGCGGGCTGATCTTGAGCTTCCTGCGTCATCTGCCGGAAGAGGAAGCCTTCAAGACGCTGGAACAGGCGATGCCTTTCCGTGACGCCTTCTTCGCGGTTGGCCTGGACAGTTCCGAAATGGGTCACCCACCGAGCAAGTTCGAGCGCGTCTTTGCCAAGGCCCGCGCTGAAGGTTTCCTCGCCGTGGCCCATGCCGGCGAAGAAGGCCCACCCGAATACATCTGGGAAGCGCTGGACCTGCTCAAGGTCAGCCGCATCGACCACGGCGTGCGCGCATCCGAAGATCCGAAGTTGATCCAACGGCTGATCGACGAGCAGATTCCGCTCACGGTCTGCCCACTGTCCAACACTAAGCTCTGCGTGTTCGACGACATGAGCCAGCACAACATCCTGCAGATGCTGGAACAGGGCGTGAAGGTGACGGTGAACTCGGACGACCCGGCCTACTTCGGCGGCTACGTCACCGAGAATTTCATGGCGCTGCATGAGAGCCTCGGCATGACCGAGGACCAGGCTCGCCGGCTGGCTCAGAACAGCCTCGACGCCCGCTTGGCCAAGTGATCGGCAAGGGCCGCCGCCGCGCGGCCCGTTAACCCGAGAAAGGAGCCCGCTGCATCAGCACCTGGCATCGCTCGACCAGGTGTTCGCGCAACAGCCGCACCCGTTCACCCAGATGTGCACGGTGGGCACAGATCAGGTTGAGCGGCGTCGGCTCGCCCAGCAGCTCCGGCAACAGCACCACCAGTCGCCCCGACTGCACATCCTGAGCGATGTCCAGCCAGGATTTATACACCACTCCTCGCCCTGCCAGCGCCCAGCGCCGCACCACATCGGCGTCATCGCTGATGCGATCCCCGCCCACCAGCTGCTCCAGCTCGCGGCGGCGGTCGTCGAGAAAGCACCAGCGCTCGTGCACCCGTCCCGCCAGCATGAAGCGCAAGCAGTTATGGTCGGCAAGCTCGGCAACGGAGCGCGGCGCTCCGTGTACGCCGAGGTAGCCCGGCGAGGCGCAAAGCACTCGCCTGTTTGCTGAAGCTACCGGTAGCGCCACCAGACTGGAATCTTCCGGCTGGCCATAGCGCAGCGCGATATCGACCGACTGCCGAAACAGGTCGGCATTGCGGTCAGCCAATAACAGTCGAAGGCTCAAGAGCGGATGCTGCAGCTGGAATTCGTCCAGCCAGGGGAGAAGCACATTGCGGCCGAAATCTGACGGCGCTGACAGCTGCAGCGTGCCACTGATGGTCGCTTTACCGCCCGCAAGCAGTTGTTGACCCTCGACCAGGCTCTGCAAGGCCGAACGCGCATGGGGCAGATAGAGTTCGCCTTCGCCGGTCAGCCGCAAGCTCCGGGTCGAACGCACCAGCAAGCGGCAACCCAATTGCACCTCCAATCGCTTGAGCGCCGCGCTGGCAACGGCTGGCGACAATTCCAGCTGCCGAGCAGCGGCCGACAGGCTCCCCAGTTCAGCGGTCAACACGAATACCTGAAGGTCATCGCTACGCAGCATTTTCAATATTCCGTTGAAAGAGTCTCTGCGAAATATGCGGTTTTTCATCGCAGCGCGAAAGCCGAACATGGTGCTAGTCAATGTTCAGCTCTAGAAGGAGACCCACGATGAAAGCCATCGGCTACCAACAATCCCTGCCAGTCGACGACGCGAATTCACTGATCGACATCGAACTGCCTGATCCCACGCCCGGCCCGCGCGACCTGCTGGTCGAGGTCCGCGCCATTTCGGTGAACCCGGTGGATACCAAGATCCGCATGCGCGTGCAGCCGGAAGCCGGCCAGCATCAGGTGCTTGGCTGGGACGTGGCCGGCGTGGTGCGAGCGGTGGGCAGTGAAGTCACCCTCTTCCAACCCGGCGATGAAGTGTTCTATGCCGGCGCGCTGGATCGCCCCGGTGCCAACAGCGAGCTGCACCTGGTCGATGAACGCATCGTCGGGCGCAAGCCTGCAACCCTCGACTTCGCCGCCGCTGCGGCGTTGCCGCTGACCTCGATCACCGCCTGGGAACTGCTGTTCGAGCGCTTGCAAATTAGCGAAGGCAAGGAAGATCGCGATCAGCGTTTGCTTATCGTCGGTGCAGCGGGGGGTGTGGGCTCCATCCTCACTCAGCTGGCGCGCCAATTGACCGGGCTGAAGGTAATCGGCACGGCCTCTCGCCTCGAAACCCAGGACTGGGTGCGTGAGCTGGGCGCTCATGAAGTGATCGATCACAGCCAGCCACTGGCCGCCGAGCTGCAACGAGTGGGCATCGCCGACGTCACCCACGTTGCCAGCCTGACCCACACCGACGTTCACTTGCCGCAGATCGTCGAGGCGCTGCAGCCTCAAGGTCGGCTGGCCTTGATCGACGACCCGGCCAGCCTCGACATCAGCCTGCTCAAGCGCAAGAGCCTGTCGCTGCACTGGGAGTTCATGTACACCCGTTCGCTGTTCCAGACGCCAGACATGATTGCGCAGCACCAACTGCTTAACCGGGTCGCCGATGGGATCGACAGCGGTGTGCTCAAGACCACCTTGGGAGAGCATTACGGCACCATCAACGCCGAAAACCTGCGCCGCGCCCATGGCTTTATCGAAAGCGGCAAAGCCAAGGGGAAGGTCGTCCTAGAAGGGTTCTGATGGATGGGGCCGCTCAGGACGAGACGGTCTCGCTGCGCGATAGGCTGCTCTGGCCGGTATACCAGGCCAGGCACGCCGCCAGACCCGCGCACACAGTGATGGCCAACGCCATCGGCACGGCTGTGCCGTTGTGCATCCAACCCACGGATGCCGATGCCAAAGCGGCGACACAGAACTGCATGCTGCCCATCAAGGCCGACGCCAACCCGGCCTGCTTGCCCTGCTTCGCCATGGCACAAGCAGTTGCATTGGGCAGGATGCTGCCAAGGCTCGCCAACCCAGCGAACAGCGGAATCAGCAATGGCCAGAGTACATCCGGCTTGCTCAGCGCAATCACCAACAACGCCGCGCCGCAGGCAAAGTAGAGCCAGACCAGGCGTCGCAGCCAGAACCCCGGGCCGCGCAAGCGCAGCAGCCGCGCGTTGATCTGCGAAACGAGGATGAACCCCGCCGCATTGCTGCCGAACAGCCAGCCGTAGTGCTCGGCTGGAACGCCATACAGCTCGATGAATACGAAGGGCGAGCCGGCGATATAGGCAAACATACCGGCCATCGCCACGCCGCCCGAGAGCGCAAAGGCGATGAATTCGCGGTCACGAAACAACGCGACGTAGCGCCCAAGGGTTCCGCGCAAAGCGTGTTTGGGTGCATCGGCCGGCAAGGTTTCCGGCAGCCGTAGCGCAACCGCAACGCCACACAGCGCGCTGAAGATCGTCAGCGAGACGAAGATCGCCTGCCAGCCAAAGGCGTTCATCAGCAGCCCACCCGCCAGCGGCGCGAGGATCGGCGCCAGCCCCATCACCAGCATCAGCTGCGAAAAGACTTTGGCGCCCTGCACTGGATCGCACCAGTCGCGTACCACCGCGCGGGTCACCACGATGCCTGCGCAGCCACCCAGCGCCTGAACGAAACGCGCCGCGATCAGCCAGTCCAGCGACGGCGCAAAGGCACACGCCAGCGACGCCAGGGTAAACAGCGTCACGCCCACCAGCAGCGGCCAGCGTCGGCCATACCGATCCGCCAGCGGCCCATAGATCAGCTGCCCAAGGGCCAGACCGATGAAGTAAGCCGCCAGCGACAGCTGCACGTGTTCCACATCCGTGGCAAAAGCGCGCGCCATCGAGGGAAACGCCGGCAGGTAGAAATCGATGGCCAACGGACCAAAGGCGCTGAGCGCGCCCAGAATGAGCAGAATCGGAAGGGGCATGGATCAACTCGCGGAGCGGAAAAAGCCGAAGCATCGACACGCAGCGAAGCCGCGACCGAGATCGAACGTTTACAGAGAAGCTGGGATGCTGTTACATACACAGACGATTGTAAACATCCAAAGTTGCAGAGGTTAAGGGACGAACTCCGCATTACCCGCCGCGAAGGCTTTATTCAATGCAGTATCAGACTGCCGTAGCTCACCCATGCGAAGAACCAAAGAAGACGCCGAAAAGACCCGTGTTGCCCTGCTCGCCTCTGCCGAGCGGCTGTTTCTCGACAAGGGTGTGGCGCACACCAGTCTCGACCAGATTGCCCGCGACGCCGGCGTGACCCGCGGCGCCGTGTACTGGCATTTCCAGAACAAGGCGCATCTGTTTCACGAAATGCTCAACCAGGTTCGCCTGCCCCCGGAACAGATGGCCGAGCGGCTTTGCAGCTGCACTCAGCAGCAGCCGTTGAGGGCGCTGTATGAACTCTGTATCGAAGGCATCAGTGCCTTGGGCCGGGATGAGCAGAAGCGCAGGGTCATGACCATCCTCCTGCACCGTTGCGAATTCACCGACGAATTGCGCGAAGCGGAAGAGCGCCATCAGGCGTTCATCAACCAGTTCATTGAGTTGTGCGAGAAACTGCTGGAAAGCGCTGCTGACAGCCTGTATCCAGGCACTACTCCGCGACTGGCCGCGCGCACCTTGCACGCGCTGATCGTCGGCGTGTTCAGCGACTGGACCCGCGACCCGACCCTGTTCGATCCGGAAAAAGATTGCGCCTCCCTGATCGACCCGGTGTTCCGGGGCCTGGTCAAGGACTGGGACAGTTCCGCCGTGCGCTGACGGATCTCTACAAACGCGGCAGCAGCTGCTGCCGCGTGCTGCATCACTGGAGCTGATAGCCCTCTTCTTCAATCGCCTCGCGGATGGACGCCTCGTCCAGCCCGCCTTCCACTTGCACCACGCCCGCCTCCAGGTCGACATCGACCTTGGCATCGCTATCACGGGACTGGATCGCCTGAATGACGGCGCGCCGGCAATGCTCGCAGGTCATGCCTTTCACGTTGAACGTCTGCATCGGTTGCTCCTTTCGCTCGTTGGACACACCAGCATGCTCAACCTTGCCACACTGACAGGGTCAATAGGCTTGGCTGCGACATCCTGTAACTGGACTTGACCTTCCCACAAGGTGAAGGTTGATCCTCAACGGCAACTGGCCTATTCGGAGCAAACCATGACGAGCGCAACCTACACGCTGCCTATCTCCGGCATGACCTGCGCGAGCTGCGCCGGGCGGGTCGAGCGCGCCCTGCTGAAGGTGCCCGGCGTCGACAGCGCGGCGGTGAACCTTGCTGCCGAGCAAGTCCGCGTGCAGACCCATGAAGGCGAGCTCGCCGAACTGGTACAGGCGGTGGAAAAAGCCGGCTACGGCGTGCCGGTGCAAACCCTTGAACTGGCCATCGAAGGCATGACCTGCGCCAGCTGTGCCGGTCGCATCGAGCGTGCCCTGCTCAAGGTGGCCGGCGTGCGCAGCGCCTCGGTGAACCTGGCCAACGAACGTGCCCGTATCGAAGTGCTCGGCGCGGTCGACTCGTCAATACTGATCGCCGCGGTCGAGGCCGCTGGCTACAAGGCTCAAGCCAGCAGCGATAGCGAGCCTGCCCCCGACCGTAGCGAAAGCCGTCTGCGCCGTGAACGCTGGGCCGTTATTGCCGCGCTGCTGCTGGCCGCACCGCTGGTCATTCCAATGTTTGGCGACCTGCTGGGCCTGCACTGGATGTTGCCGCCCTGGATGCAGTTCGTGCTCGCCACGCCGGTGCAATTCATCCTTGGTGCACGTTTCTACGTGGCGGGTTGGAAGGCCGTGCGGGCCGGGGCCGGCAACATGGACCTGCTGGTCGCGATCGGCACCAGCGCCGGCTATGGCCTGAGCCTCTACCAGTGGTGGGTCGCAGAGGCTGGGCAGATGCCGCATCTGTATTTCGAAGCGTCCGCCGTGGTGATCGCCCTCGTCCTGCTGGGCAAATACCTGGAAAGCCGTGCCAAGCGCCAGACCAGCGCAGCCATTCGTGCACTGGAGGCGCTTAGGCCCGATCGCGCGGTACGGGTGGTCGACGGCCGTGAAGAGGATGTTGCCATCGCCGCCCTTCGCCTGGACGACCTGGTATTGGTCAAGCCCGGCGAGCGCTTTCCGGTGGACGGCGAAGTGGTCGAAGGCGAAAGCCAGGCCGACGAGGCCCTGATCAGCGGTGAAAGCCTGCCGGTGGCGAAGGCGCCGGGTGACAGCATCACCGGCGGCGCGATCAACGGCGAAGGCCGGTTGCTGGTGCGCACCACGGCCCTCGGCGGCGAAACGGTGCTGGCACGCATCATCCGCCTGGTCGAAGACGCCCAGGCCGCCAAGGCCCCTATTCAGAAACTGGTGGACAAGGTCAGTCAGGTGTTCGTTCCGGCGGTGCTGGTCATTGCCCTGTTGACCCTGGCGGGCTGGCTGTTCGTTGGCGCGCCCGCCGAAGTGGCGTTGATCAATGCGGTTGCCGTGCTGGTCATCGCCTGTCCCTGTGCGCTTGGCCTTGCGACGCCCGCTGCGATCATGGCCGGCACCGGTGTCGCCGCGCGCCACGGCATTCTGATCAAGGATGCTGAAGCGCTGGAGGTCGCTCATGCCGTGACGGCGGTGGCCTTCGACAAGACCGGAACGCTCACGTCCGGCAAGCCGCGCATCGTTCACCTGCACGCCGTTGATGGCGACGAGTCCGCACTGTTGCAACAGGCTGGCGCACTGCAACGCGGCAGTGAACATCCGCTGGCGCAGGCGGTGCTGGACCGCTGCGCCGAGCAAGGGTTGACGGTGGCCGACGTCGATCGCAGCCAGTCGCTCACCGGACGCGGCATCGCCGGCGATCTCGATGGCCGCTCGCTGGCGCTGGGCAACCGCCGGCTGCTGGACGACAGCGGCCTGCAGCCGGGCGAGCTGGCGGGCAAAGCCGAAGCTTGGGAAAGCGAAGGCCGCACGCTGTCCTGGCTGATCGAGACTGCGCCGACATCTCGCGTGCTCGGCCTGTTCGCCTTTGGCGACAGCCTCAAAGAGGGCGCCGCAGAGGCCATTGCTGCTCTTAACGCACGGCATATTCGCAGCCACCTGATCACCGGCGATAACCGCGGCAGTGCCCGTGTGGTGGCCGAGGCGCTGCAGATCGACAGCGTGCACGCCGAAGTGCTGCCAGCCGACAAAGCCGCCACCGTCGCCGAGCTGAAAAAAGGCGGTGCTGTGGTGGCGATGGTGGGCGACGGCATCAACGATGCCCCGGCCTTGGCCGCCGCCGATGTCGGCATCGCTATGGGCGGCGGCACGGACGTTGCCATGCATGCGGCGGGGATCACCCTGATGCGCGGCGATCCACGCCTGGTGCCGGCTGCACTGGAGATCAGCCGCCGCACCTACCGCAAGATCCAGCAGAACCTGTTCTGGGCGTTCATCTACAACCTAGTGGGGATTCCCCTGGCAGCCTTCGGTTTTTTGAGTCCGGTAGTCGCAGGCGCGGCGATGGCGTTGTCGAGCGTCAGCGTGGTCAGCAACGCGCTGCTGCTCAAACGTTGGGAGCCGAAGGAATAACGTACAGCCCGCGCGGGGCTGTGGTCGGCGGCACGCATGGACACCGCGCCGGCGCAGCACACAGCACACAGCACACAGCACACAGCAGCCTCACACCGATTCGTCTGGATGCGCACATGAACATTGGCCAAGCAGCAAAGAAAAGCGGATTGTCAGCCAAGATGATTCGCTACTACGAGTCCATCGACCTGATCTCGCCTGCCGGACGCAGCGCCAACGGTTACCGCCACTATGGCGAGGACGACCTGCACCGCCTCGCGTTCATCAAGCGATCGCGGGATATGGGCTTCTCGTTGGAAGAAGTGAGCAAGTTGCTCAGGCTCTGGCAGGACCGTCAGCGCGCCAGCGCCGATGTGAAAGCCGTGGCTGGCGCACATATCGAGGCGCTCAATCAGAAGATTGCCGAACTGGTGGGGTTACGCGACACCCTGCAAGACCTGGTCAACACCTGCCAGGGTGATGACCGGCCGGACTGCCCCATCCTCAAGGACCTGGAATCGGGCGGGTGCTGCTCGTCTAGCGCACCCCGTGGGCGCAGCTGAACGGGGCGCCACCGCTTGTTCACCAAGGAAACAACAAGGCCAGGCATTGCGCCTGGCCTTGTGATAGATCAGCTAGCCTGCGATTGCAGGTAGTTCTGCAGCCCAATGCGGTCAATCATGCCGAGCTGCTGCTCCAGCCAGTAGGCGTGGTCTTCTTCGGTGTCCATCAGCTGCAGCTCGAGAATTTCGCGCGTCTGGTAATCCCCGTGCTGCTCGGCCAGGGTGATGCCCTTGGCCAGGGCTTCGCGCACCTTGTACTCAAGTGCCAGATCGGCGCGCAACATCTCGGGCACGGTATGGCCAGGATGCATTGCCTCTGGCGTCATGTCCGGAGTGCCTTCGAGGAAGAGGATGCGTTTGAGCAGCGCATCGGCGTGTTCGGTTTCCTCTTCCATCTCGTGGTTGATCCGCTCGTAGAGCTTGGTAAAGCCCCAATCGGCATACATCCGCGAGTGCAGGAAATACTGATCGCGCGCCGCCAGCTCCCCACGCAGCAGTTCTTTCAGATATTCGATGACCTGTGGCTGACCTTGCATTGCGACTCTCTCCTGCACTGACTTTTGAACGCCGGACAATGATACGCCCAATCAACGGCGGATTGACCGCGGCGCCATTGCCGCAGGCAAAAACGGCTGACCAGCGGGTCAGTTCAGCATAGGTCGAACTCCCGAGCCAGAGCGGGGTTCTACTGGTTTGTCGCCGCGCTTCGTACTGTCGCCGCGATGCCTTGCTCGTCCCTATCGCCCAGGAGAACGGATGCCGCTTTTATCGTCGAGAGGCCATTCACGGTCTCTCTGTATTACCGCATCGATCTGCAGTTTGCTGGCCCTGTCCGGCTGTTCCGAAGACAAGGAGCCTGCGCAAGTCCCGCCACGCGTCGCCTTCGTCGAGCCGCTACAGCGCATTGATAACGGCCCCGAGGCGCTGCGCTTTCCGGGGGTGGTCGATAGCGTGACCAGCACGCAGCTGGCATTCCAGGTGCCGGGCCGTGTCGAGCGGATTCTCGTCGACGAGGGTGAACGCGTTGAAAAAGGTCAGACGGTGGCCAAGCTCGATGACACCGACTACGAGCTGCAACTGCGCGAAGCGCAAGCGCGGCTGCGCCAGCTGGAAGCAGACCTGACCCGAAAGCGCGCGCTGCTGGCCGAGGGGATTCTCGCTCCCGCCGCGGTCGAGCCGCTGCAGGCCAATGTGGTGGCGGCGCGGGTCGCCCGTGACAGCGCCCTCCGCGATATCAATCACAGCACGCTGGAGGCACCGTTCGATGGTGTGGTCGCGCGCCGGCTGGTCGAACCGGACATGGTGGTCGCTACGGGTACACCCGTGCTAGAACTGCAGAACAATCAACACATCGAGGTCGCGGTCGACCTGCCAGAGAGCGCGGCGCTGAGCATCCCACTGAACAGCACATTGGAGGCCGAGGGCGAACTGGTCATCGCCGACCTGACCCTGCCACTGGCCTACAAGGAACACAGCACCCAGCCTCGCGAGGGATCACGCACCTACAATCTGACCCTGCAGGGCGAGCCGCCGGCCGACTACAACCTGCTGCCGGGAATGGCCATGCGGGTTCGCCTGCAGCGCCCGTCTGCTCCGCAAGACCATCCGCAGCCGCGCTACCGTCTGCCACTTAACGCTGTGCAAACAGCGCCGAACGGCAGCCATTACCTCTGGTTGGCGGTGGACGGCCATGCCCAGCGCCAGGATTTGCAGCTCGAGCGCATCGAAAACGATCACGCGGTGGTCAGCGGCGAGCTGAACAACGACATGCTGGTGGTGGTAGCCGGCGGCAGCAAGCTGTCGGAAGACCAACCGATCAAAGCCGAACGGCGGAAGTAAGCGGATGGATCTAGCGCGTTACGCCATCTGCAAACCGGTCAACATCTGGGTGCTGGTCCTGATCTGCCTGGTCGGAGGCGTGCTTGCGTTCTTCGAAATGGGCCGCCTGGAAGACCCCGAATTCACCATCAAGGAAGCCATCGTCACGGTGCAGTATCCCGGCGCGACCGCGCTCGAGGTCGAGCAGGAAGTGACCGAGCCCTTGGAAAGCGCCATCCAGGAGCTTTCCGAGGTCAAGGAAATCCGCTCGCGCTCGATGATCGGCCTCGCGGAAATCCGTGTCGAAATCCAGGACCGCTACTCCGGTGAGCAGCTCGACCAGATCTGGGATCAGCTGCGCAGCAAGGTCGAGGATGCCCGGCAACAGCTACCTCCCGGCCTGGACCCACCGCTGGTCAACGACGACTTTGGCGATGTCTACGGCATCTTCTTTGCCCTGACCGGTGAAGGCCTGACGCTCGAAGAGCTGCACGAAGTCGCCAAGGACCTGCGCCGCGGGTTGATCACAGCCGACGGCGTAGGCCAGGTCGAACTGGCCGGCGTGCGTGAAGAGCGAATTCTGGTGGAAGTCGATCAGGCGCGCCTGGCCGCACTGAAGCTGTCACCCCAGGAGTTGGTTGCGGCGCTGACCGATGCCGACGCAGCGGTGGAAGCCGGAGGCGTGCGCGCCGGCGAATTCTTCGTCCACATCCGCCCGACCGGCGCGTTCGACTCCCTGGATGCGCTGCGTGCATTGCCAGTGGGCCAAGGCCAGCAAAGCGTCGACCTGGGCTCCATCGCCACCTTGAAACGCGAATACGCCGAGCGTCCACGCCAGATCATCCGCCACAACGGTGAGCCGGCATTGACCCTCGGCGTCAGCGGTGTGTCGGGCAGCAACATCGTCGAAGTCGGTCGTAGCGTCGAGGCAGAGCTGGAATCCATGCAGTACCTGATGCCGCTGGGCGCCGAACTGCATCCGTTGTATCAGCAGCACAGCATCGTCAACGAGTCGGTCAACAGCTTCGCGCTCAACGTCTTCCTGTCGGTGGCCATCGTCGTGGGCGTGTTGTGCCTGGCCATGGGTGTACGCGCCGGTGCGATCATCGGCGCCGTGCTGTTTCTCACCGTGCTCGGCACGCTGCTGCTCATGTGGATCGGGGGGATCGAGCTGGAACGCATCTCCCTCGGCGCGCTGATCATCGCCATGGGCATGCTGGTGGACAATGCGGTAGTGGTTTGCGACGGCATGCTGATTGAGAAACAGCGCGGCAAAAGCATTCTCGAAGCCTCTCGCAAGACGCTGCAGCAGACGCAGTGGTCGCTGTTGGGCGCAACCATCATCGGCATCCTGGCCTTTGCCGGGATCGGCCTGTCCCAGGACACCACTGGTGAATTCCTCTTCTCGCTGTTCTTCGTCATCGCCGCGTCGCTGCTGCTGAGCTGGCTGCTGGCGCTGCTGGTGGTGCCGCTGTTTGGGCACTACCTGCTCGAGCGCAAGGGCGACAAAGAGGACGATGACACCGACCCGGACGATGCCTACAGCGGGCCGATCTACAACCGCTACCGCCGTATCGCCGGCGGAGTGCTGGGCCGTCCCTGGCTGACACTGGGCATCTTAGTGGTACTCACGGTCCTCAGCGTGCTGGGCTTCAGCCGCGTGCCGCAGAGCTTCTTTCCGCCGTCGAGCACACCGATCTTCTACGTGAACCTGTTCCTGCCGCAGGGCACGCACATTCGCGAGACCAGCCGCACCGCCGAGGATGTCGAGGGCTATCTGAAGCAGCTCGACGGCGTCACGGATGTGTCCACCTTCGTTGGCGCAGGCGCTTCGCGCTTCATGCTGACCTATGCCCCGGAGCAGCCCAATCCGGCCCTGATGCATTTTCTGGTGCGCACCGA
>JAKUTK010000075.1 GCA_022448005.1 Pseudomonas sp.
TGGCGTGCTCAAGTCAGGGCAACCTTTCGACCCCAGACTCGCCATTGCGCACTAAGGGGCAAGACGGTATCTACAAAGGCGGGACCGTATTTTTCGCGCTGCCGGCCGGGACGTAGGCCTGCAGCAAGGGCCAGCAATCAGCGGCGGCACGTATACGCGACCGCCGATGGCTACCGGTCAGATCAGGGGCTATCGATCAGGCGAGCGGGGATGCGCGGGGATTCAGTGCAGGCCAACGGTAACGCGGCGACAGCTGCGGCGCAGTTGCTGTGGGCAGGCTGCCGACCCGTACCAGATGAGGCTGATGGAGCACCGGCGAGCCGGTCGTAATCGCAGCGAGAGACGCCGATCCCGCCGCGCAGCAGCAGGGCATCCCCTGGTGATGACTGGGCTTGGGCGTAGATTCATCGACGTGGGCGTGCTGGACGTGTCCGGCGTGATGCTGGCTGGCCTCGGCCATTGGGCAATGCCCGCCCGTACCGTCCATGCCTTGCATGTGCGCGGCCATCAGCGGCATCGCGAACAGATGCAGCAGAACGGCAAAGGCCGCTATCCAGATAGGCGTACGACTAGGGCGACGCATGACGGGCAAGCTCCAGCAGAAGCGGAAAGCGCCAAGCGCGTTGAGCGCTGGCGCAGTGAGTTTACTGGGTTGTCTTGGCTTTGCTGCGTTTGGCTGGCTTTTCCGGCGCCGCCTTGTCGCTAACCTCGCCTTTTAACGTGACCCAGGTCGGCGCGTGGTCGCTGGCATGCTCCTGGTCCCGCACCCAACGGTCTACCCCGGCATCGATCAGCCGTGGCGCCAGATCAGCGCTGAGTAGCAGGTGATCGATGCGCAGGCCGGAGTTCTTCTGCCAATGCTGGCGAAAGTAGTCCCAGAAGGTGTAGATGCGCTCGTCCGGATACTTGGCACGCAGTGCGTCGGTCCAACCCTGCGCCAGCAGCCGCTCGAAGCATTCGCGGCTTTCCGGCTGCAGCAGCGCGTCCTTCTTCCAGGAGCGCGGGTTGTAGATGTCTTCGTCAGTGGGAATTACGTTGTAGTCACCTGCCAGCACGACCGGATGACCGCTGGAAAACAAGCCGGCGGCGTGCTCGATGAAGCGCTCGAACCAAGCGAGTTTGTACTCGAACTTCGGCCCCGGCTGCGGATTGCCGTTGGGCAGGTAAAGGCAGGCGACGATCACGCCATGGACGGCGGCTTCCAGGTAGCGGCTATGGGTATCGTCCGGATCGCCCGGCAGGCCGCGGCGGATTTCCAGCGGGTCGTCGCCCTTGGACAAAATCGCCACCCCGTTCCAGGACTTCTGGCCCTGCCAGATGGCGCCATAACCCGCCGCGCGAATGTCGTCGATGGGGAAGTCCGCATCCTGCGCCTTCAGCTCCTGCAGGCACACCACATCCGGCTGTTCGCGCTCCAGCCATTCGAGCAGGTTGGTCCGACGGGCACGGATGCCGTTGATGTTGAAGGTGGCGATTTTCAGGGAGTCCACGGGTAGCCTCGCGCCAAGAAATGACCCTTGCTGTGACTCGCAGCGGCCTGCCGTGGTTCGACCTGCTCGGTCACGCGGTCGGCTGAAGCTCACCCTACACACCGGAGTGATACGAAACCCGCCCCAGCCATACATCGACACACATAGGGTGGGCTTTAACCCACCAGAAGGTGCGTGGAGGTTCGACTCAACGCACCTCCCAGTAACCCGGCGCGTTGTAGATCTGCTTCAGATAATCGATGAAGAAGCGGACCTTGGCCGGCAGATAGCGCTGCTGCGGATACACCGCCTGGATGTCGTAAGCCGGCAAGGCGAACTCATCGAGCACCGTCACCAGCTCGCCGCGCTTGAGTTCGGCCTGGATTTCCCAGGTCGAGCGCCAACCGATGCCCAGCCCCTGCTTGACCCAATCGAACAGGAGCTCGCCGTCGTTGCAGTCGAGATTCCCCGCCACCCGCACAGCCACTTGCTTGCCGTCGCGCAAAAAAGTCCAGCCACGCTGTTGCCCGCCCTGCAGGTTGAACGCCAGGCAGTTGTGTCGCGCCAGGTCTTCCAGGGTGCGCGGCACGCCCTGGCGCTCGAAGTAATCCGGCGAGCCACAGACCACGCGGCGATTGGGGAACAGCTTGATGGCGACGTAGTTGGGATCGGTCACCTCGCCGATGCGGATGCCCATGTCGTAGCCGTGGCGTACCAGGTCGACCACGCTGTCGGTGAAGTTGAAGGACAGCTGCAGGTCCGGATAGCGCGCCTGGAACGCCGGCGCGTGCGGGCCGATGTGTCGACGTCCGAACGCCGCGGGCGCCGAAATCACCAGGTGCCCGCGCACCGAGGTGCGGTCGTGGCTGATGCTGGCATCCGCTTCATCGAAGTCCTTGAGCAAGCCGCGCGCGCGTTCCAGGTACTGCTCGCCCAGATCGGTTAGCGCCAGCCCGCGCGTGGAGCGGTGCATCAGCTTGACGCCCAGGTGTCGCTCCAGCGCATCGAGTCGGCGGCCCATCACCACCGGCGTTACGCCTTCCTTCAGCGCAGCGGCGGCAAAGCTGCCGTTTTCAGCCACCAGAACGAAGCTGTGCAAGGTTGTGTAGCGATCCATTCGATACTCCTGATATCGACAGAACTGAAGTCTCGGCCAATTCCGCCACAGAATCCAGGGCGGCATGCTTGGGCCACGTAGAAAAACTATCGAATAAAAAGACAGCCACGATCCAGCGAGCTAGCGATCTGCTTCTAACGCAGCAGGGCCGACGCGCAGCAGATCGTGTACAGGTTCTAAGCCAAGAGGAACGACAGATGGCCCGAATGAGAGCAATCGATGCCGCCGTAGCGGTATTGCGCAAGGAAGGGATTGATACCGCCTTCGGCATCCCCGGTGCCGCGATCAATCCGCTGTATTCCGCCCTGCGTGCCGACGGCAGCATCCGTCACATCCTCGCCCGCCACGTCGAAGGCGCTTCGCACATGGCCGAGGGTTACACCCGCACCAAGGCCGGCAACATCGGCGTGTGCATCGGCACTTCGGGCCCGGCCGGTACCGACATGATCACCGGCCTCTACTCGGCCTGGGCCGACTCGATACCGATCCTCTGCATCACCGGCCAGGCGCCGCGTGCTCGCCTCTACAAAGAAGACTTCCAGGCTGTGGACATCGAGTCCATCGCCAAGCCGGTCACCAAGTGGGCCGTGACCGTGCGTGAGCCGGGACTGGTGCCGCGCGTATTCCAGCAGGCGTTCCACGTCATGCGCTCCGGGCGCCCTGGCCCGGTATTGATCGACCTGCCGTTCGACGTGCAGATGGCCGAGATCGAATTCGACATTGACACCTACGAGCCGCTTTCGGTCTACAAGCCGGCCGCCACCCGCAAGCAGGTCGAGAAAGCCATCGACATGCTCTGCGCCGCTGAGCGCCCGTTGATCGTCGCCGGCGGCGGTATTTACAACGCCGGTGCTGAAGCCTTGCTGGTTGAATTCGCCGAGACCATTGGCGTGCCGGTGATCCCGACGCTGATGGGCTGGGGCTCGATCCCCGATGACCATCCGCTGATGGCGGGCATGTGCGGGTTGCAGACCAGCCACCGCTACGGCAACGCCAACATGCTGGCCTCGGACTTCGTGCTTGGCATCGGCAACCGCTGGGCCAACCGCCACACCGGATCGGTCGACGTCTACACCAAGGACCGCACCTTCGTGCACGTGGATATCGAACCCACCCAGATTGGCCGGGTGTTTTCACCGGACTTCGGCATCACCTCCGACGCGGGCGCTGCGCTAGAGCTGTTCGTCGAGGTCGCCAAGGAGCGCAAGGCCGCAGGCAAGTTGCCGGATCGCACGCCATGGGCCGCCGACTGCCAGGAGCGCAAACGCACCCTGCTGCGCAAGACGCACTTCGACAGCGTGCCAATGAAGCCGCAGCGCGTGTACCAGTGCATGAACAACGCCTTCGGCCGTGATGCCTGCTACGTCAGCACCATCGGCTTGTCGCAGATCGCCGCCGCGCAGTTCCTGCACGTGTACAAGCCGCGCCACTGGATCAACTGTGGCCAGGCCGGCCCGCTCGGCTGGACCATTCCGGCAGCGCTGGGTGTAGTCGCCGCGGACCCGACGCGCAAGGTGGTGGCGCTCTCGGGCGACTACGACTTCCAGTTCATGATCGAGGAGTTGGCCGTGGGCGCGCAGTTCAAGCTGCCCTACATCCACATCTTGGTGAACAACGCCTACCTCGGCCTGATCCGCCAGGCGCAGCGCGGCTTCGAGATGGATTACTGCGTGCAGCTGGGCTTCGAGAACATCAATGCTGACCAGAGCGGCATGGAAGGCTACGGCGTCGACCACGTCGCAGTGGTCGAGGGCCTGGGTTGCAAGGCGATCCGCGTGTTCAAGCAGGAAGACCTGCGCCCCGCCATCGAACAGGCCCAGGCCTGGATGGCCGAGCACCAGGTGCCGGTGGTGATCGAGGTGATCCTTGAGCGCGTGACCAACATCGCCATGGGCACCGAGATCGACGCCGTCAACGAATTCGAGCCGCTGGCCGAGGGCCGAGAAGACGCACCGACTGCGGTCGCGTTGCTGGATTGATGGAAGACGCACCGCCCGTAGGAGCCAGCTTGCTGGCGATCCCGAGCGCCATGCCCGACTGATCGCCAGCAAGCTGGCTCCTACAAAAAAAGCTGTAACCAAACCGTTTGGATGTCGCGAAGCGCATCCACAACGCATATCCCGACGGGATTGGAAGCGTCACGAGCGCAGGCGAGGCAAGGCGGAAGCGAACGAGAAAGCGGAGTTTACGCATGTAAATGAGCATTTCGAGTTCGGTTCCAACGCAGCATCGCCAAGCGCAGTAGCTTCCAGCCCGATCGGGGATGTCCCTACAGACAGAAGGAAGACGATATGCCCCGCTTTGCCGCCAACCTGTCCATGCTGTTCACCGAGATGGACTTCCTCGACCGCTTCGCCGCCGCTGCCGAAGCCGGCTTCAGCGG
This sequence comes from Pseudomonas sp., assembly GCA_022448005.1. Classification (GTDB taxonomy): domain Bacteria; phylum Pseudomonadota; class Gammaproteobacteria; order Pseudomonadales; family Pseudomonadaceae; genus Stutzerimonas. The sequence continues at coordinate 4,970 of JAKUTK010000075.1, forward strand.
TGTCGAGTACCTCTTTCCCTACGACTACCCGGCCGAAGAGATCAAGGCGCGCCTGGACGCCCACAACCTGACCCAGGTGCTGTTCAACCTGCCGGCCGGCGACTGGGCCAGTGGCGACCGTGGCATTGCCTGTGACCCGGAGCGGGTCGAGGAATTTCGCGCCGGCGTCGACCAGGCCATCGCTTACGCCAAGGTCCTGGGCAACACCCAGATCAACTGCCTGGCCGGCATCGCTCCCAAGGGTGCCGATCTCGGCAAGCTGGAGATGACCTTTATCGAGAACCTGCGTTACGCGGCGAAGAAGCTCGAAGCCGAAGGTATTCGCCTGGTGATGGAGATGATCAACACCCGCGACATCCCGCGCTTCTTCCTCAACAACACCTCGCAGGCGTTGGAGATTCGCGACAAGGTCGGCAGCACCAACCTGTTCCTGCAGTACGACATCTATCACATGCAGATCATGGAAGGGGACCTGGCGCGCACCCTCGAGACCAATCTGGCAGCGATCAACCATGTGCAGCTGGCCGACAACCCCGGCCGTAACGAGCCAGGCACCGGCGAGATCAACTACCGCTTCCTGTTCGAGCACCTGGACCGCATCGGCTACCAGGGCTGGGTTGGCTGCGAATACAAACCGGCCACCACCACCGAAGCGGGTCTCGGCTGGCTGAAGAGCCACAACGCCATCTGAACTGACGCGACTCAGACGAATAGACAGAGAGGAGAACACTCATGGCTAAGATTGGATTTATCGGCACCGGCATCATGGGCCTGCCCATGGCTCAGAACCTGCAAAAAGCCGGTCACAACCTGTTCCTGTCCACGCATCACGACGCCGCTCCGGCCGCGCTGCTCGAAGCCGGTGCCGTGGCCCTTGCGAACCCGAAAGAAGTTGCCCAAGAAGCCGAGTTCATCATCGTGATGGTGCCTGACACGCCGCATGTCGAGGACGTGCTGTTCCGTGAGAATGGCATCGCCGAAGGCGTCGGCCCGAACAAGCTGGTGATCGACATGAGCTCGATCTCCCCCAGCGCCACCAAGGGGTTCGCCGAGAAAATCAACGCCACCGGCGCCCAGTACCTCGACGCGCCGGTATCGGGCGGTGAAGTCGGTGCCAAGGCCGCGACGCTGTCGATCATGGTTGGCGGCAGTGAAGAAAGCTTCGCCCGCGCCCTGCCGCTGTTCCAGAGCATGGGCAAGAACATCACCCTGGTCGGCGGTAATGGTGACGGCCAGACCGCCAAGGTCGCCAACCAGATCATCGTGGCGCTGAACATTCAGGCGGTGGGCGAAGCCCTGCTGTTCGCCGCGAAGAACGGCGCCGATCCGGCGCGTGTTCGCGAGGCGCTGATGGGTGGTTTCGCCGGCTCGAAGATCCTGGAAGTGCATGGCGAGCGCATGATCAAGGGCACCTTTGATCCGGGCTTCCGCATCAGCCTGCACCAGAAGGACTTGAACCTGGCTTTGGCCGGTGCCCGCGAGCTCGGCCTGAACCTGCCCAACACGGCTAACGCGCAGCAGGTCTTCAGCACCTGCGCAGCCATCGGTGGCAGCGGCTGGGATCACTCGGCGCTGATCAAGGGGCTGGAGCACATGGCCAACTTCTCGATTCGCAAGGATTAAACAGAAACTTCAGCCTTCGAGCACGTTGGCCAAGCCAAGCGGCCCACCTTCAGGGACAGACAGACCAGGTGGTGGGAGCCGCAACGTTTGGCCCAGCGATGCTCAAAGGGTCGGATTGGAGTTGCACGGGGTCGGAATCACAGCGTCCCCCACAACCTCAGCCCTGCGCATCTGCGATCCGATCGCTGCCCTCGGGCGGCACCCTTTCGACCTGCTCGGCACGAGGAGTCACGGCCTGACTGCCGGGTGGGTCGATTCCAAACCTTAGGACTTGCCTTTTGTACTTGCATAACCGAGCCCTAAGGTCTGGAATCGGGCACCTGACCTAATAGATGGAGTTGTACATGAACCTCGACCCGCAAGCATTCCTGCGCGACCTGTTCACTGCCGCCATCGATGCCGCGCACCCGCGCCAGGTGCTGGCCGACCATTTGCCGGCAGACCGCAGCGGCCGGGCCATCGTCATTGGTGCAGGCAAAGCGGCTGCCGCCATGGCTGAGGCCATCGAAGCGGTCTGGGAAGGCGAGCTCTCCGGGCTGGTGGTAACGCGCTACGGCCACGGCGCCGACTGCCGCAAGATCGAGGTGGTGGAAGCGGCGCATCCGGTGCCGGACGATGCCGGGGAGCGCGTCGCCCGCCGTGTGCTGGAAATGGTCAGCAACCTCGAAGAAATCGACCGGGTGATCTTTCTGCTCTCCGGCGGCGGCTCATCCCTGCTGGCGCTGCCGGCCGAGGGCATCAGCCTCGCCGACAAGCAGGCGATCAACAAGGCGCTGCTGCGCTCCGGCGCGCACATTGGCGAGATGAACTGCGTACGCAAGCACCTCTCGGCGATCAAAGGCGGCCGTCTGGCCAAGGCCTGCTGGCCAGCGAGCGTTTACACCTACGCGATTTCCGACGTGCCGGGTGACGAGGCCACGGTGATCGCCTCCGGCCCGACCGTCGCGGACCCGACCACCTCGGCCCAGGCCCTGGCGATCCTGGCGCGCTACCACATCGAGATTCCGCAGAATGTTCGCGCGTGGCTGGAAGATCCACGTTCGGAGACCGTTAAAGCAGACGCCCCCTGTCTGTCACGCAGCCACTTCCAGCTGATCGCCAAACCTCAGCAATCTCTCGACGCAGCGGCCGAGACGGCGCGTGCAGCTGGCATCACGCCGCTGATCCTGGGTGACTTGGAAGGTGAAGCGCGCGAAGTGGCCAAGGTTCATGGCGGCATCGCCCGTCAGGTCGTGCTGCATGGTCAGCCGATCACGCCGCCCTGTGTGATTCTCTCCGGCGGCGAAACCACGGTGACCGTACGCGGCCATGGCCGCGGCGGCCGCAATGCCGAGTTTCTTCTGAGCCTCACGGAAAATCTCCAGGGCCTGCCAAACGTCTATGCACTGGCCGGCGACACCGACGGCATCGACGGCTCGGAAGACAATGCCGGCGCCCTGATGACCCCGGACAGCTATAGCCGCGCCGAAGCCCTGGGCCTGAACGCCGCCGACGAGCTGGCGGACAACAACGGCTATGGTTACTTCCAGGCGCTCGATGCGCTGCTGATGACCGGGCCGACACGGACCAACGTCAACGATTTCCGCGCCATCCTGATCCTGCCGTCGTCCCGCTAGCGGGGCACCGGCATGCACGGTCCATAACCACAACTGCCGATAGAGCCTGCCATGACACCCGACAAGAAGGTCAAGATTCTCGCCACCCTAGGACCGGCCACACGCAGCATCGATGATGTGCGCGAGCTGGTGGAAAACGGGGTCAATCTGTTCCGCCTCAACTTCAGCCATGGCGAGCACGCCGACCACGCTGAACGCTTCGGTTGGATTCGCGAGGTGGAACGTCAGCTGAACCAGCCGATCGGCATCCTCATGGACCTGCAAGGGCCTAAGCTGCGGGTCGGTCGTTTTGCTGAGGGCAAGGTGCAGCTCAAGCGTGGGCAAACGCTGCGTCTGGACCTCGACTCGACGCCGGGCGACAGCACGCGGGTCAACTTGCCGCATCCGGAAATCATCGACGCCCTGCAGCCTGGCATGAGCCTGCTGGTGGACGATGGCCGTCTGCGCCTGACCGTGACGGCCAAGCATGCTGATGCCATCGACACGCGCGTGGTGGCCGGTGGCGAGCTGTCCGACCGCAAGGGTGTAAACGTGCCAGAGGCGGTGCTGGAGTTGAGCCCGCTGACCGAGAAGGATCGGCGTGATCTGGCATTTGGCCTGGAGCTGGGCGTTGATTGGGTAGCGCTGTCATTCGTCCAGCGGCCACAGGACATTCATGAAGCACGCGAACTGATCGGCGACCGCGCCTTCCTGATGGCCAAGATCGAGAAACCCTCAGCCGTGCAGCACCTGCGCGAAATCGCGCGGCTGTGCGATGCGATCATGGTGGCGCGTGGCGATCTGGGGGTCGAGGTGCCGGCGGAAAACGTGCCGCGCATTCAGCGCAATATCGTACGCACCTGCCGCCAGCTGGGCCGGCCGGTGGTGGTGGCGACGCAGATGCTCGAATCGATGCGCTTCTCCCCGGCACCGACCCGTGCCGAGGTGACTGATGTGGCTAACGCCGTGGCCGAAGGCGCCGACGCGGTGATGCTCTCGGCGGAAACCGCCTCCGGCGAGTACCCGCTGGAAGCGGTGAGCATGATGAGCAAGATCATCCGCCAGGTGGAAAGCGGCCCGGACTACCAGGCTCAGCTGGACGTCAATCGGCCAAGCGCCGAGGCCACCCTGCCCGATGCGATCAGCTGCGCCATTCGCCGGATCAGCGGCATTCTGCCGGTTGCAGTGCTGGTCAATTACACCGAGTCAGGCCGCTCCAGCCTGCGCGCTTCGCGCGAGCGACCGGCCACGCCAATCCTGAGCCTGACGCCGAACCTGACGACCGCACGCAAGCTGACCGTGGCCTGGGGCGTGTACTCGGTGATCGATGCACGCATGTATGACATGGAGCACGTCTGCCTCAATGCGCTCGAACTGGCCCGTGCCCAAGGCATGGCAGGCACCGGGGATACTGTGGTGATCACGGCGGGCGTGCCGCTGGGGCAGTCTGGCACCACCAACTCGCTGCGCATCGAAATGCTCAACTGACCCTCCAGACAACCTCACCGGCGCAGCCCTGCTCCGCCGGTGAGGGTCTGTTCGCCTTTCTCTCACGACACACTCATGTCCCCTCGTTTTTCGCACCTGTTGCGCTCGATGCTCAACGGGATCAGCCAGATCTTCTTGCAGCGCCACCTGGGCTGCGGCCTGCTGATCCTCTTTGCAATCGCGCTGCATGACCTGGCGTTTGTGGCGGGCGCCCTCCTCGGCCTGCTGAGCGGCACCTTGTCGGCGTGGCGCCTCGGTTATCCACCTGAGGATATCGAAACCGGTCTCTACGGCTACAACGCCGCGCTACTAGGGCTTCTGATCACACTGATGCTCGGTCTGGCGCCGCTCGCCTGCCTGCTGATCATCATGTCTGGCGCGTTGTCGATCGCCGTGCAGCACCACCTGCTCAGACGGATGCGTGAGCGGCGTAGCTTGCCGGGTTTCACCCTCTCATTTGTCCTCTTGGGATGGTTGGCCATGGGGCTATCAGGTGCTCTGGAAAGCGTTGTCGAGGCGCGCATACCCGAGCATCAGCTGGATGGCTGGGGGGCGCTGGGGGGAATAATGCGGGGGGTGGGCCAGGTCTTGTTTCTCGCTGACCCCATGGCGGGGCTGTGCCTGTTCGCGGCATTACTGTTGGCTGATCGACGTGCTGCAGTGTGGACACTGTGCGGCTCGGCAGTTGGCATCTTTATGGCACTGCTGGCCGGCGCTTCCGAGCCGTCTGCGCTGGCCGGGCTGGCTGGCTACAACCCGGCGCTCGCCGCTCTGGCGTTGAGTCAGGTTCACCGCTCGGCACTGGCGCCAGCACTGGGCATCGGCTTGGCGATCATCTTCCGGCTGTTCTTCGATCAGCTCGGCCTGCCGCCGCTGACCATGCCCTTCATTCTCGCCTGCTGGGCGGTCACGCTGGGTCAACGTCAGTATCAGCGCCAGGGCGAGTTGCAGCCGAGCTGAGGGTTAGCCCCTGGTGGCGCGTGGGTCCTGGTCCCGCGGGTAGGTTCGTTCTTCTTCGATCTTGCCGTCGAGGGTATGGATTTTCACCGAGGCGGTGCGCAGCTTCATGTAATCACGGGTCTCGTTGATGATGTCTTCCTTCGTCGAGGCTTCAAGCAGCGCGCGTTTATCGCCCTCCTCACGCAGCACCCAGCGATCGTCATCGTGCGTGATGTGGTAGTTCTCCATATTGCCTCCCTCTGTTCATCGATAGTTGAAGTTATAGAACGCTTCGGTTGATGACGGTTCGATTGGCTGTTGATCGACACCACCACTTGAGGTGCAAAAAACCCAACAAGGTTATAAAAACCCACATCATCAGGGTACGAAATACCACGAATCGCTTTAAGCCCTTGATTCTGGTCAATTCCAGCCTGGAACGATTATTGAAACAGCTCCAGTACCTGTCCGGGACGCGTGGTCGCCACGCTGCCAACCAGAGACAGCGTTACCAATAATTGGAGTTTTCCATGCTTTGCGCCGAACACCGTGCCCTAATCACCGCTACTGTCCCGTTGCTCGAAAGCGGCGGCGAAGCCCTCACCGACCATTTCTACAAACTGATGCTGGCCGAGCACCCAGAGGTTCGTCCGCTGTTCAACCAAGCCCACCAGGCCAGCGGTGCCCAGCCGCGTGCACTGGCCAATGGCGTGCTGATGTATGCCAAACACATCGACCGCCTCGATCAGCTCGGCGGGCTGGTCTCACAAGTGGTCAACAAGCATGTCGCGCTGCAGGTTCTGCCAGAGCACTACCCGATTGTCGGTGGATGCCTGCTGCGAGCGATCCGCGAGGTGCTCGGGGCCGAGATCGCTACCGACGAAGTCATCGACGCATGGCGTGCCGCTTATCAGCAGCTTGCCGACATCCTGATCGGCACCGAGGAACAGCTCTATCGCCAGACCGCCGAGGCGCCCGGCGGCTGGCGCGGCGCGCGGCAGTTCCGGATCGCGCGCAAGGTACCTGAGAGCGCAGAAATCACCTCTTTCTACCTTGAGCCGGAGGACGGCGAACCCGTGGTGGCGCATGAGCCGGGCCAGTACATCGGTCTGCGCCTGCTGGTCCATGGCCAGGAGATCCGCCGCAACTATTCGCTATCGGCTGCGAGCAATGGCCGGGACTACCGGATCAGCGTTAAACGTGAACCCGGCGGTGTGGCCTCCAACGCGCTACATCAAATGCAGCTTGGCGAGACGCTGGAGCTGTTCGCGCCGGCTGGCGACTTCGTCTTGCAGCCCAGCGACAAGCCGCTCGTGCTGATCAGTGGCGGCGTCGGCATCACCCCGACGCTGGCTATGCTCGAAGCCGCCATCGGCACCAGCCGACCGATTCACTTCATCCATTGCGCACGCAACGCCGAAGCCCACGCCTTCCGCGCGACCATCGACCAGCTCGCCGAGCAGCACGTCCAACTAAAGCGTTTTTATTGCTACGACGAGCACCGTGGCGATGAGCATCAGCCAGACGCCATCGGCCTGTTGACCGAAGCACGACTGGACGCCTGGTTACCCGCCGAGCGCGACCTGGATGCGTATTTCCTAGGCCCGAAACCATTCATGGCGGCGGTTCGTCGGCAATTGCACGCACTCGGCGTGCCGGCCCAGCAGCTGCGCCATGAGTTCTTTGGGCCAGCAAGCGCGCTGGAGTAAACCGGACGGGTCGGCCTCACCGCCGGCCCTCTCGCATCACCGAAACGAGGTGTCTGCCATGCTTATGCAACCGCTCGACTCGTACCGTCTTTTGCTATTCGCCAACCTGTCGATGGCGTTGGGCGTACTTCTGCTCCTGCTGGGTATCGCCGGTGCTTATGTCGTCGATGACCAACTTCAGCTCGGAGCTGTGGTGGCGAGCCACGCCCTGGTGATCCTTGGGCCGACCGCGCTGAAGATCGGTTACGTGATGCGGCTGCTGGCACAGCGCCAACTCGCGCTGGTCGCCTGATCGGGCCGATATTCGATGCAATTCTGTGAATTCAAATAACGCCACACGCTAATTGCCGTTCCGTTGTACTTGCAATTAGCCATGTCGCGACTTCATCTGTAACCACTCGTCCGCAGGCCATATAAAACGGAAACTACTGGCGTGCTCCTCGGCTCTGAAATCCTGAAGGCTGATGAAGTTGTTCAGCCCCGCAGAAGTCTTGTCCATTGAGGAGAGAAAGACATGGCAAATAAAAATCCTGGCAACTTCGCAAACGACCGCGAAAAAGCGTCTGAAGCAGGTAAGAAGGGCGGCCATAACAGCGGTGGCAACTTCGCCAATGACCGCGAAAAGGCCTCCGAAGCTGGCCGCAAGGGTGGACAGAATAGCCACGGCGGCGGTCGCAACAGCAAAAGCTGATCGATATAGAAAACAAAAAGGGCAAGGATCAAAAATCTTTGCCCTTTTTGTTGTCCGCTATTTTGCGTAGACAATTACCGCATTTCTGGCTGGCGCATTTCTTACGACAATAAACCGGCACCGGCCGTGGATAACTTGTTGAATTTTATTTAGCTTAAACAAGTACAGACTTTCAGCAGAGGATAGTTTTCATATGAAAATTTCAAATCATGACCACTCATCGTCCAATCCCGGAGACGAAGCGCCGCCAGGAACGCCCGGGACGGGTGAAAATATCTGCCCCGTTTGCAACGGCAGCGGCCGTACCGAGGCAGGGGAATGTAAAAATTGCGGCGGCACCGGTAAGGTGATCGAAGGCATCGGCGGAGCCTGATCCGCCTCCGCAACCAGGAAGCAACTCATGCGTGGCAGCGCCTTTTCCGAACGAATCATCCAGAGCCTGCTGGACACCGACTATTACAAGCTGACCATGATGCAGGCAGTGCTTCACCACTACCCCAATGCGGAGGTGGAGTGGGCTTTCCGCAGTCGATCCGAAGAGGACCTGACGCCATACCTGGGTGCTATCCGCGAGCAACTGGAGGCCTTGGCGGAGCTGCGATTCGAACCGCAAGAGCTGTTATTTCTGGAACGCATTCCCTACATGCAGCCAGACTTCATTCGCTTCCTCGGGCTGTTCCGCTTTGATCCCCGCTACGTGCGACTGGAGCTTGATGACGGCGAGCTGGTGATCTACCTGCGCGGTCCCTGGCTGCACGTAATCCTCTTCGAGGTGCCGCTGCTGGCAATCATCAGCGAGGTACGCAACCGTGCTCGCTATCCGCAGGTGACCCTGAACCAGGCGACCGACCGCCTGGAAGAGAAGCTGCAGTGGCTGCGCGAAGAAGCCACGCCCGACGAGCTGGCCGGTTTCAAGCTGGCCGACTTCGGTACCCGTCGGCGCTTTTCGTTCGGCGTACAGGCTGCGGTGGTCAAACGGCTGAGCGAGACCTTTCCCGGTCACTTTGTCGGCACCAGCAACGTGTATCTGGCGCACACCTTGGAGCTCAAACCCATGGGCACCATGGCGCATGAGTGGATCATGGCCCATCAACAGCTCGGCCCAAGGCTGATCGACAGTCAGAGCGCGGCTTTAGACTGCTGGGCGCGTGAATACCGTGGCGCACTGGGCATCGCCATCACCGACTGCATCACCATGGACGCCTTCACCGCAGATTTTGATTTGTATCTGGCGAAGCTGTTCGACGGCCTGCGCCATGACTCGGGTGATCCGGTCGAATGGGCTGAAAAAGCGATCGTCCATTACCGACGGCTCGGTATCGACCCTATGACCCGCCAACTGGTCTTCTCCGACGGTTTGGATTTTCCGAAGGCGCTTGGTATCTATCGCGCCCTAGCCGGGCGCAGTAACACCAGCTATGGCATCGGCACCCAGTTGACCTGTGACATTCCGGGGGTCGAGCCGACCAACATGGTGATCAAGATGACCAGCTGCAATGGTCAGCCAGTGGCAAAGATATCCGACTCACCCGGCAAGACCATGTGTCGCGATGAAGCCTTCATCAGCTATCTCAAGCACGTGTTTGACGTGAATCGCTGAACACCTTAAGCGGCAGATAGAGGCATTTTGGACGGTGTCTCGCCAGCAGCCTCGAAACACAGGCGGTTGCGTCCGGAGGTTTTAGCCAGATACATCCGCTTGTCCGCCAGGTCCAGCAGTTCTTCTGCGCTTTCGACAAAATCAACGCAACGTTCAGCCAAACCAATACTGGCGGTCAGCGGGCTGCCGTCCGGGCGCCTACCGAGGCTTGATCGGATCATGCGACTCAACGCCAGGCGCGCCTGCTCCCGATCGGTGTCAGGCATGATCACAACGAACTCTTCCCCACCCCAGCGCAGCAGGGTATCGGTGCTACGCAAGCTGGCCAGCATCTGTTGAGTGCACTCGCGCAACACCAGGTCCCCGGCTTCGTGACCGTAGTTATCGTTGATCTGCTTGAAATGATCGAGATCGATAAACGCAACGGCCAGGCCGGTGTCGTGACGCCGCGCGGTGTCCCACTGCAGCTTCAGGATCTCCTGCCCGCTACCGCGCGAAAACACGCCGGTGAGCGGGTCGCGGATAGCTTGGCGTACCAATGCGATCATGAACGCCAACTGACTGAGACTTGCGAGTGAGGTGACCCCGGCGATCAAGATCAGCAACCAGAACCCACCCGCGTAGGACGGCCAATTGAGCGTCGTCCATGACAGATAACCCGCCAAGGCATGCGCGAGAAGCAGGACGGACGCCATTACCAGATTTTCTAACAGGGTCAGCGGGAAGATGGCCAACCCGGCCATCAGCACGAAGGGCAGGAACGCATAGCCTGTGGCGACCACGGCGGAGGCCTGCGTGAGTTGATAGCCCCCGAGCAGCGTATGCGAAGCGATGTAAAAGACAGTCGGAATGGCGAACAGCAGCGCAACGGCCCGATACGCATCAAACAAATTGCCGCTGGGCCGATAGAACAGCAGCAGGCAGGCGAAGGCAGCGCAGGCCAGTAAGCGAAAGGTAGCCAGGCCGAGCCAGAGTGGGTAAGTGAAGACCATCAGGTCGATGATCCCCCACACCGGGGTCAGCACTGCAAAGAGAAACGCGAACAGCCGGACCCGGTTGACGATCAGGGTCGCGCGCCGCTGGCTCATCAGCATCGAGTGACGGTGCGGAATGACCAGCTTCATGAACTCGTTGGACTTGAGCTCACTGGGTAGCAGCGTAGCCAGACGGCTCAACAGCAGATCGATCAACGACGGCATTTTGTGAATCACTCGAATGGAGCATTGGAACGGCCATCCACGTACTCGTGCCGACCGCGCCGAATGGTAGCACTTTGCTATATGCCCATCGCATCAGCGACGGACGGAGCCAACCCTGAGTTCGCACCAGAGGCCGTTAACAAAAAAATAGCTCGGCAGAAATCCCCGTGTTTCATGCGGCTTTGGTGCCATTCTGGTTAGCGGCCTGTGGCAATCGGTCTGTAGCGCTAACGTCATAAAAACTTTGTAACAAGGCGTTTTGAGAGTTTCCTCGGGTTCGTAATCCATTCGAGCGATACCAAGCCGTCCGGCAAATGACGCTTTAGAGCGCTTATGCCTCCTTCAATTGGCGACTAGCTTGAACGGAGTCGGAGCTTCGACTTCGGCTGCCAAACAAGAACAATAAGGAGATACCCGTGCAGAGCGCTCTCAAGCCACTCGCCCTTGCCATCTTGCTGGCGGGCGTATCCGTTGCAGCACATGCGGAGACCAGCCCCTACAGCCAATTCGTCAACTTCGGCGACTCGCTGAGTGATGCTGGCAACTTTCCAGACGTCGGCAGTCCTCTATTAGGGGGCAATCCAACCGGCGGTCTGCGCTTTACCAATCGCACTGGCCCGACCTATGCGGCCAACAACACCGAATATGCGGGACAGGTTGTTAGCCAAGTACTCGCCAACCGCCTGGGCCTTCAGTCGCTGCCATCGACCCCAATCCTGCCGCGCCTTCTGACGGGCAATCCAGACGGTACCAACTACGCGGTAGGTGGTTACCGTACGGATCAGATCCTTGACTCACTCATTGGCACCTCGACGGTCGACGCCGGAGGCGGGCTGACACGCAGCCGGCCTGGGTATCTGGTGCAAAACCCGCAGGTCGACCCGAATGGGCTGTACTACCTCAACGGTGGCGCCAACGATATCTTTCAACTTCAAGCCAGGCCGACGACCATGGCGGTGGCAGCAGCGAACATGGTTCAGGCGGTAGGCGCGCTGCAGAACGCAGGCGCCCGCTACATCATCATTTCCGACCTGCCCGATGTCGGTAATACCCCGCTAGGGACACAACTTGGGACCAGCGCATTTCTCAACAGCCTGAGCGACAGTTTCAACGCTGAGCTCGCTGCAGGACTGCAGGCACAAGGGGGCAACTACGTCCTGTTGAACAACCGTCTACTGCTTTCTGAAGTTCGCGCAGACCTTGCTCGCTACGGATTCGACCCCACTATCAACCAGACCGCGGTCTGCTTTGATGGGGGCAATTGTCCGCTAGATCCGACTTATGGCCTGGGTACAGCAAACGCGGATCCGAGCCGTTTGTTGTTCAACGATGCGGTCCACCCAACCACCGCAGTCCACCAGATAAGCGCTGACTATATCTACTCCATTCTTTCAGCACCGGCAGAGGTATCACTGCTGCCAGAGATGGGCCGTTCGGCGCTGCGCAACCACCTCCAGTTACTCGACAACGAACTCGCTGCCCAGCGTGGCAACTGGCAATCGGTAGGTGGCTGGCGAACCTTCGTTCAAGGGGGTTACAACCGTCCCGAGTACGACGGTTTCGGAGGCGGCGATGGGGACAGCCCGACCCTGGCGATTGGCCTGAGCAACCGTGTCAGCGAGCACTGGCTGGCGGGACTCAGTCTGGGCCTGGCGCAGAACTCCCTCAGCCTCGGTGCAGGGGACTCGGACTACGATATGCGCAGCTATCTGGCGAGCGCGTTTGCCAGCTATCAACAAGACCGGTTTTTCGCTGACCTCAATGCCAGCGCGGGCTACCTTGACTACGATTCACTGGACCGCACCTTTTCCCTCGGCGTAGCGGAACGCTCAGAAAAAGGCAGTACTGAAGGCATGGTCTGGGGCGTGTCCGCCAAAACCGGATTCAACCTGATGCAGATGGGGGATCCATTAGAGTTCGGCCCGTTCATCGGTGCCAGCTATCAGAAAATCGACGTCGACGGTTATAGAGAGCAAGGCGCCAGCTCGACCGCGTTGAGCTACGAAGACCAAGAGCTGGAATCACTTCGTTTGTCGGTCGGACTATTTGGTACTTATGCAGTGTCGGAGCGCACTCGGCTGTTTGGCGAGGTCGCCCGCGAGGTCGAGCGCGAGGATGAGCAGCGCGAAGATCTGCGTATGTCATTGAACAGCGTGCCGACCAACAGCTTTGAGCTGCCGGGTGCGACCCCGACGGGCGACCAGACCCGTTTCAGTGTCGGTATCGCGCACCAGCTGACGGCAGGCCTCAGCGTCCGAGCCAATTACAACTACCAGGGCAACGACAACCGCAACCAGGGTGTCGGGTTATCCCTGGCGCTGGACTTGTAAACCGCCACTCCTCCTTTGGCTGATTCGCCTGGCCGCTGCGTAACATACGCAGCGGCCTTTTTTATCAAGGCTTGCCTAGCGCTGGTCTATCTGTTGCTGGAGGTTGGCAATCTGCCCCTGCAGCGTGTTGATGTTGCGGGTCATCTGGGCTCTGAACGCATCGAATTCTGACGTCACTACGCCTGGCGTAGCGGCAGGCCGGTTATCCAACTCGCTGCGCAAGATCAGCACGTCCTGCTCCAAGCGACTGATCGCCTGGCTGGCATCGCCCCTCTGCTTTAACGCTGCGACGTCCTTGCTCAACCCGTCAATTCGGCCAGACAGCTTGCCCAGCTCGTCCACCGAACCCTTCAGCGCCGACATCGATGACGTGAGCGCGGCCTGATCACTTGCAACCTTTTTAACGGTATCGGCGAGCGCGGCTGTTGCAGACTGATGCCCCCGTACGTCAGTGGCGATGCGCTCGATCTGGCCACCCTGTTCGTCCAGGCGCTTGTCCTGATTGCCCTGTTTACCGGTCAGGCTCTGCTGCTGGGTAGTGATGGCCCGCTGCTGCTCGGCCAGGTCCAGCGCCTGCTTTTCGAGCTGCTTGATGCGCAGCTTCAAGGCCTCGCCTTCGGTGGTGACGCTGGATTCGGTCGCCACGATCTTGCCGGAGATATCCTGCAGCCGGCCGGTCGCGTCTTCGCTGATACGTGCAAAACTTTCTTGTGTGGCGACCAGTTGAGCCTCGAGCCTGGATACCTGCTGCAGGCCCCACCAACCCAACGCGATCAGCAGGCCGAACAGCACCAAGATAAGGAACCACAGCGGCGCGGTGCTGGCGGCACGGCGCTTCTGGCGCGGCCGCGCATCGTCGACAGCCTGACTCGTCGACTTGCCGATCGGCTCTAGCTCCGGCGCTGGGTAAGGATCGTGATCGCGGCCGGCGGTCAGGCTGGGTATGTTGTCCAGTTCGTCGTGAGCATCGTTGCGCATGGGGTACCTTTAATGGCGCGAAGCGAGAGACAGCGCGCAGTATAACGATTCAGCAGGGGCTCTTCAGCGCCATCGCCTGTCCAGAACCTGCACCTGGAACAGGCGTCCCGCGCCGAGGCGATTCAAGACCGTGCAAACCGACAGCGACGCGCGCTGATCAGCACCTCGCTGCATCATGCTGATGCAAAGCGCATTCAGGTGGTAAAGCCAGTTGCGACGCACCTTTAATAGATTTCCTAAGCAAAACAGGCAATCCAAACAGCAACTGGTACGCCTGTTGCTTGAGGACTCATGCCAGCGGATAGCGCTTTCCGACACGGATGTCGGGCCACAACGCCAAGAACGGCCGATAGATTGGAGGATGAATCGTCATGGAGTTCAACAAGTCCGTACTGGATTGCATGCAGCAGCTGCGCCGGCGACTGCGTGACGAGCAGCAACTGAACATTCGTCTGAGCCAACCGGATGCGATCCAGGCCATGCTGACCGCCTGTCTCTGCTCCGGCGACGAGATGACGCGGGACCTGGGCAGACAACTGGCCACGTACAGCGATATGCCCGCCCTTTTTACCCCGCCGTCCACGCCAGCAGACCGTAGCGGCCCCTCGGTACGCATCTACCGCGGCCAGCGAGTCGTCGGCTAATCCGTTTTATAGATCAACCATTGCCTGGCCGAGCGTGACAGCTGCCGTGTGAGTTCGCCGAGCAACTCACCGCCGTTGCGCCAATGGTGCCAATACAGCGGCACATCAATCGGTTCGCCCGGATAAACGTCAATCAGCGCCCCGCTCGCCAATTCCGCGCTGACCTGCAGTTCAGGCACCAACCCCCAACCCAGGTCGCTTTGCAGCAGGCGGACAAAACCTTCAGACGAGGGGCACAGGTGATGACTGAATGCCCCCTTCAGGCCTAGCGCCTCAAGATAGCGGTGCTGCAGCTGGTCATCAGGGCCGAATACGATCGCCGGGGCCTTCAATAAGGCCTCGACTGGCGCTCCCGGCTTGAGGTGCTGGGCAACGTAGGCGGGACTGGCAAGCGCGCGGTAGCGCATGGCGCCGAGAAATTCACTGCGCGCACCAGCCAAAGGCCGTTCGACTGCACATACGCACGCAGCAACCTCCCCCGCGCGCATCCGTTTGAGCCCGACGTCCTGATCCTCCAGCACGTGATCGAGCACCACGCCATGTCGAGTGCAAAAAGGTGCAACTGCACCTGGCCACCATGTAGCTAGGCTGTCGGAGTTCAGCGCGATGCGCAGTCGCTCCGGCAGGCGGCTTTCGTCCAGCCCCGGAACTTGCCCTTGAAGATCTCGCTCAAGCAGACGCACCTGTTGCACATGGTTGAGCAAACGCCGGCCAACCTCGGTGGGCTGCGGTGGCGAAGCGCGCAGCAACACTGGCTGCCCCAACCGAGCCTCAAGCAGCTTGATGCGCTGCGACACGGCCGACTGCGACAGCCCCAACGACTGCGCAGCGCGATCAAATCCGGCTTGTTCAACCACCGCCGCCAAAGCGACCAGTAATTTGTAATCGAACATTCGATTTCCTTATGGGGTATTACCGAATTTCGTTTTTCTTATAAGACAACAGCACCGAGACTGCGAGCATCTCTTTGACGACACAGGCAGAGCATCATGTGGCAGAGCTATTTCAACGGGCTGCTAATCACCGCCGGGCTGATCATTGCCATCGGTGCGCAGAATGCATTCGTCCTGGCGCAGAGCCTGCGCCGCGAGCACCATCTACCAGTAGCTGCGCTCTGCATCCTCTGCGACATACTGTTGGTCAGCGTTGGCGTCTTCGGTCTCGCAGCGGTACTGGCAGAAAATCCAGTGCTGCTACAAATCACGCGATGGGGAGGCGTGCTGTTTTTGCTGTTCTACGGTGCCATTGCGTTGCGCCGTGCAGCGCGCCCACAAGCCTTGCTGGAAAACGCCAAAACCGGCCCGCGCTCGCTTCAAAGCGTGTTGCTCGCCGCATTGGCCGTGACGTTGCTAAACCCGCACGTTTACCTCGATACGGTATTGCTGATTGGCTCACTCGGGGCGCAGCAACCCGAGCCCGCGGCTTATACGCTGGGCGCCGCGAGCGCCTCGACTATATGGTTTCTGATTCTTGCACTGGGGGGCGCCTGGCTTGCACCTTGGCTGGCGCGACCGCTGACGTGGCGACTGATTGATCTGGGCGTGGCGACGATGATGTTCACGGTAGCCGCGCAGCTTGTTGTCCTGGCCTAAGGAACGCCCAGTGTAATCGGAGGTCCACGCAGAGGGCCCCGGGCATCCTCGCACCCTGTGCCAGAACCTCGTTACAAGGCTCTGGCCCTGGCTTTTCCACACAGTTGACGCGTGGTTTTGCCACAGGCTGAGTGCTATGATCCTTGGTCCGCGGGCATGGAGTGGAACGCTTCAGCCCGCCATCGCGGCCGCCCGTGATCGGCCGAAGAATGCGCACACATGTAGCAAGCGAAGGGAAAGACAGGCGTAAACGGACGAACATCAATGCAGTAGTTTTCTCCGTTCCGCGAGGCGCTGGTTACCAGTGCAGACTGCCTCCTTCCGAGCCGCATCTATTCTCGACACCTGAGCAGGAGATACACCATGGCTTTCGAATTGCCGCCGCTTCCGTTTGAAAAGAACGCCCTCGAGCCGCACATTTCCGCTGAAACCTTTGAATATCACCACGGCAAGCATCATCAGGCCTACGTGACCAACCTGAACAACCTGGTCCCAGGCACCGAGTTCGAAGGCAAGGATCTGGAATCCATCATCAAGACCTCTTCCGGTGGCATCTTCAACAATGCCGCTCAGGTCTGGAACCACACCTTCTTCTGGAACTGCATGGCCCCTAATGCCGGCGGCGAGCCAACCGGCGCCCTGGCTGATGCCATCAATGCTTCTTTCGGATCCTTCGACAAGTTCAAGGAAGAGTTCACCAAGACCGCTATCGGCACCTTCGGCTCCGGCTGGGCCTGGCTGGTGAAGAAGTCCGACGGCAGCGTCGGCCTGGCGAGCACCATCGGTGCCGGCAACCCGATGACCGCTGGTGACAAGCCGCTGCTGACCTGCGACGTCTGGGAGCACGCTTATTACATCGACTACCGCAATGCCCGTCCGAAGTTCGTCGAGGCATTCTGGAACGTCGTTAACTGGGACTTCGTCGCGAAGAATTTCGCCGGCTGAGCCTAGGCCTGTTTGAGGGGCTGGACTGCCGGCCCTTCGCGCAACTAAAAATGCCCGCATTCATCAGACTGTGTTAAAACAGCTCGCAAGCGCAGCGGTATAATCAGCAACGCCCCGACTGGCTCGGGGCGTTTGCTTTCT
>JAKUTK010000076.1 GCA_022448005.1 Pseudomonas sp.
GCGCTTCATGCTCACCTACGCGCCGGAACAGCCTAACCCGGCGTTGATGCACTTTCTGGTGCGCACCGAAAATGCCGAGGTGATCGCCGACCTGGTTCGCGAGGTGAACCAAACGCTGCCTGGCCGCTATCCCTCTGCAGACGCCGCCGCCGCGCAATTCATGTTCGGCCCCAACGCCGAAGCCAAGCTCGAAGCGCGGATCAGCGGCCCCGACATTGAGGAGCTGCGCCGGCTGTCGGCCGAAGGTCAGCGACTCCTTCAGGAGCAGGGTCAGGTCTTCAACATCCGCGACGACTGGCGCTCGCCTGTGCTGGTGCTGCGTCCGCGGCTGGCCCTGGACCGCCTGGCCGATGCAGGGCTGACCCGCCAACACGTGGCGCAGGCGCTGTCGGTGGCCAGCGAGGGCCAGCAGGTCAGTGTGTTCCGCGATCAGGACGAGCTGATCCCGATCCTTCTGCGCGCCACTCCGGAGGATCGCGTCGAACCGGGGGATCTCCTGCAACGGCTGATCTGGAGTCCGGCCACCCGCAGCTATGTGCCGCTGGCCCAGGTGGCGGACGGCATCGAGGGGACCACTGAGGAGTCGATGATTCGCCGTTACGGCCGCGAACGGACCATCGCCGTGCGTGCCGAGCCGCGCGACGGCGAGAACACCAACGTCGCCTTCGAGCGCATTCGTCCGCTGCTCGAAGACATCGAACTGCCGATCGGCTATTCGCTGGAATGGGGCGGCGACCACGAACAGTCATCCGATGCCCAGCAGGCGCTGGCCAGCACGCTCGCGGTGCCCTATCTGGCGATGGTGCTGGTCACGGTGCTGCTGTTCGCCAAGGTCCGCCAGCCATTGATGATCTGGTTGGTAGTGCCGATGGCCCTGTGCGGCGTCACGCTCGGGCTGCTGGTGACCGGCCAGCCGTTCGGCTTCATGGCCCTGCTCGGCCTGCTCAGCCTGACGGGCATGCTGATCAAGAATGCCGTGGTGCTGGTGGACGAGATCGACCGGCAGATTGCAGACGAGGTCCCTCGGCTGACGGCCATCATCGAGGCCTCCGCGTCGCGCCTGCGGCCGGTGATGATGGCGGCCGGCACAACGGTACTGGGCATGGTGCCGCTGCTGTTCGACCCCTTCTTCGCCAACATGGCCGTGACCATCATGGGCGGGCTGGGCTTTGCCACCCTGCTAACCCTGCTGGCAGTGCCCTGCATGTACCTGCTGTTCATGCGCGTCAAACCGGAGGAAACCTGATGCCGAGCCGATTGCCCCGCACGCCGCTGGCCTGGGCACTGGCGTTGGCCCTTGGAGCCTGCTCCAGCGTGCCGGAGCGCCCGGCACCCGACGTGCCGGAGAGCTGGTTCCATGCGGTGCGCCAGCAGCCAGCCAATGCCGAGGCGCTTGCCGACTGGTGGCAGCGATTCGACGATCCCGTGCTGACAAGGCTCGTGCGCCAGGCGCTGGAGAACAACCGCGACATCCGCCTGGCCATGCTGCGCGTCGACACCGCACGTGCGCAGTTGCGGCAGGCCCGCGCCGGCCTGTTCCCCACATTCGCGCTACCAGGCTCGGCCAGCCGTCAGTGGATCGAGAACAACAACGAGCAGAACCCCAACAGCCCCATTGGCCAGTTCATTCCGGATGAAGACGTGATCACCTTCGATAACTGGGAATTGGCGCTACAGGCCAGTTGGGAGCTGGATATCTTCGGTGCCACCCGCGCGCGAACCGACAGTGCACGCCAACAGATCCGATCCGCCCAGGCCCAGGCCATTGCAGCCCGGTTGGCGGTCGCCTCGAACATGGCGCAGGGCTACATGCAACTGCGCGCCCTTGAGGGGCAACGCGCGCTTTTGGTTGAAGGGATCGAGCTGGCGAAAGGCCTCGAACACATCGCCCGCCGACTGTTCGAGGCGGGCGAGGTCACCCGGCTGGATGTCGAAGCCAGCGCCGCTGAGCGTGCCTCGCTGCAGGCGGATCTGGATGAGCTGGAAATCAACCTGGCCGAAGCGAGGCTGGCTCTGGATACGCTACTGGCCGAACCACCGGGAAGCATCGCCCGGCGGCTTAGAGCCGACGCTAAGGTTCCGCTGGCAGACAAGCCCATCCCGCCCGGACAACCCCTGGACCTGCTGCGAAGACGTCCGGACTTGATTGCCGAAGCGGCGCAACTGCAGGCTGCTCAACTGCAATCGTTGGCCGCCCGCCGCGATCTGTTCCCGACCCTGGCGCTACAGGCGGCAGTCGGGCGTTCCGGCCTGGCACTGGGCAGTGCCTTCTCCACCGCTTCGAACTTCGCGCGTCTCGGTGCGACCTTTGGCTTGCCCTTCCTCGATTATCGCCGGCGGGGCGCGGCAATCGACCTGGCTGATGTGGAAGGTGACAGCGCCTACCTCGGCTTCCAGCAGGCGCTGGCCGAAGCGCTGGAAGAGGTCGAGCGATCACTGGTGCGCATCGACGGACAGAAACGCCGCCTGGACTCGCTGCGGACCACCCTTCGTCATCGTGAATATGCTTATGAGCTGGCGCAGACCAGCTATCGACTGGGCGCGGCGAATCTCAACGAAGTGCTCGACGCCCAGCGCGGGTCGCTGCAGGCAAGGCAACAGGCACTGCAAGGCCGCACGGCACTCGCAACGGCTCAGGTCGCACTGTTTGTGGCACTCGGCGGCGGCTGGGAGATGGAGCCGAATGCGGTGTCGGATAGGGATGCTGACGGGGACGGGGACGGGGACAGGAATGATGCGCGGACGTCGCCTCCCGTTAACGCACCAAAGCAGGGGCGAACAGCTGATTAATGTCTTGGGAGCCTGCTCACCGCGCTTCGTAGGAGCCAGCTTGCTGGCGAAGCTTCTGATCAGACCTTGCGGTGCGTTTCGCGAGCAAGCTCGCTCCTACGAAAAGCCTGTGCAGCACGAAGCGCGTTGCTCACCTGCTCCACGCGGGACCACTTGAACGAGTGAGCCAGCAGCCCGCTCAGCCCTTGTAGGAGCCAGCTTGCTGGCGAAGCTTCTGATCAGGCCTCGCCGTCCGTTTCGCGAGCAAGCTCGCTCCTACCAAAAGTCTGTGCTGCACGAAGCGCTTCGCTGCCGAGCACAGCAGAACCGAGCGAGAATGCCCGGCTCGCGCCTCCCCGGTTCAGTTGCGCATCCATGGCGGCGTCGGTGGCTCGTCGCTGGGCTCATCCGTTGCGTTGCGCAGGGCTTCCTTGCGCTCCTGTTCGGCCAGGGTCGCCTTGATCTCTCGCATCACAGCGTCTAGGTCAGCGGCATCTTCCGGCTCGGCAAACTCACCGGTCAGCTCGGACTCCGGCGTCAGCTTGCCGTCTTCGTACAGCGCCCACATTTCCTTGGCGTAGCGGGTGAATTTGAGCTCGGGCGCAAACTGGCCGAAATAGGCCGACATGTTGCCCACGTCGCGCTCGAGCATTTCGAAGGCGTGGTTGTTACCCGCCGCATCGACTGCCTGAGGCAGGTCGATGATCACCGGTCCGTGCTCGTCGAGCAGCACGTTGAACTCGGACAGGTCGCCATGCACCAGCCCGGCACAGAGCATCTTGACCACTTCATGAACCATGAACGCGTGGAACTCCCGCGCGTCATCGGGATGCAGGTCGACGTCGTTGAGACGTGGTGCAGCATCGCCGTCTTCACCGGAAATCATCTCCATCAGCAGCACGCCGTCGAGGAAGTCGTACGGCTTGGGCACGCGCACACCGGCGCCGGCCAGCCTGAACAAAGCGGCCACTTCGGCGTTCTGCCAGTTTTCCTCTTTTTCCTTGCGCCCGTGCTTGGAACCCTTGGCCATGGCGCGAGCATCGCGGCTGCTACGGACCTTGCGGCCTTCCTGATACTTAACAGCTTGTCGGAAGCTGCGGTTGTTGGCTTCCTTGTAGACCTTGGCGCAACGCAGCTCGTCACCACAGCGCACTACATAAACCGCTGCTTCCTTGCCGCTCATCAGCGGGCGCAGCACTTCGTCGATCAGCCCATCCTCGACCAACGGCTCGAGTCGTTTTGGCGTTTTCATCAGCGGCTTACAGACCCTATTTGGCTATGCAGATCTGCAGGTTACGGCAATCACGAACGGGCTTCCATGCTCGCCCGCAAGTTTGAAAGCGTACTGTGGATTGGCATCAGTGCCGGTCAGGGCTGACAATCCTGTTCATTCACCCAGGGAGCACTGCAATGCTCGATTTCGACCACTGCTGGCAAGCGCTCTGCGATCGCGATCCGAGCTTCGATGGCCGCTTCGTGTTTGCCGTGCACTCGACCCGTATCTTTTGCCGTCCGAGCTGCCCGGCACGTCGTCCCCGGCGCGAGGGTGTCAGCTTCTTCAGCCACATCCACGAGGCCGAG
The DNA here is from genome assembly GCA_022448005.1 of Pseudomonas sp. Lineage (GTDB taxonomy): Bacteria > Pseudomonadota > Gammaproteobacteria > Pseudomonadales > Pseudomonadaceae > Stutzerimonas. The sequence goes on from JAKUTK010000076.1 coordinate 4,351, forward strand.
GCCGCCGGATTTCGGGCGTGCAGACGCTGTTCGCCTCAAGGCAAGAGCCTCGCCGAGCAGCTCGACGAGTTGGTAATCGCCGGCTGCCGCCTGCTGGATGAGAGCGTCGAACCGATGACCCTGAAGCAGCTGGCTGCCCGTATCGGCCTGTCATCATCGCATCTGGCGCGCGCATTCAAGGCGCGAACCGGCCTGACGCCTCGCGCGTGGGCCGCAGCGCGCCGACGCGAGCGGCTTGAGATGCAGCTGCCGGATGCCGAGTCAGTGCTCGGTGCGGCACTGGACGCAGGCTACGGCAGCACGCGTGGTGTCTATCAGCGTACTGCAGCACTCAGCCCCGCCCAGCGCCGCCGCAAAGGCGCCGGAGAGACCCTGCGCTACGCCACCAGCGCCTGTCCGTTGGGGCTGCTGCTGGTGGCTGCCAGCGACAAGGGCGTCTGCGCCCTGCTGTTCGGCGATGAACAACAAGCGCTACTCGGTGAACTGCAGTCACGTTTCGCGGCGGCAGAGCTGGTGCCTGATCAGGCTGGGCTAGGCGAATGGCTTAAAGCAATTGTGGCTCAGCTGAAGGAGCCGACCCGCGCCGTCCAACTACCGCTGGACCTGCGTGGCAGCACCTTCCAGCAACGGGTCTGGCAGGCATTGCAAGGCATTCCGCCTGGTGAGACTCGCCGTTACGGTGAGCTGGCTGCGAGCCTTGGCAGCCATGCGCGCGCCGTGGCCCGTGCTTGCGCCAGCAATCCGGTCGGGCTCTTGGTGCCCTGCCATCGCGTGGTCGGTGCCAACCAGGCACTGACCGGCTATCGCTGGGGTGTCGAGCGCAAGGCCGCCCTGCTTGAATCAGAGCGTGATGAATCGGGAGCCTGACGAGGTTTCAGCGGTCGCATGCAGTACATGCCACCGCAAGAGAGCCTAGCCATGACCGAACTGAAGCGCTACCGCATCCATTACCTGATCAATGGCGAGCCGGCGTCCCTGACGTTGAGCGCCTTCGAAGCGCCTGCACTAGAGCAGGCCGAACTGGAAATCTTGTTGCACCACGTCAAAGAGCCGCGCGCCAGTGTCGACGCGCCTTGGGAAATCCCGGAACGCGCCAGCGAGCATAGCCGGATGGCCGAACTGGGCGTCAGCGACATCCAGATCGAAGAAGAAGCGCACCGCTAATCCACGCCGCTGCACCTGCTAAAACAAGGAGATGACTGCCGTGCCCCTGATCGACACCCACACCCACCTCGACTTCGACCCCTTCGATGCCGACCGCGGTGAGGTACTGGCCCGCTGTGCCAGTGCCGGTGTGGAGCGGATCCTGGTGCTTGGCGTGCATCAATCGAACTGGGAAAGGGTCTGGCAGATGGCATTGGACGAGCCAGCCGTCTATGCCACGCTGGGCCTGCATCCAGTGTTCCTGCAGGATCACCGACCAGAGCATATCGACGCACTGCGCGACTGGCTGCAACGCTTGCGGGGCGAAGACAAGCTCTGCGCCATCGGCGAGATCGGCCTCGACTATTACATCGAAAACCCGGACAAGGATCGCCAGCAACAGCTGCTCGAAGCACAGCTCGACCTGGCCAACGAATTTGAACTGCCGGTACTACTTCACGTTCGCCGCGCCCACGCGTCGATGATCGCCACCTTGAAGCGCTACAAGCTCAAGCGCACCGGCATCGCACATGCATTCAGCGGCAGCTGGGAAGAAGCCCGCGAGTACATCAAGCTGGGCTACAAACTTGGACTGGGCGGCGCGGGAACCTGGCCCCAGGCGCATCGAATGCACCGGGTGCTGCAACAATTGCCGCTCGAAAGCATCGTGCTGGAAACCGACGCCCCGGACATCACCCCCCACAGCCACGCCGGTCAACGCAACAGCCCCGAATTCCTCCCGGACATCTGTCGCGAGCTGGCGGAGCTGCGCGGCATCAGCTCTGAGGAATTGGCAGACGCCAGTTACCGCAACAGCTGCGAGTTGTTTGGCTGGAACCGCTAATCGGCTGACCGAAGCCGAGGGCAGAAAGCTGGCAAGCGCAGGGCTCCGATCCAGACAGCTAATCAGTCTTCCAGCGGGTCGTGTCCCCAGTTCATCAGCGAATGACGCCAGCGGCTGTCGCGAATGTCCGCCTTGGGACGCTGAGCAAGGTGCCGGTGGACATAACCGATAACCTTGCGCATGGCCTGGTAATCGTCCTCGCCCAGTTCAGCCTGCCGCTTTGCCTTGAGCGCGAGGATACGCTCACCCATGGCGTGCCCTACCGCCTCGCCATCATCCGGGGCGGTGACTTTTTCTCCGCCAGAAGTCATACCAACGCTGCGGCTGGTCTCGCTCTCAAGCCAATGGCGCAGCTGGGCTGGCGACATATTGACCACCCGATGGAATTCATCGCGAACATCTCGCTTGGCCTCGTCACTCAGCTCGTTCATTGCTCGCCCTCGCGCTTGAGCGCCGCAACCAACTCGTCTTTCTTCATCGTCGATCGACCACGAATGCCGCGCTGAGCAGCGCGGCGCACCAGCTCGGTCTTGTTCAGCCCGCTAAGCGCCGGCTCGCGCTCGTGGCTGGTCTTGCGCGCCACATCGGCCGGCTGGCTGGAGTGTTGCTGCCCGCGACGGCTATCAGCTCGTTTCTTTTGCGTCGTTCGGGCGTATTCGTCGTCGCTGATTGACTCGCGAGCCTTCTTGGGCAAATAGCGCTCGCCGGTTTCCCCGGACGGCTTTCCGGATTTGGTATCCCAATCTTCGCGGGTCCACTCGCGCAAGTGGTTGTCGGCGGTTTTCTTGCCCTCATAGCCGCCGCCGCGCTTCTTGTATTCCTGCACGGCGTACTGGGCCTTGCGCGCCGACCACTGGCCAGGCTCGCCGCCCTTTTCGCCGTCGGTGACTTCCCGCTTCACCTGCTCCCATAGCTTCGGATCGGTTTTCTTTGCCGTGCTGGACATGACGCACTCCCGGGTTTGCCTGTTCGGCAGACCCGGGCGCAGGAGGCGCTGTTCAACAACGCCGATGAGCGGCTAAGCGCCGAACGGAGAGAGGATCAGACGCGGAACGCGCCGATCAGTTGCTGCAGGCGGCCAACCAGTTCGGTGAGTTCGCGACTCGCCTGCTCGGTATGGCCTGCGCCTTCCGCAGTGCGCTGCCCGGCTTCATTAATCGCGACAATGTTGCGATCGATGTCATGGGCGACAGCGGTCTGTTGCTCCGCGGCCGCGGCGATCTGCTGGTTCTGATCGACGATGACACCGACCGCGCCAAGGATGTTCTCGAGCGCCTGCTGAACCAGTGCCGACTGGCTTACGGTCTCTTCCGCCATTGAGTGGCTGGAATGCATGGTCTTGACCGCCGCGCCGACCCCGCCCTGCAGGCGACCGATCATCTGCTCGATTTCTTCGGTGGACTGCTGAGTGCGCTTGGCGAGGCTGCGCACTTCATCGGCCACAACAGCGAAGCCGCGGCCCTGCTCACCTGCGCGCGCCGCCTCGATTGCGGCATTGAGCGCCAGCAAATTGGTCTGTTCTGCTACGCCCTTGATGACATCCAGCACCTGGCTGATGGCTTTGCTATCGCTTGCCAGCTGATTAATCACGGTGACCGATTGTTCGATCTCGGCAGCCAGCAGACCAATGCCGCTCACCTGCGCCTCGACCAGAGTGCGACCGCTGACGGTTTCGTCGTTGACGCTTTGCGCGCTGCCCACTGCGGCTTCGGCGCTGGTGGCAACTTCCTGCGCAGTCGCTGACATCTCGTTCATTGCCGTGGCAACCTGCTCGATCTGCCCGCGCTGCTCGGACACCGTCTGGTTGCTCTCGCCGGAAACAGTCTCGACGCGCGAAGCCTGACGCTCCACCTCGCCCACCGTGTGCCCGACGCGCTCGATGAGTTCACGGATCTTCGAAACGGTCTCGTTGAACACCTGGCCCAGCTCACCGAGTTCGTCGCGGCTCTGCACCTTGAAGCGTGCCGTCATGTCGCCGGCAGCCACTTTATCCATGATCGCGCCGAGGCTGCGCAACGACGCACGGGTCGATATGTAGAACGCGCTGTAGAGGTAAACGACGAGCACAAAAACCAACGCCAGCGCGGTCAGCAACAGCACCATCAGCAGTTGTTTCTGCTCTAGGCGCTGCTCGAGCTCATCATCGAGAAAGCTGAGAATGGCGTCATTGAGCGCATAGGTCTTCGCCATCTCGGCGCTGATCAGGTCGTAGAATTTATCCCAAGGCTGATCCAGGGCTTCGGCCATGATCACCTGATCCTGGAAGATGTCACTGCTCGACTGCAGCGAGTCGCGGCTGGCCTTCGCCTGACCATCCAGTTGGCGCTGCGCGGCAGGGCTGCTGCCCAGCACATCCTGCAGCTGGGCAGCGTATTGCGCCTGCTGCTTCTCCAGCTCAAGCAAGAGGTCGTCCAGTTTGTTGCTGGCATCGGAGTTCAGGTAACCCTGACCAAAGGTATAGGAGCCCACCGCCCGACCTTCACCAAGTGCGGCGGTGATGGACGGCGTCGCCGAGGTCAGCAGTTCGGAGAGCAGCCGTACATCGCGTTGACTGTCCTGGCTCAAGCCCGACTGGCTGGCGATCAGCTTGATCATTACCTGGGCCTTGCCCAGCAACGCACGGGCCATCGCCGCCTTGGCCTGCAGCGACTGCTGCGACTGCGCTTCACGCAGCGCGGCGTCCAGTTCATCTCGACGCTGGGTGAATTCGGCGACCTGCTCGGGGTTGTCGCTGACCGGCGTCAGGTTCTGCATCCGCGCGGAAAGTCCTCGTTCGGCATTGGCCAGGCGGGTCACCAACGCCTGCACTTCACCGGTCTGGCCGATGATGCCTTCGATCTCGACCAGATCTTTCCAGTCTTCCATTTCTCGGCGCAGCTGCAACGCCGTGCCCAGTAACTCCAGGCTGCGCAGCTCAGTGCGAGTGCCCACAAACTCTCGGTACGAGTCGCGCACCAGATAGAAGTTGGTCAACAGCATGGGGACGAAAAAGAGAACGCTGATCAGGCTGAACTTCATGCCGAAGCTCAGACGGTTCATCAGGGCGATAGCCGGATACAACAGACTTTTCAAAAGACGTCTCCCAATTTTTTGTTGTATTGCCGTCAGCGTCGAGGCTGCGGCAGGGCTCGTCAGAGAATGGTGCGAGAAAACTTATACGGGATATCGGGCGGGGCTTGTGTAACTTAAGGTAATGGCAGAGTGACACCCAGACAACTGGCAGAAGACACGCCGATTCCGGCATATCCACCACACTTATGCAGGGCGTCCTCAGGTCACGCTGAGCGTTATTGACGCGTTAGAGAAAGAGAATCCACAGCGCGATTGCCGCATACCAAAGGATGCGAGCACGCACCAGCAAGGCGGCAAGGCTGTCGAGCCTCAGGATGCCCGCCTGACCCGCGTAAGACTCTTCCAGGTCGGCCGCCACGGGACCGACCTTGGCCAGTAACTGTGGCGCGGGCACGCCCCAGTGCAACAAGTCCTCAAGCACCGCGCGATTGGCGGCGACGAAATTGCCAACCAAGCCAAAGCTGGCAAGCAGAACCCGCACCGGCAGCCAGTCGAAGGCATGCCTGAACTGGCTGGCCCGCTCGCGTACGGCCTCGACCTTCGCGTGATCTAGGGTCAACGCCAGCAGCCGATAGGCGAGCGCCGCGACGGGGCCGAGCAGCACGTACCAGAAGATCACCGCAAAAAAGCCTTGATGGCTGCGCCAGAGCAGCTGTGCTTCCACAGCACGCAGCAGGCCCGGTGCATCCGTCGCGCTGAGCCCCAGATCACGCTCGGCGACCAGCGCTGCAGCTTCGTCATCGCCACGACGCCAGGCATCGCGGAACGGCCCAAGCTCTCGCTTGCCCTGACCGCGACCCAGGCTGTAGAGCAACACCAGCAAATGCAGAGGCAGGCTTAGCCAGCCATAGGCGAGCGGCTCAAGCGCCAGCAACAGCATGCCAAGCAACAGAGCAGGCAGCAGCACCAGGACGAACAGGCTCAGCCATGGCCCATAAGCCGTCCCCGCACCGCCCTCGACGCGCGCCAGCAAGCGCAGCCAAGGCCCGTCATCCTGTACAACGCGACGCCAATCGGTGAGCTTATCGATCACCAGCGCCAAGAACACCACGAGAAAAACCATCTGTCGAATCCTGTCAGGGCAGTCTCACGCCACAATCGAAGCGGTGCGCAAACGCTGCCAGTCAAATGCGGGGCCGGGGTCGGTCTTGCGACCCGGCGCGATATCGCTATGGCCACAAACCCGCTCCGGCGTGATTGCCGGATAGGCTTGCTGAAGCAGACGACACAGAGAAGTCAGGCTGTCGTACTGGGCTTCGCTGAATGGCAATTCATCAGTGCCCTCCAGCTCGATGCCAAGGGAGAAATCGTTGCAGCTTTGCCGATCACCGAAGCACGACACACCGGCGTGCCATGCGCGATCAAGGCAGGAGACGAATTGGGTAATCGCGCCGTCACGTTCGATCAGGAAATGCGCTGATACCTGCAGGTTCGCGATTTCTTCAAAGAAGGGGTGCTCGTCACAGGGCAGGCAGTTCTGGAAGAACTGTTGGACCTTGCCGGTTCCGAACTGGCCCGGTGGCAGACTGATGTTGTGAATGACCAGCAGGGAAATTTCGCCATCCGGCCGCTGGTTGAAGTTGGGCGAAGGGCAATGGCGAACGCCTCGGCACCATCCTGTCGCATGATCCAGCTGCATCACGGCGAAACCTGGTTGAACTGCGGGTCTGAAGGCTAGCGCCTGCAGCCGCCCCGCTGCAAGCGGCCAGGCTATTCCGGATCCATCACTTACTGACGGCCACGCGCTTCTCATCACGGCGCGAGGCCAGACGATCGGCCAGGCGCGTCGGCTCAGGCAGTCGATAGCGGGTGATGTAACGCATGACCAATTGCGGGGCGCTTTCCAGGCTGACCCGGTTGCCCGGCGAGATGATCAGAGGGCGAACCTTATCCTTGCTGCGTAAAACCGTGCCGATCACATTTCCTGCTTTGTCCAGCAGGTCGACCTGATCGCCGCGCTGCTCGCCGAGCGGCTGATGAAGCCCGGTGAGGATTTTTTTCGCCACGCCGATGGTCGGCAGGCCGGTAACTACCCCCAGATGAGCAGCAATGCCAAGCCCCCGCGGATGCGCGATACCATGCCCATCGGAAAAGATCAGATCGGGCGTCTGACCGAGGGCGTCGAGCGCCTGCAGCACGGCAGGCAGCTCGCGAAACGACAGCAGCCCCGGAATGTAGGGCATGCACGTCGGAATTCTTGCCAGTGCGTGGCCCAATGGCTCGAGGGTTTCGGCATCGAGGAGAACGACCGCGGCACGGGTGATCTTGCCGCCATCCTCGAAGCCGACATCGACGCCGGCGACCAGCTTTAAGGGACCGAAGTCATCGGTCAAAACAACCTTCTCTGCCAGCTGATTCTGGATCTCGCGCGCTGCACTGGTGCTTCCATCCCAGCCGCAGAATTCGGCACGTGTTTGCGGTGTGTGTGCAGTCATGGTGGCCCTCTTCTGCCTGTTCAGACGGTCAACCGAAGGTACGGTTCCACGATCCATTCATGATTGGGACTGGACAGTCAGGCAAAAAAATAAGACGCTCCCGCCGGACTGCGGCAGTTTTACCCTGCTTTGTCCCAAACAATAACAATGGAACAGCCTGATCTCGCATGCTCACCGACCACCCCCTGAAACGCATCAGCATTTTGGCTACAGACGGAGTGTTCGCATCCACCCTGCTGCATGCCAAAGACTTCTTTCACATGGCCAGCCTGCGTTATGGCAAGCAGCTGGGACTCGACCTCAACCCCGCCTTCGAGACCTCACTGGTCAGCCCGGACGGTCTTGCGGTCAATACATTCAGCGGCCCACGCATTGAAGTGGACGGCGCCCTGGATGACGCAGACGCCGTGATTCTGCCAGCGTTCTGGGGCGACTTCGACGCCATCAGCCGACGCTATCCACAGGTGTCGCAATGGTTACAGGAGCGGCATGCGGCGGGCAGCGCGATCTGCGGCGAGGCCAGCGGGGCCTTCTGGATGGCTGCGGCGGGGTTGCTCGACGGCCGCGAAAGCACCACTCACTGGCGCTTCGCTCAGGAATTTGTGGAGCGCTTTCCGCGCGTGCTGTTTACCCAGGAAAAGCATCTGACCGACAGCGACAACCTCTACTGTGCGGGGGGCACCACCTCGGCCTGCGATCTGTACATCCATCTGGTCGAGCGCTATTGCGGCGCACATATCGCTCAGGGCATGGCGCGAGACATCCTGTTCGAGGTTCGGCGCAACTACAGCCCGGGCAGAATTGGTTTTGGCGGGCAGAAGCTACACTTGGACACCCGCGTTCTGCAGATCCAGGAATGGCTTGAAGAGCATTTTGCGGAAAAATTTCGCTTCGAAGACGTGGCGCGTGATCACGGCATGAGCATTCGCAACTTCATGCGACGGTTCCAGACAGCGACTGGCGACAAGCCACTTCACTACCTTCAGCGCTTGCGCATCGAAACGGCAAAGACCCTGCTCTCCACCACGCGCAAGAGCATCAAGACCATCAGCTACGAAGTGGGTTACGACGATGCAAGCTTCTTTGCCCGACTGTTCCGCCAGCACACCGAACTGTCACCGAATCAGTATCGGCAGCAGTACCGCCACAAAATCGCTTGAGCCATAAACACAAACGGCAAGTTACGCCAGGGCGCAGACTTGCCGTTCCTGTCGCCTGACGGGATCAGGGCTTATGTGGGCGCGCCAGGTATTCGTGCGACTGCATTTCCAGCAGGCGGCTCAGCGTGCGCTGGAACTCGAACTCCAGGCGCCCACCGGCATACAAATCCTTGAGCTCGACCTCGGCGGAGAGGATCAATTTGACGTTGCGGTCGTAGAACTCGTCCACCATGTTGATGAAGCGGCGGGCCATGTCGTCCTTGGAAACGTCCATCCGCTCGATGTTGGAAACCAGCACCGCATCGAAGATCTTGCCTAGCTCGATGTAGTCGTTCTGGCTGCGCGGGCCGTCGCACAGCTCGCGGAACTCGAACCAGGCCACGCCGCTGGCAACCTTACGCGCGACGATTTCGCGGTTCTCGATCATCAGCGCTTCGTTTTCCTGTACCCGGCACTGCTCGGGCAACAGGCTGCGGAAGCTCTTCTCCAGGCTCTGCTCGGCCTCGGCGTCCAGTGGGAAGTGATAGAGCTCTGCCTGCTCCAGCGCGCGCAGACGATAGTCGATACCGCTGTCGACGTTGACGATCTCGGTGTGTTTTTTCAGCAGCTCGATCGCTGGCAGGAAGCGCGCGCGCTGCAGGCCATCCTTGTAGAGCCCATCTGGCACGATGTTGGACGTCGCGACCAGGCTGACACCGTTCTTGAACAGTTCTTCGAGCAGTGTCGCTAGAATCATCGCGTCAGTGATGTCCGAGACAAAGAATTCGTCGAAGCAAATGACCCGCGACTCGTCAGCGAAACGCTTGCCAATGATGGTTAGCGGGTTTTTCTCACCTTTGAGTGTGCGCATCTCTTCGTGCACGCGTTTCATGAAGCGGTGAAAGTGCGTACGGGTCTTCTGTTCGAATGGCAGCGCATCGAAGAAGGTGTCGACCAGATAGGTCTTGCCGCGGCCAACGCCGCCCCAGAAATACAGGCCTTTCACAGGTTCCTGGTGCTTTTTGCCGAACAGCTTGCCCATCAGCCCGGTCTTCGTGCGGTCGTCTGCGACCAGATCGTCGTATAGACGCTGCAGATGACGGACCGCAGTTTCCTGGGCTGCATCATGGAAGAAGTCGGGACGTTTCAGGTCTGCCTGATAGCGCTCAAGAGGGGTCATGGCGGGGTCTGGGTAGTGAAACGGGGCCGACACTTTAGCCGCGCCCTCGGTGGTTGGCAATTTACGCAGATCGTTCAAGCGCTCAGCCTCGAGTGAAAACGGGGTACCGGATGCATCCGGCCGACCGGCTAGCGGTCGGCGTGACTGCCGGCAATTAAGCCATCAATGTCGCCAACGCCTGGCGCAGGCGCAGCATGGCTGCTTCCAGCGACTGCTCATCGGCGTAGCTCGGGCTGTCGGCAAGGCATTCGCCGTCGAGCCACAAGCTGAATTGGTCGTCTTCATCGGCACGGAGTTCCAGCGCGTCAACACCTTGCGCGACCAGGCGCTGCGTGACGACGCCAATCGCCTTGGGATCGCTGAATCCGCGGGACAGCAACAGCTCCTCGCCATCGGCGGAGAAGAAGCGGAAACGGAAGCTGCCGTCGGTCTCACGGAAACTGGCGAAGCGGGCAGTCTTGCCACCTTTCTTCTTTGCCGGCGCGGCACTTGTCACATCGCTGCGGAAGTTGCGCAGCCCGACCGCCTCGCGCAATTCCCCGAGAAACGGCGTCGCCACCTTGCGTGCCTTGGCAGCGCCAGCCTGAAGGATGTCTTCCAGTTCGCCAGGACGCGCCATCAGCGCATGGTAACGCTCACGCGCCTCGCTCAGCTCGTTATCCAGCAGTTCGAACAGCCGCTGCTTGGCTTCGCCCCAGGCAAGCCCGCCCAGCAGCTCGCCACGGAACTCGGCCAGCTGAGCCGGCGTGGCAAACGCCTGGTACAGAGTAAACAGGTGAGAGTCGTCCGGATCCTTTGGCTCGCCAGGCAGCCGGGAGTCGGTAACGATCCGAGCGATGGTGCTTTTCAGCTGCTTGGCGCTGCCAAACAACGGGATGGTGTTGTCATAGCTCTTCGACATCTTGCGGCCATCGAGGCCTGGCAGAGTCGCGACGCTTTCTTCAATCAGCGCCTCGGGTGCGGTGAACAGCTCCCTGCCATTGCCGAACAGGTGGTTGAATCGCTGGCCAATATCTCGGGCCATTTCCACGTGCTGAATCTGATCGCGGCCGACCGGGACCTTGTGTGCGTTGAACATGAGGATATCGGCAGCCATCAGCACCGGGTAGCTGAACAAACCCATGGTGATCCCGGCGTCCGGGTCTTCACCCTTCTCGACATTCTTGTCTACCGATGCCTTATAGGCGTGCGCCCGGTTCAAAAGGCCCTTGCCGGCGACGCAGGTCAGCAGCCAGGTCAGCTCGGGAATCTCGGGGATGTCCGACTGGCGATAGAAGGTTACGCGCTCCGCATCCAGCCCACTCGCCAGCCAGGTGGCTGCGATCTCAAGACGCGACTGCTGGATCCGTTGCGGATCGTCACACTTGATCAGCGCATGGTAGTCCGCCAGGAAATAGAAGGAGTCGGCATTGGCTTCGCGGCTGGCCACGATGGCCGGCCGGATGGCGCCAGCATAGTTGCCCAGGTGTGGTGTGCCCGTGGTAGTGATACCGGTGAGGATTCGGGTTTTCATTCGGTCTTCTCGATCAGTCAGCGCGGCCTGGCCGGAATCAGCCCAGCCGCGGCGCAACCAGGTCCTTGAGTTCCACCAGCTTGCCGTGGAAAAAGTGCCCGCATTCTGCCACTTTCAACAACTCGTGGGGGCGCTGAAGCTCGGCTGAGAACGCATGCACCGTAGCTGGGTCGATCACTTCATCATCGTCGGGCTGGATGATGGTCAGTGCACACCGTTCGGCCAGTGGCAGGTTTGACAGCCGCGATACAGCGGGCGCCACCATGAAAAGTCGCTCTAGCGACTCGCCACGCGCCTCGATACGGCCGGCCAACGCAGCCGCAACGAAGCCTCCAAAAGAGAAGCCCAGCAGGGTAAGCGGCAGCTCGGGATACTGAGACCGCAGCCAGACCAAGGCGGCTTCGGCGTCTTCAACCTCGCCCATGTTCATGTCGTGGCTGCCGGCGCTGCCACCGACACCGCGAAAGTTGAAACGCAGCGTTGCATAGCCGGCATCGCGGGCGGTGCGCTGCAAGGTCGAGACCACTTTGTTCAGCATGGTCCCGCCCTTGACCGGATTGGGATGACAGATCAGCGCCAGTCCGCATGCTTCGGGCTGATCGAAATACAATCCTTCCAGCGCGCCGGCCGGTCCCTCTATAGAAATGGGTTTTTCGCGTTTCAACAGGGTAACTCCGTGACCTTGGGGCTGGTTGGCTCGTCTTGCTTGCACCTGCGTGGTGATCGCATATCGCGTTGCGGTATACAGGGCAGGAACGAGACGTTAACGTATCAAGCCGTGGAAAAACCACCGCATCAGGCGGTGCAGCCCGCGCATAAGCAGTTGCGTCCCGGCCCGACAGTCGCCCTGCCCGACCGCCAGCGCAAGGTTTCGCCGCTGAACAGCACAGCCGTTTATATAGAGGAAGTATTCGTGGAACAGACCTTCGCGACCTGGTTGCTCCCGATCGTCGGCGTGATCGTCGGCATCGTCATTGGTTACCTGATTGCGCGAAACAGCGCACCGAATAGCACGCAACGTCAGGTGGACGAACTGCAGGAGCGGCTAGATACCTATCAAAGCGAAGTGGTCACCCATTTCAATACCACGGCCAGCTTGTTGCGCAAGCTGACCAACAGCTATCAGGACATGCAGGATCACTTGTCCGAAGGTGCGGACAAGTTGGCGCTCGACGAGCAGACTCGCCAGCGCTTGCTCGCGGCGCTGCACAGCGAGGAAAACCACAGCCAACGCGAGCGTCTAAGCTCACCGACATTCACCGAGCCGCCGAAGGACTACGCGCCCAAAGACGCGGATGTACCTGGCACGCTGCATGAAAACTTCGGTTTGAAAAGCAAACACTAAGCCTAACCGGCGGCACTTAGTGCCGCCTCGTTATTGCGCTACTGCGTCAGACGCATGGACAGGTCAACCGCCCGCACATGCTTGGTCAACGCACCGATGGAAATATAGTCCACACCGGTCTCGGCAATCGCACGCAGTGTGCTGTCATCAATTCCACCAGACGCCTCCAGCCTCGCCCGCCCCGCTGTTATGCCTACCGCGGTGCGCATATCAGCCAGGCTCAGTTCATCAAGCATCACGACATCGACTCCGGCACGAAGCGCCTGCTCCAGCTCTTCCAGGCTTTCCACTTCGACTTCTACGGGTTTTCCCGGAGCAATGAGATGCGCAGCCGCAACGGCTTCAGCTATCCCGCCGCAGGCAGCTATGTGGTTTTCCTTGATCAGAAAAGCGTCGTACAACCCGACCCGATGGTTATGGCAGCCGCCACAGGTGACGGCATACTTCTGCGCCAGACGCAGCCCCGGAATAGTCTTGCGGGTGTCGAGCAGCCGCACGCCGGTGCCTTCGACTAGGTCGGCATACTGGCGGCAACGGGTCGCAACCCCCGACAGCGTCTGCAAGAAATTCAGCGCTGCACGCTCGCCGCTGAGTAGCGCACGTGCAGGCCCTTCCAGATGAAACAGCACGCGATCGGCGTCTACCCGCTCACCATCGACCACGCGCCAATGCACGGCCACCCGCGGGTCCAGCTGTCGGAACACGGCATCGACCCATGCAGTGCCACTGATAACGGCCGCCTCTCGCGTGATGATCGTTGCCTGGGCTAGGCGCTCGGCAGGAATCAATTGCGCGGTGATGTCACCGATGCCTACGTCTTCGGCCAGTGCGCGGCGAACATTGGATTCGATTTCGGCGGAAATATCCGCAAGAGTGAGATTGGTCACGAAGAGCTCCCATGAAATTGGGCGAAAGTATACGGCGAGCGTTGACCTGTCGCAGCGGAAGAGGAACGTCTCAGCAAAATATGGATTTATCCCTATAATTTGCATGGCTTATTGCAGTTCAGAGGATTTCGGTGAGCATCTGTGAGCTGCATCATGTCCGAGACAGAACTCGGAATTCCTTGCCGAACGAAAAGCCTATAATCAGACGATAGATTGGCGCCATGCAAATGGCTATATGCCACTACTTTACTAGCCGTTGCCCGCTATTCACTATCAGCGGCCTGACAAGTGTTGTTGAGCGCCTTGAAAGCAGGCGACCGGAGCGTTCCAATGCGAACTGATGCGAAAGTGGTGCACCTCAAGGCTGCCCCTGAGCAAAAGCAGACTTCAGCGGCAGGCAGATTGCCCGTCGCACTCATCAGTGTGCGAGACAAAGCCGCCCAGCAACTGCGCCTGGCTCTGCAGACGCTATTCGACAATGCCGACGACTCGCTTTTCGAGATAGCCGACCGCGCTACGAGCAACGCCGAACAGAACGCCTTCTTTGAAGCGATGCGGGACCTGCGCATGAAGCGCCGCGGCATCGAGCGCAGCTTCCTGCAGCAGGTTTTCGAGTCTTTTTCCAAACTCAACCAATACGAGATCGGCAAGCCGGCAGAGCCAGAAGCCTCCTTTGAAAGCCTGGCGCTGGTGCAAAACGACGAACTGGAAGAGTCCGTTGCGATCGACACCATGGTTGCCAAGGTGATGAGTCGCACCAGCCAGTCACTCAGCCACCTCACCACCCGTATAAATGTGCTGGTAAGCAAGAAGCTGGACGACAAGAACAATCCACTGGGTCCTCAGCAACTTTGCGAGTACTTTCTCGAAGCCTGCCGAAGCCTGGGCGTCGAGATCAAGGTCAAGCTGATCATTCTCAAACTGTTTGAGCGCTACGTCCTGACAGACCTTGAGCAGCTTTATGCCGAATCCAATCAGGTGCTGGTCGCGGCTAACGTCCTGCCGGAGCTGCAATCAGCTCAGCCGCGCCGTTCGCCGAATCGACCAAACACATCAGGAAGCAGCGCCTCGAGGCCCGGAACAGGCCTTGGCGATGCACCCACTTACGCCGACAGCGGCGCGCAGGAAGCATTCGGAAACCTGCAGGCCTTGCTGTCAGAACTGCGCGGAAGTGCGCTACCTGCCCGCAACCTGCCCAGCGACGCCATCCCGATCTCCAGCAACGACCTGATGCGGTTGCTCTCGCATTTGCAGTCACGTGCTCCGCAGCAGGTTGATGAATTCGACCTCCAGGGCCAGCTTGAGCAATTGCTACACCGCGTCAGCGCCAAGAGCGGCAAGTCACGTGTTGTTGGTGAAGTCGATGAGGATGTTATAAACCTCGTCTCGATGCTGTTCGAGTTCATCCTCGACGACCGCACCCTTCCAGACTCGCTCAAGGCACTGATCGCGAGGCTGCAGATCCCCGTCCTGAAAGTAGCGGTTCTGGACAAGACCTTCTTCAGCCGCGGCAGCCACCCAGCCCGACGTCTGCTCAACGAGATTGCCTCAGCCGCCATGGGCTGGGCCGATCAGGACGAAGTCCAACGCGAAGGCCTGTACCAGAAAATCGAGCAGATTGTGGCTCGACTGCTGAACGATTTCGTCGATGATCCTGCCATCTTCTCCGAACTGCTCGCCGATTTCCTCGCCTTCACAGGTGACGAGCGACGCCGGAGCGAGCTGCTGGAGCAGCGCACGCGGGACGCCGAGGAAGGTCGCGCCAGGGCCGAAATGGCCCGCCAGGAGGTTGAACATGCGCTCAATCAGCGCCTGCTTGGCAAAACGCTACCCGAGGTGGTTGTTCGTCTGCTGCAAGAGGCGTGGAGCAAGGTTCTGCTACTGACCTGCCTGAAGCATGGCACCCAGTCGGAACAGTGGCAGGCCGCGCTGGCGACCATGGACGACCTAATCTGGAGCGTCGCCCCTCACGAAGACGTCGAGTCGCGCGCACAGCTGCTCAAGCTGGTTCCAAGCCTGCTCAAGAACCTTCGAGAAGGCCTGGTCAGCGCGGCGTTCGACCCTTTCTCCACCAGCGACTTTTTCACTCGTCTCGAAGCGCTGCATGTGCAGACATTGCAGCAACTGAACCAGCCGACCAATCTCGCTCCAGCCACCGAACTGCTCGATCAGGGCGATGCCGCAGGCGAACAGAAGCTGGTGCTGCCACCGCGCGAAGAATCCGCCAATCAGGCGGCAAACCAGGCGATGATCGAGGTCAACGAGGAGATTGTTCTCCTCGCCCCAGGCGAAACCCGCGAACATGAGCCGGAAATAGACCTGGACGATAACGACGACGCACTGACGCAGGTCGATAACCTGAGAGTCGGCAGCTGGGTCGAGTTCCAGGAAGACGAAGAGCACAAGCTCCGCTGCAAGCTTGCTGCGGTGATCAAACCCACGGGCAAATACATCTTCGTCAACCGCACCGGTATGAAAGTCCTGGAAAAAACCCGCACAGGACTGGCGATAGAGTTCCGCCGTGGCGCCATACGCCTGCTAAACGACGCCTTGCTGTTTGATCGCGCCCTTGAGTCGGTGATTGGCAATCTTCGGAGCCTGAAAAACAACAACGGCCGCTAGGGTCCAGGGGCTGCTCCCCACCCTAGTGTTGTAGTCAGTAGCTCTCCCCTTCCTGTCAATTTACCAACCGAGAGCCGATGCCCAGGCATCGTCTTGCTTGGCTTTTGCCCCTGCGCCGCTAGAATGCCTGCATCCCCCATTCGAGGTGCGTATGCCCAGCCGCCTAAAACCCGAAGACCAGGAGCGCGTTGACCACTACCTCAACGCACCTCAGCATCAAGTCGAGCGCCGGCCCTTCCGCCCCTGGCTGCTCCTTGTGCTGGTCCTGGTAACGGTGCTCGGCTTGGGCCTGCTGAGCCGCCTCCTGAGTCGCCTGGTCCTGTGACTGACATGGTTACCACCAAGGCGCCAAACCGAATCCCGCAAAGCCTTATGAGTTCATTCCATGACACATCGCATCGTAATCGTCGGCGGCGGCGCCGGCGGCCTGGAGCTTGCCACCCGCCTGGGTAGAACACTGGGCAAGCGCGGCAAGGCCCGCATTACACTGATCGACGCCAACCTGACACACATCTGGAAGCCATTGCTGCATGAAGTGGCCGCTGGCTCGCTGAATTCGTCGGCTGACGAGCTCAACTATGTGGCGCAGGCAAAGTGGAACCACTTCGAATTCCAGATGGGCCGCATGAGCGGCCTGGAGCGTGAGCGCAAATGCGTTCACCTTGCCGCCTCATTCGACGACCACGGGGTTGAACTGGTGCCGGCTCGCACACTGAGCTACGACACGCTTGTAATCGCGGTTGGCAGCACGACCAACGATTTCGGCACCAAGGGCGCCGCCGAACATTGCATCTTTCTCGACACTCGCGAACAAGCGGAGCGCTTCCACCGCCTACTGTTGAGCCACTACATGCGCGCCCACGCCAGCGAAGGCCACCAGGGCACCATCAACATGGCTATCGTTGGCGCTGGCGCAACTGGCGTCGAGCTTGCCGCCGAGCTTCACCACGCCGCGCGTGAGCTCGCCGCCTACGGACTGAATGGTATCAAGCCTGAAAACGTCCACATCACACTTATTGAGGCAGGGCCGCGGGTGCTGCCCGCGTTGCCGGAACGGATCAGCCAGCCAGTACACCAGACGCTGAGAGACCTGGGCGTCACCGTACTGACTGACGCCGCAGTGAGTGAAGTGACCGATGAGGGACTGCACACCAAAGATGGCCACTTCGTCCCAGCCACTTTGAAAGTCTGGGCAGCAGGCATCAGGGCGCCAAGCTTTCTGAAAGAGATAGACGGACTGGAAAGTAATCGAATCAACCAGCTGCAGGTGCTTCCCACGCTGCAGACCACTCGGGACGAGAACATCTTCGCCTTCGGCGATTGCGCTGCATGTCCGCAACCGGACAGTGACCGCAACGTACCCCCACGAGCGCAGGCGGCGCACCAGCAAGCGTCACTGCTCGCCAAATCGATCGCCCGGCGGCTTGAGGGCAAGGACCTGCCAACCTACCGCTATCGCGATTACGGCTCGCTGATCTCGCTGTCGCGCTTCTCGGCCGTTGGCAACCTCATGGGCAACCTGACCGGCAACGTGATGCTCGAAGGCTGGCTGGCGAGAATGTTCTACATCTCGCTTTACCGCATGCACCAGATCGCGCTGTATGGCGTTGCCCGCACGGCACTGATGATGCTGGGCGATCGGCTCAGTCGCAGCACCGAACCGCGGCTGAAGCTCCACTGAAAGCTCACCTGCGGCCAAGGCACCGATAACCTTGGCCGCCTCGCCAAAACGCAGGCATAAAAAAAGCTGGAAGGCCTTTCGGCACTTCCAGCTCTCTTCGCTCCCGAAGAAGCCGATATGGTGGGTCGTGTAGGATTCGAACCTACGACCAATTGGTTAAAAGCC
>JAKUTK010000077.1:0-9294 GCA_022448005.1 Pseudomonas sp.
CAAGGGCATGGACATGATCAGCAAACCCTTCACCATCGACCTGCTGGCCACGCGCATCCGCGCCATGCTGGCCCAGGAGCTCGAGTAGAGCCGTGCTGGTACAGCGGCGTCAAAAACGTCTAGGGGTGCCGTTTGCATGCAAACGGCGGAAACCCGAAGGTTAGCGGGGATGCGCGCGCTCGGCCGTAAGCGCCGGGCTGTAGACCCGCGGCGCGCTGTGGTGCGGCAGATGGATCAGGTTGAGCCGGTGCTGGCGCGCCCAGCGCACGCAGAGATCGGTCGGTGCTGAAAGGCTGACCAGCGTCGACAAACCCGCACGCACAGCCTTGTGGATCAGCTCCAGGCTGCAGCGGCTGGTGACCACCGCGAAGCCCCGACAGCCGTCACGCCCTTCGCGGCGCAGCGCGCCGATCAGCTTGTCCAGCGCGTTGTGCCGGCCGATGTCCTCACGGCACAGCACTATCTCGCCATGTTCGTCGACAAACAGTGCGGCGTGCAGCGCACCGCTTTGCCGCGCCAGGCGCTGCGCATCGTTGATCCGCGCGCGCAGCTCCTGCAGGTGCGCGGCCGGCGGTAAGGGCCTGGACGCCAGCGGGGTCAATTGCGGTAGCGCCTGATCGATCGCCTCCACCCCACACAGACCGCAACCGCTGGTACCGGCCAGGTTGCGGCGCTGTTGTTTGAGTGCCCAGAACGCTCGATTGCCGATCTCTACCTCGGCGCTGAACGCGTCGCCGCGCCGACTGAGCTGGATGTCGTAGATCTCGTCGACGCTGCCAACCAGCTCGCCGCTCAGGCTGAAGCCGACGACGAAGTCCTCCAGCGCGCTGGGCGAGACCATCATCACCGCGTGGCTGATGCCATTGTAGGCGATGGCCAGCGCGCACTCCTCGGCCAGCACCGCGTCGCCCGTATTTTCCGAGGCATTCAGCTCCGCATAGCTATAGGCGGCCGGCGCCGAACTGGCGATGGGCGCGGCAGCATTCAGGGGTGCAGGACGAGGCATATCGAACTTTCCTTGCAGGCGTGCTGTAAGAATATCCGACTCAGGGCTGTACCTGCGGTTCGATCTGCTAAGGCGCAGCCTACGAGGTGGTGGTCGGGCTCTGCTCAGGGCCGACGCACCGGGTGGCTGATCGTATTTCGAGCATGGAGAGCGATGACTATCCAACTCTAATCGAGCGGCAACTACGCGGACCATCACCAAGCGTCAAACCCATTCAACAGGTACCAGGCTGCTCGGCATATTCACTGATCGAGTTCGCCTCGGCAGCGCCTCCATCAACGAGGCGCTCCTTTGTCGAACGCACCCAGACGTCAACATTTGTATTCAGCAGGCCGCACGGTAGCGGCCTGCCACTTGTTAGCTAAACGATGAAACCAGTCAATGAGTGACGCCCTGACGCGGCGCTGAGGTCGGGCTCCACGAGCCTTTTCCGGGCGGAGAAAGGGCGGACGATTTAGCTACATGTGAACCACGTCCAGGTTTTGCGAACCCGATGGCAGCCCGTGGAACCCGGCACCGACCAGCCGGTCTATGACGGCAATTTCGCCGCACGCCGGCTTTGCTATCGAGGTGTACATGAAGTCCCTGCAGCTGATAGTTCTTTCCCTTGGCCTGACCTACGGCGGTATCGCCGCCGCGAGCAACACCGAAGCCGCTGTCGGCGGAGCATTGGGCGGTGCACTTGGCTCGGTCGTCGGTGAGCATCTTGGCGGCTCGACGGGCGCCACGATCGGTGCCGGCGTCGGCGGCGCTGCGGGCGGCATGGTCGGCGCCGACAAGCGCAGCCGCACCGAAGCGGCCATCGGTGGTGGCCTTGGCGCAGCGGGTGGTAACGTGATCGGCCAGCGCGTCGGTGGAAGCACCGGCGGCCTGATTGGTGCAGCCGTGGGTGGCGGTGCCGGCGGCGCGATCGGCAATGCCTACGGCGACGATGACGACTATCGCAATGACCGTCGCTACCGTGACGACCGCCGTTACTACGGCCACCCAGGCAAAGCCAAGGGACACTGGAAGCACAAACACAAGCATCACCGCTGAGTCAGCCGCTCCGTAGCGCGGCGCGACCATCCACAGTGAAACGGCCGAAAAAGCTCGGCCGTTCAGCTGTCTAACCGCAGGACTGAGATTTATCCGGCCGTCATCACCAGCGCTTCGAGCGCCTGGCGCAAACCGCTCGGGATCGGCGTCGGCCGGTTGCTGGCGCGGTCCACGAACACATGCACGAAGCGCCCTGCCGCACAGGCCTGCGCTTCGCCTGCCTTGAAGATCGCCAGCTCGTACTGCACCGAGCTGTTGCCAAGCTTGCCGACCCGCAGCCCGACTTCCAGCACATCGGGAAAGGCGATGGAAGCGAAGTAGTCGCACGAAGAACTGACGACGAAGCCCACCACCTCGGCTTCGTGAATATCCAACCCGCCACGTGCAATCAGATAGGCGTTCACCGCGCTGTCGAAATAGCTGTAGTAGACGACGTTGTTCACGTGGCCATAGATATCGTTGTCATGCCAGCGCGTAGTGATCGGCTGGAAGTGACGGTAATTGGCGCGCAGGTGCTGCGGTTGTTCGGCCATTCGAGAAGTCCTTGTTCAGCAAACCGGCACACCGCAGGCGACGCGGTGCACCAACAGGGTCAGTACGCGGCGCGGTAGATGGCCAAGGCATCAGCCTCGGTCACTTCGCGTGGATTGTTGACCAGCAGGCGCTGCTGGAGCATCGCCTCCTTCGCCAGTTGCGGCAGCATGTCTTCCGGCACGCCAGCGTCGCGCAGGCGGGTCGGCAGGCCGACGCGTGCACTCATCTGCTCGAATTCTTCAATCAGCTGCTCGGCATAAGTCGACGGATCATCCTTGCGCAGCCGATCACCAAGGATGATCGGCGCCAGCTCGCCGTAATGGGTGGTTGCCGCATTGACGTTGAAGCGCAACACCTGCGGCAGCACCAGCGCGTTCGACAGCCCGTGCGGAATGTGGAAGTTGCCGCCCAGCGGATAGGCCAGCGCATGCACCGCAGCCACGGGGGCGTTGGCGAAGGCCTGCCCGGCCAGGCAGGCACCGAGCAGCATGGCCTGGCGCGCCTCGCGGTTGCTGCCGTTGTGTACAGCTTCGTCGAGGTTGGCCGCCAGCAGACGCAGCGCCTCGCGCGCCAGCAGGTCGGACATCGGGTTTTTCTTCAAAGCGCTGGTGTAGGCCTCGATGGCATGCACCATGGCGTCGATCCCGGTGGCGGCCGTCACCGCCGGTGGCAAGCCGAGGGTAAGGTCAGCGTCGAGCAGCGCCAGGTCCGGCAGCAGCAGGGGCGAAACCACGCCCATCTTGGTCGTCTCGCCGGTGGTGATGATGGCGATCTGCGTGACCTCGGATCCAGTGCCTGCGGTGGTCGGCACCTGAATCAACGGCAAACGCTTGCCCTTGGCGTTACCGACACCGTAGATATCCTGCAGGGTCTGGGTGTTGTCCGGGTGTGCCAGGAGGGCAACCAGCTTGGCGACATCCATCGAGCTGCCGCCACCAAAGCCGATCACCAGATCAGCGCCAGCTGACCGGGCCTGCTCGACGGCGGCCAGCACGATGGCTTCCGGCGGATCTGCGACGACCTGATCGTTAACGGCGACCTTCAACCCTTCCGTCTCGAAACCGGGAAGCACCTCGTTGAGCAGGCCGAAGCGGGTAATCCCGGGATCGGTCACGACCAATACGGAACGCGCCTCGCGCTCCTTGCAGAGGCTGGCCAGCCGGCGCGACGAGCCGGGCTCACAAATCAGTTGGGCGGTTGTGGCAAAGCTGAACGGATGCATGACGGATCCTCTTTTTGGATAGGCTTATCGGCGCCCGGGGCAACTACGTTTCGGCCTATTCAGCCGTTCTTTTCGCGAGCAAGCTCGCTCCTACGGATGAGGTACGCCCCCTTTGCTCCTGTAGGAACGAGCTTGCTCGCGAACACCAACTACGCGTCCCGCCATAAGGACAAGGAACACTCATCGAGCACCTCCTGCCAGCGCCAAATCAAAACGCAAAATCACTTTCCGGCAATGCCATCAAGCACCCGGCACCGCCCTGGATCGCTTCACGATGCGCACTGGCGCGCGGCAAAACACGACGCAGATAGAAATCCGCACTGGCCAGCTTGGCCTGATAGAACCCCTCTTCACCGCTGCCCTGCTCCAGCGCATCCTGCGCGCGCGCCGCGGCCTGCAGCCACAAGCCCGCCAACAAGACATAGGCCGAGTACTGCAGAAAATCTACCGACACCGCGCCGATCTCCTGCGCGTCACGACCGGTCGCAGCGATGATCTCGGCGCTCAGCTCGCGCCACTCCCCAATCCGCACCTGCACCTTGCTGGCCATATCATGCAGTGCTGGCCGATCAACCTGCTGGTCGCAAATCTCGCTGAAATCGGCCTGCAGCGCTGACAGTTCAGTGCCGCCATCGCCGAGCAACTTGCGGCGGATATAGTCGAGCGCCTGGATGCCGTTGGTCCCCTCGTACAGCTGAGTGATGCGGCTGTCGCGCATCAGCTGTTCCATGCCCCATTCGCGGATATACCCGTGGCCGCCGTAGACCTGCACGCCGAGGCTCGCAACCTCCTGGCCCATGTCGGTGAAGAAGGCTTTGACGATAGGAATCAGCAACGCCGCGCGCTTGCTTGCGGCCTTGCGGTAGCTCGGTTCAGGATGGCCGTGTTCAAGGTCCAGCTGCCGGGCGCAATACGCCGCCAACATCCGGCTGCCTTCGACCAGCGTCTTCTGTGTCAGCAGCATGCGCCGCACGTCCGGGTGAACGATGATCGGATCAGCCACCTTGTCCGGGTGCTGCGCGCCAGCCAGTCCACGCGATTGCAAACGCTCACGAGCATAGGCCAGCGAGCCCTGATAGGCCTGCTCGGCGATGCCCAGGCCCTGCAAACCGACCTGGAACCGCGCGTCGTTCATCATGGTGAACATGCACGCCAGGCCCTGGTTCGGCTCGCCGACGACCCAGCCGGTGGCGCCGTCGAAGTTCATCACGCAGGTGGCGGCGCCCTTGATGCCCATCTTGTGCTCGATCGCACCGCAGGACAGCGCGTTGCGCTCGCCCGGCGTACCATCGGCCTTGGCGATGAACTTGGGCACCAGCAGCAGGCTGATCCCTTTCACACCGGCCGCCGCATCCGGCAGGCGCGCCAGCACCAGATGCACGATGTTCTCGCTCATGTCGTGCTCGCCGCCGGAAATGAATATCTTGCTGCCGCTGACCTTGTAGCTGCCGTCCGCCTGGGGTTCGGCCTTGGTGCGCAGCAGCGCAAGATCGGTGCCGGCCTGCGGCTCGGTGAGGCACATGGTGCCGCTCCAGCTGCCGCTGACCAGTTTTTCCAGATAGGCGTTCTTCAGCTCATCGCTGCCGTGCTTGTACAGCGCCAGCACCGCGCCTTCGGTGAGGCCCGAGTAGATGCGGAACGACAGCGAAGCGCCCATCAGCATTTCGTGGAAGTTACAGGCGACCAGCTGCGGGAAGCCCTGGCCACCGTACTCGGTCGGCCCGGTCATGCTCGCCCAGCCGTTATCGACGTACTGCCTGTACGCCTCGACGAAGCCCTGGGGCGTGCGCACTTCGCCGTTTTCCAGAGTCACGCCTTCTTCGTCGCTGTTGCGATTGAGCGGCGCGATCTCGCCGCCGGTGTAGCGCGCTGCCTCTTCCAACACGCCATCGATCAGTTCGCGGTCCAGGCCGTTGCCCAGCAGCTCGCAATGAGTACTGGCGTCGAACAGCTCGTGCAGCACGAAGCGCATGTCACGCAGGGGTGCTTTGTATTCCATGCTCACGCTTCCTTTTTGTAGTCAGCGAAGCTGCTGCCGAGCGTGGCCAGGCTGTCGATCAGCTCAGCCGGCTTCCAGTGCTCGCCGTGGCGCTCGGCCAGTGCATTCAACCGGTCACGAATGGCCGGCAGGCCTTGACGATCAGCCCAAGTCATCGGCCCGCCGACTTCAGCCGGGAAGCCATAGCCGTAGAGGTAAACGGTGTCGATATCAGCGCTGGACTCAGCCATGCCTTCTTCAAGAATCTTCGCGCCTTCGTTGACCAGCGCCAGCAGGCAGCGCTCGAGAATTTCCTCGCTGCCAATCTCGCGACGCCCATAGCCGAGCCGCTCGGACTCACGCTGTACCAGCGCATTCACCTCCGGGTCGTGCTCGGCCTGGCGGCTGCCCTCGGCGTAGCGGTAGTAGCCCATGCGCGATTTCTGGCCGAAGCGGCCGAGCTCGCAGAGGCGGTTGTCGATCTGCACCTCAGGCTCATCCTGGCCCTTGCCGGCCAATTCGCGCGAACGCCATTCCAGGTCGATGCCGACTACGTCGTACATGCGGAACGGCCCCATAGCGAAACCGAAGCCCTGCAATGCGGCGTCGACCTGATGCGGATAGGCACCTTCGAGCAGCATCACCCGCGCCTCACGGACGTAGGTGGCGAGCATGCGGTTGCCGATAAAGCCCGGGCAGTTGCCAGCGATCACGCTGACCTTGCCGATGCGCTTGCCCAGTTCGGTGGAGGCGTCGAGCACGGCTTTGGAGGTCTTCGCGCCGCGGACGATCTCCAGCAGTTTCATGATGTGCGCCGGGCTGAAGAAGTGCAGCCCCACCACCTGCTCCGGGCGTCCGGTGACGGCGGCGATGGCGTCGATATCCAGCGCCGAGGTGTTGCTGGCGAGGATACCGGTCGGTTTCACGATGCCGTCCAACTCGCGGAAGATCTTCTGCTTGAGTTCGAGGTTCTCGTACACCGCCTCGATCACCAGATCCACATCCGCCAGCGCCTGGTAATCCGCCGCCTTGCTGATGCAGGCTCGTCGTGCGGCCGCTTGAGCTTCGTCGATGCGACCCTGGCGGACGTTATGCGCGTAGGTGTCGGCCACGACGCCCAACGCCTGGTCGAGCATCTCGGGATTGTTGTCCAGCCACAGCACCTGCACACCGGCGCTGGCCAGGCTCATGACGATACCGCGGCCCATGGTGCCCGCGCCGATCACGGCGGCGGTCTGGATATCGAAACCGGTTTGGCTCATAGCAGCTGTCCTCATCGCAAGGCGGAAAAAACTGGAGACCAACCATAGACGAAGACGCTACTATTTTTGAAATTTAGTCTTGTGATGTTTCAGATTCATCCGATGAATATCTATAACTTTGACCTCAACCTCCTCCGCGTGCTGGACGCCCTGCTACGCGAACGCAATGTCTCCCGCGCTGCGGAGCGGCTTTCGCTCAGCCAACCGGCCGTCAGTAATGCACTCAATCGTCTGCGCGAACTGCTCGATGATCCGCTGCTGGTCCGTGTTGGCCGCGCCATGCAACCGACGCCGCGCGCGCTGAGCCTGGAAGCGCCCATTCGCGATGCGTTGCAGCAGATAGAGCACACCTTGAATGCCGGGGATTTCTTCGATCCGAGCACCAGCCGCCAGCGCTTCGTCATCGCTGTCACCGATTACGTCGAGCTGGTCTGTATGCCTGCGCTAATGGCTCGCTTGGCGAGCGTGGCACCAGGGATTCAGCTGGCCATCGAGCATCTGACCCCAAGCCTGCCGGTCGCAGCGCTGGATGACGGCAAGCTGGATCTGGTTCTCGGCCGCTTCGTCGAAGTGCCGACCCGATTTCATACCAGACGCTGGGCCAGCGAAACCTTGCAGATTGCGGTGCGCAAGGGTCATCCGCTGGTTGGCAAGACACTGGACCTCGACGGTTTTTTGCGCCTGCGCCACCTCTGGGTTCACGGCGGACAGACGCGCGGCATGGTCGATCAATGGCTGGAGGAGCAAGGACTCAGCCGCGATGTGGTCTACACCACCCCGAACTACCTGCAGGCCGCACATATCGTCGCGCGTAGCGATCTGGCCGCGGTGCTGCCGACGCAGCTGGCACGCTATTTCGCGGAGATGCTACCGATCCAGCTGTTTGACCTGCCCTTCGATCTCGGTAGCTTCCAGCTGGATATCGTCAGCGTTGCGCAACGTGAACGGGATGCTGCCCTGCAATGGCTGATCAAACAGATCGTCGCGGTAAGTGAGCGCGACAGCCTGCCGCGGTGAGGCGCTAGGCTGCCGTGGCAGCACGTACCGCGGTTGCCGGAACGTTATGGCATTCCCGGCGGTTTTCCATGGGCAACAAAAAACCCGCCGAAGCGGGTTTTTCCTGACCATCCGAATCCTTCCGGGTGCCGTCCTGGCGATGGTCGATCTTCCTTGATCCTGAGCGCGTCCTGCGCTTCAGAGCTGGGCATAGATTAATCATCCGCCCGGGCAAGCTGAAGAGCAAAGGACTGGGATCCTTGTAAGCCTTTCGCCATAAGGCAGGATAAGCGCATCGTCGGGAGCCTCTTTCAGCGCTGACTCAAGACAAGCGCTAGGGCGATGCGCTTGATGCGTTGACGTAGCGCTGTCGCTTCTGCGCTATCGCCGCACGGGTCATGGAGACAGGGCTAATGTCAGACCGTAATCTCTCAATGCAGGCACGAACTGGCTGCCAGCCGAGCGATAAACGACCCATAAAGTTTCGGCGAAATTTCACAACATTTAATCTTATGAAAACGGCGAGATATGTGACTGTAACTAACGGAAATAACTGGCTAACTCAATTTTTTCAGATGTTCAGCAGTCACCTTCTTGAAACAGCCTTAAGGCAAACAATGCTGTACATATCTTTTTATGTGCGTATATTCAGGGTCACTGCTTCGCAATTAACACTTCGACACCCGGCATGATGTTTCTCTGTTTCATCTCCTCGGTTCGTTTTGCTTCTCGCTTCTCAGTCTCGGCGCCGAACAAGTCAGCGCTGAAGCCTTAAAACACCTGGGAGATACTCATGTCTACTCGTCAAAATGGCACAGTTAAATGGTTCAACGATGAAAAAGGTTTCGGCTTTATTACGCCGACCGACGGCAGCGAAGACCTGTTCGTTCATTATCGTTCAATCGAAAGCGCAGGTTTCAAAAGCCTGAGCGAAGGCCAAGCAGTTTCTTTCATGGCCACTAAGGGCCAGAAAGGAATGCAGGCTGATCAGGTTCAAGTCTCTTAAGACGCCTGAAATAAAAGCCCCGCTTCGGCGGGGCTTTTTTTCGTCTGGCTTATTTAAGATGATTTTTAGAATATTGCCCAGCCATGGGCATATTTGAGTCACTAGTTTCAGAGATAAACCAGGCGGTTACTGCATAAAGCATCAGCATGGCAGAAGCCAAATCTTGCCGAAACAGTCTGTGGCTTGGCCAGGAAGCATTTTCCGAGCGCCGCCAAACTGTGCTGGGCAATGCCTGACGCGAATTGCGTGTGC